>NZ_BAAJNQ010000003.1:0-665233 GCF_054558365.1 Rhizobium sp. No.120
TGGTGTGGTGTGTGGGTGGGTTCAAGGATGAAGTGCGACTTGCCTCCACCCTCCATGCGCCAAAATCAGTTGGTGGTGCTCTGCTTGATTGTCACTGTCGAACCTGTAGCGACGGCTGCTGTCGGCACATAGGCGTCAAGAAGGCTCGCCATCTTGTCGTCGCGAATCTGCGCCGTCTTTTCGCCCATCACGACGCCGACGATCCGGCGGCCGTTTTTCGAGGCTGACGTCACGAGATTGTAGCCGGAGGCGTCGGTATAGCCGGTCTTAATGCCGTCGGCGCCTGCGTAGCGATACATCAGATTGTTATGGCCCCGCAGCTTCATGCCGCGGAACTTCATGCCGCGTAGCGAGAAGAGTTTGAACTCCTCGGGAAAGTCGCGCATCAGCGCGACGCCGAGTGTTGCCATGTCGTGCGCAGTCGTGACCTGTTCGGGATCCGGCAGACCAGAGGGATTTTTGAAGACGGTCCTGCTCATGCCAAGCTCATGCGCCTTCGCAGTCATGAGCTTGCCGAAGCTCTCCTCCGAGCCGCCAAGCTGCTCGGCAATCGCGACAGCCGCATCATTGGCCGACAGGACGACGATACCTTCGACAGCCTCGCGCACCGTCACCTTGCGGCCAGCACCGATCGCGAATTTGAAGGGTTCCTTGCTTTCGGCATTTTCCGACATAGTCAGCTTCTGATCCCATTTCAGACGACCGTCATGCAACGCTCCGAAGGCGAGATAGAGCGTCATCATCTTGGTGAGCGAGGCTGGATAATTCAGCTCGTTCTCATTCGACGCTTCGAGCACCTGGCCGCTATGAGCATCCACGAGATAACTTGCTTGCCCAGCCTCCGCTACCGAAGCTGCACCGAGAAGCGATAGGGTCGAAATCGCCGCGGCGAGGAGCAGGGATTTTGTCGTGGGCATAAATTTGCGGTCTCGTACTTGGATGTTCTGGGTGAAACAGCACGCACCGAGGAAACAGGTGGCTTGCTTTCGAGCGGAAGGGATCGGGCAAATCTGTGGCGGAAAAAAGAACAACGGAATGAAAAAGGGGCGATTGGAAAATAGTCCCCAGCCCATTTTGCCCGCCCTTACCCGAACGGCCAAGCTTTCAGCCGCCCTCCGCTATCAATCGCGTTCAGAACACAGCTATTCGACGTGTGAGGCCGTTAGTCGAACGCCTTCCAGAGGCTTATCCCCAGAACCACGACTTATTGACCTCGATACGCGCTTGGGCGCGCGTCATCCCGATGTCGCGAAGCTGATCATCGGTCAGTTCGCGCAGGCTCCATCTTGTCTCGCGCTTTTCCAGGTAGCTCAGAAATCTCTGCAGCGCCTTTCGCCAAAATCCCCGCTTTCCCCGACCTCTGCCTGCTACGGTGGCCGCTCTTAACATTAGTCTATCGATATCGGTCGTCATTTTCCTGCTCCTCAAGCTCGTATGAACATGGGCTTAGGATGCACTGGCGCGGATAATGAATGAAGCTTATGGTGTTTATACAAACTATAAGGAATTCTTTTATTGCTCAACTTGGATCAGCTAGCCGCCTTTGTCAGTGTTGTCGATCTTGGCAGCTTTACGGCCGCTGCCGATAAGGTCGGGCTGACTCAGCCGGCCATCAGTTTGCAGGTGAAACTTCTGGAGCAGCGTCTCGGGGTAAAGCTGATCGAGCGCGTCGGACGGCGGGCGCAGCCCTCGCCGGCCGGACTTGACCTGCTTCCGCATGCCCGCCGCATCATCGAAGCCTGCTCCATAGCAGAGGAGGCGATGACACCTTTTCGGGAGGGATCAGTCGGGCGCGTGCGGATCGGCAGCGGTGGCACCGCTTCGATTCATCTACTGCCGCGCGCCATCGCCATAGCAAAGAGGCGCATGCCCGATCTCGAGATCATCGTCCGTGTCGGCAATATCGACGAGATTTTGCGCGACCTCGAAATCAATACGTTGGATCTCGCGGTCGTTGCCCTGCCCGCCTCCGGCCGTTCGCTCGAAGTCGAGCCATTCCATGAAGACGAGCTTCTGGCCGTGGCTCCCAATGGAAGCGTGATGCCGGAGGGCGGGCCGGATGTGGAATTCATGAAAACCAAGACGATGCTGCTTTACGAAGGCGGCAACACGCGTCGCGCCACGAACGAATGGTTCGAGGCTGGCGGGGTTCACCCCGAGCCGGCCATGGAATTTGGCAGCGTCGAGGCGATTAAGGAGTTGGTCGCCGCCGGCCTCGGATGGTCCATCCTTCCCGACATGGCTCTGAGACGGGATAGGTCGGACCAACTAGTTACCTCGCCGCTCAAGCCGAGACTCGTTCGGCAGCTCGGCATGGTGTTGCGCCGAGACAAGCATCTTACGAGAGGTCTTCGCGAAGTCATGAAAGCGCTGCGGGATTTTCAAACGTCGGAACATGCGATGTAAGCCTTGGCAGGACACCACACAGCGTCCCACGGCGACCTATTCGAGCCACCTACGGCGCTCCATCTCCTCTTCGGAGGGTTTCTGCCCGACGAAGGAGCCCGTCTTCACCGGTCCATCGGGTTCGTAGGTCGCAAAGATGACACCGGTCGGAGAGGTTTTGCTGTGCAGCAGCTTCATTGCGCCGGGCACTGTGCCGCCGGCAAACAACTTCTTGCCACCGCCCAGCACCAGCGGAAAGATCACCAGATTGTATTCGTCGATCAGACCGTAGCGGAGCAGGGTCTGAATGAAATCGCCGCTGCCCTGGATCAGCAGATCCGGCCCCTCACCCGCCTTCAATTCTTTGATCGCGGCAACGACATCCTTGCCGAGCGATCGGCTCTTGTTCCATTTCAATTCGGCATTGCCGCGCGTCGCCACATATTTGGTAACGCCGTTGAATTTATTGGCAATTGGATTGTCCTCATCGATATAGGGCCAATAGGCTGCGAAAATCTCGTATGTCTTACGACCGAGCAGCAGATCGAACGGTTTTTCGAACAGTTCGAAGAGCGTCTTGCCGGTTTCTTCGTCAGAGTGCGGGAAAACCCAGCCGCCATACTTGAAACCGCCGGTCGGATCCTCGTTCGGACCACCTGGTGCCTGCATGACGCCGTCGAGGCTGATGAATGTCGCTGCGATAACCTTGCGCATGATGCCCTCCTTCTCTGGCATGGTGTCCGAAGGACGCCCGATCGAGTCCAATTCCGACATATCGTCTGCAATTTTTTGAACACGCAATCTAACGTTCGCGTGTGACTTGTGACCGATTGACTCTTGAACGTCGCCATGGAATCGGCAAAATTCATCCTATCAATACTTTCCCTGAGATACGAACCCGTCAGCGGGCCCGCCTCGTTCAAACATGCCTGGATAAAAGCGTGAGCAGCGATTCAATAGGAAGCGCGGCGAAGCCATTGGCCTCGCGCGCGCATATCAATGCGGTCGGGTGGGGCCAAGGCCTGTCGACGATCGTTCGTATCACCCATATGACGCTGCGCCATCCCTGGCAGACAAGCTTGGCTATAGGGGCAACATTCGTAGCTGCAACGTTTCAGTTGACGATCCCGCGCCTGCTGGGTCGCGCGGTCGATCAGACACAGACGGCGGTAGCAGGCGGTGCCGCCGGCCAGATCGCCGAAAATGCTTTGATGACGACAGCTCTGCTGCTGCTTGTCGTCAGCATCCTGCGCGGTCTGTTCACAATGGTGCAGAACTATTACAGCGAGTCCGTCGGCCATCATATGGGCTACGAACTCCGCCTCGCCTGCTACGAGAAAATCCAGCAACTCTCCTTCAGCTTCCACGATAAGGTCCATTCCGGCGATCTCATTACCGTCGGCTTGCTCGATCTCGAAGGCGTGCGCATGTATTTCTCGACCGCGCTGGTGCGTATGGTGCTGCTCACCATGCTGATTGGTGTCGGCGCCTACATGCTGCTTACGACGGATGTAACACTCGGCCTCCTGGCCTTGAGCTTCGTGCCCTTCGTCGCCTGGCGCTCCTCCGTCACCCAGTTGCGGCTGCGTTCGACATGGCTCGAGCTGCAGGAACGGCTCTCGGTGCTGACACGCGTCATGGAGGAAAATCTCGGCGGCATCCGTGTCGTCCGTGCTTTTGCCGCACAGGCGCATGAAATCCTCAAATTCGATCGCGCCTCGCACAATGCGCTTTCCCTTGCCCATAAGCGCGTCGGCATCCGCGTCATTAATACCAGCGCGATGAATCTCTCCTTCTTCGTATCGATGGGGCTCGTGCTCTGGCTGGGTGGTCTCAAGGTCATTGCGGGCGAGATCAGCGTCGGCACGCTGGCCTCGTTCCTGACCTTCATGACCATCCTGCAGATGCCTGTGCGTCAGCTTGGCCTTATGGTGAATGCCTTCGCCCGCGCATCGACCTGCGGCTCGCGCCTGTTTGCGCTGCTTGATCTGGATATCCCCATCAAGGATGCCCCGGACGCCAAGCCGCTCGTCGTAACCGACGGTACGCTGCGTTTCGAGAATGTCGACTTCAGCTATCCAGGCGCTGAGGAGCGCCCGGTGCTGAAGAACATCTGTTTCGAGGCAAGACGCGGTCAAACGATCGGTATTGTCGGCCCGCCTGGCAGCGGTAAGTCCACCATCGCGCATCTTATCCCGCGTTTCTACGATGTCACGGTCGGGCGGATCACGCTTGACGGTCAGGATATTCGCAAGGCGACACTGCAATCGCTGCGGCAAAATGTTGCCGTGGTGCAGCAGGATTCCTTCCTGTTCACGACAAGCATCGAGAACAACATCGCCTATGGCGATCCCTGGGCAAAGGAAACCCGCATCGAACGGGCCGCCGAGTCGGCACAGCTGCATAATTACATTCTCGGTCTGCCCGCCGGCTACACCACGGTTGTCGGCGAGCGCGGCGTGTCTCTTTCCGGCGGCCAGCGCCAGCGCCTGACGATCGCCCGCACCTTGATGCTGAAGCCGGCCGTGATGGTCTTCGACGATTCCACGGCGGCGATCGACGCTGCAACTGAGCAGCGCATTCGCAGCGCCATGAAGCGTTTCGCTCGGGATCGCGTCACGCTAATCATCGCCCATCGACTGAGCTCGTTGATGCATGCCGACCAGATCCTGTTCATCGAGGACGGCGAGATCGTCGAGCGCGGCACCCATGAGCAGCTTTTGGCCGCTGGAGGCCGGTACAAGGCGCTTTACGATCTGCAGGTTCGCCCGGAGGACGATGTCATCAAGACATCCAGCGGCGGCGCGCTCGAAAGGGCGAAACGGGAGGTTTGACAATGTCGGAAATCACCGAAACCGAGCGCAACGATGTGCGCGAGGATGGTCGCCGCCCTCCCCGTGCCGTGGTCGGCTCACACCGCGTCGAAGAGGAAATCTTCGGCAAGGTCTTCGACAGCAAGATCATCCGCCGCATCTGGGCCTTTGTCAGCCCCTATCGTCGGCAGATTTATATTTCAGTCGTCGCCGTTCTGCTGTTCACGGGATCGCAGATCGTCATACCGCTCGTGATCCGTCATGCGATCGACAAGGCGATGGCACCCGGCGCTATCGATTATTCTGCGCTCTGGCTGTCCCTGGCGATTTTTGCTGCGGCAATTCTCGTCAATTACGGAGCAAGCTATGTGCAGGAGACCTTTGTCGGCCAGGTCGCGGAAGAAGTGCTGTTCGACATACGCCGGGCGATGTTTGCGCATCTCCAGCGCGTCTCTTTGTCCTTCATGGACAAAACAGAAGTCGGACGTTTGATGTCGCGCTTGCAAGGCGACGTGAACTCCATGCAGGAATTCCTTGAAACTTCGGTGCTTTCCGTCGGCGATATAGCTCTGCTTTTCGGCATCGTCATCGTCATGCTGTCGCTCGATTTCCGGCTCGGTCTGCTGACGCTCTCCGTCATGCCGATCCTCTTCATCGTGCGGCTATTCTGGCTGCCGAAGGCGCGCGTCGCCTTTATGAACGCGCATGAGACCAACTCCGTTACCAATGGAGCGCTGGCAGAGGCGATCCATGGCGTGCGCGCGGTTCAGGGGATGCATCGTCAAGCTGTCAATTTTGCTCTTTTCGACGAAAAGGCGCATACCAATCTTCAGTCGCATCTGACGGCAGCACGCTACGCCCAGATCATGGTGCCGATCGTCGATACGCTGACCGGCATGGCCATGGCGATCGTCATCATCGTCGGCGGCTCGATGGTGTTGAACCATAAGCTCGATGTCGGCATCATGGTCGCCTTCCTGTTCTACATCCAGCGCTTCTTCGATCCGATCCGCTCGCTCACCATGCAATATTCGGTCATGCAGCGCGCCATGGCCTCCGGGCAGCGCCTGACGGAAGTGCTTGATGTTCCGATCGACATCAAGGATGCGCCCAATGCCAAGGAGTTGTCGCCGGACATGGACGGCTCGGTGGAATTCCGCGATGTCGTCTTCGGCTACAATCCGAAGCATCCGGTGCTGAAGCATGTCAGCTTCAGGGTCAACCCAGGAGAAACGGTGGCACTGATCGGGCCTACAGGCTCAGGCAAATCGAGCTCGATGGCGCTTATTCACCGATTCTATGACGTGCAGCAGGGCCAGGTACTTGTCGGCGGTCATGACGTGCGCTCCCTCACCCAGGATTCGCTCGGCCGCCAGATTGCCATGGTGCTGCAGGAGCCGTTCCTCTTCACCGGTACGGTGCTGGAGAATATCCGCTATAACAAGGCGGAGGCAACGCGCGAGGAAATTATAGAAGCTGCCAAGGCCGTCGGTGCGCATGAGTTCATCATGCGTCTTCCGGATGGCTACGATTCTGTTCTCGGCGAACGCGGCGGCGGTCTTTCGCTTGGCCAGCGCCAGCTCGTCAGCTTCGCCCGTGCTCTTGTCGCCGACGCCAAAATCCTCGTGCTGGACGAAGCCACTGCGAATATCGACAGCTATACCGAAATGCTGATTCAGAAGGCCTTGGTGAAGCTGCTCGAGGGCCGTACCGGTCTCGTCATCGCCCATCGCCTAGCCACTATACGCGAGGCCGATCGCATCATCGTGCTGCAGAACGGCCAGTTGCTTGAAAGCGGCAACCACAATCAGCTCATGGCGAATGGCAAACTCTATTCGAAGCTCTATAATCTCAATTACGCGTCCTTCGACGATATTCCTGAGGAGGAAGTCTCTGCTTCAGTGCCGGCGGAGTCACACACGTAGAGTATTTCGCACAAACTGTGGGGGCATAATCAACAATGGCCGACAGTATTCTCGTCCTCTACGGTTCCTACCGCTCGGATCGCGCCGGCATCCGTCTAGCGAATTATATCGTAACCGGGCTTCGTGAGCGCGGAAACGATGTTGAACTCATCGATGCCAAGGCGGTTGGCCTGCCGATGCTGGATCGGATGTACAAGGAGTACCCCAAAGGTTCCGCGCCCTCGGCAATGGAGCAGCTTGCCGAGAAAATTCGGGCTGCCGATGCCTTTGTTTTCGTCACGGGCGAATACAACTGGGGTATGCAGCCCGGGCTGAAGAACCTGACTGATCATTATCTGGAGGAATGGTTTTGGCGCCCGGCGGCGATTGCCAGCTATTCCGCCGGTCGCCTTTCCGGCGCCCATGCAGCGGTCTCCTGGCACGGCACCCTTTCCGAGATGGGAATGGTCGTTATCTCAAGCACCCTCGCGGTCGCCAATATCTCGGCGGCGTTGGACGTTGACAGTAAACCGACCGGTAGCGGAGGCGATGCCCTTGCGCGAGCGTTTCCCCGTTTTGCCGAGGATCTCACCTGGTGGACTGAGGCGGCAAAACTCCAGCGCGCCCGTAAGGCGCCTCCCTATTGAAATCTCTTCGTGATGAACAACTAGCTCGTATAGACGACTTGTTCTGCTCCAAACCGATGCAATAGTCGTAGCTCCTTCATTCCTAACCTTTCGAGCAGACGACGAGACGCGGTGTTAGCAGACTGGGTTTCCGCTATCAGCCGCTCGAGCCGCAGATCATTCAGAGCAAATTCGATGACACGCATTGCTGCTTCGGTTGCATAACCGAGGCCCCATGCATCAGGATGAAGTTGGTAAGATAGTTCATAATCCTCGCCGTCTGTGTGGCGAGAAATGCTAATCAAGCCAAGAGGATGTTGCGTCCCCCGGGTTTCCACCAGCCATGCCAACTTCCCGTCAGTGGCCGAGAGATAATCAGATATCGCCGCTTCGCGCTGAACAATCGGAACAGGACCGCCGAGAAAGCGCCGCACCTCTTCATCGCTGATCAGCTCTCCGATGAAACAGGCGTCGGAGGCAAGAATTTCGCGTAGCTGTAGCCGCTCCGTGATGAAATATGGGGTCGTTGTCATATCGCTACGCCAGCAAGTTTCTCTCTTAATATCAGTCCTATAAGAACCTGAATATCTGGATTGAAATTATCGCAAACAGATTCCGATTCATTCCATTTTGTTGCTGATACCCTCATGCAAATTCCCGCAGATGTGCGCCAACTTAGTAACTTGCATAATGATAGTTACTCATGCTATCTGCCCTACCTATGCAGAGAACCAGCTTCAGCACCTTCAAATGCCCCGCGGCCCGTGCGCTCGAAAGCGTCGGCGACTGGTGGAGCATTCTGATCTTACGCGATGCCCTGCAAGGATTGAGGCGGTTTGATGAATTCCAGAAAAGCCTTGGAATTGCACCCAATATTCTGACGCGGCGGCTCAAGCATCTGACCGATGAAGGCCTCTTTGAGCGACGGCTCTATCAAGAGCGGCCACCCCGCTATGAATATGTCTTGACTGACAAGGGCCGGGATTTCTTCCCCGTGCTGATGGCACTCTTTACCTGGGGCAATCGGCACTTGCCTGCCGAAGAGGTCGCTGTGCGACTAGCCGACGTCCATACCGGCGAAGATCGCGACCCGCTTCTCATCGACCGCGTCACCGGTCGTGCCTTCCAGCCTGAAGACACGATCCTCGTGCCAGGGCCGGCAGCCGACGACGCCGTTCACGAACGCATCGCCCAGATGAAAGCATGGTTTCTGGGCTTCGACGCCTGAAATAATAGGAGCAAGAAGATGGATCGTATCGTCGTCACTGGCATGGGGCTGGTTTCTCCCCTGGGCGTGGGTGTCAATGCAAGCTGGAAAAGGCTGATCGAAGGCCGTTCCGGCCTCCGATTACTGCCTGAGGAAATGGTAGGCGATCTCACCGCAAAGATCGGCGGTGTTGTTCCCGATATATCGGAGGACCCCGAAGCCGGCTTCGACGCCGACCGCTATGTGCCGGTCAAAGACCAGAAGAAGATGGACCGGTTCATCCTGTTCGCCATGGCGGCCGCCGAAGAGGCAATCCTGCAGGCCGGCTGGCAACCGACTGACGTCAGCGCTCTGGAACGGACGGCCACAATCATCGCATCTGGCGTCGGTGGTTTTCCCGCCATCGCCGATGCGGTTCGCATAGCAGAAACGAAAGGTGTGCGGCGTTTGTCGCCCTTCACCATCCCCTCCTTCCTCGTCAATCTTGCCGCCGGCCAAGTGAGTATCCGCTATGGGTTCAAAGGCCCGCTCGGCGCCCCGGTCACCGCCTGTGCCGCCAGCGTCCAAGCGATCGGCGATGCCGCGCGGCTGATCCGCTCCGGAGAGGCCGATGTCGCCATCTGCGGTGGCGCCGAAGCCTGCATCGACAAGGTCAGTCTTGGCGGCTTCGCTGCAGCGCGCGCGCTTTCGACAGGCTTCAGCAATCGCCCCGAGGAAGCCTCCCGTCCCTTCGACAACGGCCGTGACGGTTTCGTCATGGGTGAAGGTGCCGGCATGCTTGTCATCGAGACCCTGGAGCACGCCCTTGCGCGTGGCGCCACGCCGCTGGCCGAGCTGGTCGGTTATGGCACTGCCGCCGACGCCTATCACATGACGGCAGGGCCGGAAGATGGCGATGGCGCGCGCCGGGCCATGCTTGCAGCGCTTTCCCAGGCTCGCATTTCGCGAGCAGAGGTCAAGCATCTGAATGCGCATGCGACATCGACCCAGGTCGGCGACCGAGGCGAGATGGAAGCAATCAAGACTGTCTTTGGCCGTGACGGTGCGATTGCCGTCAGCGGTACGAAGGCGGCTACCGGCCATCTTCTGGGCGCCGCCGGGGGCATGGAAGCGATCTTCACGATTATGGCTCTGCGAGACCAGGTAGCGCCGCCGACACGTAATCTACAGGATCCGGATCCGGCGGCTGAAGGCATCGATATCGTCGGTGGCACCGCGCGACCGATGGCCATGGACTATGCGATCTCCAACGGCTTCGGCTTCGGCGGCGTCAACGCCAGCGCCCTCTTCCGCCGCTGGCAGTAATCGCTTCTGCTTGCGATCAAAGCGCGCTAAGCTTTCTCCATATGGCTGGGGACGGATATGCGTGCTTTTTCTATCGCCGCTTTTCTCTGCTGCATCGCCTTTGCACCGGTCGCTTACGCGGAAGATCCGGTGCAGACGGCACAGAGCCTTATTGAGCAGCAGATCGAAGCTTTTCTGCACGATGATGCAGCGACGGCCTATTCCTTCGCCGCGCCTGGCATCAAGGCGCTCTTTCCCGACAAGGACAGCTTCTTCGCCATGGTGAGGAAGAACTATCTGCCGGTCTACCATCCTGGCAACTACGCCTTCGGCAAAAGCCGAGCGATCGACAACGGTGCTGTCGTCTATCAGGAGGTGCTGATCACAGGCATTGATCATAAGGATTGGACGGCGATCTATCAGATAACCCGTCAGCCAGACGGTAGCTACAAGATCAACGGCGTGCAGATTCTTGCCAAAACAGCAAGCGAGGGTATTTGAACTGCGGCCATGCCCAAACAGCAAAACAGCGCGCCTCTGAGAACGAGACGCGCTGATAAGGGTTTTGGCATTTGCTGCTAGCCGCGAATTCTAAGCGAATTTCCCGCCGACGCGTTGCCGTCGAACCCCGGGCGCGGCTGCGGAACGACAACCGTCGATGCCGGCATTGGCGTATTCGTATAAGTAGTTTCGCCGCTCGAAAGCGGTCCCGAAATTGCCATGTCCGTGGGCGCGGGCGTCGGGATCGGAACCGCAGTTGGGATAACGATCGCGCTCTGCGGCATGGTCACCGTCGGGTTCGAGACCGGCGTAAACGCTGCAACGGCAGACGTCGTGGACGCCGACTGCGTTTCCGGCAGGACGAACGGAGATTGCGGCGCGCCCTGTGTAGGCACATAATTCATCGCAACCTCGTAAGCCGGAAGCGGCGCAGGCGTTTGCAATTCGCCATCGCGACCACGCTTCTCATAGAACGCGTTGCCGCCGGCATAAGCGACGTAGTGCATATTATCGTATGGGAATCTCAGCCCCTCAGTATGAAAGAACATCGCGTCCTTTACCTGGGGATGCCGCTCGCCACGCAGGATCTTCGCGGCAGCAACTTCGAGATCCGGCTTTGCCTGATCCTTGACTTCCCTGGTCATCACGCCTGGCGCGAACTGCTTTTCCTGGGCAACGACGCCGCAGATCGTGGGCGGATATGCACCAGAGGTTAGCCTGTTCATCACGACCGTACCGACCGCCATGTAACCACTCGGGTCAGAACGCTCCGATTCAAAATACATTGCACGCTCGAGACAGTCCTTGTCCTTCGTCGTGTAATTGTATGTTACTTTAGCGCCACGAATGGGCTTGGTGGTATTGCTGGGGGTGGGTGTTGCCTTCTGCGTCGTCGTGCAGCTCGTAGCGGCCAAACCGACAACCAATAGTCCCGAAAGACATGCCCCGAATTTGCGTTGCGCCCTCAACGGCAAGTGCCTCCTATTTTCGGTAGTACAGCCCTTATCGATTAAGAGAATGCGTTTTAGCCGGATTCTTTCAAAATTCCAAGCGGCCACGCAATCAAATCAGCCAATGACGTTTTTCAAAGGCGGATGGACCGTTTATTCCGATTCGCTATTTTTCCCAATGCTTTATTGTCACCACGCTCATTTCGGCACACGGCTGAAAACAGAGATTGCTCTTGGCAAGCCTGTTTCAGCCGGCTCGAAACGATGTTTCTTAAAGATAGCAAGCAATCGATAATAAAGGATTTACCAAGCCACTTAGTCGATTGAGCGCATCCTCAGCGTAACTGAATCACACCGGCTCGAGATCGCCCCTCGCCCAGTTCTCCATCGTTTCCGCCATGAAATCGGCAAAGCGGCCTTCGGCGATCGACTGGCGGATGCCCTGCATCAGTTCCTGATAGTAGGCAAGATTGTGCCAGGAGAGCAGCATGCCGCCGAGCGCTTCGTTGGCGCGGACGAGATGATGCAGATAGGCACGCGAGTAATCCCGCGAGGCCGGGCAATTGGACTGCTCGTCCAGCGGCCGCATGTCTTCGGCATGGCGGGCGTTGCGGATGTTGACCTTGCCGCGACGCGTGAAGGCCAGTCCATGACGGCCCGAGCGGGTCGGCATCACGCAATCGAACATGTCGATGCCACGGGCGACGGACTTCAGGATGTCGTCGGGCGTGCCGACACCCATCAGATAGCGCGGCTTCTCCATCGGCAGTTCGGGCAAGGTTATCTCAAGCATGCGCAGCATGACTTCCTGTGGCTCGCCGACGGCAAGACCGCCGACCGCATAGCCCTTCAGGTCCATGCCGCTCAGCGCCTGCGCCGAGCGTACGCGAAGTTCCGGCACATCGCCGCCTTGCACGATGCCGAACATCGCCTTGCCGGGCTGGTTGCCGAAAGCGACCTTGCAGCGCTCCGCCCAGCGCAGCGACATTTCCATGGCGCGCTCGATTTCCTTCGGCGTTGCCGGCAGGGCGACGCATTCGTCGAGCTGCATCTGGATATCGGAGCCGAGCAGGCCCTGGATTTCGATCGAGCGCTCCGGCGACATGTGATGCAAGCTGCCATCGACATGCGATTTGAAGGTGACGCCCTGCTCATCGAGTTTACGCAGACCGGATAGCGACATCACCTGGAAGCCGCCGGAATCGGTGAGGATCGGATGCGGCCAGCGGATCAGCTCGTGCAGGCCGCCAAGGCGGGCGACGCGCTCGGCGGTCGGACGCAGCATCAGGTGATAGGTATTGCCGAGAATGATATCAGCGCCGGTTTCGCGCACCTGATCGAGATACATCGCCTTGACGGTGCCGACGGTGCCGACGGGCATGAAGGCCGGCGTGCGGATGGTGCCGCGCGGCATGGAAACTTCGCCGAGGCGCGCGCCGCCATCGATCTTCTTCAATTGAAACTGAAAGCTCTCGCTCATTTCGTCCTAGTCTTTCCGGTAGAGCAGGCTCCCATCGCCATAGGAATAGAAGCGATAGCCCGTCTCGATAGCATGGGTATAGGCAGCGCGCATCGTATCAAGGCCGGCAAAGGCCGATACGAGCATGAACAGGGTCGAGCGCGGCAGGTGGAAATTGGTCATCAGCATGTCGACCGCCTTGAAGCGGTAGCCGGGCGTGATGAATATGCCCGTGGCGCCTTGCCAGGGCTGGATGGTGCCGTCGTCAGCGGCTGCACTTTCGATCAATCGCAGCGACGTGGTTCCGACACAGACGATGCGCCCGCCCCTCGCCTTGACGGCATTGAGCCTAGCAGCGGTTTCCGCATCGACATAGCCGATCTCGAAATGCATCTTGTGGTCATCTGTATCGTCGGCCTTGACGGGCAGAAAAGTGCCGGCGCCAACGTGCAGCGTCACGAAATGCCGCTCGACGCCGAGAGCATCGAGTGCGGCAAACAGTGATGGCGTGAAATGCAGGCCGGCGGTGGGTGCCGCGACGGCGCCCTCTTCGCGCGCGTAGATCGTCTGGTAATCGGCGCGATCGCGCTCGTCTTCCGGGCGCTTCGCCGCGATATAGGGTGGCAGGGGAATATGCCCGACCGCGGCGATCGCTTCGTCCAGCGCTGGGCCGGATAGATCGAACCGCAGAGTAATCTCGCCGCCGTCGCCCTTTTCCTCGACCGTCGCATCGAGCGAACCGAGCGCGCACACATTCTCGCCGTGGCCGAACTGGATGCGATCACCGATCTTGATGCGCTTTCCGGGCTTGGCAAAGGCCTTCCAGCGATCGGGCGCGGCACGCATATGCAGCGTCGCCGAGATCTGTTGGCCAGGGGCGCCTTCGCGATGACGAATGCCTTCCAGCTGCGCCGGTATCACCTTGGTATCGTTAAAGACCATAGCATCACCGGGGCGCAGGAAAGATGGCAGATCCCGCACCTGGTGGTCGCTTAGCGTGTGTGTACCATTGTTCGGATCGATGACGAGCAGACGCGCGCTGTCGCGCGGCTCGGCGGGCCTGAGCGCGATACGCTCCTCCGGCAGATCGAAATCGAAAAGGTCAACACGCATTCAATTGGTCCAGGCAATTCATTCAGGCAAAGCGAAACCCGCCCCTCACGCCAGCGGCGCAAGAGGCGGGTTTCAGGAATAATCACGATCAGACGTCGGCGGCAACCCGCGCGGATACGATCGAATCCGGATCCTTCACCGGCTCGCCGCGCTTGATCTGGTCGACAAATTCCATGCCGGAGATGACCTGACCCCAAACGGAGTACTGCTTGTTGAGCCACGGAGCATCCGTAAAGCAGATGAAGAACTGCGAGTTGGCCGAGTTCGGGTTCTGCGAACGGGCCATCGAGCACGTACCGCGAACGTGCGGGGTGGCGGAGAATTCAGCCTTCAGGTCGGGCTTGGACGAGCCGCCGGTGCCGGCGCGGGCGGTATTGCCGCCAACCTTGCCATGCTCGACATCACCGGTCTGGGCCATGAAGCCATCGATGACACGATGGAAAACAACGTTGTCATAAGCCTTTTCGCGCGCAAGTTCCTTGATGCGGGCAACATGCTCCGGAGCGACCTGCGGCAGAAGCTGAATGACAACCTGGCCCTTGGTGGTTTCCAGGATGAGGGTGTTTTCTGGATCCTTGATCTCAGCCATGTTCGTTTCCTTGTTCTCTCTGTTTGTGCATGATCCTCGCAGGATCACGCAACTTGCCTTGGCTTGATCTCATCCCAAAGCCGCGACGCGCCTTTTGAGATCACGCCCGTGAAATCACTTCTTGGTGACGGTGACCTTGACCATCTTGTCAGGGTTGCTCACTTCGCCGTTCTGGCCTTCGCCGCGCTTGATCTTGTCTACGAGTTCCATGCCCGAGATGACCTTGCCGACGACCGTGTACTGGCCGTTCAGGAAAGCGCCGTCGGCGAACATGATGAAGAACTGCGAGTTGGCGGAATTCGGATCCTGGGCGCGCGCCATACCGACGGTGCCGCGCGTGAACGGAACCTTGGAGAATTCGGCCGGAAGGTTCGGCAGATCGGAACCGCCAGTGCCAGCCTTGTTCGGGTCAAAACCCTTAGAGGCATTGCCATACTGGACATCGCCGGTCTGAGCCATGAACCCATCGATGACGCGATGGAAGACGACGTTGTCGTAAGCACCCTTCTTCGCCAGCGCCTCGATCTGCGCGACATGCTTCGGAGCAACTTCCGGCATCAACTGTATGACTACCGGGCCGTCCTTGAGCTGGATGGTCAAAAGATCTGCGGCTGCGGCCGAGAACGCGCTGCCTGCGAAGGCGGCAAGGCTCAGGAATCCTGCCAATGCAATATGAAAGAGTTTCATGGATGCTCCGTTCGGGATTGGATTTCGGCTCAGCTGTTGCCGCTGGCCTTATTTTTAAGTTTGCCGTTCAGCGCTTCCAGAACCGCCGACGGCACGAAGGTACTGACATCGCCGCCCATGGATGCGATCTGCCGCACCAATGTGGCGGTTATAGGCCGCGAGGCTGTGCCAGCGGGCAGAAACAGCGTCTGAATATCCGGCGCCATCTGCCTGTTCATACCGGCCATCTGCATTTCATAGTCGAGATCGGTGCCATCACGCAGGCCGCGTACGAGCAAGGTCGCGCCGTGGGCGCGGGCGGCATCGACGACCAGATTGTCAAAGGCGACGACGGAAATATCGCCCGCCTTCTGCGGCAGAGCCTCGCCAAGGGATCTGCGAATGAGCTTCGCCCGCTCCTCGAAAGAGAAAAGCGGCTTCTTGCCGGGATGAATGCCGATCGCGACGATCACCTTGGCTGCGACATTCAACGCCTGCACGAGGACATCCAGATGTCCGTTGGTCATTGGGTCGAACGACCCTGGATAGAAGGCTGTCGTCATTATCAAGCCGGCTCGTTGTTTCGACGCCTTTTGTCATGGATGAGGCCGCGTCGCAAGTGATTTGCAACCCGACGGCCGCCTCTGAACTGCAGATGAATACGCCGTTCAAGCCTGTTTCAGCTCGACAATGCTTTACTGGCATCAACATCGAAACGGGCCTAGTTCAACGGCTCGCCGATCTCGGTTTCAGGGACATCATGCCATGCTCGTGTTCATCATTGCAGGCGCCATCATCGGTTCATTTTTGGTCGAATACCTCGTTCATCTTTTCTCCGACAATTATGAGATTGAATGGGATTCCGCCTCGGAAAACGGCAAGTATATCAATTTTGCCCAAGAAATCGCCACTGCCATGCGCAAAACGCATCGCGAATCTGAACGCCAGATGAACAAGGCATTCAAGGTCGCTTCAGGCACGCATTGCTAGATAGCTCTCAATATCGGCGGAACCATTTGGAAAACGCCGCGTTAACAGTCCGAAACTCAGATTGCACATTGCGGCAAGAAGGAAGAAGAGTATGCCCGACAAGATCACCCTTATTAACGTTGTTTGGATGGCCATGATTTCGGGAATGCTTGCAGCAACCGTTGCACTTTACGATCAGAAACCCGACCAGTCGAAGATCTACGGTCCCTTTGCTTCGGCTCGTCCCTTCGTTGCCTCGAGCCAGTACTAAGGGATCTGAACGCTAGTCCCACCTGAGGAGGGAGCGATCATGTTCACTATTTTGACGCTGCTTACACTTTTCATCAGCATCATGTTTGTCGTGTCAGTCGCATCCACCATTTCGGCGCTCCACCGCGAAAGCGAAGAGAGCAAGAGACTGCATAAGCGTCACAAGACGCTCTGATCTCCGCGTACTGAGCATCTCTCCCCGCCACATATGCTCGGATGGACCCTGAACCGGACGCTCTTCCCGCCAGCGTCCGGTTTTTTATTGTGTTACAATACGAATCCTCGCCTTTCATTCCCCTGTCGTATCGACACAAAAGCATGATTTTGCGAGTTGAAGCGTACCAGGCACTTCAATCATGCTATGGTGACGAGGGTTTTCGAGGGAGCGAGATGCGCATTGTCCTGACAGGCAGCTCTGGGCGACTTGGCCGGGCAATCTTTAATGCGCTGGCGCCGAGCCACACGATAATAGGGATCGATCGCTCGCCGTTTTCGACAACGCACTTCGTCGGAGATTTTACCGATGCCGCATTGCTGCATCAGGCGCTGACGGGTGCGGATGCGGTTATCCATTGCGCGGCCTTGCACGCGCCCCATGTCGGCAAATTTTCCGACGATGAATTTCGCCGCATCAATGTGGACGGAACCCGGCAGCTTGCGGAAGCAGCGCTGGCTGCCGGCGTGAAACGACTGGTGTTCACCAGCACGACTGCACTTTATGGTCGCGCCGTCGTTCCCGGTCATTGCACATGGATCGACGAAGACACCGTGCCGCAACCGAAAAGCATCTATCACCGCACGAAACTGGAAGCCGAGCAGATCCTCAAAGGCATGGTTGGCCCGGATCTGCAGGTCCGCGTTTTGCGCATGTCGCGAAGTTTTCCGGAATCAGCCAACGTCATGGCTGTTCATCGCCTGCATCGCGGCGTCGATATCCGCGATGTCGCGGATGCCCATGTTGCAGCGCTAACGAATGGCGGCAAAGATTTTCAACGACATATCGTTTCTGCCGGCACACTGTTCAAACCGGAAGATTGCGAGGCACTTGCGATAGACGCAACCTCCGTCATCCAGATGCGCGCGCCCGGCCTTGCAGCGAAATTTGCACAGCGAAACTGGCCGCTGCCTGACAAAATCGATCGCATATACGCATCGAAATCTGCGGGCACGGTACTCGGCTGGCATTTCCGTTTCGGCTATGACGAGGTTTTCGCGCAGCTCGAGCGGGAAAGCTTGGAGGTTCTGCCACCCCTTTTGCAAAACCGCGAACGTCCGGAATAAAGATTCAAGAATAGGCCGCGAGATCCGGCGCGCTATGCTCCAAATGACAATCGCATGAGCCTGTTGCCAAGCTCATGCGATTAAGAATCTTCAGTATGGTTCTGCCGAACCATTTCCGAGTGGGCACAGCGAAAACTATTATTCGCTGCTACCCTCGCTACCGGCATCTCCTGCCTCACCAGCAACGGTGTCATCCTCGGCTGCCGAAGCATCGTCCTCGTCGCCTTCCGGCTCGCTGATACGCTCGACGGACACGACCTTCTCATCCTTCGCAGTCGAGAAGATCGTGACGCCCTTGGTGGCGCGGCTGGCGATACGGATGCCGCCGACGGGAACGCGGATCAGCTGACCGCCATCCGAGACGAGCATGATCTGATCGCCATCCTCGACCGGGAAGGCAGCGACAAGCTCGCCGATCTCGCCCGTCTTCGATGTGTCGGTGGCGCGAATACCCTTGCCACCACGACCGGAGATGCGAAAATCGTAAGAAGACGAACGCTTGCCGAAGCCTTTTTCCGAGACCGTCAAGACGAACTGCTCGAGAGCCTTGAGCTCCTCATAACGCTCATCACTGAGCTGTCCCTCTTCAGTGACTTCTTCACCCACCAGCGCGATTTCCTCATCATCGCCCGTTGCAGAGCGGCGCTCGCTGACGGACCGCTTGAGATAGGCCGCACGCTCCCATGGCTCGGCATCCACATGCCGGACGATCGTCATCGAGATGATGCGATCGCCTGGTGCAAGCGTGATGCCGCGGACGCCGATCGAGTTGCGGCCGGCGAAGACGCGCACATCCGAAACCGAGAAACGGATGCACTGGCCTAGCGCCGTCGTCATAAGCACGTCGTCATGTTCCGTGCAGGTCTCGACGGATAGGATTTCATCACCCTCCTCCTCGAGCTTCATGGCGATCTTACCGTTGCGGTTCACCTGCACGAAATCCGACAGCTTGTTGCGACGCACGGTTCCGCGCGTCGTCGTGAACATGACGTCGAGATTGTCCCAAGTGCTCTCGTCCTCCGGCAACGGCATGATCGTAGTGATGCGTTCGCCGGGCTCCAGCGGCAACATATTGATCAGGGCCTTGCCGCGCGACTGCGGCGTGCCTATCGGCAGACGCCAGACCTTTTCCTTGTAGACGATACCGCGAGAGGAGAAGAAGAGGACCGGTGTATGCGTATTGAGAACGAATAGCCGGGTAACGAAATCCTCGTCGCGGGTGGTCATTCCGGAGCGGCCCTTGCCGCCGCGGCGCTGCGCACGATAGGTGGTCAGCGGCACGCGCTTGATGTAGCCGAGATGGGAAACGGTGACGACCATATCCTCGCGGGCGATCAGATCCTCGTCGTCCATCTCGAGACCGCCATCGACGATCTCGGTGCGGCGCGGCGTTCCGAACTCGTCGCGAACCGCCGCAAGCTCTGCTTTTACAATGGCTTGAATGCGGGCGCGCGATGAGAGAATATCAAGGTAGTCCTTGATTTCCGCACCGATCTGATTGAGTTCTTCATCGATCTCGTCACGGCCGAGAGCGGTTAGACGTGCCAGACGCAGTTCGAGAATGGCGCGCGCCTGCTCTTCCGAGAGATTATAAGTGCCATCTTCGTTGATGCGATGGCGGGGATCGTCGATTAGCCGGATAAGAGATTCGACATCCGCAGCATTCCAGCGGCGCGTCATCAGCTCTTCGCGGGCCGATTGCGGATCCGGCGCCTGGCGAATGACGCGGATGACTTCATCGATATTGGCAACGGCAATCGCCAGACCGACCAAGACGTGAGCGCGATCGCGCGCCTTGCGCAGCAGATACTTTGTGCGGCGGCTGATGACTTCCTCGCGGAACGCCACGAAAGCGCGCAACATGTCCATGAGGTTCATCAGCTCGGGCTTGCCGCCGTTCAGGGCCACCATGTTGCAGCCGAAGGAGGTCTGCAGCGGCGTATAACGATAGAGCTGGTTCAGTATGACATCGGCATTGGCGTCGCGCTTGAGTTCGACGACGACGCGATAGCCCTGACGGTCGGATTCGTCGCGCAGGTCCGAGATGCCCTCAATGCGCTTCTCGCGCACGAGTTCGGCCATCTTCTCGATCATCGACGCCTTGTTCACCTGATAGGGAACCTCGGTGATAATGATCTGCTCGCGATCGCCGCGCATCGGCTCGATGGTCGCGACACCACGCATTACCACGGAGCCGCGCCCCGTCTCATAGGCGGAGCGGATGCCGGCGCGGCCGAGAATTTTCGCACCGGTCGGGAAATCCGGACCGGGGATGATCTCCATCATCTCAGGCAGCTCGATCGCGGGATTGTCGATCAGCGCAATACAGCCGTTGATGACTTCGGAGAGGTTATGCGGCGGAATGTTCGTCGCCATGCCGACCGCGATGCCGCCGGAGCCGTTGACGAGCAGGTTCGGGAAGCGTGCCGGCAGAACCTTGGGTTCTTCCGTCGTCGCGTCATAGTTTTCCTGGAAATCGACCGTTTCCTTGTCGATATCCTCGAGAAGCTCGTGGGCAACCTTTGTCAGGCGGGATTCCGTGTAACGCATTGCCGCCGGCGGATCGCCGTCGATCGAGCCGAAATTGCCCTGCCCGTCGATAAGCGGCACGCGCATCGACCAGTCCTGCGCCATGCGGACCAAGGCGTCGTAGATCGAGGCGTCGCCGTGCGGGTGATAGCTACCCATGACGTCGGCGACGGGACGGGCCGACTTCACATATTTACGGTTCCAGTGATAGCCGCTCTGATGCGCCGCATAGAGAATGCGCCGATGAACGGGCTTCAAACCATCGCGAACGTCGGGAAGCGCGCGGCTGACGATAACGCTCATGGCGTAATCGAGATACGACCGCTGCATTTCCTCCATGATGGAAATCGGCTCGATGCCTGGCGGGAGCTTCCCGCCGCCGGGTGGTGTTTGCTCAGTCAAAACAGATCACGATCTCTTTTAGAATCACTGCGAAATTTATAGCCGAAAGGCCTGGCGAGCGCCAATTTTGGCCGGTGTTTTTGAACAGGTTTTGCCCCTTTAAGCCATGGAATCGAACATTTCCATGGCGAAATTGATCGACGTCAGCGCATGACGCTTTGCGAAAGCCCGTTCCTCGCATAACAATGCTTGATAACAGCGGCAGAACAAGCTTTGGGGACTATATGGCGAGCGCGGATACGCTGATCAATGCCTTCACGACTCTGCTTGTCACTGTCGATCCGCCGGGGCTCGCGCCGCTTTTCATCGGACTTACGGCTGGCATGAACCGTTCGGAGCGCAAGCAAGTGGCGCTGCGCGGCTCGCTGATCGCCTTCTTCATCCTGGCCGCCTTCGCCCTGTTCGGCGCGAGCGTTCTTGGCGTCCTTGGCATCTCCATCGGCGCTTTCCGCATTGCCGGCGGGCTGCTGCTCTTCTGGATAGCCTTCGAGATGGTGTTCGAGCGGCGCCAAGACAGGAAAGAGAAGACGACGGAAGTCGCCATTACCAAGGATCACATCCGCAATATCGCGGTCTTCCCCCTCGCCTTGCCCTTGATCGCCGGTCCCGGCGCCATCTCGGCGACAATCCTTTTGGCAGGATCGCTGCAAACCACGCTCGACCGCGCGCAACTGATCGGCGTCATCGCCGTCAATCTGGCCCTGGTCTTTGCGGCCCTTGCCATTTCAGACCGACTTGATCGAATGCTCGGCGCCACCGGCCGCGCTATTCTCACCCGGCTGCTCGGAGTTATCCTTGCGGCGCTTGCCGCGCAGTTCGTCGTGGATGGAGCAAAGGCGGCGCTCACGCTTTCATGAAAAAGCCCACCAATGCGGCGGGCTTTAAATCAAATGCTTAGGCGGCCCATCTTAGAACGGGATGTCATCATCCAGATCACGCGAGAAGTTGCCGCTGCCCTGACTGCCGCCACGGTTCCCACCGCCGCCGCGAGATGAGCCCTGCGACGAGGACTGGCCGTAATCGTCACCGCCGCCGTAATCCCCGCCGTAGCCACCACCGAAGTCGCCACCGCCGCGACCACCACGACTTCCGCCTTCGATGGAACCGCCGCCTTCACCCCGGCCATCGAGCATGGTCAGGGTCGAATTGAAGCCCTGCAGCACGACTTCGGTCGAGTAGCGGTCCTGACCATTCTGATCCTGCCATTTGCGGGTTTGCAGCGCGCCTTCGATGTAAACCTTGGCGCCCTTCTTCAAATACTGTTCCGCGACTTTGCAGAGACCTTCATTGAAGATGACGACGCGGTGCCATTCGGTTTTTTCCTTGCGCTCGCCGGAATTGCGGTCGCGCCAGGTTTCCGAGGTGGCAATATTGAGGTTGGCGATCGGGCGGCCGTCCTGCGTGCGGCGGATTTCCGGGTCCGCCCCGAGATTTCCAACCAGAATTACCTTGTTCACACTACCGGCCATGATACCACCCTGCTTGCCGCCCATCGACGGCTTTGAAATTCAATCGGAGCACCTTACCCCATAGCAGGCATAAGGTGCTATTTATGCGGCCTTCCCGGCTCCGTTCATCCACAAAGAAATCGCCGCGATAATTTTGTTCTTTCTTTGTTCTAATTTATCCCTATGATGATGTCAACGGAATCGAAAACACGGCTCCATCCCTTCATTTCAGCCTCGACTCGCGGGCTGACATCACTAAATAAAGGCAGACCTCAAAGGACCTGCAGACGACGATGAGCGAACTGAAGACTATTTCGATACGTGGTGCGCGCGAGCACAATCTCAAGGGCATCGATCTCGACCTGCCACGCAATAAGCTGATCGTCATGACCGGCCTTTCCGGCTCCGGCAAGTCGTCGCTCGCCTTCGACACCATCTATGCCGAGGGCCAGCGCCGCTATGTCGAAAGCCTTTCGGCCTATGCGCGCCAGTTCCTCGAGATGATGCAGAAGCCTGATGTCGACCAGATCGACGGCCTCTCGCCGGCGATCTCGATCGAGCAGAAGACCACGTCGCGCAATCCACGCTCGACGGTCGGCACGGTCACGGAAATCTACGACTATATGCGCCTGCTGTTTGCGCGCGTGGGCGTCCCCTACTCGCCGGTCACCGGCCTGCCGATCGAGAGCCAGACGGTCAGCCAGATGGTGGATCGCGTGCTCGCCTATGAGGAAGGCACGAGGCTTTATATTCTCGCGCCGCTCGTGCGCGGACGTAAGGGCGAATACAAGAAGGAACTGGCGGAGCTCATGAAAAAGGGCTTCCAGCGCGTCAAGGTTGACGGGCAGTTCTACGAGATCGCCGATGTGCCCGCGCTCGATAAGAAGTACAAGCATGACATCGATGTCGTGGTCGACCGCATCGTCGTGCGTCCGGACATGGCGGCGCGTCTTGCTGATAGCTTTGAGACATCGCTGCGCCTTGCCGACGGTCTTGCGGTCGCGGAGTTTGCCGACAAGCCCTTGCCACCGGAGGAGACTGCTGCCGGCGGTTCCGCCAACAAGTCGTTGAACGAGACGCATGAGCGCGTGCTCTTCTCGGAGAAGTTCGCCTGCCCGGTTTCCGGCTTCACCATTCCGGAGATCGAACCGCGCCTCTTCTCGTTCAACAATCCTTTCGGTGCCTGCCCGTCCTGTGACGGCTTGGGTTCGCAGCAGAAGATCGATCCGGAACTGATCGTGCCGGAGCCGGAACGCACGCTGCGCGATGGCGCGATCGCTCCCTGGGCCAAGTCGACCTCGCCTTATTACAACCAGACGCTGGAAGCGCTCGGCAAGCATTACGGCTTCAAGCTCGGCAACCGCTGGAACGAGCTGTCCGACAAGGCCAAGGATGTGATCCTGAACGGCACGGAAGACAAGATCGAATTCCATTACGCCGATGGCGCGCGCTCCTATACCACGCACAAGAATTTCGAAGGCATCGTGCCGAACCTCGAACGGCGCTGGAAGGAAACGGATTCCGCCTGGGCACGCGAGGAGATCGAACGCTTCATGTCGGCCGCCCCCTGCCCGGCCTGCAACGGCTATCGCCTGAAGCCGGAGGCTCTGGCGGTCAAGATCGACAAGCTGCACATCAGCCAGGTGGCGGAGATGTCGATCCGCGTTGCTCGCGACTGGTTCGATGCGCTGCCGGGAACTTTTACCGACAAGCAGAACGAGATTGCGGTCCGCATCCTCAAGGAAATCCGCGATCGCCTGCGCTTCCTCAACGATGTCGGCCTCGAATATCTGAGCCTGTCCCGCAATTCAGGCACGCTGTCCGGCGGCGAGAGCCAGCGCATCCGGCTGGCATCGCAGATCGGTTCAGGATTGACGGGCGTTCTCTACGTTCTTGACGAGCCCTCCATCGGACTGCATCAGCGCGACAATGCCCGCCTGTTGGAAACGCTGAAGCATCTGCGAGATATCGGCAACACCGTCATCGTCGTCGAGCACGATGAGGACGCCATCCTGACAGCCGACGATGTCGTCGATATTGGGCCGGCTGCAGGCGTTCATGGTGGCCAGGTGGTGGCACACGGCACGCCGCAGGATATCATGGCGAACCCGAAGTCACTGACCGGTAAATATCTTTCCGGCGAACTCGGTGTGCCGGTTCCGGATGAGCGCCGCAAGCCCAAGAAGGGCAAGGAAATCAAGGTCGTCGGCGCGAGAGGGAACAACCTCAAGAATGTCACGGCGTCTATTCCGCTCGGCGTCTTCACGGCGGTTACCGGTGTGTCCGGCGGCGGCAAGTCCACCTTCCTGATCGAGACGCTTTACAAGTCGGCGGCACGCCGCGTCATGGGTGCCCGCGAAATCCCTGCCGATCATGACCGCATCGACGGTTTCGAACATATCGACAAGGTGATCGACATCGACCAGTCACCGATCGGCCGCACGCCGCGCTCGAACCCGGCGACCTATACCGGGGCCTTCACACCGATCCGCGACTGGTTTGCCGGTCTGCCGGAAGCCAAGGCACGCGGCTATCAGCCGGGCCGCTTCTCCTTCAACGTCAAGGGCGGCCGCTGCGAGGCCTGCCAGGGCGACGGCGTCATCAAGATCGAAATGCACTTCCTGCCCGACGTCTACGTCACCTGCGATGTCTGCCACGGCAAGCGCTACAATCGCGAGACGCTTGATGTCACTTTCAAGGCCAAGTCGATCGCCGACGTGCTCGACATGACGGTCGAGGAAGGCGTCGATTTCTTTGCGGCCGTTCCCGCTGTGCGCGACAAGTTGCAGAGCCTGAAGGATGTCGGGCTCGGATATATAAAGGTGGGACAACAGGCCAATACGCTTTCGGGTGGCGAGGCGCAACGCGTCAAGCTAGCTAAGGAACTGTCGAAGCGATCGACGGGCCGCACGCTCTATATTCTCGACGAACCCACAACCGGCCTGCACTTCCACGACGTCGCCAAGCTTCTGGAAATGCTGCACGAACTGGTCAATCAGGGCAATTCGGTCGTGGTCATCGAGCACAATCTCGAAGTCATCAAAACTGCCGACTGGATCCTCGATTTCGGTCCCGAAGGCGGTGATGGCGGCGGCGAAATTGTTGCCGTGGGAACGCCGGAGACGATCGTCAAGGAGAAGCGCTCCTATACGGGGCAATTCCTGAAGGAGTTGCTGGAGCGGCGTCCGGTGAAGAAGGTTGCGGCGGCGGAGTGAGATTGACCCGGCCGAATGGCCAAGGAGGAGAGAATGAGCAAAGCGGGCGAAATCCGCACAGGTATCGGCGGATGGACCTTCGAGCCGTGGCGCGGGACCTTTTATCCCGAAACGCTGAAGCAGAAGGATGAGCTGCACTACGCCAGCCGCCAGCTGAAAGTGATCGAGGTCAACGGCACCTATTACAGTACGCAGAAGCCTGAGGTCTTCGCCAAATGGGCGGCTGACGTGCCTGACGGGTTCATCTTCTCCTTGAAAGCAACTCGCTTCGTCACAAATCGCCGTGTCCTCTCCGAAGCCGGTGAATCAATGCAGAAGTTTCTGGAGTCAGGTATCAGCGAACTCGGTAATCATCTCGGCCCGCTGCTTTGGCAGTTTGCGCCGACGAAGAAGTTCGATCCTGATGATTTCGAGGCTTTCCTCAAACTGCTGCCAGACAAGCAGGATGGTCTTGCGCTGAGACATGTCGTCGAAGTTCGTCACGATTCCTTCAAGGTGCCGGAATTCATTGCGCTACTCGAAAAATATAATGTGGCACCCGTCTGCGCAGAGCATTTCGAATATCCGATGATCGCGGATGTGACGGCCGATTTCGTTTATGCCCGGCTGCAGAAAGGGTCTGATGATATCAAGACCTGCTATCCACCGAAGGATCTGCAAGCCTGGGCGGGCCACCTGAAAACATGGGCGGAAGGCAAGGTGCCGGATGACCTGCCGCTGATCGATGGGAAGCGCAAGGTCAAAACCGAGCCGCGCGACGTCTTTGCCTTCATGATTCACGAAGGCAAGGTGAACGCACCCCAAGGCGCGATTGCATTGCAGGAAGAAGTTGCAAAGTAGCCTTACAGCGGCTTGACGGCCGCTACGAGATCTTCAGCCGTCAGCCCCTTGCCGGCATGCTGGCCCGCCAGACCATGCAGCCAGACGCCGGCCGCTGCAGCTTCGAAGGCCGGAACCCCCTGCGCCATAAGACCGCCGACAATGCCGGCGAGCACATCGCCAGAACCAGCGGTCGCCAGCCAGGGCGGCGCGTTGGCGTTGATCAAGGCCCTGCCATCGGGGGCGGCGATCACGCTGTCGGCGCCCTTGTAGATGATGGCGGCATGGGCTTTCTTTGCTGCCGCTCTCGCCTTGTCGATCTTGCTCAGTTTCTCATTGGCGGCAATATCGGGAAAGAGTCTCGCGAATTCCCCTTCATGCGGCGTCAGCACCAACCGCGTCGGTCCTTCGGCAAAGGCATCGAAGAGCATTTGAGGCTCGTCGCGAAACGAAGTGATGCCATCCGCATCCAGCACCAAATGGCGATCGGCGAGCGCGAGACAGAATTGCCGCGCCTTCTCGCCGACGCCAAAGCCCGGCCCGAGAATGAAGGTCGAAAGACGCTGGTCCGTGAGCCATTTCCGTAACGCGGCTTCGTCATCGACGGCATGCAGCATGATTGCGGTCAGCAGCCCCGCATTGACCCCCAGCGCCTCCGAGGGTGAGGCAATAGTGACGAGCCCTGCCCCGGCTCTCAGCCCCGCCATAGCCGACATGCGCGCTGCCCCGGTGGCATTCGGACCGCCTGAAAAGACGACGAGATGACCGCGCTTATATTTGTGCACATCAGCGCCAGCTGACGGTATTTTCGCCTGCCACTGCGCCGGCCTATTCTCTGCAACCAGGCCATCGGCGTTAGCACGGACGACACGGCCGGGAATGCCAATGTCGAAAACCTCAAGCTCCCCGCAAAGGTCACGACCGGGAAGGAGAAGATGCCCCGGCTTGCGCGTCATGAAGGTCACTGTTCGCACGGCGTGGAAGGCAGCGCCGAGAACCCGGCCACTGCGCCCATCGAGGCCCGAAGGTAGGTCGACGGCAATCACCGGAATGCCAGCCTCGTTGACCCTTGCGATAGTGGCCGCCACCTCATCCGGAACGGGACGGGAGAGTCCCGCGCCAAAGATTGCATCGATCACTACATCTCCGGCCTTCGGGGCGTAACCACCCATCGCTGCACCATCAATAGAGCACGCGGCGAAAGCGCGGGCGGCATCTCCCTTGAGCTGTTGCGGATTGCCCAAATGAAAGAACTCAACGTCGGCTCCGGCCTGTTGCAACGCACGTGCCGCGACGTAGCCGTCCCCGCCATTATTGCCAGGCCCGCAAAGAACGACGTAACGGAGCGCTCCGGAAAAATGCCGAAGTGCAGCGGCGGCGACAGCCTGTCCCGCCTTTTCCATGAGTCCATAAGAATCAATGCCCGAGGCAGCAGCAGCGCGATCGACAGCGGCCATATCATCTGGGGTGAGAAGCAAGTCTGCAAGCGGCAACGTCATGGAAACATTATAGATGCGAAATCTGCCTTAAAAACAACCGCTTTTCGGATACCCAATTTGATTTATAAACATGCATTTGCACAATAATTATACATTAACATTCAAGGCCTTGCCGAAGCACAAACATGACACGCACAGCACTTTTTTGCGAAATTTTGGTTATTCAACGCATTTCAGCGCGAAATCGCTTCCATTTTTCCGAAAAATCCTCATCAATTCATCGTCTCGGCGCGAATTCGCCGGGAATTTTTACGGCAGCTTGTTTTCAACTGGCATGATAAGTGCATTACGTTGGCCGAGCGGGAAATAGGCCTGCTGTAACAGGAAAAGCGGAGAGACATTTTCTCATGAAAAAGATCGAAGCGATCATTAAGCCCTTCAAGCTCGACGAAGTGAAGGAAGCCCTTCAGGAAGTCGGCCTGCAGGGCATCACCGTCACGGAAGCGAAGGGCTTCGGTCGTCAGAAGGGTCACACGGAGCTTTACCGTGGCGCCGAATACGTCGTCGACTTCCTGCCGAAGGTGAAGGTCGAAGTTGTATTGGCGGACGAAAATGCGGAGGCTGTGATCGAGGCCATCCGTAAAGCCGCGCAAACAGGGCGCATCGGCGACGGAAAGATTTTCGTTTCCAACGTGGAAGAAGTCATCCGAATTCGTACCGGCGAGACGGGCATCGACGCCATCTAATCCGCCCGGCCCTTCCGGCCGCGGCTCGTTCAATCGTCATCTATGTCAAGGGAAGTAATTTCATGACGACTGCAAGCGAAATTTTGAAGCAAATCAAGGACAACGACGTCAAGTTCGTCGACCTTCGCTTCACCGATCCGAAGGGCAAGCTGCAGCATCTCACCATGGATGTGGTCTGTGTCGACGAAGATATGTTCGCCGATGGCGTCATGTTCGACGGCTCCTCGATTGCGGGCTGGAAGGCCATCAACGAATCCGACATGGTGCTGATGCCCGATCCGGATACGGTCCACATGGATCCGTTCTTCGCGCAGTCCACGATGGTCATCCTTTGCGACATCCTCGACCCGATCTCCGGCGAATCCTATAACCGCGATCCGCGCGGCACCGCCAAGAAAGCTGAAGCCTATCTCAAGGCCTCGGGTATCGGCGACACCGCCTTCTTTGGCCCGGAAGCCGAATTCTTCGTCTTCGACGACGTCAAGTACAAGGCCGACCCCTACAATACCGGTTTCAAGCTCGATTCCAGCGAACTGCCGTCCAACGACGACACCGATTATGAGACCGGCAACCTCGGCCACCGTCCGCGCGTCAAGGGCGGCTACTTCCCGGTTCCTCCGGTCGACAGCGCCCAAGACATGCGCTCGGAGATGCTGACGGTTCTCGCCGAAATGGGCGTTGTCGTCGAAAAGCATCATCACGAAGTCGCAGCCGCCCAGCACGAACTCGGCATCAAGTTCGAGACGCTGGTCCGCAGCGCCGACGGCATGCAGATCTATAAATACGTGGTGCATCAGGTCGCCAATGCCTACGGCAAGACGGCGACATTCATGCCGAAGCCGATTTTCGGCGACAACGGCTCGGGCATGCACGTTCACCAGTCGATCTGGAAGGGCGGCAAGCCGACGTTTGCCGGCGACGAATATGCGGGCCTCTCCGAAACCTGCCTCTATTACATCGGCGGCATCATCAAGCATGCCAAGGCGATCAATGCTTTCACCAACCCGTCGACGAACTCCTACAAGCGTCTCGTTCCAGGCTACGAAGCTCCGGTTCTGCTCGCCTATTCGGCTCGCAACCGTTCCGCTTCCTGCCGTATCCCGTTCGGCTCGAACCCGAAGGCAAAGCGCGTCGAAGTCCGCTTCCCTGACCCGACCGCCAACCCCTATCTCGGTTTCGCCGCCATGCTGATGGCCGGTCTCGACGGCATCAAGAACAAGATCCATCCCGGCAAGGCCATGGACAAGGATCTCTACGACCTGCCGCCGAAGGAACTGAAGAAAATCCCGACGGTCTGCGGCTCGCTGCGCGAAGCACTGGAAAGCCTCGACAAGGACCGCAAGTTCCTGACCGCCGGCGGCGTTTTCGACGACGATCAGATCGATGCCTTCATCGAACTGAAGATGCAGGAAGTCATGCGCTTCGAAATGACCCCGCATCCGGTCGAATACGACATGTACTATTCGGTCTGATATAGGTTGCGAAAGCCCCGGCCTTGCCGGGGCTTTCCTCATTATAAGGACGCCGGTGGCGGGCGTCCTCCAAATATCGTCTTCACATTGAGCTGTTGTTCGGAGCAGAACCGAGCCGAGTGTGACAGTCCGATGAAGGAATCAGGGCAAAATCCTTGATATCAGTGGTGAAAGTCACCACATGATTACCTGAAAGGAAGTCGTGCCATGAAACAACGCAACGCAAAATTCAATATTGGCGACGTGGTTCGACACCGGATGTTCCCCTTCCGCGGTGTCATCTTCGATGTCGATCCGGAATTCGCAAATACAGAGGAGTGGTGGAATTCCATTCCGGCCGAGGTGCGGCCCGATAAAGACCAGCCCTTCTATCACCTTCTCGCAGAAAACGACGAGACGGAATATGTCGCTTACGTGTCGGAACAGAACCTCATCAACGATGAGAGCGGCGTTCCCTTACGCAATCCGCAGATCGCTCAGATCTTCGATCAAGCTCCGACGGGACAGCTCAAGCCCAAGATGAGCTTTGCCCACTAAGCGGCTGAAAATATATCCTATTCCAAAGGGAAGGCGCTCCCAACGTCTTCCCTTTTTATTTTGTTTCCGCGCATAGCGTGCTGTCATTGCCGTAAAGAAAAGCCCGGATTACTCCGGGCTTTTCTTCAACGGTATGGAACTTTGCACGATTACTGCTGCTTGGCAGCTTTCTGCGCGTCTTCCAGCTTCTTGCGTGCTTCTTCGGCCTTCTTCTGCATGCTGTCCTGCAGGCTCTTCTGGCTTTCGGCAAGCTTGCTATCGGAGATCGCCGGGCCGTCATAGGCAGCGCCGAAGCCGGTCAGGGAAATCTTGATCGGATTCGGAGCGCGGCGGAAGTTCACCGAGGTGAAGGTGACGTCTGTACCCTTCTTCAGCGAAGCGATCATCGCGTCCGTTACCGGAACTTCCGCGGTGCACTTGTCCGGAAGGCAGACGGCGTAATCAAGCTTCTGACCCTTGCCGCCATCGACCTGCATGGTGATGCCGGGCGGAATGAGGCGTGCCGTCGGAACGGAGATCTGCAGGATCTTGCGGTTTACCTTGCCGTCCACGGAGATGAGGCCGACAGCCGTGACGAGCTGGCCATTGTTTGCCATGATTAGGTTCTGCACGATGCAGATGTCGGCATCGTCCTGCTTGGTGCAGGTCTTGTACCAGCCGAGACGCGGCTGATTGGGATCACCACCGCCATCAGCTGGCGCTGCGTTGGACGCATCCTGCGCGAAAGCGGCAGCCGGCATGGCCGCGCCGATCATGAGAGCCAGAGCAGAAAGACCTGCCCGCATTTTGTTGTCAGTCTTGAACATCATAGCGAAACCGCCTCCTGAAATCCGCTGTGGGACGACAGCGCGCCGTCCCATGCAATTCGGGTCAAACCGTCGTCCACCTGTCGAATGAATAAGGCAAATACATGACCCGAGAAACCCGGCACCCCTGTTACATCGCGCTGGCACGGATATCCAGCTTTTCTTTGGTCTTTTCTGTTCAGTCCTAAGATTTCCGCAGTCGCGTGTTGAATTCGGCACGCTCATGATAATGTTCGGCCGAATCGTACCCTTACCGGAAAGGATGCCATGCAAGCGCTCCGGATCGCTGCCCTCCTGTTCTTCGCAACCTTGTGCAATGCCGCGGCGGCTGAGCCGCTTTACGGCATCGCCATGCATGGAGATCCGGCGTTGCCGGCGGACTTCAAGCATTTCCCTTACGTCAATCCGGATGTCAAAAAAGGCGGCCGCATCAGCTACGGCGTCGTCGGCACTTTCGACAATCTCAATCCCTTCATTCTGAAAAGCATGCGCACGACGGCGCGCGGCATGTGGGACCCGGAATATGGCAATCTCGTTTACGAATCGCTGATGGTGCGCTCGCGCGACGAGCCTTTCACCCTTTATGGCTTGCTGGCACAGACGGTAGAATGGGACGAAAGCAGGAGTTTCATCAGATTCAACCTCAATCCCGATGCCAAATGGTCGGACGGGCAACCTGTAACGCCGGAAGACGTGATCTTCACGTTCCAGCTTCTTCGCGACAAAGGCCGCGTTCCGTTTTCATCGTGGCTTCAGACCATCGCCAGCATGGAGAAGGTCGGTGAGCACAGCGTGCTGATCCGCTTCAACGAAAAGGCCAATCGCGAAACGCCGCTGATTATCGCCTCGTCGCTGCCGATTCTGCCGAGGCACGCCGTCGACCCCGATGGTTTCGACCAGACTTCGCTTCGTATTCCCGTCGGTTCCGGCTCCTACAGGATCAAGAGTATCGATCCCGGCCAGCGCATCGTCTTCGAGCGCCGTAACGACTATTGGGGCAAGAACCTCCCGTCAAAAATCGGCATCGACAATTATGATGAGATCGCCGTCAATTATTTCCTGCAGGACACCACCCTGTTCGAAGCCTTCAAGAAAGGCGATGTCGATATCTATCCGGACGGCAGCCCCAGCCATTGGCAGCAGGCTTACAACTTCCCGGCAGTAACCTCCGGCGCCATCGTCAAGGAGACCTTTAGGCCGAAAACGCCAAGCGGCATGCTCGGTTTCGTCTTCAACACGCGGCGGCCGATGTTTGCCGACAAGAATGTGCGCAAGGGACTGACGCTTGCCTTCGATTTCGAATGGATGAACCGCAATCTCTACTCAGGCGCCTACCAGCGCACGCAGAGCTATTGGCAGAATTCTGATCTTTCGTCCTTCGGTGTTCCTGCGAATGCGCGCGAACTCGCGATGCTGGGTCCGATCAAGGACCGCATCGATCCGGACGTGCTCGATGGTACCTATAGGCTGCCCGTCAGCGACGGTTCCGGGCGTGACCGCAAGATCCTGCGTAAGGCGGTAGCTTTGCTCAAGGAGGGTGGCTACGCGATCCATGGCGAGAAGATGGTCGATAAGAACGGCCGCCAGCTCAGCTTCGAGATATTGACGCAGAATGCAGACCAGGAGCGCATCGCGATCCCCTACCGCCGGTCTCTGGAACTGCTTGGTATCGCGGTGACGATTCGTACGGTCGATGATTCACAGTATCAGCTCCGGACGATCAACTACGACTACGACATGATCATCAAATCCTACCCCTCGTCGTTGTCGCCGGGAATCGAACAGGTGGCCCGATGGGGATCCGCCGCTGCGAAAATGCCGGGCAGCTTCAACTTTGCCCTCGTCGAAGATCCCGACGTGGATATGTTGATATCGCATTTCCTGACGGCACACTCGGCCGAGGATTTCCGCGACGCCGTGCGTTCGTTCGATCGGATGCTGATCTCCGGCTATTATCTTGTGCCGCTCTATCATGTCGACCAGCAATGGGCTGCGCGGCGCAGCCACATCGATCACCCCGCGGCTTTGCCGCTCTATGGCTACTATTTACCTGCTTGGTGGGACGCCTCGGCGCAATAGCGTCGCAATGGTTCCCTTTCGGTAACCGGTTGAACCCATCGGTACAAAGGCCTAGATGGAGCTGACAGCCCAAAAACCGAAAGGACGGAACCATGGAACGCATCACTATCGACATCGTCTCGGATGTCGTTTGCCCATGGTGCTATCTCGGCAAGGCGCGCCTGGAGCTCGCCATTGCCGAGGTGCAGGATGAAGTGGGTGTCGACCTCAACTGGCGACCTTATCGTCTGAACCCCGACTATCCGCCAGAAGGCGTCGACCAGAAGAAAGCGCTCGAGCAGAAGCTCGGCGGCGCGGAACGCGTGGCGCAGGGACATAAGATGCTGACTGAGCTCGGCCGCGAGGTGGGCATCAAATTCGATTTCGACGCTATCAAGATCGGTCCGAACACGCTCGACGCCCATCGCCTCATCCATTGGTCCGTCACCGAAAGCCGCGAAAAGCAGGATAAAGTGGTGGATGCCCTCTTCAAGGCCAATTTCGAAGAGGGCCGCAATGTCGGCGATCACGCCGTGCTGCTCGACGTTGCCGAAGAAGCCGGGCTCGACCGGTCCGTCATCGCCACCCTGCTGGCTTCCGATGCGGATCGCGATCTCATCATCGGCGAAATCGACGCCGCCCAGAAGATCGGCGTCAACGGCGTGCCCTTCTTCATCTTCGACCAGCAATATGCCGTTAGCGGCGCCCAGACGCCGGATGTGCTTGCCGGCGCGCTGCGAGATATCGCCAAGATGAAGGCGGAGGCACGGGCCGGGATGAACTAAGCGGGATTCCGCTTTTTCGATCATAGCTGCAAGAGCTTCCGCGATCTTCGATTCGCGGAAGCAGCTGAGCCATAATCGGCATCAGGTCTTTGCCAGCAATCCCGAAGCCATCGCCCGGAAGGCTTCTATCGCCTTGGGCAGCACTTCCGTTGGATTATCGCTGGCAGCAACCCAGAGGGCAGCATTCAGCGCTGCGCCGGAAATGAGCCGGGCGGCGGCCTCGGGATCGACCGGCTTGACCACCTCTTGCTCCAGAAGCTTTGCCACCGTCTGCCGCGTGCCGGCGAGACAGCTGTTCTGGCTGGGCCATTTCGAGGGGTCACCCAGAACGGCCGGGCCGTCAAGCAAGACGATGCGCTGCACTTCGGGATCGAGCGCCATTTTGATATAGGCCTCCCCCTCGGCAAGCAGACCCTGCCAGTCACCCTCCGCCTGCGCGCCGATCTCCTTCGCCCGCAACGCCAGCTCATTGTCGATCTGATCAACGACGGCTGCGAGCAATCCACGCTTGTCACCGAAATTGTGATAGAGGGCACCTCTCGTCAGGCCGACATCCGCCGTCAATTCATCCATTGAAGCCGCCGCAAATCCTTTCTCCGCGAAGGCTTTTCTGGCAGCGGCAATCAGCTTGTTGCGGTTTTCTTCCATCGTTTCCAGGCGCTTTGCCATATCGCTCTCAAATTTCACATACGTTTCGTATTTGAAATATTGACATACGCTACGCATATGAATATCTCGCATACACGTCGTATATCAAATAAGACGGCGCTTTGGAATGGCCGCGCAAGCTTGGGCCCTCCGATCTTTTCACGTCGACACGAATGAGAGGCGAATATAATGAAGACCAGGAATGCAATTTTCCCGAAGAACAGACATGCCCTTTACGAGGAGCACGGCTATTCCGCCGCGATCCATTCCGGCGATCTGCTGTTCGTCTCCGGTCAGGTCGGCAGCCGTGCAGATGGAAGTCCTGAGCCAGATTTCGAAAAGCAAGTCCAGCTTGCCTTCGACAATCTGCAGGCAACCCTGGAAGCCGCAGGCTGCACCTTCGACGATATCATCGATGTCACGACGTTCCATACAGACCCGGAGCGGCAGTTCGGCGCGATCATGACCGTCAAGAATCGGATCTTCTCCGAAAAGCCCTATCCGAACTGGACGGCGGTCGGCGTCACCTGGCTTGCGGGCTTCGATTTCGAAATCAAGGTCATTGCGCGCATTCCGAACAAGGATGAAGAACACCGGCCTCAAGAAGCCTGACCGCAGTCTATCGTTATCAAAGGCCGAGACCGGTCCCGCCACCGACCCCAAAATGAAGTGCCGGAGTCCCTACTTCGCCAACTCCGCCAGCTGTGTCATTACCACAGCCGCGCCCTGCAGTCGCTTCTCCGGCGTCGGCAGGTCGCGTGTGAGGAAGACGCTCTGATCCGGGCGGATCTTGGCCATCGTGCCCTGTTTGGCGATATAGCCGACAAGGTTGGCGGGGTTCGGGAATTCCTTGTTGCGGAACTGCACGACGACGCCCTTCGGGCCGGCATCCAGCTTCTCGACATTGGCGATGCGGCAAAGCGACTTGATATAGACGATCTTGAGGAGATGCTGCACCTCGATCGGCAGCGGGCCGAAACGATCGATCATTTCCGCTCCGAAACTGTCAATCTCCTTCAGTTCGGTGATCTCGCCGAGGCGGCGATAGAGCGCCATGCGCAGATGCAGGTCGGGCACGTAATCATCGGGAATCATAACAGGTGTACCGACGGAGATCTGCGGCGACCAGCCGGTATCCTGGATTTCGTCGACGCCCTTGACCTCGGCAACGGCCTCCTCGAGCATCTGCTGGTAAAGCTCGAAGCCGACTTCCTTGATATGACCCGACTGTTCCTCGCCAAGCAGATTGCCGGCGCCGCGGATATCGAGATCGTGGCTCGCAAGCTGGAAGCCGGCGCCGAGTGTGTCCAGAGACTGCAGCACCTTGAGCCGGCGCTCCGCCGTTGTGGTCAGCACCTTGTTGACCGGCAGCGTGAAGAGCGCAAAGGCGCGGACCTTGGAGCGACCGACACGGCCGCGTAGCTGATAGAGTTGCGCAAGACCGAACATATCGGCGCGGTGGACGATCAGCGTATTGGCCGTCGGCACGTCGAGGCCGGATTCGACGATGGTCGTTGAGAGCAGCACGTCATACCGGCCTTCGTAGAAGGCGTTCATGATGTCTTCCAGCTCGCCGGCCGGCATTTGGCCATGCGCGACCGCTACCTTCAACTCCGGCACATCGGATTGCAGGAAGGCGTGGATATCGGCGAGATCGGCGAGACGCGGACAGACATAGAAGCTCTGGCCGCCGCGATAATGCTCGCGCATCAACGTTTCGCGGATCACGAGGGAATCGAAGGGTGAAATGAAGGTGCGCACCGCCATGCGGTCGACCGGCGGCGTGGTGATGAGCGACAGTTCGCGCACACCCGTCATCGCCAGCTGCAGCGTGCGCGGGATCGGCGTCGCCGAAAGTGTCAGCACATGCACGTCGCTCTTCAGTTCCTTCAGGCGCTCCTTGTGCTTCACGCCGAAATGCTGCTCTTCATCGATAATGAGCAGGCCGAGATTGGCGAAGTGGATGCCGGCGCCGAGCAGCGCATGCGTGCCGACGACGATATCCGTCTTGCCTTCCGCCACCTCCTTCTTGGTGAGCGCCAAATCCTTGGCGCCAACCAGCCGGGATGCCTGTTGTACCCGGATCGGCAGGCCGCGGAAACGCTCGGAAAAGGTCTTGAAATGCTGCCGGGCAAGCAGGGTCGTCGGCACCACGACGGCGACCTGCACACCATTCATGGCGGCGACGAAAGCTGCACGAAGCGCTACCTCCGTCTTGCCGAAGCCGACGTCGCCGCAGACGAGGCGATCCATCGGCCGGCCGGCGCCAAGATCCTCGCGCACCGCCTCGATGGCGTTCATCTGATCGTCGGTCTCATCATAGGGGAAGCGTGCGGCGAATTCGTCGTAGAGCCCTTCGGCAGAGGTCAGCACCGGCGCATGGCGCGTCAGGCGCTCGGCCGCAACGCGGATCAAGTCACCAGCGATATCCAGAAGGCGCTTCTTAAGCTTCGCCTTCCGCATCTGCCAAGCGCCGCCGCCGAGCTTGTCGAGCTGTGCCTCGGTGCCCTCGCCGCCAAAGCGCGACAGCAGATCGATGTTCTCGACCGGCAGGAAGAGTTTGGCATCATCGGCATATTGTAGCTCAAGACAGGCATGCGGTGCGCCGGCAGCCTCGATGGTCCTCAACCCGACAAAGCGGCCGATGCCATGCTCGGCATGGACGACGATCGAGCCTTCATCCAGGCCGGCCACTTCCGAGATGAAATCGGCCGCGCGCTTGCGGCGCTTAGATCGGCGCACCATACGGTCGCCGAGAATATCCTGCTCGCCGATGACAATGAGATCGCCGGCCTCGAAGCCGGCCTCGAGGCTGAGCACGGCCGCCGCCGCCTCGCCCTTCGCCAGGCCGCTGAGATCCTTGAATGCCTCGATCGTCTTGACGCGCGCCAGCCCATGTTCGGAGAGCACCTGCAGCAGGCGATCGAGTGAGCCTTCAGTCCAGGCCGAAATCAGCACCTTGCCGCCTGCCGCCCGCTTGTCGGCGATATGCTTGACGACGGCGTCGAAGACGTTGACTCGCTCGCTGTCGGTACTCTCGGTCGCGGAACGCGCCCAGCGTGGTCCCTGCCGGGCATCAAGCTCGATAACGCGACGCGCCTCGCCCTCGTGTTCGTTGAAGGGCGAAACGCGGATGGCGCCGAACGCATCGAGCGCATTGCCGAAGGCCTTGCCGTCGAGATAGAGCTGGCCGGGCGTTACGGGCTTATAGGGTGTGCCCTGCGCCATCTGTCCCTTGGCGGGCTGGCCGGATTGGAGGCGGGCGTCGTAATAGTCGAAGACGAGCTTGGAGCGCTCTTCGGCCGCTTCGCGCACGGTGTGATCCGTGACCAAGCGAAAGCCTTTAAGGTAATCGAAGACGGTCTCCAGTTTCTCGTAGAAGAGCGGCAGCCAATGTTCCATGCCGGCATAGCGACGGCCTTCCGACACGGCGAGATAGAGTGCGTCATCGCGCGTGGCGGCGCCGAAGGCGGAGAGATAGTTTTTGCGAAAGCGGCTGATCGTATCCGGCGTCAGCGTCACTTCGCTCATCGGATTGAGATCGAGCGAGCGCACTTGCCCTGTCGTGCGCTGGCTTGCCGGATCGAAGCTGCGGATGCTTTCCAGCGTATCCCCGAAGAAATCCAGGCGCACCGGCTCCTCCGTGCCGGGAACGAAGACGTCGAGAATGCCGCCGCGCACCGCATATTCACCGACCTCACGTACGGTTGCGACACGATCGAAGCCGTTGCGCTCCAGGCGGGTCGCGATGTCGTCCATCCGCACCTGGTTGCCCGGTCGGGCTGAGAACGCCAGGCTTTCAATGATATCCTGAGGGGCGACCTTCTGTAGCATGGCGTTGACGGTCACCAATACGATAGCCGCATGCGGCTTGCGATGATGCGCGATCAGGCCGGACAAAGCCGCCAGGCGCCGGGCCGAGGTGTCGGAGCTTGGAGAAACGCGGTCATAGGGAAGGCAATCCCAGGCCGGCAGGGTAAGCACCGGAATTTCAGGCGCGATGAAACCGAGCATCTGTTCGACATCGGCCATATGCTGGCCGTCGGACATGACATAGGCGATCGGCTCACCGGCCTTTGCCATTTCAGCAATCAGAAACGGCTCCAGGCCGGCCGGCACATGACCGATCGTCATCGGCTCGCTTGCGGCAAGCAGCTTCTTCGCGTCGAAACCGGGGATCATTTCGTTAATCCGAACCTTTCGGCGATTTCTTCGAAATCGGGCTTGTAGGATGCCAGTCGCTCAAAGAGCGGCGTCTGCAGATGCTGCGGCGTCGGCTGGCTGCCCAGAATCCACTTGAGGAGATCATTGTCCTCTTCGGCCATAATGCGCTCGAGCTCATCCAGTTCAGTTTCAGAGAGCCCCGGCAGCTCATTATCGGCAAACTGGCCGAAGACCAGATCCATCTCGCGGATACCGCGATGCCAGCAACGGAAAAGGATGCGCCGACGGCGAGGATCGAGATCGGCACTGCTGAGGGTCAGCCCAGTCATCAAAAACACCTTTATGTAGATGCGTCTCTATAAAACCAGCGCTCACAGGTGGGAACCGGTTTTTCAGAAAAAAACACCTACAATGCAATTTTCCGGGGAGTGTTTGATACAATGGTGCCGAGTTCCCTACCGCCCCTTGCCAAATGCGCCCTGCCCGTCGCATTTTGCCGGACATGCGTCCCGCTATCCTCGACCCGCTGTTTGCCTCCATCTCTTCGCTGCCCGGCGTCGGGCCGAAGGTGTCCGAGCTGCTGGTGAAGCTGCTCGATCGCGAGACGATCGACGATTGTCGGGTCATCGACCTCATTTTTCACGCGCCGCATTCGATCATCGACCGACGCGAGCAGCCCGGTATCGCGAGGGCGCCGCAAGGCGCCATCGTCACCATCACCGGCCGTGTCGACCGACATCAGCCGCCGCCCAATCCGCGCAGCAACGTGCCCTATCGCGTCTATCTGCATGACGAAACGGGCGAACTTGCTCTAGTCTTCTTCCGCGGAAAGGCGCAATGGCTCGAAAAGCAGCTGCCGATCGATGAGACCGTCACCGTCAGCGGCAAGGTCGACTGGTTCAACGGCCGGCCATCCATGGTGCATCCGGATTACATCATGCGCGAGAGCGAGGCGGAAAACCTGCCGTTGGTCGAACCGGTTTATCCGCTAACGGCTGGACTTACACCAAAGTTCCTACGCAAGACCATCGAGGCGGCGCTGCCGCGCATCCCGCAGTTGCCCGAGTGGGATGATATTGCCCTTACTCAAAAGCAGGGCTTTCCCTCGATCTCCGACGCCTTCCACATGCTGCATGCGCCGCGGGATGCCGCCGATATCGATCCGCAGGCACCGACCCGCCGCCGGCTTGCCTATGATGAATTCCTGGCAGGGCAATTGTCGCTCTCCCTGGTTCGCCAGCGGCTGCGCAAGGTTGCGGGACAGCCGGTGCATGCTACTGGAGAAATCAGCGGCAAAATACTGGAATCTCTTCCTTTCTCGATGACGAACAGCCAGCGTGATGCGGTCGCCGATATTCTGAAGGATATGGCAGGCACCGAGCGCATGCTTCGGCTGCTGCAGGGCGACGTCGGCGCGGGCAAGACGCTGGTGGCGCTGATGGCTATCGCCGCCGTGATCGAAAGCGGTGGTCAGGCTGTGCTCATGGCACCGACCGAAATTCTGGCTCGCCAACATCATGCTACGATTTCAAAATTCGCAGCGAGCGCAAACCTTTCCGTCGAAGTTCTCACAGGTCGCACAAAGGGACGCGAGCGTGACGCTATCCTGGAGCGCATTGCCTCCGGCGAAGCGCAGATCATCATCGGCACTCATGCTCTCTTCCAGGACAGCGTCGCCTATGCCAACCTCATGCTGGCTGTGGTCGACGAGCAGCACCGTTTCGGCGTTCACCAACGCCTGCGCCTGACCGCGAAGGGTATCTCTCCCCATATGCTCGTCATGACCGCAACGCCCATACCGCGAACGCTGGTGCTTGCCGCTTTCGGGGATATGGATGTTTCCAAGCTCACCGAGAAGCCGGCGGGGCGCAAGCCGATCCAGACGATCACCATTCCGAACGAGCGAACCGGCGATATCGTCACGCGTCTGAGGAGCGCGCTATCCGAAGGTAAAAAAGCCTATTGGGTATGCCCACTTGTGGAGGAATCCGAAGAATCCGATTTAATGTCCGTCGAGGAGCGTCATGAGACATTGACCAAGGCACTCGGACCGGGCATCGGCCTCATCCATGGGCGAATGAGTGGCCCGGAGAAAGACGCCGTGATGATGGCGTTCAAGAATGGCGAGATCCGCCTGCTGGTTGCGACGACGGTCGTCGAAGTGGGCGTCGATGTGCCGGACGCAACGATCATGGTCATCGAACATGCCGAACGTTTTGGCCTCGCGCAGCTGCATCAGCTGCGCGGACGCGTCGGTCGTGGTGACGAAGCCTCCACCTGTATTCTTCTCTACAAAGGCCCCCTCGGCGAAACCGGGCATGCGCGGCTGTCGATTATGCGCGAGACGGAAGACGGCTTCCGCATTGCCGAGGAGGATTTGAAGCTGCGCGGCGAAGGCGAGCTTCTCGGCACGCGCCAGTCCGGCACGCCAGGCTTCCGCATCGCCAGCCTGGAAGCCCATGCCGATCTCCTGGAAATCGCCCGTAAGGATGCCGCCTATCTGATCGAGCGCGATCCGGAACTGACCAGCGAGCGTGGCAGTGCGGTACGCACCCTACTCTACCTCTTCCGTCGCGATGAGGCGATCCGATTCCTGCGAGCGGGGTAAGCGGATGGACGCGTTAGCCGCGTCCATCCCGGTTTCATCCGATCACTTGGCAGCAAGGCCAGGAATGGTGACCTGGAATACCTGGAACATAGTATCGACATCGGCACCGCTATCATCTTTGTAGGTGGCTCCGACCTGAAAACCGTCCTGGGTAATGAAGTCGTTGTCATTGGCGACGAACAGGAAATAATCGTCGGGCAGCTTCGGATCCTGAACGCTGACGATCGACATGGCCTCCCACTTTTCGGAGAGGTTGTTGCGGTCGTTCGGCGCGCCATTATGTAGACCGAAGCGCGCAAGATCGGCGCTATCGTTGATGTCGATGAACTGGCTGAGGACAGCCGGCTTGACGGAGGGATCAAGGACGCCCTTTGGCGCGACAGCCGTGTCGCTGTCGAACTTGCCGCCGGCAATATCGGTGGCAGCGGACACATCGACGGCAACGATGCTGCGATAGAGCGACTTGTCGCCCTTCTGGCCATAACCATTGTTGCTGTCGCGCGCCAGCATCAGGAAGCTTGTCGGTGAGAGCGCCACGATTTCGCTTTGCGCGGCAACGGCCGTCTTGCCCTTGTCATTGGTGAAAACCGGCAGAGGCACGACATATTCGTGCACCAGTTTCAGATGGTCGAGATCGGTGGCATCGTAAACCAGCGCGCGGGTGTTCTGCCGCGTCGAGCTGGAATCGCCGCCATCCTGGCGGGTCGCGGACTGAAGCACGACGATCAGGAACTTGCCGTCCGGGGTCAGGGACATCCCCTCGAAGCCCTGATTATTTTGGCGCCCGCTGGTCGGATCCTTCGGATCGGGCGCGGCTTCGCCTGGACCGGGGTTGTTCGAGGAAAAATTCACGGCGCCGTGGCGCATCGGCAGAAACGCGGCCGGCGGCGCCGTGGCCGAGATCATGCGCCCATCCGCCGAGAAGCGGTAGATATAGGGACCGTATTCATCGCTGATGAACATCGAACCATCGGGCAGCCGGGCAATAGCTTCGTTGTCGAGCGAGATCTTGCCGTTCGGCGCTTGCGGCAAAAGCGGCATGCCGCCTTCTGCCTGGCGGACGCCGTTAGCGGGGTCGAGGCCGGTGGTTTCGTTGCCCTTGTTGTCTTTCAAAAGCAGCGTATCCGCCAGCTTGGCTTCAATGCCCGCCTGCTCCTGGCCGGCCGGCGGCGTTGCACCGGGAGCAACCGGCGACAGCTTGATATCGATGGTGTTGAGACGCCCGCGATAATCGGTGGTGCCGGCGACATTATAGCCCCGGTCCGGCAGCAGCCACAGCGAGCCCTTATAGGTGCCGTCGGTGTTGCGGGTCCAACTCTTGATGTCGATCGACATGCCCGAGCCTGAACCAAAGGTTTCGCCGAACTTGTCACGCTGATTGGCAGGAATTCGGCCGACAGCGACGCGGCCCTTATTGACGAGCGTCACACCCTGAATGGTGACGGATGTATCAGCGAGTGCCGCGACCGGCGCGGCGAAAACGAATGTGGCCAGTGCAGCCGATAAGAGCAGGAATTTCTTCGAACGCATATATTTCAAGATGTTATCCTCCTGATGAAAACCTTTGTGGAGATAATGGCATTCATCTCCGGCCCGTTTTCGGGCCGCGCTAAGAACCGCAGCCCGGCGCCGGTGCTCCGAACATTCGATGCTGAGATACATGCAATTGTCTGCCCCGACTGACGATCTAAGGCGTCAATATGATAGAGGCATGACAATTCGCGTGAAACGCGAAGCTATTGATTCAACAATTGGAAGATGAGCAATTTAGCTCAAAGAATTCATGGGAACCGGCTGCTGCAGTTTCTTGGCTGCGACCAGTTCCTTGTATTCAGGCACAACGAGACCGCCCGATATCAGAAGCTTGGCGCCGTCCTCGGGGCTCATGTCTAGCAACGTGATTTTTTCGCGAGGAACGAAGACTAGAAAACCCGCGGTAGGTACAGGTGTCGGCGGCAGAAAAACCGCAACCATGTCCTGACCCATCGCATTGAATTTCGAGGCGATCTCGCCTTTGGCATCGGTCGATATGAAGACCATGGACCATAAGCCTGGGCTTGGATACTCGATCAACCCCACCTTCTTGAAGGATGTGCCCTGCTCCTTCAGCACGGTTTCGAAGATTTGCTTGACGCTCTTATAGATGGTCCGTACCAGCGGCACTCGATTGACGATCGACTCGCCGAAGCGGACGATGCTCTGACCAATCAAGTTCTTGGCCAGAAAGCCTACGATCGTGATGAAGATCATCGCGATGACCAGGCCGGTACCGGGTACGGCGAAGTTCAGATAGCTTTCGGGATCGTAGCGTGCAGGAATATAGGGGCGAACCCAGCTGTCGGCCCAATGGACGACTGACCAAGTCAGCCATAGCGTAATGGCGATCGGGGCGCAGAGAATCAGGCCGGCCAGGAAATTGTTTCTGATCCGCGTCGTCACGGACATTTTGATGAGTTTTTCAGTCATTCGCCGCTCGAAAACTCCGTCCCGTCGCTACCGCTCCCCGGCAAATCCTCCCCACCATCTCCGTGGACGAATCGTGCCAGAAATCGGCGCGGCATACAACCCGTCAGACACGTCTGCGAGCCGAGTAAGCGGTCGGCTCACGACGACGTGACGGTAAATGTGCGACAGAAGGAATCCTATTCCACGGTGACCGATTTGGCGAGATTGCGCGGCTGATCGACATCCGTGCCCATAAAGACTGCGGTATGATAGGCAAGCAATTGAATGGGCAGCGAAAAGATGATCGGTGCGATGATCTCGTCGACGACCGGGAGAGTAATGGTCGCCATGGTCGGCAATGTCGATGCGGCAGCGCCCTTCGCATCCGTTATGAAAATGATTCGCCCGCCGCGTGCCGCGACTTCCTGCATGTTGGAAACGGTCTTGTCGAAGAAACGGTCATGCGGGGCAATGACAATGACGGGCATGTTCTCGTCGATGAGCGCGATCGGACCATGCTTGAGCTCGCCGGCGGCATAGCCTTCGGCATGGATGTAGGAAATCTCCTTCAGTTTCAGCGCGCCCTCCATGGCGAGCGGGAAGCTGGTACCGCGGCCAAGATAGAGCACATCCTTGAACTTCGAGATTTCGCGTGACAGGCTTTCCATCTGCGGCTGGATGATGTTCAACACCTGAGCCATGATGCGTGGCATCTCAACGAGATGGTGCACCAGCTCCTTCTCGTCTTCGGCACTGATGATGCCGCGAGCGACACCGGCTCCGATCGCCAGCGAAGCAAGGACGGCAAGCTGGCAGGTGAAAGCCTTCGTCGAGGCGACACCGATTTCCGGACCGGCCATGATCGGAAACACCGCATCGGATTCGCGCGCGATGGTCGATTCCTTCACGTTGACGACAGCGCCGATCTTGAGGCCGTTGTCCCGGCAATAGCGAAGCGACGCGAGCGTATCGGCAGTCTCGCCGGACTGCGAAATGAACAAGGCCGCCTGCGACGGTGATAGAGGCATTTCGCGATAGCGGAATTCGGAAGCAACATCGATTTCGACCGGCAGCCGCGCATAGCGTTCGAACCAATATTTACCCACAAGGCCGGCGAGATAGGCGGTGCCGCAGGCTGATATTGCGAGCCCGGAAACACTGCTGAAATCGATGGCCGAAATATCCGGGCGTACCCGATGGCTGGCGAAATCGACATAGTGGCTGAGCGCGTGGGAAATGACTTCCGGCTGCTCGTAGATTTCCTTCTCCATGAAGTGGCGATGGTTGCCTTTATCGACCACATAGGCGGTCGCTTGGGAAATCTGCCTTGGCCTCGTCACCTCATTACCGTTGAAATCGAGAATGGTTGCACCCGCATGCGTGACAATCGCGCAGTCGCCATCGACCAGATAGGTGATCTCATTGGTGAAAGGTGCGAGCGCGATCGCATCCGAACCGAGGAACATCTCGCCCTTGCCATAACCGACGGCAAGCGGCGGGCCGGAGCGTGCCGCCATCAGCGTGTCAGGATCGTTCTGGAACATCACGGCCAGTGCATAGGCGCCCGTCACACGGTTCAGCATTTTCAGCATGGCCGCCCGCGGGCCCAGGCCCTCACGGACGTATTTTGCCAGAAGATGGGCGACGACTTCCGTATCCGTCTGCGAGGCAAATTCCCGCCCTTCGGCCTTCAGCTCTTCGCGCAGTTCGGAGAAGTTTTCGATGATGCCGTTATGGACGACGGCAATGCCTTCGACGAAATGCGGATGAGCGTTGGTTTCATTCGGAACACCGTGCGTGGCCCAGCGCGTATGCGCAATGCCTGTCGTGCCCGGCAATGGGTCCGCTTCGAGACGCTTTTCCAGATTGAAGAGCTTTCCCTCCGCCCGGCGACGATCCATCACACCGTTGTGGATCGTCGCGACACCGGCCGAATCATAGCCGCGGTACTCGAGCCGCCGCAGCGCATCCACCAAGCGCTCCGCCACGGGCTTCGTTCCAACGATCCCAACAATACCGCACATACAGCTCTCCGTCTGGCCTCAGATATGAAGGCAAGTCCTAATCATTCTTGCAATTTTCTCAATTGCCATCACGGTCACTTTCGATTTCGGACCGTTACGTCAACGCGCGAGTTTTAGTGGCTGCCCTTCTTCGTTGCCTTGATGGCAAGAGCTCGCTCGCGGATTGCTTTAGCTCGCTCCGGCTTTACTTCCTGGCGAGCCCGGCCGAAGGCCAGCGCATCGGCTGGAACATCCTCGGTGATAACGCTGCCGGAGGCAATATAAGCGCCGTCACCGATGCGGATGGGAGCCACAAGCGAGGAATTGGAGCCGACGAAGGCGTTAGCGCCGATATGGGTCTCATGCTTGTTGACCCCATCATAGTTGCAAGTGATCGTGCCCGCGCCGATATTACTGCCGGCTCCGATCGTCGCATCGCCGATATAGGTCAGATGATTGACCTTGGCGCCTTCGCCGATCTTGCCGTTCTTGACCTCGCAGAAATTGCCAACCTTGGCACCGCCGGCCAGATCCGCGCCCGGACGCAGCCGCGCAAAGGGCCCGACCGTCGCGCCGGCGCTGATATGGGCACCCTCGATATGTGAGAAGGCATGGATGACCGCGCCGCCCTCGATAACGGCACCGGGGCCGAAGACGACATTCGGTTCGATCAACGCATCCTGGCCGATCACAGTGTCATAGGCGAGGAAAACGGTTTCCGGCGCTATCATGGTCACGCCCGACAGCATCACCTCATGCCGCCGGCGCTCCTGCCAGAGGCGCTCAATGACGGCAAGTTCGGCGCGGTTGTTGCAGCCGGTCATCTCGACTTCGGGCGCATCGACGGCAACGGTGCGTCCGCCAAGCGAACGGGCGATCTCGACGAGATCGGTGAGGTAATATTCGCCCTTGGCATTGTTGTTGCCGATGCGATCAAGGAGGTCCAGCGCCTTGCGGCCATTGATCGCCATTAGTCCGCTATTGCACCACTTTATCGCCAGCTCGGCATCCGTCGCATCCTTGGCTTCTCGAATGGCGATCAGTTCGCCATCCTTCACCAGCAATCGGCCATAGGCATTGGGATGCTCCGTATGAAACCCGATAACGACGATATCGTTGCCATCGGCCAGTCCCCGGCGGGCGGCGCGAAGCGGCACATCGGTCAGCAGCGGAACGTCTCCATAGGCAACAATAATATCGTCATATCCGCGAGCAATCGCCTCGCGAGCCGCCAGCACCGCATGGCCAGTGCCGAGGCGTTCTTTCTGAAGATAGGATTCGATGGTGATGCCGCCGATCGATGCTGCGGCGCCGACCTCATCCGCATTGCGCCCGACAACCAGAGCCGCCGCAGAAATCCCGGTCTTAGCAATCGCATCCATGACATGGGCGATCATCGGGCGCCCGGCAATCGGATGCAGGACCTTCGACATCGATGACTTCATGCGGGTACTGTCGCCGGCGGCGAGGATGATGGCGAGACAGCTGCGTTCCATTTCAAGCTCCGAGAGATACAGTCAGGCGTCGGCGCTGGCCGAACGACTCCCCTCATATCAACAAGTCGAGCGATGAACCACGGCGAAATTCGAGGCGGCTTTCAGGCTTCGGCGAGAGCCTCGAAAGCTTGGAGGACATGCTGACGCCCATCGATAATCACGAATTCCATCGCCTTATGGGCGGAAAGGCTGTCTCGCGCCGCTATCGCGTCCACTATGGCCATATGCGTATCAGCAATATTGGCAAAACCATTGGTTGACGGCGGCGCGCTCATGCGAAACATGCCAACGAGTGCGGCTTTGATAAGTCCACCGAGCGACCGCATGAACGGATTCTGCGAAGCCTCTGTAATTGCCAAGTGGAAATGCAAATCGGCGACTGCGAGGCTATCGGAAGTATGGTGCGGCGCCGCCATGGCGGCCGCAAGGTTGCGAAGCAGTTCGATATCCTCTCGGCTGGCCCTTTCCGCCACCAGACTCGCCGCAAAAGGCTCGAACGCCATGCGTATGTCGTAAAGATGGAGAAGAAATTCCTTGTTGACGCCGCTTTCGAAATGCCAATTGAGCACTTCATTATCGAACATGTTCCAATGGATCTTTTCGGTGACGCGCGTGCCGACGCGGGCGCGCGGCACCACCAACCCCTTCGCCGCCAGAGTCTTCATGCTTTCACGCAGGACCGTGCGGGATACCTTGAACCGTTGCAGAAGCTCGCTGTCGCCGGGAAGAATGCTTCCGATCGGAAATGCGCCAGAAACGATCGCCTTGCCTAACTCATCAACCACCTGAGCGTGGCTCGTGCGTGATTTTCCCTCGGTTTTTCCGGTCTCAAGCAATCGGTTTCGCAAGAGCTCTGTCCCTCCCTCAGACATATCGTCGATTCAAGCGGGAAAGCAGCAGAAGTCCCTTCTGCATCAGAATAAAAGCAAACAGCAACAAGCCGATCAATATCTTCGTCCACCAACTGGAAAGCGTTCCGTCGAAGGTGATGTAGGTCTGAATCAAGCCCTGTATGAGAATTCCGATGAGTGTTCCCCCGACGAACCCCGCTCCTCCCGTCAGCAGTGTCCCCCCTATGACCACGGCAGCGATCGCATCGAGTTCGACACCGACTGTGGCAAGCGAGTACCCGGCAGATGTATAGATAGAAAAAACGATTCCGGATAGGCCAGCAAGAAATCCAGAAAGGGCATAAATCTGGATCGTCGTCTTGCCGACAGGCACACCCATTAACACTGCGGTCTGAGTGCCGCCACCGAGAGCGTAGACATTAGCACCGAAGCGGGTGCGCTGCGCCAGGACAATGCCGCCTGCAAAGACGAGCAGCATGAGGCCGCCGATCAATGTCAACCGGCCGCCGCCGGGCATCAGCCAATAGAGGTCGTTGAGCTGTGAATAGAAATCATGCTCGATCGGGATGCTGTCGATCGACAGCACGAAGGCGAAGCCGCGCGCCAGAAACATACCGGCCAGCGTCACGATGAAAGGCGGCATGCTGAGATAGTGAATGATGGCGCCCATGCCGGCACCGAAAATCGTCGTAATGACAAGAACAAGAACGAATGCGATCATCGGATGGATCGCCGTATCGCGCAGAATGACGGCCAAGAAAACGCCGGTAAAGGCAATGATCGAACCGATGGACAGGTCGATGCCGCCAGAGATAATAACGAAGGTCATGCCGACAGCAGCTATTCCCAAAAACGCGTTATCAGTCAACAGGTTGCCCACCACCCGTGTCGACAGCATATTCGGATACTGCGTTACGCAGGCGATATAGGCCAGGATGAAAATAAGGATCGTCGCAAGCAACGGAAGATATTTCGAATTCACTTTGCCTGCTCCTTTTGCACCATCTGCCCCTCGTCTCGGCGACGCCAAAAGAATGACGTGGCGGATTGCACTGCCGGCGACTGGATGACCAGAATGACAAGGACGATAATCGCCTTGATCACCAGATTGAATTCCGGCGGAAAGCCGGAGAGCAGGATGCCTGTATTGACCGATTGAATGATCATCGCGCCGATCAGCGAACCGACGATGCTGAAACGGCCGCCGAGCAGCGAATTGCCGCCAACCACGACAGCAAGGATAGCGTCCAGCTCAAGCCATAGACCGGCATTATTGGCATCCGCACCCTTGATGTCGGCAGAAACGATGATGCCCGCGATGGAAGCACAAAGGCCGCTCAAAGCGTAAACCGCGATGAGCAGGACCGGAGTCCGGATACCGGACAAAGTGCTTGCCCGGCGATTGATGCCGATGGCTTCGACCAGCATTCCGAGAGCCGTGCGCCGCACCAGAGCGATCACCAGAAGCGCAGCGACAATCCAGATGACGACAGGCATCGGCAAGGCGGCGAACGAGCCGCTGCCAAGGAAGATCAGTCCGTCATTGTTGAAGGTGAGGATCGCGCCCTCAGTGATCAATTGCGCAATGCCTCGGCCCGCCACCATCAGCACCAGCGTCGCGATGATGGGCTGGATATCGAGTACGGCGACAAGGAATCCGTTCCAGAGGCCACATGCCAGACCGACGCCGATCGTCAACAGCAGCGTATAGGAAAGCGAATAGCCGGCAACGATCGAGGAAGCCGCGACAGCACCGCAGATCGCGATGACTGCGCCGACGGACAGATCGATCCCTTTCGTGGCGATGACCAGCGTCATGCCGATGGCGAGCAGCGCTACCGGAGCACCACGATTGAGTACGTCTACCAAGCTCCCGTAGAGCCTTCCATTCTGAACCTCCAGATGAAAGAAATGCGGGAACATGATGAAATTCAATAGAAGAATAACCGCGAGCGCGATGAGCTGAGGCATCAGCCGAAGCAAGGAGGTTTTGATTGGCGAGCTCATGCGTTCTCCCGCGTCTTTTGAGCCGTGGCGATAGCCTCGACGATATTTCCGGCCGTTATCTCACTGCCGGTCAACTCAGCAATATGTTCGCGGTCGCGCAGGACGATGACTCGCGAACTATAGGCGACAAGCTCCTCGAGTTCGGATGAAATAACCACCAGGGACATTCCTTGCCGGCAAAGATCCTCGATCAATCGGATGATTTCCGCATGGGCACCGACATCGATGCCGCGCGTCGGCTCATCCAGGATGAGGAAACTCGGATTGGTTGCCAGCCAGCGAGCAAGGATCGCCTTTTGCTGGTTACCGCCTGAAAGGAGCCTGATCGGCTTTTCCCTGTCGGTCGTGCGGATGTCCAACGCCTTGATATAGCGATCGGCGATGGCGTTCTGCTCGCTGCGCGGCAAGGGCCTTGCCCAGCCCCGCCTTGCCTGCAGCGCCATGACGATATTTTCGCGAATGGAGAGATCCCCGATGATCCCATCGGTCTTGCGGTCTTCCGGGCAAAAGCCGAAGCCGCTCTTGATCGCGGCGCGTGGGCTGTAAAGCGCAACGGGTTTGCCTTCGATCTTCGCTTCCCCGCTGTCGGCTCGCTCGACGCCGAAGAGCACTTCGGCTGTCTCCGTCCGCCCGGAGCCAAGCAGGCCGGCAATACCGACTACTTCACCGACGCGCACCTCCATGTCGAACGGCTTGATCTTGCCGCGTTTGCCGAAATTCGTGAAATGATATCTGACTGGGCCGCTTTCCGTCTCGCTCTGCCTTATAGTACCTTCCGCTTCGGCCAGTTCGCGGCCGAGCATCATGGCGATCAGAGTCTGCCGCGGAAGCCCCTCCGCGTCACGCGTGCCGACCAGGCGGCCGTTGCGCAGAACGGTAATGCGATCGCAGATTTCGTAAACCTGCTCCAAGAAATGCGTGATGAAGACAATTCCCAGCCCGCGCTGTTTCAATCGCCTGACGATACCGAACAGCATTTCGACTTCATGCGTATCCAAGCTCGCTGTGGGCTCATCGAGGATGAGAACCTTGCCGGAGAGATCGACCGCGCGGGCGATAGCGATCACCTGCTGAATGGCGACCGAAAAGCGATCGAGCTGGCGGCTAACATCGATATCCAGGCCATATTGCGACAGCAGATCTCTCGCCATCTTGTTCATGACGCGGCTGCTGACCATCCCGAACCGCCGCGGCTGGCGGCCCAGAAACAGATTTTCCGCGACGCTGAGATTGGGTAGCAGGTTCACTTCCTGGTAGACCGTTCCAATACCGAGCTTCTGAGCGGCAAGCGTATCATGCGGATCGATCTCGGCGCCATCGAGAACCAGAGTACCCGCGTCGCGGCGATAGGCGCCGGTCATGCATTTGATCAAAGTCGATTTTCCGGCACCGTTCTCGCCGAGAAGCGCATGGACCTCGCCGCGCATCAATGTGAAATCAACATGATCGAGAGCGGTGGAACCGGGGAAGTATTTACAAAAACCTGTCGCTGTCAGAAGTCGCTCTACGTCGTGAGCCATGAAGCGCGAATTTCCTTGAAATGAATCAAATTGCGAAAGCGATAACCGGCGCATTCCGTGGATGCGCCGGCATCTTGCACAAGATATCGCACCGGCGCGGCATTGCCGATCCAGCGCGATGGGCTTTCGTCTTAGTAGCCGAGGTCTTTCTTCTGCTCGTAGACCTTCTGCGGATCATCGGCCTGGGTATAGAGCTTGGATTCCGTCTGGATCCACTTCGGCGGCTCTTTCTTGGTCTTCAGGTAGGCATCGAGCGCATCGAAGGCCGGACCAGCCATGTTCGGCGTCAGCTCCACGGTTGCGTTGGCTTCACCGGCCGCCATGGCCTTGAAGAGATCCGGAACCGAATCGATCGACACGGTCAGGATGTCCTTGCCCGGCTTCAAGCCGGCTTCCTTGATAGCCTGAATGGCGCCGACGGCCATATCGTCGTTATGAGCATACAGCGCGCAGATATCCTTGCCGCCGTTTTCAGCCTTCAGGAAGCTTTCCATGACTTCCTTGCCCTTGGCGCGGGTGAAGTCGCCGGTCTGGCTGCGGACGATCTTCAGGTTGTCGTGGCCCTTGATGGCTTCCTCGAAGCCCTTCTTGCGGGCGATGGCCGGCGAGGAACCGGTCGTGCCCTGCAACTCGACGATGTTGCACTTCTTGTCGCCGACTGTCTTTACAAGCCAGTCGCCGGCAACCTTGCCTTCATGAACCAAGTCGGATGTAACAGCCGTCAGATAGAGGTCCTTCGGCGCGGCGACCGTGCGGTCAAGCAGAATGACCGGGATCTTGGCTTCCTTGGCTTCCTTCAGGACGGCATCCCAGCCGGTTTCCACGACTGGCGCCAGCAGGATCGCATCAACGCCTTGCGCGATGAAGGACCGGATCGCTTTGATCTGGTTTTCCTGCTTCTGCTGCGCATCGGCGAACTTAAGGTCGATGCCGCGCTTTGAAGCTTCCTGCTTGGTCAGCGTCGTCTCAGCCGCGCGCCAGCCGGACTCCGAACCAATTTGCGAGAAGCCGACAACAAGCTGCTTTGCCGACGCCGACGTAAACATGCAGGCAGCAAGAATCGTAGCACTAACGAGTGCGGTCTTAAACTTCATGATTATCTCCCAATGGCCATCTCCTAGGGCCGCAGTCAAAAAAATCATATAGTAATACTTTTGTAAATCGACATTCGATGATGCAACGCAACAAAAAAGGGCGTTCGAGACGCCCTTTTTCAACTTTACCTATTTGGCCGGGATTACTTCGAAGCCGGCAGCTTGTCGTCCACGCCTTCGATGTAGAAGTTCATACCGAGCAGGGTGCCGTCGTCGGCCTTTTCGCCAGCCTTGAGCCAAGGCGTGCCATCTTGCTTGTTGATCGGACCGGTAAAGGGAGCAAGCTCGCCGGACTTGATCTTGGCTTCGGTTTCCTGAGCCATCTTCTTCACGTCGTCAGGCATGTTCGTATAGTCGCCCATCTTCAGGATGCCATCCTTCAGGCCGTCCCAGCTCTGTTCGGACTTCCACTTGCCATCGAGCAACGCGTGAACGCGCTTGGAATAGTAGTTACCCCAGGTATCGATGATCGCTGTCAGCTGTGCTTTCGGGCCAGCCTTGATCATGTCGGAAGCCTGACCGAAAGCGTGGATACCGCGCTCCTCGGCAACCTGCATCGGCGCCGTCGTATCGGTGTGCTGCGTCAGGATATCGACGCCTTGGTCGACCATGGCCTTGGCAGCGTCAGCTTCCTTGCCCGGATCGAACCAGGTGTTGACCCAAACGACCTTGAGCTTGAAGGTCGGATCGATCGAACGGGCGCCCTGTTCGAAGGAATTGATACCCATCACGACTTCCGGGATCGGGAAGGAAGCGATGTAGGCGGCACCATGATTCTTTGACATCTTGGCGGCGATCTGGCCGAGGATGTAACGGCCTTCATAGAAGCGCGAGTTGTAGGTCGCGAGATTCGGGCCGCTCTTGAAGCCGGTCGCATGCTCGAACTTCACCTTCGGGAACTTGGCGGCAACCTTGACCGTCGCATCCATGAAGCCGAACGAGGTGGAGAAGATCAGCGAGCAGCCCGAGCGGGCGAGACGCTCGATGGCGCGCTCCGCGTCCGGGCCTTCCGGAACGTTTTCGAGATAAGGCGTCTCGATCTTGTCGCCGAATTCCTTCTGGATCTGCTGGCGGCCGAGATCATGCGCCTGGGAATAACCGCCGTCCGTGTGCGAACCGACATAGACGAAGCAGACCTTGGTCGGCGCTGCTTCAGCAGCGGCAGCGAAACCAACGATGGCGGCGGCTGTCGTTGTGAGGGCGAGTGCTAGTTTTTTCATGTGTACCCCTGTTGGTTTGACATGTTTTGCAGAAATCGGTCCGGCTGTTGCGATCAGCGCTCCGGAACGAAGGCCTTGCCGAGCGACGCTGGCGTGTTGATCAAGGTCGCGCGGCGATTTTGAGAGATGATGACGAGAACTACAATAGTCGACGCATAAGGCAGCATCGACAGGAATTGCGAGGGAATGCCGACGCCGAAGCCCTGGGCATGGAATTGCAGGATTGTTACGGCGCCAAAAAGATAACCGCCGGCCATCACGCGCATCGGCCGCCACGAGGCGAAGACCACCAAAGCCAGCGTCACCCAACCGCGGCCGGCCGACATGTTCTCGACCCATTGCGGCGTATAAACCAACGACAGTTGCGCGCCGGCAAGCCCCGCGCAGGCGCCGCCGAACATGACGGCGAGATAACGGGTGCGGATAACATCGATACCCAGCGCATGGGCCGAGCCATGGCTATCGCCGACGGCGCGCAGCTTCAGACCGGCACGGCTGCGGAAGAGGAACCAGTTGACGCCAATCAGCAGCGCGATCGAGAGATAGAAGGTCAGGTCCTGCTTGAACAGCACCGAGCCGATCAGCGGAATATCCGACAGCAACGGGAAGACGATCTCGTGCAGCTGCACGCCCGGCACGCTGACATAACCTTCGCCGATCATGCCGGAAAGGCCGAGCCCGAGGATGGTCAGCGCCAGACCGGTCGCGACCTGGTTCGTGACTAGTGTCAGCGTTAGAAAGCCGAACAGCAGCGAGAAGAGAGCGCCTGCAACAATGCCGCTCAGCAGGCCGACATAGGGCGACCCGCTCATCTGGGCGCCCACGAAAGCGGCGACCGCACCGATAATCATCATGCCTTCGACGCCGAGATTGAGAACGCCCGAGCGCTCCACCACCAGCTCGCCCAGGCCGGCAATGACAAGCGGCGTCGATGCGGTGATGATTGTCAAAAGAATTGCTTCGAAAACGCTCATGCCGCACCTCCACGGACCCGCGACCAGATCACACGGATTTTGTAATAGATCAGCGTGTCGCAGGAGAGCACGAAAAACAGCAAGAGACCCTGGAAAACGCTGGCCGCCTTGGCTGATATCCCCGGCGACAATTGCGCGGCTTCACCGCCGAGATAGGTCAGCGCCAATACGAGACCGGAGAGAATAGCTCCGAGCGGATTAAGGCGCGCAAGAAAGGCGACGATGATGGCGGTGAAACCATAACCCGGCGAGATCGCCGGCTGCAGATGGCCGATGGAGCCCGAAACTTCGGATATGCCGGCCAACCCCGAGAGCGCTCCCGAAACGAGGAAGGCGAACCAGACCATTTTCCGCGAGGAAAAGCCCGCAAAGCGCCCTGCCCGCGCCGACTGGCCGAGCACGCTTATCTCAAAGCCTTTCAACGTATATTTCATAACGAACCAGGCAAGGATCGCCGCGACCACGGCAAAGACGATGCCCCAATGCGCGCGCCCCGAATCCTCCCAAATCGCCGGCAGGACGGCTTCCGGCGGAAAGTCGATGCTCTGAGGAAAATTATGGCCCTGCGGATCGCGCCACGGCCCGCGCGACAACCAGTCCAGGAAGAGCTGCGCGATATAGACAAGCATCAGGCTCGTCAGGATCTCATTGGTATTGAAATGCGCCTTCAGAAGCGCCGGAATGGCGGCATAGAGCGCGCCGCCGATGGCGCCGGCGATCAGCATCAGAGGCAAAATCATCGGCGAATGCCAATCGGTGAAGACGATCGGGATGAATGATCCGGTGATCGCACCCATCGTGAACTGGCCTTCGGCACCAATATTCCAATTGTTGGAACGGTAGCAGAGGCAAAGGCCGACGGCGATCAGGATCAGCGGCCCAGCCTTGATTGCCAGTTCGTGCAGCGACCACACTTCCAGCAGAGGCTCGACAAAGAAGGCGTCGAGCGCCTCGACGGGATCCTTGCCCATGATGGCGAACATGATGGTGCCGGCGATCAGCGCCAAAACGAGAGCAAGCAGAGGCGATAGCAAGCCGAACAGCTTCGAGACCTGCGGGCGCTTTTCAAGTTCAATGCGCATGTGCAGGCTCCGAATGCGTCTTCGATTCATGCAGCCCGCCCATCAGCAGGCCGATCTTTTCGCGCGTCAACTCACCGGCGGGATAAGACGGCGACAGCCGCCCTTCCGAAATGACGGCAATATCGGTCGCGACCTCGAAAATCTCATCCAGATCCTGGCTGATGACGAGCACGGCCGAGCCATCGCGAGCGAGATCGACCAGCGCCTGGCGGATGCGGCTCGCGGCGCCGGCATCGACGCCCCAAGTCGGTTGGTTGACGACGAGCACGCTCGGCTGGCGATCCAGCTCGCGGCCGACGATGAACTTCTGCAGATTCCCGCCGGACAGCGCGCCGGCAGCCGGATCCTCGCCGCTCTTGCGCACATCCATCGCCTCGCAGATGCGCTTCGTCGCCTGCTTGACCGCGCCATGCCTGATGACATTGAAGAAGCCACCACCCAGGAACGACTTGCGATCCGACTGATGCCGGGCGAGCACGAGGTTATCCGACAACTTCAATGCGGATACCGCAGCATGACCATGGCGTTCCTCGGGCACGAAACCTGCGCCGATCAGTCGGCGCGCATTAATGCCTTTGGTGCCGACGGACTTGCCGCGCAATTGGACGAGATCGTCCGCTGCGACCGTGTATTCGCCGGAAATAACATCGAACAATTCGCCCTGGCCGTTACCGGCGACACCGGCAATCGCCAGGATCTCGCCGGCGCGCACACGCAGGGAAACTTCCTTTAGTGCCATGGCAAACGGGGTTCGTGCCGGTGCCGAAAGGCCGGCAATCTCCAGGAGAATATCTCCCTTCGCGCCAAGGCCCCCGTGCTGCACGCTGGCGACATCGTTGCCGACCATCATACGAGCGAGCGAACCGGTCGTTTCCTGGCGCGGATCGCAGGCGCCCGTAACCTTGCCGTGACGCAGGACAGTGGCGCGCGAACAGATGCGCTGCACCTCCTCCAGCCGATGGCTGATGTAAAGCACCGAGCGTCCCTCGTCTCTCAACTTAAATAGGGTCTCGAAAAGTCGATCGGCCTCCTGCGGTGTCAAAACGGAAGTGGGCTCGTCGAGAATGATCAGCTTGGGGTTTTGCAGGAGCGCGCGGACGATCTCGATACGCTGACGTTCGCCGACCGAGAGATCGGCCACATGCGCGTTCGGATCGAGCGGCAAGCCATAGGCATGGGAGAGCTTCGCGGCTTCCTCGGAAATTTTTGCGAGCGGGATATTGCTGTCGAGCGAGAGCGCTATATTTTCGGCGACAGTCAGCGCTTCGAACAAAGAAAAATGCTGGAATACCATACCGATGCCGAGCTTGCGCGCCGTGCCCGGCGCGTCGATCGACACAGGTTGCCCTTGCCAGACAATCTGCCCATGCGACGGTTCGAGCACGCCGAACAGCATCTTGACGAGCGTAGATTTGCCGGCGCCGTTTTCGCCTAAAAGGGCGTGAATTTCGCCTGGCTGGATTTCGAGATCGATCTCGTTGCAAGCAGTAAAACTGCCGAACAGTTTCGTCAGTTTGCGAACCGACAATAGTGCACCGGTTGCCGGCGCATCGGATGACGACACGTTCCCCTCATTTCCTTCCCACCGTCCTGCCCTTTACGGATCTATGGGATCAGCAGTGTAGTTCCACTCGTTTTCCTGGCTTCCAAATCCGCATGCGCGCGCCCTGCATCAACAAGCGGATAAGTTTGATGAATATTGATACGCACTTTGCTGCTTTGCACAACAGCAAATAACGCCTTTGCACTGGCTCTCAACTCCTCAGGTGTGCCGACATAGGCAAAAAGGCTTGGCCGCGTGGCAAAGAGCGAGCCTTTCTGATTGAGGATGGCGAGATTGAAATTTTCGATCGGGCCGGAAGACTGACCGAAGGTGACCCACATCCCGCGCGGCTTCAGGCAATCGAGCGACTGCGGAAACGTGTCCTTGCCGACCGAGTCGTAGACGACGTCGACACCCTTGCCGCCGGTAATCTCGCGGACACGCTCGGCAAAATTGTCCTTGCCGTAATCGATGACGTGGTCGTAGCCGTGAGCCAGCGCCAGTTCGACCTTTTCGGCGGAACCGGCAGTACCGATGACGGTACCGGCTCCCAGTGCCTTGGCCCATTGGCCGGCAATCAGGCCAACACCGCCTGCAGCCGCATGAAACAATAGCGTCGTTCCGGGACCGACCTTGAAGGTACGGTTCAGCAGATATTCGGCCGTCATACCCTTCAGCATCATCGATGCCGCAGTTTCAAGCGTGATATCATCGGGCACCTTGACCAGATGACGGGTCTCGATGTTGCGTTCAAGGCTGTAGGCACCGTCGCTGCCGGCATAGGCAACGCGATCGCCGACGGCAAAATCGGTCACGCCAGGCCCGACCTCAGTGATCGTGCCTGCGGCTTCCTTGCCGAGCGGCAGAGGAAAATATGGCGCCTTGTAGAGACCGGAACGAAAATAGACGTCGATAAAGTTGAGGCCGATTGCGGCGTGGCGGATCTGCACCTCACCCGCGCCGGGAGGCGGCAGATCCACCTCCTCTAACTGCATGACCTCCGGACCGCCATTTTCATGAATACGGATAGCCTTGGTCTTCTTCATGATGCATAATCCTTACTAACGTCCTGGGGACGGGCCTTACTGACGTCCGAGGGACGGGAAAAACTGCAGCACGGCACCGATGCAATAAAGATAGATCCCGCTGACGATGAACAGGACAACCGCCCATTGCGGCATGACGAAATGCATCAACAGCGAATAGATGCCGAGCGCCGACCAGAAGAGAAATATGCCAAGGTTCAGCGACCGCAAGCGCTTGACGCGCACCGGATGCAGAAAATTGATCGGCAGGAAGGTCAAAACGACGGAAACGCCGACGAGGATCATGGCTGTCGTGGCGCTGGCTCCGATGACGAAAAGCGTAAAAATCACCATGTTCCAGACTACCGGGAAACCGGAGAAGAAATATTCGTCCGTCTTCATGCCGGTATCGGCGTAATAGATGGCGCTGGAAACGACGATCATTCCGGCCGCGACAAAGGACCACGGCTCGCCGATCATTCCGCTCTCATAGAGCGCGAAGGCCGGCAGGAGCACGTAGGTGACGTAATCGATGATGTTGTCGAGCGTGTCGCCGGACCAGTTTGGCAGCACCTCCTTGACGCGGACCTTGCGCGCGATCGGCCCGTCTATGCCATCGACCAGCAGCGCCAGGCCAAGCCACCAGAACATATCGACAAAGCGATGTTCCGATGCCGCAACGACGCCGAGAAAGGCAAGAAATGATCCGGATGCCGTCAATATATGAACGGAGAAGGCACGCATCTCCGCATAAGGCACCCGCTTGTAATTGAAGATTTTCATCCGCCCCACGACTCGTCAGCTTATTCACCTGCCCCGGCAGGCGCTTTTTCTTGCTAATATGCATCCTTTGGTCGGCATCGCCAGCGCAAAAGCGTTTATCTCGGCACGCTAGCGCGACTTACTGTCATTTTCACCCGTTGCGATGTTTCATCCCATGGATTTCAACAGGCTAAGCGCTTATTTTCAGAACCGAAGGTAATTGAGGCATCGATATGAAGCAGATTGAAGTCGCCGTTATCGGCGGAGGGCTCGCCGGCATGATCACGGCGTTCGCGCTCGCGCGTGGCGGAAGATCCGTCGCCCTTGTGGCCGCACCGCACAACAAAGCCGACAAGCGGACCACGGCGCTGATGGATCAATCGATCCGCTTTCTGGAGCGACTGACGCTATGGGACAGGATCGCGCCTTCGGCGGCAGCGCTGACCACAATGCGCATTATCGACGGTACATCGCGGCTGCTGCGGGCGCCGACGGTCTCGTTTAGGGCATCGGAAATCGGGTTGGATGCCTTCGGCTATAATATTCCGAATGCCGTGTTGCTCGACAACCTCAGCCAAGCCATCGAGGCGGAAGGCAATGTTAGCCGCATCGAAGCCATGGCTTCCGAGATCACCTTCCAGGATGATGGCGTATCGATCATCTTCGACAACGGCGATTCGATCGAAGCCGCATTCGTCGTCGGCGCGGACGGCCGCAATTCGATGGTGCGCGAGGCATTGGGGATCAAGACCAAAGGCTGGTCTTATCCGCAATCGGCGATGGTTCTGAATTTCGCGCATAGCCTGCCGCACCAGAACATCTCCACGGAATTCCACACGGAAAGCGGTCCGTTTACGCAGGTGCCCTTGCCCGGCAGACGCTCCAGCCTTGTCTGGGTTCAGAAGCCGTCAGAGGCGGCGGCCAATGCTGAAAAGTCGCTCGAAGAGCTTGGCCGCCTAGTCGAGGAGCGGATGCAATCGATGCTCGGCCAGGTCACGATCGAGAACAGCGTGCAAGTCTGGCCGCTCTCCGGCATGACGGCCTACCGTTTCGGCAAGGGCCGCGCCGCGTTGATCGGCGAAGCAGCCCATGTCTTCCCGCCAATCGGCGCGCAGGGCCTCAATCTCAGCCTTCGCGATATCTTGGCCCTGTCGGAAATTCTCTGCTCGCGTGGCGGCCTGCCGATCCCGGCAACGGCTGGCGATAGTTTCGACCGCAAGAGACGCGCAGACATAATCAGTCGCACGGCAAGCGTCGATCTCCTTAATCGCTCGCTTTTGTCGGATTTTCTGCCTGTGCAGATGCTGCGGGCAGCAGGCCTGCATGTGCTTTCGACCATTGCTCCGCTGCGCAACATCGTCATGCGCGAGGGTATCGAACCGGGTGGCGGCCTGCGCAATTTTTCGTCGGCATTACGGGAGAAGCTGCGCCGGTAAGACGCCCGACTTTATCAGGTAGAGCACCAGCGAAACCGTCACCACGGAATAGGCCGTGGTGGTCAGGATGGCGGCGGAGGCTCACTCCTGCCTACCGATGACGTTCGTTGCTGCTGGCTCAGCCGATTTTCATCAGGATTGGAAAGGTCTGCTGAAACCAGATCGCCATATCGCTGATATAACCGAAGATGAAGGCGAGGCCCGTCAACACAAGAAGGCCGCCCATAACCTTCTCCACCGTGCCGAGATGGCGGCGGAAGCGGGAGAGAAAGCGCATGAAGGCCCCGGAAAAACCGGCGGCGATCCAGAAGGGGATGGCAAGCCCGAGTGAGTAGACGGCGAGCAGACCGGCCCCGGCGCCGACTGTTTCGCGCGAGGCGGCAATGCCGAGGATGGCGCCCAGCACCGGGCCGATGCAGGGCGTCCAGCCGAAGGCGAAGGCAAGGCCCATGATATAGGCGCCCGTCAGCGTCGCCGGTTTGCCGCCGCTCTGGAAGCGCGCCTCTCGGGCCAAAAGGCCTATGCGGAAGACACCAAGGAAGTTCAGCCCCATGATGACGATGATCAGGCCGCCGATCTTGGCAAGAATATCGAGGTGCTGGCGCAAAAGCATGCCGATCGAAGAGGCGCCGGCACCCAGCGCGACGAATACGGTGGCAAATCCCAAGGTGAAGAACAGTGCCGACATCAGCACATTGCCGCGGACGCTCGAGCTTGCCGCTACGGCTGCACCGCCGCCGCGAAACTGCTCGACCGAGATTCCCGCCATGTAGCAGAGATAGGGCGGCACGAGCGGCAGCACGCAGGGCGAGAGAAACGAAAGCGCTCCAGCGAGCAAAGCACTCAGAAGCGAAATATCGGCAAGCGACACGATGGACTCCGGCTATGTCATTCCGGTTCCCTTCCTAGCGATGCTGGAATCGGAAAGCCAATCACCTTTTCGAGCGGGCCGTGTCTTGCCTTAAAGTTGACGGAATTGAGAGACCTTCAGATTATTGCAAAATCTCGATTTCGCCCGGTTTTCCGGGCTCGACCAAGGGTCGCGAAGCTGCCCGATGAACAAATTGCTTTTGTAAAAATATTGGTTCAAGCTGCTGATGTTCGTCGAACAACGCACATTCCACTCAAGCTAGTCAGCAGAGGAAGCCCCCATGAGAATTGCTACTATGTTCACGACTGCAGCCTTTGTCGCACTGTTCAGCGTCAGCGCGATGGCACAAACGGCAACAACCCCCAGTACCACGACAACGACCACGCCCAGTGCAACGACGTCGACGCCATCGACGACCAACACGATGAAGCCGAAGGCAACGAAGCCTGCCCAAACTGCCGTTTCCAAGGCATGTTCAGCCCAGGCCGATGCCAAGGGCCTGCATGGAAAGGCGCGCGCCAAATTCCGCAGCGATTGCAAAAAGAACGGCGGCAAGGTCTAAACTTTCCACTCCGAAACCGCGGTCAACTTTACCATCCAGTTGGCGGTAAAGTTGATCGCGACGGCTTCGTCACTCCAGCCGAAAATTCAGACGTAGACACCAAGCGGGGGCAGAAAATCCTCGTCCGTCTTTTGAGGCTTTCGCATGAACGCGTGAGATGGCGACCAAGCGCAGGTTGCTACGATCAAGGCAAACCCTTGACGTTCAGTCCCGACTTGCTACATGGCGACAGCAAGCTTTCTCGACAAACTGGACAATGCAGGGAAACCGGCTGAAATTACCATTCACCTTGTGCGGTGAAATCAACGATGTGGCCCATAAAATGCGTCAGCATTAGTTTTAGCTCATGCATCTTTAGGCTTGCGCTCTTTTGTTTCCGGATCGATTTTGCCGTCCGCAAGCCTATTTCGGGGATCTGCAACGACGGGCGCCTGATCTTTTTCCCTATTCATCCGAGCACTCGCATGCGCCCTACCGTGCTGTATCTTCGCCAGCGCTTGCTTTTTCCCACGTCCGCCATTCGTGTCATTTTGTCGATCCTGTACCAAGGCGTATCTCCTCTTTGTTGGAAGAGAACTCACCTGATAGGATTAGGTTCCGATTGATATCGCGACACCATTATGCGCGATGACCGACTACCGATCGATTTCGAAGGGTTGCCATCTTCGATTGGGTAAAATGCCGCCTCGCTGTACTTTTAGCGACATATAATATAATAATGCGACGATAGGCGTGAAACGAATCATGAATTCCATGCGTTTAGGCTTCACTGCCTTGTGAGGAATACTGATCATGACGTCGATCGAAAGAAAAAAGCTCGCGCGGCTCGTTATGCTCAAATTGCTGCCGATCTTCGGTGGCCTGACGGCGGTCGCAGTGGTCGCACTCTCGACAATCGCATAGGCACAGGTTGAGTCTCGGTGGAGAGAGACGCGCGTTAAAACGTTCTCGTGGATATCGATCTCGGCGCTCGATATTTCGCCTATCGGCTGTCAGGAACAGTCGGTACTGTCGACCGAAAACGAATAATCCCTGCCCTTCAGCTGATAGATGTAATTCGCTAGAGATGCTTCGCCGGAAATGAATTTCGGCAGCAGGAAGTCGCAGAGATCCGCGAGCTGCGCGGACTTGACGAGAGGCGGATCGAAATCGTCATCATCGTAGTCGATATCGTAGAAATAGCTGTAGATTTGATCGGTGAGATCTACCTTCGTCAGCGTAGTTCTTTGGTCGATCTTCTTAGGCAAATCCTTGTTGGCGAAGATCACTGGATAACGCTCCGCGAGGTAGGGGATCACAAACCGCTCGGTCACCGGTGTCGTGACCGCGATACCGAGAAGCGGCAGGACTCTCAAGGCTACCGAAAACCTCCTGCCCGCGATCAGTCCGGCCAAAAGTCCCAAGGATACCAGCAACCCGCAAACGATTGCATAAATCTCCCATAGTGACAGCTCTGCCACGAATTCCATCATTCGCCCGTCGTCTTCGCCAACAATCCTATCGATGGGGCTATGGTACTACCAAATCGAGATTCGTCACCAGCCAATTCTAGCCAAGCATCATCAACAAGCTATGCGGTATGGCTGGAAAACGAAAATGCGGCGCGAGCCGAGGGCTACACTCAATGAGATTTGGCAATGGCGAAACAGCTACGAAGGCCGCCTGGCAGTGTAGCCTTCGGGTCGGTTTGTGAGCGACCTAATGAACCAGCTTCGCAACCTCGGGGACCGTTGGCATCGCGCTCTCGTGCCGTCCGGAAGTCAATCCGATGATTACCGCAACCGCAGCGACCATTATGTAAATAATGGTCCCTTTAGGCTTTCGATCCGATAAGCAACGCCTTGTCGACTCTAATGAATGCGGATGCTCAGACATCTTGATCCTTTGGTATTGAAGAGCGCTCGTTTAGTGGATCAGCAACGTGAGATAAATATCTCGATTCGCGTATCTCCCTTGCAGGCAGCGAATACCGGTTTATTCTTAGGCTGGATTGCCCCGCAAAAATCGGCTGCCCCGGTTTGGGTGCCGCCTCCGGGCTAGTGCCTTGTCTGAGTAACCTCGACGTTACCGGAAAATCCAGCAATACAATAACCCGCCTTCCTATCCTAGGGGCGTTCGGCTACCTATCTCTCCGGGCTGGACAAAGAAACAATGGTGAGAGCGATGGGATTCGAACCCATGACCTACTGATTAAAAGTCAGTTGCTCTACCGACTGAGCTACGCTCTCCCTCTCCGCTGGCAGAAGCTGCCCCGGCTGGAAGTGCGCGGAACATATGCAGACGCCCTATTGTGGTCAACCCATAAAATTGCGGTTGCCAGCGGCCGAAGATGCTTTTCCTCATCTCTCTATCACGAGACTGCGTCATCGGACCGGCGAAACCGCCCGTTCTTAAGGAAAATCAGAGCTCAGGCGTCAGCGACGAAGAAGCTTTGGCAAGACAATTGATTCTCAGAGACTCAAACTGCCGTAACAATTTCCCTTAATAATCAGGGTTGCAATGAACGGATCGATCGGTTCGCCAACTGCAACAGTTGGGGTGCGAATCGTTTTTGATGTATATCAGTTATTGTTAACAACCTGTCGGACCCTCAGGAGGTTCTTTTATGGAAGACGCAAACGTCGGTTGGATTGCAGCAATTATCATCGGCGGCCTAGCTGGCTGGTTCGCCGAGATGATCATGAAAAGCAATACAGGCATAATCATGAACATCATCCTCGGCATTATCGGCGCGCTCGTTGCCAGCTGGCTGTTCCGGGCTGTCGGCATCGCGCTGCCATTCCATGTATGGCTGAACTACCTGATTACGGGTTTCATCGGCGCCTGCATTCTTATTTTCGTCGGTCGACTGATCAGACGTTAACGGCGTATCGGGCAAAATATGCCCATATCGGGAAGAGGAGAAAAGGGAAGGCGGTTTGTTCCGCCTTCCCTTTTTTGTTGCATGAGTCTCGGCGGAAAGCCGCGCATAGCGGAGGTGCAGCCGGTTTCAAGGCCTTTCCAAGCCTGAATTCGGCGCTATTTACCTAAAAAGGGAGCCGAAAGGAGGTTGGGAAACATGATAGAAAACGCCAATCGGACAACCGCCCGGAAAGTCATCCGCGGACGCGCATACAGCATTGCCGAGTTTGCACGAAAATACCGTCTCGATGATGCGGAGGCAAAGCGCCTTTTTTATAAGTTCGGACCATCGTCCACCGAACTGGACCTGCTTATGGCCGCCAAACGAAGGCCGCCGACCCTTGCCACCGCAATCGGTCAATAACGACGCAGCTCCTTCGCCCAAATGCGCGATATTCGAAATCGTTGTCCTTCGGGGCAACGATCGGGATAAAGCGATGTACGAGCGCACCCGGCGGGATTGATATACTACGCCGGGTTGCCTTTGAGAATACCCGATGAGACTGTGTGTTCGATCACGTATAAGTCGGACACGACCACGGATGCAGAATTCCCTTAGCCATCTCGCCTATCTCGCATTGGAATATGCGATCGTGACGCTCGAGTTGAAGCCAGGCGCGCTCGTCACCGAAAAACAGCTGATCGAGATGGCCGGACATGGGCGTACGCCAGTGCGCGAAGCCATCCAGAAGCTTGCATGGCAGGGATTGATCCATGTGCGCCCGCGCGTCGGTCTGCAGATTGCGGAGATTCGTCCCGAAGATCATCAGTATGTCATGCAGGTTAGGCGCGAACTAGAACCGCTCGCAGCAGCACTTGCAGCGACCCATGCGGATCCGAAGCAACGCGAGCGATTGGGGGAATGTGCTCGACTGATGGAGGAATGCGCCACTACCGCCAACCTGCCTGGCTTTTTCGCCGCCGACAAGGCCTTCGACGAGGTTTTGGAAGCGGCCTGCCCTAACAACTTCATCACAGCGGCGCTCGCATCGGTTCAAACACATGCGCGCCGGCTGTGGTATTCGACTGAACCCCATGACCGCATGGGCGGCGCGATCACCATGCATATTCAAGCCATCGAAGCGATTCAAGGCGGTGATGCGCATGCCGCCAAGGCAGCCATGGCCTCACTTATCAATTATCTCAGCGGCGCATGAAAATGGCGGCCTCGCTACCAAAGCCGCCTTTCGTTCTGGATTTAGAGTTTGATCAACCGACGAAAGCGCGTTCGATGACGAACTCCGCCGGATTGTTGTTGGCACCCTCGTTCAGGCCGGCCTTTTCGAGCAGGCTCTTCGTGTCCTTCAGCATGGCGGAGGAGCCGCAGATCATGCCGCGATCGATCGCGGGATCCAGCGGCGGTACGCCGAGGTCGCTGAAAAGCTTGCCATTCTCGATGAGATCGGTGATGCGGCCCTTGAAGGGAAATTCCTCGCGGGTGACGGTCGCGTAGTGGCGCAGCTTATCGCCGACGACTTCGCTGAGAATCTCGTCATTGCGGATTTCCTCGACGAGGTCGAAGCCGTATTTCAGCTCGGCGACATCGCGCGTCGTGTGGGTGAGGATGACTTCCTCGAATTTTTCATAGGTTTCCGGATCGCGGATAAGGCTCGCAAACGGCGCAACTCCAGTGCCGGTCGAGAACATATAGAGCCGGCGGCCAGGTGTCAGCGCATCCAGAACCAGCGTGCCCGTCGGCTTCTTGCGCATCAGCACTTCGTCGCCGGGCTTGATATTCTGCAGGTGTGAGGTCAGCGGGCCGTCCGGCACCTTGATGGAAAAGAATTCGAGCTCGTCGGCCCAGGCGGGGCTCGCGATCGAATAGGCGCGATAAAGCGGCTTGCCCTCGACCATCAGTCCGATCATGGCGAACTCGCCCGAACGGAAACGAAAGCCCTGCGGCCGGGTCATGGTGAAGCGAAAGAGCCGGTCGGTATAATGCGTGACGCTCAGCACCTTCTCGGCGAAGACGCCGGCGGGTACTGCTGAAACAAATTCATCTGTCTTTGCGGGGGCGTTCATTCTGTCTCGAATCCCGTATTAGTCTTACGCGTTCTTCCTGGGCACGTATTCCCTGTGGCACGTATTCCCTGTCAGGCTCATTTCGCGATGCTGATATTACAATATAGCCGGTTTTGAAAGGCATTCCATTCCAACCGACGGCATAGGACTGAAATATGCGCTATCCAGTCAAGTTTCTAGATTGCCGACATTACATCGTTCGAAAGGCTTGAATACGGCAATCCGACACTGCCAAATTGCCGTAACAGCCGCCTTTCGACATCAGGCAGACTTTGCCGGCAATCGCCGCCAGCTATAGGCCTGTCCGCCTTCTGCGCGGCGCGCGGTCGGCTGATAGTAATGCGGAATGCCCGGCAGGCGATTTTCCGAAAGTCTCTTCAATGCTGTCTCATTTGTCACCGCGAAACTGTCGATGCCGACGCGCAGCATCAGCGGAATCTGATCGATCAGCACGTCGCCGACAGCGCGCAGCTCATTGGCATAGCCGAGGCGTTGGCGCAGCAGCGAGGCATGACTGAAGGCGCGGCCATCGCTGAAGGCCGGAAAAGCAACCGCGACGATATCGAGACGGTCGAGATACGGCTGCAGCCGGGTCACGTCATCGGCCGGCTTGATGAGAACGCCGAGACCGGCCTCATTGCTCTCTTCCGCCTTCGCGATCAGCGCATCAAGGTTAAGCAGAGGCTTCTGCGTCTCGGTCGCCTTGACCTCATCGGTCTCGATGACCCACGGATCATTGTCTAGGAAGCCTGTTTCACGCCAGATCTTGGTCATGGTCAATCTCCTTACGCTGCTTCGGCAGCCGACGAGGACGCGCCGTAGAGCGCGGTCTTGAACGGCTGTGGCCCGACGCGACGGTAAGCGGCTAGGAAGGTTTCGGAAGGATCGAGGCGAAGGCCGAGATATGTATCGACGATGGTCTCGATGGCGTCGGTCACCTTGTCGGGCTCGAAGCCGCGGCCGATGATCTCGCCGATCGAGGTGTTCTCGTCGCCGGAGCCGCCAAGCGTGATCTGATAGAGCTCAGCACCCTTCTTCTCGACGCCAAGCAAGCCGATATGGCCGACGTGGTGATGGCCGCAGGCATTGATGCAGCCGGAAATCTTGATCTTCAGCTCACCGATCTCCGCCTGACGCTCGGGCGAACCGAAACGCGTGGAGATTTCCTGCGCAACCGGTATCGAACGAGCATTGGCAAGAGCGCAATAATCGAGGCCGGGACAGGCGATGATATCCGTGATCAGGCCGGCATTCGCCGTTTCGAGGCCGTTGGCCACCAGACCGCGATAAACGGCTTCGAGATCGGCCAGCGCCACATGCGGCAGGATGAGGTTCTGCTCGTGGCTGACGCGGATCTCGTCGAAGGCATATTCCTCGGCGATATCGGCCACGGCTTCCATCTGCGCGTCCGAGGCGTCGCCCGGAATGCCGCCGATCGGCTTCAGCGAGATTGTTACCATGCCGTAATCGGGGTTCTTGTGCGGCTGCACATTCTGCTGCACCCAGCGCGCGAAGGCCGGATCGGCCTTCCTCCAGCGTGCCAGACTTTCCCAACCTTCGGGGCGCTCCGGCAGTGCCGGCGGTGCGAAATAGGCTGAAATCGCCTGAACGTCAGCTTCCGGCAACTTCAGTTCAGTGTCTCGCAATTTGTCGAACTCGGCCTCGATCTGACGCGCCAGTTCTTCGGCGCCGGTTTCGTGCACGAGGATTTTGATACGGGCCTTATACTTGTTGTCGCGGCGGCCATGCAGATTGTAAACGCGCATGATCGCCGTCGTATAGGACAGGAGATCCTCTTCCGGCAGGAAGTCACGGATCAGCTTGGCAACCAGCGGCGTGCGCCCCTGCCCGCCGCCGACGTAAACAGCAAAGCCGATCTCGCCCTTGTCGTTCTTCTTCAGATGCAGGCCGATATCATGCACCTGGATCGCGGCACGGTCGCGCTCGGCACCGGTGACGGCAATCTTGAACTTGCGCGGCAGGAAGGAAAATTCCGGATGAACGGACGACCACTGGCGGAGGATCTCGGCATACGGTCTGGGATCCGCGACTTCGTCAGCCGCAGCGCCGGCGAAATGATCGGCCGTCACGTTGCGAATGCAATTGCCGGAGGTCTGGATCGCATGCATCTCGACGGAGGCCAAATCTGCCAGCGCATCGGGCATTTCAGAGAGTTTCGGCCAGTTGAACTGCAGGTTCTGGCGCGTGGTGAAGTGGCCATAGCCGCGGTCATAGGTGCGCGCGATATGGGCGAGCATGCGCATCTGGCGCGAGCTCAGCGTGCCGTATGGAATGGCGATGCGCAGCATATAGGCATGCAGCTGCAGATAGACGCCGTTCATCAGGCGCAGCGGCTTGAACGCATCTTCCGAAAGCTCACCCGAGAGGCGTCGCTCCACCTGATCGCGGAACTGGGCAACCCGCTCCGCAACAAAGGCGTGGTCGAATTCATCGTAACGATACATGACTTCCTCGGGACTTCTCAGACTGCAATGAAATCGGGATCGGCCGCGGCATAGCCCGGCGCGTATTCCATGGTGGGGCCTTCGGCGCGGATGCGCTCGCGCAGGCGCAGCGGCCAGAGCTTGCCGCCGGTTTCCTGCACGTCGATCAGATTGACGTCGACGACCTTGTTGTCAGCATAGGCCTGCTTGCCGATCGCTTCCAGTGCAGCTTCCGCTTCGGCATGGCGAACGACAAGCGCTTCCTGCAGCGATGTCACCCACTCACCATTAGCGTTCAGCCATACGGCGACGCCATCGGTGAGCCGGTTTGCGGTCAAAACCTTGTCGACCATCAATCAGTTCCTTGCATAGTCTTGAGCAGCGGTCTCGCGACGGACCAGCGGCTCGGATTGTTCAAAATTCGCACCCGCGACGGCATCGCCGATAATGACCATGACCGGCCCGCTCAACTCGTCGCGGTGCTCGAGGTCAGGCAGATCCCGCAGGATTCCGTGCATCAAGCGGCGATCGCGCCGGCTTGCATTCTCGATGACGGCAACAGTCGTCTCGGGCGGCAAGCCGGCTTGCATCAGGCGTCCGGCGACGGAAGCCGCAACCGTGCGTCCCATATACACGGCAATCGTTGCGCCGGATACGGCCAAACTCGCCCAATCAGGCAACACATCGCCTGTGAGATCGTGACCCGTCGTGAAGACCAGCGACGAGGCAACACCGCGCAGCGTCAGCGGCAGTTCGAAATCCGCGGCGGCCGCAAAGGCCGAGGTGATGCCAGGAACAATCTCGTAGCCGATACCGGCAGCACGCAGAGCCGCCATTTCCTCGCCCGCACGACCGTAAACCAGCGGATCGCCCGACTTCAGCCGCACGACACGCTTGCCTTCGCGGCCAAGCTGCACCAGCAGATCGTTGATCTCTTCCTGCGACTTGCTATGGCAGCCCTTGCGCTTGCCAACCGAGAGGCGCTCAGCATCGCGGCGACCCATGTCGACGATCGCCTGCGGCACCAGCGCGTCGTAGACGATGACATCGGCTTCCATCATCACGCGCTGCGCCCGTAGCGTAAGGAGATCTTCCGCGCCAGGACCGGCGCCAACCAGCCAGACGCGGCCCTCGACTTCACGCGACGACCGCAGCAACTCATCGGCCGTCCGCTCCGCATGCGCAATATGGCCGGCATTGACGGCATCGGCGACCGGTCCAGAAAAGAACTGACGCCAGAAGACGCGGCGGGCAACGCCACGCACCACAAAACGCTCAACCGGCTTGCGATAGCGCGTCGCCAATTCCGCAAGCTTGCCAAGCGACGGCGACAGCATCTGATCGATCTGTGCGCGGATCATCTGCGCCAGAACAGGACCTGCGCCTTCCGTGCCGATGGCAACGGCCACAGGAGCGCGATTGACCAGCGCAGGCGTGTAGAAATCGCAATAGTCGGGCTGGTCGACGGCGTTTGCCGGGACGCGCTCAGCGCGAGCCGCATCGACGATCGCACGATCCGCCTCGGCATCGCCAGTAGCAGCAAAGACAAGCGTCGCGCCTTTGACCTGATCGGGTGAAAAATCGCCGCGTACGGTTTCGATGCGGTTGGCGATGAGGAAAGCGTGATAATCAGCCTCCGGCGCCTGCGCAAAGGCAACGACTTTCGCCTGTGTGTTCAAAAGAAGCCGTACCTTGGCAAAAGCCTCGTCGCCATTGCCGAACACAGCCGCCACCCTTCCTTCCACGCGGAAGAAAGCGGGAAACACCGAAAGCTGTTCAGTCTTGGGAGGCATCGTTATTCCACTTCGAGATTTGGCAAATATCGCCCCTGCGGCCAAGAGATTGAAGAAACAGAAATTCTAATGCCCATGCATGCGCGTATTCTTTTGCTCGACATGCCAAGGATTTGAGCAAAACTCACCAGGCGAGCAGATTGCAATAAGCCTATAAAATCTATAGAGTTTTATGGCTCGGCCCCGTTGCCGCGCTGCTTTATTGCTTGTGGCAAACATAGTCTTTAAGTTATTTACGCATACCGCCGCATTTGCAATCCCGATAGACTGCAGCGAAAATCGTTGGAGAAAACCCTTGTCTGACAATAGCATCGCTGCACGCCTCCTCGATGTCGTCGAGCATGACATCCTGCCGCTGACACGCAAAGGCGTCGCCGCCGGCAACAAGGTTTTTGGCGCGGCCATCCTGCGCAAGTCCGATCTCTCGCTCGTCATCGCGGAAACCAACAATGAACTGGAAAACCCGCTCTGGCATGGCGAGGTTCACACCCTCAAGCGCTTCTACGAACTCGGCGAAAAGCCCGCGACGAAGAATCTGATCTTCCTGTCGACTCATGAGCCCTGCACCATGTGCATGTCGGCGATCACTTGGGCGGGCTTCGACAATTTCTACTATTTCTTCAGCCATGAGGATTCCCGGGATGCCTTCGCGATCCCGCACGATCTCAAGATCCTGAAGGAAGTCTTCGGTCTGGAGCCGGGTGGCTATCGCCGTCAAAACGCATTCTGGAAGAGCTTTGCAATCTCCGACCTCGTGGAGACGGGAGACGATCTGCGTAAGGGCGAGCTGAAGGACCAGACGGCGCGCATCAAGCAAGCCTATGCCGATCTCTCCGAGAACTACCAGGCATCGAAGAGCGGCAACGACATTCCTTTGAACTGACAGAGCAAAACTTGAGGCAACGATGGAAGCATCGCGAGACATTTCCGGCCTGATCGACATCATGGCGGCGCTGCGAAACCCGGAGAGCGGCTGCCCTTGGGATATCGTCCAGACCTTCGAAACCATCAAGCCCTATACGATCGAAGAGGCCTATGAGGTCGCGGATGCGATCGAGCGCAAGGATAACGACGATCTTTGCGACGAACTTGGCGATCTCTTGCTGCAGGTCGTTTTCCATTCCCGGATCGCTGAGGAGGCCGGTGCATTTTCCTTCGGCGATGTGGTGCATGCCATTACCCGCAAGATGATCCGCCGCCATCCGCACGTCTTCGCCGTCTCGGACGCCAAAACCGAAGATGCGGTGACGCTGCAATGGGACCGGATCAAGGCCGAAGAGAAGCGCGAACGGGCCGAACGGCGGGCAAAGAGCGGCATCACAGAAGATTTCAAGGCCGGCTTCCTGAGCTCTGTGCAGCGGAGCTGCCCTGCCCTGACCGAAGCCCTGAAACTGCAGGAGCGTGCCTCCAAGGTCGGATTCGACTGGTCTGCGCCTGAACCGATCCTCGACAAGATCGAGGAGGAGATCGGCGAATTGCGGGCAGCGCTTGCAAGCGGCGACAAGGCCAAGGTCAGTGATGAACTCGGCGATCTGATCTTCGCCGTGGTCAATATCGGCCGGCATGTGAACGCCGATCCCGAGCAAGCGCTACGCGGCACGAACACAAAGTTCCGCCGCCGCTTCCATCATATCGAAACGACGCTCGAGGCTGAAGGCGAGACGCTGGAAGGCGCCTCGCTGGAACGGATGGAAGAGATATGGCAATCGGCAAAAGCCATCGAGCGGCAGCTGGCAGGCGTCAAGTCCGCGTAAACCCGCCTATTCCCAGTCTTCGCGTTGCGGCTTCGGGCCATTGCCCATGCGCCGCTCCAATTCCGCCGCTTCAGCCTCGGTCAGGCGGACGTCGAGCGTCACCGTGCCGTCCTCATTGTCTTCGCGGTTATCGACGATGGCGTGATTGTAAAGCCATGGCAGCAACGCCAGCTTTTCGACGGGCAAGGTGATCGTCGTTTCTGTCAGCACGCCGGAGAGGCGCCGGCTGATTTCGTCCATCAGACGATCAACGCCCTCGCCTGTTATCGCTGAGACGGCAATGACGTTTTCCGCGGTCGACGCCTTCTGGACGATGGCATCGTGAGCTTCCGGCTCCAGGCGGTCGATCTTGTTCCAAACCTCAAGGATGCGCTCGGCGCCTTCGGCTTCGCCGATACCGAGATCGCCGAGAATGCGCATGACATCCGCACTCTGGGCCTGATTGTCGTCATCGGAGAGATCGCGGACATGCAGGATCAGGTCGGCTTCCAGCACCTCTTCCAGCGTCGCACGGAAGGCTGCCACGAGGTGAGTCGGGAGATCGGAAATGAAACCAACGGTATCTGAAAGGATGACGGTGCGTCCATGCGGCAGCTTCATGCGGCGCAACGTCGGATCGAGCGTCGCAAAGAGCATGTCTTCCGCCAGAACGCCAGCGCCGGTAATACGGTTAAACAGCGTCGATTTGCCGGCATTGGTATAACCGACGAGAGCCACGATCGGATGCGGTACCTTTTTGCGCTTGGCGCGATGAAGCTGGCGGGTGCGAACCACCTGTTCAAGCTCGCGCTCGAGCCGGATGATCCGCTCCTGCAGCATGCGCCGGTCGGCTTCGATCTGGGTTTCACCCGGGCCGCCCATGAAGCCGGCACCGCCGCGCTGGCGTTCTAGGTGGGTCCAGCTTCGAACCAGCCGGCCCTTCTGATAGTTCAGATGCGCCAGCTCGACCTGCAGCGTACCTTCCTTGGTGGAGGCGCGGCGGCCGAAGATTTCGAGAATGAGGCCGGTTCGGTCGATGACCTTGGCGTTCCATGCCTTTTCAAGATTGCGCTGCTGCACCGGAGTTAAGGGATGATCGACGATGACGAGGCCGGCGTTGAGCTCGTCGAGAAGCGCGAGAATTTCCTCGATCTTGCCGGTTCCGAGCAAGGTTGCCGGCCGCGGATCGTTGATCGGCACGATAGAGCCGTTGACGACATCGAGATCGATGGCGAGCGCAAGGCCCTTTGCCTCTTCCAGCCGGCTTTCGGGCGGTCGAGTGACAGAGATGGCATTGTCGGCTTGAGCGGAACGCGCTGCACGTGCCTGCTTCAGTACAGGCACGACGACAACGGCGCGCATATCATCCCGGTGTTTTACGGTCTCCGGGATGAGGGAATCATTTTTGGTATCGCGTGTCGTGATAACGGCAAGTCCCGGTTAGGATGCGGCTTCTTCGCTCTCGAACATCTGCATCGGCTGACCCGGCATGATCGTCGAAATCGCATGCTTGTAGACGAGCTGCGAATGGCCATCGCGGCGGAGCAGGACGCAGAAATTGTCGAATGAGGTTACGACACCTGTGAGCTTCACGCCGTTAATCAAGAAAATCGTGAGTGAAATCTTTTGCTTGCGAACAGTATTGAGAAACAAGTCCTGCAAGTTCTGAGAACGTTCCGCCATCGCGCCGCTTCTTTCTTTTTTGCCGACCTGAGCCGGTTGAATGTCATGGTATACAGAGGTCCCGGACGGGAGATACCCTCATTCTCTCCCCCCAACGATTGTTGGTATCAAATCGCAGTCTTTTCCGCAACGTCGAAAAAGGCTTCACGAATTTTCTGTGACATGCTGCCCGGATGACCGTTCGCGATCGTCTCTCCATCGATAGAAACGACCGGAAAACAGATACTTGTCGCCGCTGTAATGAAGACTTCGCGGGCCTTCATCATCTCCTCGACCGAGAAGAATCGCTCGACGATCGTCACATCGAGCTTGGCTGCGACGTCCATCAGCGTGGTGCGGGTGATGCCGCGCAGGATGCCATGTTCAGCGGGACGGGTGACGAGATTTCCGTCGTGATCGACGATCCAGACGTTGGTCGCGGCCCCTTCCTTCACCATGCCGTTGTGGTCGATATAAATGGCCTCCTGCGCGCCGGCCTCCTTGGCTTGCTGACGGGCCATGGCGTTCGGAAGCAAGCCCACAGACTTGATATCCACCCGATCCCAGCGGTTATCGCGGACGGTGATCGCCTTGATGCCGTTGGCGTTCTTCATGGCGATGACGGACTGGTCGGTGCTCTTGGCGGTGACGACGATCGAGGATGGCGTGCCGGCCGGCGGAAAGACGTGATCTCGACGGGCGACGCCACGCGTCACCTGCAAATAGAACAGGCCGTTGCGGACATGGTTGCGGCGCAGCGTCTCGCGAATCACCAGGATCAATGCCTGACGCGTCATCGGCCAGGCGATGCGCAGCTCGCTTAGAGAACGGTTGAGTCGATCGAGATGACGCGTCAGGTCGACAATCACGCCATGACGAACCTCGCAAACCTCGTAGACTCCATCGGCGAACTGATAGCCGCGATCCTCAATATGCACCATGGCATCGCCGTGCTTGACGTAGCGACCGTTGACATAAGCTATTCTCGGCATGGAAGCCCCTGATCCGAATTCTGTGATGTTTGAAATGTCGGGCGACTGGTCAGACGCCCAACGACTTCAGCTTGCGATGCAACGCCGAGCGCTCCATGCCGACAAACTCCGCCGTACGCGAGATATTGCCGCCGAAACGGTTGATCTGAGCGATGAGGTAGTCGCGCTCGAACATTTCGCGGGCTTCGCGCAGCGGCAATGTCATGATGTGATAATCGTTCTTGGCGGAGACCTTCGGCAGCATGTCGCCGAGGTCGGTCGGCAGCATTTCCGCCGTGATCGGCGTTTCCGCGCCATCCGAGCGTGCCAAGATCATCAGCCGCTCGATATTGTTGCGCAGCTGGCGGATGTTGCCCGGCCAATCATGCGCCTGCAGCACGGCCATGGCATCATCGCCAATCCGGCGCGGACGGATGCCCGCCTGCTCCGAAATCTGGCGCATGAGCTGATCCACGAGGAAGGGGATATCTTCGCGGCGTTCGGCAAGGGCCGGCACGCGCACGGGCACCACGGCAAGACGGTGGTAGAGATCTTCGCGGAACAGGCCCTCGGCAATGCGGCTCTCGAGGTTATAGGCCGTGGACGAGATGATGCGCACATCCACCTTCACGCGCTTCGAGCCGCCGACGCGCTCGAACTGCTGGTCGACGAGCACGCGCAGGATCTTGTTCTGCGTCTCGCGCGGCATTTCGCCGACTTCATCGAGATAGAGGATGCCGCGGTGGGCCTCTTCCAGGGCGCCGATCTTGCGCGCCTGCCCCGGTGAGCCCTCGGTGCCGAACAGAGCGATTTCCATGCGCTCGGGTGTGATGGTGGCGGCATTCAGCGCCACGAACGGACCATTGGCGCGCGCCGACTTCTTGTGGATCATCCGGGCCACGAGCTCCTTGCCGGAGCCTGACGGACCGAAGATCATGATGCGGCTGTTGGTCGGGGATACCTTATCGATCGTCTGGCGGAGCTGCGAAACGGCGACTGAGGTGCCGATCAGCTCCACAGCGTCGCCGGTGCGGCGCTTCAACTCGGAAACCTCACGCTTCAGCTTGGAATTTTCGAGCGCGCGCTCGGCAATCAGGATGAGGCGATCGGCCTTGAACGGCTTTTCGATGAAATCGAAAGCGCCGCGCTTGATGGCGGAGACGGCCGTTTCGATATTGCCGTGACCTGAGATCATGACGACTGGCAGCTCGGGATGGCGCGCCTTGATCTCATCCAATAGCGCCAGACCATCGAGCTTACTGCCCTGCATCCAGATATCGAGGAAGATCAGCCGCGGCGCACGATCGGAAATCGCGGCGAGCGCGCTGTCGCTGTCATGCGCAGTGCGGGTTTCGTGGCCCTCATCCGAAAGAATTCCCGAAACGATTTCGCGAATGTCTTCCTCGTCGTCGACTACGAGAATATCAGATGCCATAGACGCTTTCCTTGTCATTTTCCGTATGGGCGACGGCGGCCTGCTCACGACGCGGCAGATGCACGCGGATCATGGCCCCCCTGCCCTGGTCGAAATCGGCGGGAGCGTCGTGGAGTTCGATCTGCCCGCCATGGTCTTCAATGATCTTCTTGACGATGGCGAGGCCAAGGCCCGTGCCCTTTTCGCGCATCGTCATATAGGGTTCGAGAATGCTGTGTCGGTTTTCCACCGGCAGGCCGCGACCGTTGTCGATAACATCAACCGTGAAGCGATCGCGATCGGGATCGAGTGACGAGCGCACAAGGACCTTCGGCTGCTCGCGCGCCTGGTCGCTCGGCACACCTTCGATTGCCTCGACGGCATTCTTGATGAGATTGCCGAAGGCCTGGCCGAGCATACGCGCATCGAACATCCCCTCGAGCCGTTCGTCGCCCAGCTCACGCTCGAACTGGACGTGCGTATTGCCCATTTCGCGCAGGAACACGGCGTCGCGCAGAATATCGCGCAGATCGGTCGGCTCCATGGTCGGCTTCGGCATGCGGGCGAAGGAGGAGAACTCGTCGACCATGCGGCCGATATCGCCCACCTGCCGGATGATCGTATCCGTGCACTGGTCGAAGACCGGGCGGTCGGCTTCGGCGATATTCTTGCCGAAACGGCGGCGGATACGCTCGGCCGACAGCTGAATGGGCGTCAGCGGATTCTTGATCTCATGCGCAATGCGACGGGCAACATCAGCCCAGGCGGTCGAACGCTGCGCGATGACAAGATCGGTAATGTCATCGAGGGTGATGACATAAGATTCATTGGCATCGCGCGATTCCTCACGTGTCACCTGAACGCTGAGCGTACGAACAGTCCCGCCGCGTACGAGGCTGATCTGCTTGCGGAAATCGCTGCGATGGCGCGTCGTCGCCTCGTTGACGACTTGATCGACCTCGGGGGCGATCTCCGAGAGATTCTTGCCGATGAGCTCGTCGCTCTTGAGCGTCAGCAAATCTTCCGCCGAAGTATTCACGATTGCGATGCGACGATCGTGCTCGACGCCGATCACGGCCGCCGTCACACCCGACAGCACGGCCTCGATGAAGCGGCGTCGATCGTCGACCTCGTCCTTCGCTTCAAGGATTTCATCGCGCTGCGTGCGAATTTCCGAAATCATCTTGTTGAAGGTGCGTGATAGGCTGCCGACATCGCCGTCAGCCGAGCGCACCGGTACCAGCACGTTCATATTACCCGAGGCAACGTTGTCCGCAGCGCTGATGAGGAGACGGATAGGCCGTACGATACGGTCTGCAATAGCAATAGCGGTCCAGATTGCCGCTAATAGAACGATGAGAGCAAAGCCGATATAGAGAACCGCAAAAGCGATCTGGAGCGACATGCGCCCTTCTTCCATCGCTTTGTACTCGACCGTGTTGTCCTCCACCATCCGCATGGCGTTCATGACGCGCGGGTCGACCGCGCGGACGGTGTAGAGGAACGCGCCGGGTATCTCATCAAGCTTGATGACCGCTCCGACCAGATTGGTTATGCCCGGCGGGATGAGGGTCGGCTGTCCGTTGGCCGAGGAATCAAGCGCATCCTTAGGAATGGCCGGCAGCGGACGCTCGGTCTTGATCTCAGCCTGGACGATGGCACTCCCGTCGCGGCGCACGAGAAATGCACCCAGCAAGCCGCGCCCGCGTGCTTGACGGGTCATCAAGTCGGCAAAACCGGTGCGATCGAGGTTGAAGAGGGAACGGTTGCGCTCCAGGTCATTCGCCATCGAGACGGTCTGGCCCTGCAGATAACTCGCATTCTCCATCAAATAGGCTTGTGCGACGTTCTGCGAGGAACTGATGATCTGCTGCGTGCGCACGCCGAACCAGCGGTCGAGGCCAACATTGAGCGTCAGGCTGGCAACGATGGCGACGAGGATGGCCGGCGTGATCGCCACGATCGAGAAAAGAACGACGATACGGATATGCAGGCGCGCCGCAGCGCGGCCCCGGCTGCGCGCCTTCATCAGCCGCGCCACTTCGCGGGCGATCAGCGCAATCAGCCCCAGCACGAACAGACCGTTGATCACGACCGAGGTGAAAACGACCGATGATGTCGGGGCGACCGGTGTCAGCCCGAGAAGCATCAGCAAAGTCGCGATGGCACACAAAAGCGCGCCGCCGGCCAAGATCAGACCAGGCAGGGCAAAGGAAGCACGACGGTCCGTCACCTTGACAACCGTCTCGTCGCTCGCCGCCGGCGACACCGCATCCTGTATCATTCCCATCAATCTCCACGCCCAAGCGACGGTCGGCGCCCTGGTCAAATGCACGGCCAAATAAGACCTTCATGCGAGTGACAGGCAGAGGCGGGAACTGTCGTCCGGTTTCGCCAAGGAGCGAAACCCTTACTTCAGGTCATCATTGCAAATAGCTGAAAAATCAGACGAACTCTTGCCTTTTGGAGAGCTGGTCAGACGAATCGCCACTGCAAAAACGACGAATCAACTGCGTGACCTTTAAGCAACGCATTGTGGCGAAAATGCAACGCATATGATCGGGTTGTCAAGCCGTACGGGAGCTTCTGTAAACCGAAACTCCCAGTTCTCTGATCTTCTTGCGCAGCGTATTGCGGTTGAGCCCCAAAAGATCGGCGGCCTTTATCTGATTCCCGCGAGTGGCGGTCAAAGCGGCGAGAATCAGCGGGTATTCCATTTCGGTCAATACGCGGTCGTAGAGGCCCGGCGGCGGCAAGTTCTCACCGAAACTGGCGAAATAGGTCCGCATATTCTCTTCCACCGCCTGTGCAATGGTCATGGAGCCGGTGCGGACTGGCCCTTTTTCGATCGGGCTGTCGGGCACGTCGGCGCGCAGCTCCGCGTCGATGATCTCCTTGGTGATGACATCCTGCGGGTAAAGCGCCATCAGCCGGCGAATGAGGTTTTCCAGCTCGCGGACGTTGCCGGGCCAGGGATAGGCCTTCATCAGCTCTAGCGCTTCCTGATCGAAACGCTTGGAACCCAGCCCCTCTTTTTCTGCCTGCTGGATGAAATGACGCACCAGATCCGGAATGTCCTCGGCGCGATCGCGCAGCGGCGGCAGGCGCAGCGGCACGACGTTGAGACGGTAATAGAGATCCTCGCGGAAGAGACCCTGGTTAATGGCCTGCTTCAGGTCCTTGTTGGTAGCGGCAACGATGCGAACGTCAGTGCGGATCGGCGTGCGGCCGCCGACGGTGGTATATTCGCCCTGTTGCAGCACGCGCAGCAGGCGCGTCTGCGCATCCATCGGCATATCGCCGATTTCGTCGAGGAACAGCGTGCCGCCTTCGGCCTGCTCGAAGCGTCCGGTCGAGCGGGTCTGCGCGCCGGTGAAGGCGCCTTTCTCGTGACCGAACAATTCGGATTCGATCAGGTCGCGCGGGATGGCCGCCATGTTGATGGCGACAAAGGGGCCGTTACGGCGCTTGCCGTAATCATGCAGGGCACGCGCTACCAGTTCCTTGCCGGTACCGGATTCGCCGGTGATCATCAGCGTCAAATCGGTCTGCATCAGGCGCGCAAGCACGCGGTAGATTTCCTGCATCGCGGCGGATCGGCCGACAAGCGGCATACCGTCCTGCATGTCGTCATCAATTTTTGCCGGCTTGCGCTTCGGCTCAGACAGAGCACGCCCGACGATCGCGATCAGCTCAGTCAGGTCGAAGGGCTTCGGGAGATAGTCGTAAGCGCCCTTCTCCGACGCTTTGATTGCCGTCATGAACGTGTTCTGCGCACTCATGACCAGAACAGGCAGATCCGGTCTAGCCTTCTTGATCCGCGGCAGCAGGTCGAATGCGTTTTCATCGGGCATGACGACGTCGGTTACGACAAGGTCGCCTTCGCCGGCCGAGACCCAACGCCAGAGCGTGGCGGCGTTGGACGTAATGCGTACGTCGTAGCCCGCGCGGCTCAAAGCCTGGTTGAGCACGGTGCGGATGGCCGCATCGTCATCGGCGACAAGGATCGTGGCTGTCATCGAGTAGTCCCTGTAGAGTTCGGAAGGGGGGCATCTTCTGAGGTGATGCCCTTGGAGGCAGGCATCAAAACACGGAAAGTGGTGCGATGGTTCTGGCTGTCGCATTCGACGATACCGCCGTGGTCGCCGATGATCTTGGCGACCAGTGCGAGGCCGAGGCCGGTTCCGTTCGTCTTGGTGGTGATGAACGGATCGAAGAGATGCGGCACGAGATCGGCCGGCACGCCAGGGCCATTGTCGATGACGCAGAATTCCAGCGGCAGGGAGATCTTTTCGCGCGTGCCGGCAACCGAAAGCCTGATGCCGGGGCGATAGGCCGTCGTCAACATGATCTCGCCATCCTGACGGTCGCCCACCGCTTCAGCGGCGTTCTTCACCAGATTGAGAAAGACCTGCACGAGCTGATCCCGATTGGCGAAGACCGCCGGCAGCGAGGGGTCGTAATTCTCTGAGATCTTGATGTTGCGGGCAAAGCCGGCCTTGGCGACGGCCTTCACATGATCGAGCACGGAATGGATGTTGACGGGGACGCGATCGACCGGCCGCTCGTCGGAGAAAACCTCCATACGGTCGACCAGCGAGACGATGCGATCCGTCTCGTCGCAGATGAGGCGCGTCAGTGCGCGATCGTCATCCTCGACCGACTGTTCGAGCAGCTGGGCCGCCCCTCGAATGCCCGAAAGCGGGTTCTTGATCTCATGCGCCAGCATGGAGGCAAGGCCGGTGACCGAGCGGGCGGCGGCGCGATGCGTCAGCTGCCGATCGATCTTGTCGGCCATGGAGCGCTCCTGGAATACGACCACGACGGAGCCTGGGTCGCTGGAAACCGGCGCGACATAAATATCCACCAGCTTGTCCTGCCCAAGGCGTGGCGAGCTCAGATCGACACGGTATTCGTTCACGGGCGCCCGGCGCTCACGAACCTGATCGATCAGCGCCAGCAAGGGGCTGCCGAAGGGAATGAAGCTCGAAATCTTATAGCGTGAGAGATGCGAGGCGCTGGCGCCGAAGAAAGCCTCCGCCTCCCAGTTGGCAAAGGCAATCAAACCCGCCTCGTCGACCATGACGACGGGATTCTGGATCGCGTTGAGAACAGCCATGGCGACAGAGTTGGCCGAGGTATCACCGGCGCCGGAGCTGGTTTTCGAAGTCATGCAGCCTCCTGAATGCGGTGAGCGAGATCAGCGCCTGCCTGCAGCGCGGCATGGAAAGATGCCGCTACCTCGCCGCTGTCTTTCGACGTCATGATTTTCGCCTTATCAGCGCCTGTCGTCGCAGGCGCATAGCGATCGAGATACCAGGCGAGATGCTTGCGGGCGTGGCGAATGCCGACGGCTTCGCCGTAGAACTCCAGCATCATGCGATAATGTTCGAGGGCGATCTCGCCGATCTCATCGCGACTGGGCTCGCGATGCCCTGCCAGCACGCCCGCATGCCACGGACGGCCCTGACAGCCCCGGCCGATCATGACCGCGTCGGCACCCGAGCGCCGCAGGATTTCCTGCGCGTCCTCAGCCGTTTCGACATCGCCGTTGGCAACAAGCGGAACGGAGATCACGTCGCGCACGGCGCGGATTGCATCCCAATCCGCTCTGCCCTCGTAGAACTGCATGCGCGTGCGGCCATGAATGGTGACGAGCTGGATACCGGCCTCTTCGGCCCGGCGCGCGATATAAGGCGCATTGATGGAATTCTCATCCCAGCCCAGCCGCATCTTCAGCGTAACAGGAATGTTCACCGCCCGTACCGTCGCTTCGACCAATGTCAGCGCATGGTCCGGGTCACGCATCAGCGCCGAGCCGGAATAACCGCCGATCACCTTCTTGGCGGGGCAGCCCATATTGATATCGATGATATCGGCACCATTATCCACGGCGATCCTTGCAGCCTCGGCCATCCAATGCGCTTCGCGACCAGCAAGCTGCACCATGTGGGGCTTCAACCCTGCGCTTCTCAGACGCGCCCAGGATTCGGCCGTGTCCTGCACGAGCTCGCGGCTTGCGACCATCTCGGTGACGACCAGGCCGGCGCCGTAGCGCAAGGCAAGCTGCCGGAACGGAAGATCTGTCACGCCCGACATCGGCGCCAGGATCACACGATTCCGGATTGATACGGAACCGATTGAAAATGGAGTTGCAAGCTTGGAAGATAGCAAATGATTATCTTTCGGGCACACTATACGTCTGCACTATTTTTAGACACGCTTTGAAAGTTTGCCAAGGGGTTTCGAAGAATCCCGATATTTTTTGGGCAAATGCTGGAAAATACTCGGTCGAGGCGATAGACCCTATTGGAAGCAGGATCCCGTTTTGGCGATCTATTTAGCATGTGCTTATTCAAAAAGCTCCACGCTTTTCAAAGCCATGCTACAGACGAAGCCTTTCATCCTTCGGGGGTTTATGACGCAAATGCATTCAAAGCAACCGCTGTCGGTGGGAATCGTCATCGTTGCCGCCGGGCGCGGCGAACGGGCGGGGTCTCCCGAAGAAGGCCCCAAGCAATATCGCCCGATCGGCGGCAGAGCGGTTATTGCGCATACGCTTGAAAAATTCGTGACATGGCCGCAGGCATCGAAAATCGTCATCGTCATCCACCGCGACGATGAGAAGCTGCTGCGTGCTGCGCTGGAGCAGGTCGCCGGCCTCCCTCATATCGAGATCGCCTTTGGCGGCGCGACCCGTCAGCAATCCGTGCTTGCGGGGCTACGCGCATTGAAAGACAGCGGCGTCACGCACGTTATGATTCACGATGCCGTGCGCCCCTTTTTCGACCATGATCTGCTGGATCGTATCGCCGCAGCGCTTGCAGACGGCGCGCCGGCGGTGCTGCCGGCCATGCCTGTCACCGACACGCTGAAGCGCGGCAATGCGGAAGGGCTCGTTGTCGACACCGTGCCTCGTGCCGGGCTTCACGCCGCACAGACGCCGCAATCCTTCCGCTTTGCCGATATCCTCGCGGCGCATGAGAAAGCAGAAGCCGGCGGCAAGGTTGATTTCACCGACGATGCGGCGATTGCGGAATGGTGTAACCTACCGGTGACACTCGTGATGGGCAGCGCCGACAACGTAAAATTGACGATCAAAAGGGATATTGCCATGGCCGATGAAAAGCTTAGCGCCGCGCTGCTGCCCGACGTGCGCACCGGCAACGGCTATGACGTTCATCAACTGGAGCCGGGCGACGGCGTGACGCTATGCGGCGTCTTCATCCCGCATGACCAGAAGCTGAAGGGGCACTCGGACGCCGATGTCGCGCTGCACGCGCTGACGGACGCGCTGCTTGCCACCTGCGGCGCCGGCGATATCGGCGATCATTTTCCGCCCTCCGATCCACAATGGAAGGGCGCGCCTTCCCGTATCTTCATCGAGCACGCGGCAAAGATCGTGCGCGATCATGGCGGCACCATCATGAATGCGGATGTCTCCCTAATCGCCGAAGCGCCGAAGGTCGGGCCGCATCGCGACGTGATGCGCGGCAGGCTTTCGGAGTTTCTTGGCATCAGCATCGATCGCTGCTCGGTCAAGGCAACGACGAACGAGAAGATCGGCTTCGTCGGCCGCCGCGAAGGCATCGCAGCCATCGCCACGGCGACCGTGGTCTATCGCGGAGGCAAGGCATAATGCATTTCCCCGATGAGATTCTCGCACTCGCGCAAAAGATCGTGACGGATTTCACGGCAAAGGGCTGGATGGTCGCCACGGCCGAATCCTGCACCGGTGGTCTGATCGCCGGCGCGCTGACGGAAATTCCAGGCTCGTCCGCCGTGGTCGATCGCGGCTTCGTCACCTATACCAATACCGCCAAGACGGAGATGCTCGGCGTTCAGGAGCAAACGCTGGCACAGTTTGGCGCGGTTTCGAAGGAAACGGCGCTGCAGATGGTACATGGCGCCCTCTTCCGCTCCCGGGCTGATTTCGCCGTGGCGGTAACGGGTATCGCCGGCCCCGGCGGCGGCTCCGCAGAAAAGCCAGTGGGCCTCGTCCACCTGGCAGCCAAGGCGCGCAGTGGCGAGATCATCCATCATGAAATGCGCTATGGCGATATCGGCCGCGACAAGGTCCGGCTTGCCACGTTAAGCGAGGCGCTGAAGCTGCTCGTCACGCTCGCTCAATATAGGGCGCGGCTTCAAGTATAGATTTTGTTCGCGCGCGTCTCGAAGGCATCCGTGAACATGCGGAAGGCACGATCGAACATCGATCCCATCAAAGCGCCGAGAATGCGGCTCTTGAACTCGTAATCGATGAAGAAATCGATGACGCTGCCACCATCCTCCGCCGGCTGAAAACGCCAGCGATTGTCGAGATATTTGAATGGTCCGTCGATATATTTCACGTCGATCGCGCGCTCCGCCTTATTCAGCAGCACCTGTGTGGTGAACGTCTCGCGGATCGCCTTATACCCGACCGTCATATCGGCAACGAGCAAGGTCTTGCCGTCGCGCTCCTTGCGGCTGCGGACCGTAAGCGCCTCGCAGAGCGGCAGGAATTCCGGATAACGCTCCACATCGGCGACGAGGTCGAACATCTGGTCTGGGGAATGCGGAACGGGGCGATGAGTTTCAAACTGAGGCATGAGCCGCAATTAAGCAGGACGGCCGAGAAGATCAAGGAGCTGACACATTTCGCCGCGGGATTTCAGCTGCAAAACGGGAACATCAGGGCCGTGCTGCGCAAGGCCTACAAGAATACGCGGGGCGAATTTCTCCTCGAAGGTCCAGATGAAGCTCAGGAACTCCCAATCGACTTTCTCTATGCAGCCTGGCGCCATTTCCGGTCGCGTGCGACCCATCCACTTGATCCAGCGAGAAACGGCGCCCCAGATGCATAGCAGGCGGGGCATTCGCACCCATATGACCAAATCCGTACGCGGCAGGCGGACGTCGAATGTCGAGGGGTTGGTCCCATCCATGATCCATCGCTCACCTTGCACCTTGGCAATGATGATGGCGCGCTGCTCTGTCTTGTCGCGCTGAGCCCAACCGGGCAGCCACAAAACGTCGCGATCGATGGAGACATAGGCAAGATCAAAGCGGGCGGCGATCTTCTGCGAGAGGGTTGATTTGCCACCGCCGGAGCAGCCCATGACAAGGATGCGATTTGCGCGGCGGATATGCTCAGCGGCTACCTCAAGGTCGCGTATCTCGCTGCGCAATGGCGGCACCAAAAGCTGATCCATAACGGCCTCTCAGATATTGCTTCGGAGACGCGAAAGCAGATCTTCGCCGTCGCGGTAGGATTTCAGCGTCACGACAGGCACATTGCGGCCGTGTCGTTCGAGCATCTCCTGAAGCTGCGGCGCTTCGTCATGCTCGAATGTCCAGATGTAGCGCAGGAATTTCCAGTCCAGTCGCTCGGGGCATCCGGGCGCCATTTCGGGCCGCGACCGGCCGCGGTAGCGCAGCCAACGTGAAATGACGCCGCGCAGTGCCACGTGCCGCGGCGGGCGTCGCCATATGATGAGTTCGGCGCGCGGCAACCGCAAGGGCAAGGTTCCGGGGCTGTTGCCGTCCATGATCCAGCGCGGCCCGGCAACCGCCTGCTCGATCAGCGCGATGGCTTCCGGGCGCGGACGCGATTTCCAGCCAGGCAGCCAGAAGATATCGCGATCCATCGAAACATAGGTCAACCCACGCAGCGACGCGATGGGCTGCGCGAGCGTGCTCTTGCCTGTGCCGGAACACCCTATGATAAGAATACGATCTGCCTTTTCGAGGATGCGTGCCGCCTCATCGATATCGATGGCACGGACGAGCGCATGCGGCGCGACGATCTGCTCCACGGTCCAGCTCCATAGTCGAATCGAAAACGCCGAAACCGGTAACAAACGGCGGCGAGTTCCCTAAGCCGCTTCAATGACAAAAAGATGACCGCGCGAACGAAAATCGCGGCGCAATCGCCGCGATCATCCGAATGACAAGAATGTATTCCGGCTGGGTTTATTCGGCAGCGAGCAGCAGCTTCTTGGCGCGAGCAGCTCGCAGCCGTGCGAAATCGTCGCCGGCGTGATGGGAGGAACGCGTCAGCGGGCTGGAAGCGACCATCAGGAAGCCCTTGGTGTAGGCTACCGTTTCGTAGGACTTGAACTCTTCCGGCGTGACGAAGCTCATCACCTGGTGGTGCTTGCGTGTCGGCTGCAGATACTGGCCAATGGTCAGGAAGTCGACGTCCGCGGTGCGCAGGTCGTCCATCAGCTGCAGCACTTCGTTGCGCTCTTCGCCGAGGCCCACCATGATACCTGACTTGGTGAACATCGTCGGATCCAGTTCCTTGACCCGCTGCAGCAGGCGGACGGAGTGGAAGTAACGAGCACCGGGGCGAACCGTCAGATAATTGCCAGGCACGGTTTCCAGATTGTGATTGAAGACGTCGGGCTTAGCAGCGACCACACGCTCCAAAGCGCCCGGCTTCTTCAGAAAGTCCGGCGTCAGAATCTCGATCGTGGTCGAGGGCGAAGCGGCGCGGATCGCCCAGATCACCTTCTCGAAATGCTCTGCGCCGCCGTCTTCCAGATCGTCGCGGTCGACCGAGGTGATGACGACGTGGCTGAGGCCCATTTGTTTGACCGCCTTGGCGACATTTTCCGGCTCGGCCATGTCGAGCGCATTCGGCTTGCCGGTCGCGACATTGCAGAAGGCGCAGGCACGGGTACAGATTTCGCCCATGATCATGAAGGTGGCGTGCTTCTTATCCCAACACTCGCCGATATTCGGGCAGCCGGCTTCCTCGCAGACCGTGACGAGCTTGTGCTCCTTCACGATCGAGCGGGTTTCGGCATAGCCCTTCGATGTCGGCGCCTTCACGCGGATCCAGTCCGGCTTGCGCAGGACTTCCGTATCCGGCCGATGCGCCTTTTCCGGGTGTCGCACGCGCTTTGCGTCCGGGTTGATCGTGTCGAGAATCGTGACCATGGAACGTCTACTTTCCGCCGCTTGAAATGCGGCCCTTCATCGCCGAGCGAATTTGGCGACGAATATCAGAATGCATGCACCGATAAAACCGGTGATGAAAAAGCCGAGCCGGCCGCCGGGAACGCCGACATGCAGGGCCACCATCAGCGCCGCGGCGACGACCGAACCGGCAATGCCGAGGATGATGTTCAGGATGATGCCGTAACGCGCATCCATCAGCTTGCCCGCGAGCCAGCCCGCAAGACCGCCTATGATGATCAGACCCAGCCAACCTACGCTTTCCATCAAACCCTCGTTCGGGCGCCCTTCAGAACAGTGCTGTCGAGCATCGCCTTGCGTCCTAATGATGATGCTCTAGGCAATCAATCTCGCCAAGAGCACCACGATGATTGCGCCAACTGTGGCATGGATGATCTCCACCACAAGCGCATTTTCAATGCCGAGCGATATCCCGAAATAATGGAACAGGAAACCGCCTACGAAAGCGCCGATCACGCCGCTCACCAGGCAACTGATGAGCCCTCCTCCTCCAACGATCAGGCTCGCGAGGAAACCCGCGACCAGCCCGATGAGAAGAAAGACGATCCAACCTTCCGCCGTGATAGACATGTTGATTTCCTTTCCTGTTTTCCACCCCCTGGATAAAGGGCATGGCGGGAAATTATCAAGCGTTCAGCACCCGGCCGTAGGCATCCAGCACCGCTTCCTTCATCGTTTCCGAAACGGTCGGATGCGGGAAGATCGTGTGCATCAGCTCTTCTTCCGTCGTCTCCAGGTTCATGGCCACCACGAATCCCTGAATGAGTTCGGTCACTTCTGCACCAACCATATGCGCACCAAGCAGTTCGCCGGTCTTCTTGTCGAAGATGACCTTGCAGAGACCCTGATCTTCGCCGAGTGCGATCGCCTTGCCGTTAAAGGCGAAGGAGAAACGGCCGACGCGGATATCGCGGCCGAGTTCCTTGGCCTTGGCTTCGGTGAGGCCAACGGAGGCAACCTGCGGCTGGCAATAGGTGCAGCCCGGAACCTTACCCTTGTCGGTCGGATGAACATTCGGCAGACCGGCGATCTTCTCGATGCAGACGACGCCCTCGTGCTCGGCCTTGTGCGCGAGCATCGGCGGGCCGGCAACGTCGCCGATGGCATAGATGCCGGGAACATTGGTCTTGCCGTAGCCGTCGATGACGACGCAGCCGCGATCGGTCTTCACGCCGAGCGCCTCGAGGCCGAGGTTCTCGATATTACCCTGAACGCCCACGGCCGAGATCATGCGGTCGGCAACGATCTGCTGTACCTTGCCGTCTTCGGTTTCGACATGGGCAGTGATCGAGTTGGCAGCCTTGTCGACCTTCGTAACCTTCGCCTTGGTGAAGATCTTCAGGCCGCGCTTTTCGAGCTGCTTGCGGGCGATGCCGGAGATTTCAGCATCTTCGACCGGCATGATCGTCGGCATGACTTCGACGACGGTGACGTCGACGCCCATGGAGCGATAGAAGCTTGCGAATTCGATGCCGATGGCGCCCGAGCCCATGACGAGCAGCGACTTCGGCAGGAAATCCGGCTTCAGCGCTTCGAAATAGGTCCAGATCAGCTTGCCGTCCGGCTCTATGCCAGGAAGAGCGCGCGGACGGGCGCCGGTCGCGACGATGATGTGCTTGGCGGTGTAGGTCCCCTCGCCCTTGACGTTCTTCGGCAGCGGATGCTGCGGCTCGACCACCGGCTTGGTCGACTTGCCGACCACGATTTCGCCCGGCTTGGTGATCTTGGCTTCCCCCCAGATCACATCGACCTTGTTCTTCTTCATCAGGAAGCCGACGCCTTGATTGAGGCGGGCGGAGACGCCGCGCGAGCGAGCAACCACAGCCTTCACATCAGCGCTCACCTTGCCTTCGAGAACGAGGCCGTAATCCTTGAGATGGTTGGAATGATCGAGAATTTCGGCCGAACGAAGCAGCGCCTTCGTGGGAATGCAGCCCCAGTTGAGGCAGATGCCGCCCAGGTGCTCGCGCTCGACGATCGCGGTCTTCAGGCCAAGCTGGCCGGCGCGCACGGCGGCGACATAACCGCCCGGACCGGAGCCGATGATAATGACGTCGTAATTCTCAGCCATGTGTTTCCTGCCTTATTGGTGGCGGCGGATCGAAGCCGGCGCCTTGAATCTATCAGAGACCGAGCATCATCCGCACGATCGGCTCGAGGCCGCGACCGAGCGCCCGGGTGTTTTCCGCATCGAGATGAACGCCATCGAGCGGCGTGGTGACGGCAACCGTATTGGCATCGAAAAAGCCGCAACCCAGTTCGTCTGCCAGATCGCTGTAAAGCGTCGGCAGCTTGGCCGATTCCTTGACTGCGCCAAGAAAGCTGGCCGCAAAAGCGGCATTGGCCGTCTCGGTGATTGCCGGCGGGGCGACGATGAGGATATCAGGCACCTCGTAGTCGAACCCCCAGGCATGATTGCGCACCAGCTGGACCAAGCGGCTGATGCCCTGCAGAGCGGCAAAGGCCGAACCGGCGACGACCGGCTTCATGTCGTTGGTGCCGAGCATGATGATGACGAGATCGAGCGGATTGTGGCTCTGGAGGATCGTCGGCAGGATTCTCGCGCCGTTGCGGTCGCAATCGGCAAGATGATCGTCGAACGCCGTCGTGCGGCCGTTCAATCCTTCCGGGATCACGCGCACCTGGTTGCCGAGCGCCTTTTGCAGCACGCTCGGCCACCGATCTTCATAGGCATGACGGCCGACCGTTTCGGCACTGTAGCCCCATGTCAGCGAGTCGCCGTAACACAGAACAGTCTTGGTCATTCATGCCTCCGTGTCACAGCAAGGCTCAGACGAGCATTCCCATCGGATTTTCGATGTAGCCCTTAAAGGCTGCGAGGAGTTCGGCGCCGAGCGCACCGTCGACGGCGCGGTGATCGGTCGACAGCGTGACGGTCATCACATTGGCAATCACCATTTCGCCTTTTTTGACGATGACGCGCTGTTCGCCAGCGCCGACGGCCAGAATGGTCGCATGCGGCGGGTTGACGACGGCGGCGAAGTTCTTGACGCCCATCATGCCCATGTTCGACACGGCAGTCGTACCACCCTGATACTCCTCGGGCTTCAGCTTGCGCTCCTTGGCGCGCTTGCCGTAGTCCTTCATCTCGTTGGAGATGGTGGAGAGCGTCTTCTGCTCGGCGCTGCGAATGATCGGCGTGATCAGGCCGCCCGGAATGGACACGGCGACGCCGACATCGGCATGCTTGTGCTTGACCATGGCGCTGTCGGTCCAGGAGACGTTAGCATCCGGGACATCGCGCAATGCCAGCGCCAGTGCCTTGATGACCATGTCGTTGACCGAGAGCTTGTAGGCCGGAACGCCGTCCTTCGACTTCGGAGCGGAATCGTTGAGCTGCGTGCGGAGCGCCAGCAGCGCGTCGAGTTCGCAATCGACCGAGACGTAGAAGTGCGGGATCGTCTGCTTGGATTCCTGCAGGCGCTTGGCGATCGTCTTGCGCATGCCGTCATGCGGCACGAGCTCGTAGGAACCCTGCTCGAACAGCTTGAGGACTGCGTCGTCGGACATGCCCTTCGGCGCTGCCGGAGCAGCAGCGGGAGCCGGCTGCGCGGCGGGAGTTGCTGCAGGCGCAGCCTTGGCCGTGCCGCCGGAAACAGCAGCTTCGATGTCCTTCTTGACCACGCGGCCATGCGGGCCGGTACCGGAAACTGCCGCTACATCAATGCCGGCTTCCTTGGCGAGACGGCGAGCGAGCGGCGAAGCGAAGGTGCGATGACCGTCGTTTGCTGCAGGAGCCGATGCAGCGGGAGCCGGAGCGGGCGCGGCAGGAGCAGAAACGCTCTCCGGAGCCGGGGCAGCAGCAGGGGCCACTTCCGCCTTCGGGGCTTCCTTGGCAGCCGGAGCAGCAGAGGCGCCAGCGCCGGACGCTGCCGCGGCAACATCCTCGCCATCGGCGGCGAGCACGGCAATCAGGGCATTGACCTTAACGCCTTCGGTGCCGGCAGGAACGACGATCTTGGCGACGGTGCCTTCATCGACAGCCTCGACTTCCATCGTTGCCTTGTCAGTCTCGATCTCGGCGATGACATCGCCGGACTTGATCTTGTCGCCTTCCTTGACCAGCCACTTGGCGAGGTTGCCCTCTTCCATGGTCGGCGAGAGGGCAGGCATAGTGATGTTGATAGGCATCGATGAGCCCTCCCCTTATTTGTAGCAAACGGCCTTCACCGCATCGACCACTTCGGCGACGCTCGGGAGCGCCAGCTTTTCGAGGTTGGCGGCGTATGGCATGGGTACGTCCTTGCCGGCGATCGTCAGGATCGGCGCATCGAGATAATCGAAAGCCTGCTGCATGACGCGGGTGGCGATTTCCGTGCCGACGGAGGACTGCGGATAGCCTTCCTCGACGGTGACCAGGCGGCCGGTCTTCTTGACCGATTCGATGATCGTCGGAAGATCCATCGGACGGATGGTGCGCAGGTCGATGAGTTCGACATCGATGCCCTGGGCTTCCAGCTCCGCGACGGCCTTCGTGGCATAGGTCATGCCGATGCCGAAGGAGACGACGGTGACGTCCTTGCCCGGACGGTGGATGCGGGCCTTGCCGATCGGCAGAACGAAATTATCCAGCTTCGGCACATCGAAGTGCTGACCGTAGAGGATTTCGTTTTCGAGGAAAATGACCGGGTTCGGATCGCGGATGGCAGCCTTGAGCAGGCCCTTGGCGTCGGCAGCCGTGTAGGGCATGACGACCTTAAGGCCCGGAATGTGGCTATACCAAGCGGCATAGTCCTGGCTGTGCTGAGCGCCGACACGAGCAGCAGCACCGTTCGGACCGCGGAAGACGATCGGAGCGCCCATCTGGCCGCCGGACATATAGAGCGTCTTGGCGGCGGAGTTGATGATCTGGTCGATCGCCTGCATGGCGAAATTGAAGGTCATGAACTCGACGATCGGGCGCAGACCGGCCATGGCAGCGCCGACGCCGATACCGGCAAAGCCGTGCTCGGTGATCGGGGTGTCGATCACACGGCGTGCGCCGAATTCCTGAAGCAGACCCTGGGTCACCTTGTAGGCGCCCTGATATTCCGCAACTTCTTCACCCATGACGAAGACGTCCGGGTTGGCGCGCATTTCTTCGGCCATGGCGTCGCGTAGCGCTTCGCGCACCGTCATCGACACCATTTCAGTGCCGGCCGGGATTTCCGGATCGGCCGGAGCAGCAGCCTTCGGCTGAGCCGGAACCGGTACAGCGGCCGGCGCCGCAGGAGCGGCAGGCGCTTCGGTCTTTGCCGGCTCGGCAGCGGGAGCAGCCTTGGCAGACGAAATGGCATCGGCGGATTCGCCGTCCTGCAGGAGGATGGCAATCTTGGTGTTGACCTTGACGCCTTCCGTGCCGGCATCGATCAGCAGCTTGCCGATCGTGCCTTCGTCGACGGCTTCCACTTCCATGGTGGCCTTGTCGGTTTCGATTTCGGCAATGACGTCACCGGAAACGACCTTGTCGCCTTCCTTCTTGAGCCATTTCGAAAGGGTACCCTCTTCCATCGTCGGAGAAAGGGCGGGCATGAGAATGTCGATGGGCATGGATCGTCCCTCCCCGATTTAGAGCAGAATGTCGGTGTAGAGCTCGGATGCATCCGGCTCTGGATCGTTCTGGGCGAAATCGGCGCTGTCTGCGACGATGTCGCGGACATCCTTGTCGATATCCTTCAGATCGTCTTCAGTTGCCCAGCCCTTTTCGAGCAGGCGAACACGGACCTGCTCGATCGGGTCGTGCTCGGAGCGCATCTTCTGCACTTCGTCCTTGGAGCGGTACTTCGCCGGGTCGGACATGGAGTGACCGCGGTAGCGGTAGGTCAGCATTTCCAGAATAATCGGGCCTTTGCCGGAGCGGCAATGCGCAACGGCTTCATCAGCCGCAGCCTTGACGGCGCGAACGTCCATGCCGTCGACCTGAATGCCGGGAATGCCGAACGAGGCGCCGCGCTTGGAGAAGTCGGCCTGCGCCGTGGCTCGAGCGGTCGAGGTGCCCATGGCGTAGCGGTTGTTTTCGATCACGAAGATCACGGGCAGCTTCCAGAGCTGCGCCATGTTGAAGCTTTCGTAGACCTGGCCCTGGTTTGCAGCACCGTCGCCGAAATAGGCAACGCTGACATTGTCATTACCGCGATACCAGTTGGCAAAACCGAGGCCGGTGCCGAGTGAGACCTGCGCACCGACGATGCCATGACCGCCGTAGAAGTTCTTTTCCTTGGAGAACATGTGCATGGAGCCGCCCTTCCCTCGGGAATAGCCGCCCTGGCGTCCGGTAAGCTCGGCCATGACGCCACGGGCGCTCATGCCGGTCGCCAGCATATGGCCATGGTCGCGATAGCCGGTGATAACCTGATCGCCTTCCTTCAGCGCCAGCTGCATACCGACGACGACGGCTTCCTGGCCGATATAAAGGTGACAGAAGCCACCGATGAAGCCCATGCCGTAAAGCTGGCCCGCCTTCTCTTCGAAGCGGCGGATCAGGAGCATCTCACGATAAGCCTTGAGCTCCGCATCACGATCGAAATCTGCGATCGGGCCGCCATTGGTTTCCTTGGCAGGCCTTGATGCTGTTTTACGGCTGGAAACGGTCGCGTTTTTTCGCGGCGCCATTCAACCCTCCCTGTGTGAGTAGCCTCGTTTTTTGGTGAGGCGTAACATAGGGAAGATTGTCCGTCACAGCAATGCTATAATTGCATGGCTCATATTCTTCGCAACCGATTGATATCGCTTGCGAAAATGCAATTAACCGAAATTCGGTTAATTGCGGCTATTTGTTGAAAATGACGATCTCGTTCGCCTTTGAATAAGTCAGCTGATAGCGCGCATATTGATCGAGCATATCCTTGTCCAAAGAGCCGTCGCTCAATAGAGTGACCTCTTTTTCAAGGTGTTCGCGCTTGGCGACAAGCTCAGCCAGTTCCTTGGCGCGATCGATGCGGCGCTGCTCGAAAACCTCGGTCGCTTTCAGGCCGTAATCGCCGTGAATGCAATGATAGCCGAAGTAGCTCACAAAAGCGATGGTGATGGCGGGAAGGATAAGACGGCCGAACCTTCTCTTCTTATGATACTTTGTCCACATACTCGCTCGTCACGCTCTGGCTTTATGCAATCCCCCTCAAGGCCATCCGGCCCGAACAAGATCACATGAAATCAAACACCTGGAGCCAAGTTAACCGGCAGAGATTAACCGTCCGTTGACTCTAACTGCCAGGGCCAACAAAAAACCGCGCCCCAAGGCGCGGTTTGATCCAAGCGATAATTTTGCCGCAGGTCCGGATGGACCCGACAAATCAGACATCAGCCACGGAGAATAGAACGGCCGGCATATTTTGCCTGCGGGCCGAGTGCTTCCTCGATGCGGATGAGCTGGTTGTACTTGGCAAGACGGTCGGAACGCGACAGCGAGCCGGTCTTGATCTGGCCGCAGTTGGTGGCAACGGCGAGATCGGCGATCGTGGAATCTTCCGTTTCGCCCGAGCGGTGCGACATGACGGCGGTGTAGTTGGCCTTGTGCGCGGTTTCGACGGCATCGAGGGTTTCGGTCAGCGAGCCGATCTGGTTGACCTTGACGAGGATCGAGTTGGCAACGCCCATGCGGATACCATCGCGCAGGCGGGCGGAATTGGTGACGAACAGGTCGTCGCCGACGAGCTGGGTCTTCTTGCCGATTAGGTCGGTCAGCGTCTTCCAGCCTTCCCAGTCGTCTTCAGCCATGCCGTCTTCGATCGAAACGATCGGGTACTTGGCTGCGAGTTCTGCGAGGTATTCAGCCATGGCGCCGGACTCAAGCGTGCGGCCTTCGCCTTCGAGAACGTACTTGCCGTCCTTGAAGAATTCGGTCGAGGCGCAATCGAGGCCGAGAGCGATTTCGTCACCCGGCTTGTAGCCGGCCTTTTCGATCGACTTCATGATGAAGTCGAGCGCTGCCGGCGCGCTGGAAAGGCCCGGTGCGAAACCACCTTCGTCACCGACGTTAGTGTTGTGGCCCTGCGATGCCAGTTCCTTCTTCAGAACGTGGAAGACTTCCGAACCCATACGGACGGCTTCGCGGATCGAGTCTGCACCGATCGGCAGGATCATGAATTCCTGGAAGTCGATCGGGTTGTCGGCGTGAGCACCGCCGTTGATGATGTTCATCATCGGGACCGGCAGCAGACGGGCGTGAGCGCCGCCAACATAGCGGTAGAGCGGCAGGTTGGCGCTCTGGGCAGCAGCCTTGGCGACGGCGAGCGAGACGCCGAGGATGGCGTTGGCGCCGAGGCGCGATTTGTTCGGCGTGCCGTCAAGCTCGATCATGATATTGTCGAGTTGGATCTGGTTTTCAGCGTCCATGCCGCCGATCGCGTCGAAGATTTCCGAATTGACAGCTTCGACGGCCTTCTCGACACCCTTGCCAAGGTAGCGCTTGCCGCCATCGCGAAGTTCGACGGCTTCATGCGCGCCGGTCGACGCGCCCGACGGAACCGCCGCGCGCCCCATGCTGCCATCTTCGAGGTAGACATCGACTTCGACAGTCGGATTGCCACGGCTGTCGAGAATCTCGCGGGCGATAATGTCGGTGATTGCGGTCATGATAGCTTCCTGCTCGCTGGTTTATAAATCGATTTAAATCGTCTTAGTCGAAGGCGCGGAAATTACAATGGCGATCCGCGCCGCGATTTGGCACTCCTGCAGGCCGCGTAAAGCAAATTCATGTCAGCCTGTTGAATGCCGGCTATGTTTCAGGCCTTGGCGATGGCATCAAAGGCCAGCAGCTTCTCCAGAAGCCGCGGCATGTCCTTCAGATAAACCATGTTCGGACCGTCGGACGGTGCATTGTCGGGATCCTCATGAGTCTCGACAAAAACACCTGCGACGCCGACGGCAACGGCCGCACGCGCCAAAGTCTCGACGAAGCGGCGGTCGCCGCCGGTCGAACCGCCCTGCCCGCCGGGCTGCTGCACGGAATGGGTCGCATCGAAGATGACGGGCGCGCCCATCGCCGCCATGATCGGCAGCGAGCGCATATCCGAGACCAGCGTGTTATAGCCGAAGGAAGCGCCGCGCTCGCAAAGAAGGATGTTCGGGTTGCCGCTATCATTGAGCTTGGCAAGCACGTTCTTCATGTCCCATGGCGCCAGGAACTGGCCTTTCTTGACGTTGACTACGCGGCCGGTCTTGGCGGCGGCAACCAAAAGATCGGTCTGGCGCGACAGGAAAGCCGGGATCTGAAGGACATCCACCGTCTTGGAAACGATGGCGCACTGCTCTTCCGTGTGGATATCGGTCAGAACGGGGAAGCCATATTCTTTCTTCAGGTCTTCAAAGACTTCCAGCGCCTTTTCCAGGCCGATGCCGCGCTTGCCGGACAGCGAGGTGCGGTTCGCCTTGTCGAAGGAAGATTTGTAGACGAGGCCGATGCCGAGCTTGCCGCAGAGCTCCTTGAGCACGCCGGCAACCATGAAGGCATGATCGCGGCTTTCCATCTGGCAGGGACCGGCGATCAGCGAAAGCTTCGCAGCATTGGAAAAGAGGACCTTGGAGGCACCCTCGCCGACGGTGACTTCGGAATTCGTGCTCATATTATCTCCTCGAAGGCGAACAGCGCGCCCTGACCGGGCGCCAACCTCGCCAATAGACGATTGTTCTTACGCGTATAGGTGACGCCGTTAGCAGCGAAATGCGACGATGTCACGGAAAGATCGCGCGTCTTGAAAAGGATTGCACGTGCCCTGAGCCCCGGATCGTTAGCAAGAACAGGCAGGTCATAGAACGCCTCCATGCCTTCCGGCGTCAAAATCTCAAGATCGGCGTTAGGTGCCTTGACGGTCAAACCGAAGGAATGCTCCGTTATTTGCGGGCTGCCGACAACGTCTTCGAAGAAGCGGCGATAGGCAGCTGGCCGCGGCGCGGAAAGCGCCACGCGCGCGATGCCGGTCACCCCGTTTTCATGACGCTCAAGCACGCTTCGGTCAGCCGGAAGCGGATTGATGCGCTGACAGCAGAAGGCGAGAAAATCCGGCGCGCGCAGATCCGCGGCAAAAGCAAGACGAAAGCCGGCCGTGGTTTCCGTGCCGTCCTGCATCTTCATGGGACGGGAGAAATCCAGCATTCGTCCCGCAGAAATCGCCGCCGCTTTGAAACGCTCGTCATCCGCCACAGCATCATCCGTACCGAACACCACGGCCGAAAAGCCATCTTCCCCCACCCGGAAGCGATAGGCCTGATCGCGCGCAACAAAAACATTGCCATCCAGGATGCTCCTCCCGCACTCTTCCGCGGATGCCACAGCCAAAGGCTCTAAATAGGTTTTATCGGCAAGATAAACGCAGGCATTCTGTGTGCCAAAGGGATGGCGCGCATCCGGAGCCACTGTAAAACCGAGCTTGCCGAGGCGCTCGCGCGCCAGGGCGATATCGACGGTCGGCAGCACAAGATGATCCAGTGGATGCTGTGACGAATTCATGGTTCCTCCTGTTTGCCTGTGGGAGCAGATTTGCGCCCATCCTTCGCTCAATTCAAGACAGGAACATGGACACTCGACGCACAGGGGCAGGACCGAAGGCAATCTCGCAAACGTGATCGCTGATTCTCAATTCCATCGGGCTTCAACGACGACGCGCAACATCGATCCGCTTCCTGGATACGCCGACCAAGTAATAAGGCATGAGAATGGAAATATCGACATTTCATATATTTTTCAAATCGTTGCAGCATGTATAGCGTCTCGACGTGTTAAGCCGATCCATTCGCAACTCGTGTTTATTTAATTGACCCTGCAAGGCTTTACCGAAATTTAAGCACTTGCGGAACACATATGGAACATATAGTGTCCGTTCTGGATTTGTTTCACGGCTTTTCTTGATTCTGGGGTTCCAAGACGATGTTGACGCGCAAGCAGCAGGAACTGCTTCTCTTCATTCACGAACGCATGAAGGAATCTGGTGTTCCGCCATCCTTCGACGAGATGAAGGATGCACTGGATCTGGCATCCAAATCCGGTATCCATCGTCTGATCACGGCGCTGGAGGAGCGCGGCTTTATCCGCCGGCTGCCGAACCGAGCCAGGGCCCTCGAAGTCATCAAGCTGCCGGAAGCCTATAGTCCAAGTCTGCAGCCTCGCCGCGGTTTTTCGCCGAGCGTCATCGAAGGCAGCCTCGGCAGGCCACAGCCCGCCGCTCCGCCCGCTCAGCCGAAGGTCGCAAATGACGATCATAGCGGTTCGGCTTCCGTGCCCGTGATGGGCCGGATTGCTGCCGGCGTTCCTATCTCGGCCATCCAGAACAATACACACGATATTACCGTTCCCGCCGACATGCTTGGTTCTGGCGAACATTATGCGCTTGAAGTCCGCGGGGATTCGATGATCGATGCGGGTATCTTCGACGGCGATACGGTCATTATCCGCAATTCGACGACAGCCAACCCGGGCGACATCGTCGTGGCGCTCGTCGACGACGAAGAGGCGACACTGAAGCGCTTCCGCCGCAAGGGTGCCTCCATCGCGCTGGAAGCCGCGAACCCAGCCTATGAAACCCGCATCTTCGGGCCGGATCGCGTGAAAGTTCAGGGTAAGCTCGTTGGCCTTATTCGTCGCTATCACTGACCGGTGAGTTGTCGACGACTGGTGGTGCCTTTGCAAGTGGCGCGTCAAATTTGCCGGTGCGCCAATCATAAGTTCGATGTCTGGTCCATGGCCGCTGCGGGTTCTCGAATGCGGCTGATATGATGGGCTTGTCGGCGGTAAGCATCATTTCGATGGAGCCGGTTTTGCGCAATGTCGCACCGGTTATGAGCATCGCTCCGGAGCGGCAGTAGTCCAGCCGCAGCCGGATATGTGTCACGATAATGTTCCCCGTGTCGCAAGCTGCGGGCAGGTAGGCTGCGTTCTCGATGGTGACCAATATCACGCCGTTTTCCAGCATGGCTACGCACCATGCTCCCTTCTGACAGGCAAAGCTTCCCTGCATGGTACGATCTAAGGCTTCCGCCATTGCTGTACCGACCGCCTTCTGCTCTTCGTTACTTAGTCGCTTATGCCGATCCGTCTTGCTGATCTGCGGAAGCCGGTCATCGGTCGCAAGCATCGTTGGCGGTTGATGTTCGGCCGCGACCAGCGCTTTTTGCCATTGCTCGAAGATGAAGGCCTGCGGTCTCTCGCGATTGGTGGAGAGAATATCATCCTGGCGCAAGGCAACGAGAATGCCATCTTCCGAGATCATCAGATCTGGCTTCGGCACGCCGGAGCCGAACGCAGCCACACCGACAGATGACGGCGATAGCAACAGTCCCAGATGGCGAAGCCTGGTCCGCAGCATGCTCATGATCAGGAATCCTGCGATGAAAGTCGGCATCAGCCAGCCGGGCTGGCGGCCGAAGGTGATATCGCCTCCCCAGCCTGCTACGGTTTTCGCGATGATGATCACAAGCTCCAGTCCCTCGCCGGTGACTTTCCAGAACGGTCCATCGATTCCGAAAGGCATCAGCAGCATCGCCATCATGCCGAAGGGCATGACGATGAAAGAGACGACGGGCATGGCCGCAAGGTTGGCGGCAAGTCCATATGTCGCCAGCCGGTGAAAATGTTCGATCGAAAATATCGCTGTCGACACACCGCCGATAAAGGAGGTGGATATCACGCCCCCGAAGAAGCGCGTGATAAATAGCAATGGGCTCAATAAGCGGATGCGCGAAACAACGTTCTCGCGATGGCGACGTCGTTTCCACAGCGAATAGCCCGAAACCAGCGCAAGCGTCGCGGCATAGGACATCTGGAAGCTCGGACCGAGCACTTGCGACGGAGACAAGACGAGGATGACGATGGCTGAGAGCGCCACATTGCGCAAGCTGATTGACGGTCTATCGAAAAGCACGGCCACCAACATGATCGCCATCATGATGAAGGCGCGTTCGGCGGAAACGCCGAAACCGGAAATAAGGTAATAGGCCGTTACCGTCAGAAGTGCGCCGAAAGCCGCAAATTTCTTTGTTGGCCAAGCCTGAGCGACACCGGGGAAAAAGCTGAACAAATAACGTAGACCGACATAGAAAATGCCGGCCGACAGCGCCATGTTGAGGCCGGAAATTGCAATGATGTGGGTCAGGCCCGCGACTCGCAAGGCCTCAGTCGTATCCTTTGAGATCGCACGTCTCTCATCGGTGACAAGCGCTGCGGCAAAGGCGCCGGTATCTCCCGGCAAGGTTTGCCTGATCCGGTCGCCTATGCTGTTGCGCAAGCCCGCAAGCCAGATATCGGCCGTATCCAATAACGAGCCGGCAGCGTTGTCACCGGATGGTGATAATAATTCCGGCGTTCCGTAGGCAAAGCCATTCGCGCCGATGCCGTTAAAATATGAGCTGAAGGCGAAATCGTTGAGGCCGATCAATGCCGGTCCGGCTGGAGGCGTCAGACGCGCCCTGCCCTGGATCCGATCACCCAAATCGAACGGCTCCGCTTGCTTGCGCACGAAGATCGTGACCCGTTGCGGCACGCGGCGAATAGAAGGCTTTTCCGTTGCCTCGACGCGGACGACATAGCGCCAGCGCCCATTGTCATAGGTCTCCCGTCGCTCAATCTGCCCAGTCACGGTGGTCGTCACGGCCGAATCGAGCATGACGGTGGAAACCCGCCAGCTTTCCCATTGCGAGAGCGCCATGCCCAGGCAGATGAGCATACCGGCGAAAAGCGTGTGGTGTAGTAGCCTGCCCGCATCGCGCTTGAGCAAAAAGCCCAAAGCAAACAGAACGAGGCCTGCGAGAACTGCCTGCGGTGGCGGATCGACCTGCGCTTCAAACCAGATAATCGCACCCAAACCCATATAGATCGGCGCGAACAGAACAGCACGGCCATGGGCCGCCTCCTCCGCAATCAAGCCGAGGACAGCGGCTCCAAGATGCTTCGCAACACGCAGGAAACGCGCCGTCAGCGGCGCCTGATCCTGTGTTCGTTCCCATCGTCGCGCTTTGGCGCGAAGGGTAATCGTGGTGGAAAAGGCGCGACCTTGCGGGGACGCGATAACGTCCTTGCTCTCTTCCTGCTGGTCGGATGCCTCCAAATTAGGCACTCGCTGACTGCCCCCGCGCCAAACTACAGCTTCTGCGCGATTTGTGCCGTCACCGTCTAGTGAATTCAACCGAAATCGGCGGGAACAAAGCTCAATAGGGCCTGTTTCTCAGCGTGGCATACGAAAAGACGCTTCTGCAGTGCCCAAAAGTTGATACTGCATTGCACAATTCAGCGCTAGGATAACTTGGCATTAGCCTCGGGATCATATAGCTAGTCGGTAGTCGCTTAACCTTTTGGCGCTTTTTATGGCGTCAATCCCGCCAAATCTTGGAGGATCAGCATGACGGAACAAAGCGCGAAACTAACTTGGGGTGAAAAGACGGTGGACCTGCCGGTCAAGACCGGAACCATCGGCCCGAGTGTCATTGATATTGGTGCCCTTTATAAGAACACCTCCACTTTCACTTACGATCCTGGTTTCACCTCCACCGCGTCGTGCGAGTCGAGCATTACCTATATCGATGGCGACGAAGGCGTTCTACTGCACCGCGGCTATCCGATCGATCAGCTGGCCGAACATGGCGATTTCCTCGAAGTCTGCTACCTGCTTCTCTACGGCGAACTGCCGACGGCAGCACAGAAGAAGGACTTCGACTATCGCGTGACCCACCACACGATGGTGCACGAGCAGATGTCGCGCTTCTTCACCGGCTTCCGCCGCGACGCTCATCCGATGGCCGTCATGTGCGGCTGTGTCGGTGCGCTCTCCGCTTTTTATCACGATTCCACCGACATCACGGATCCGCACCAGCGTATGGTCGCAAGCCTGCGCATGATCGCCAAGATGCCGACGCTCGCCGCCATGGCCTACAAGTACCATATCGGCCAGCCCTTCGTTTACCCGAAGAACGACCTCGACTATGCGTCGAACTTCCTGCGCATGTGCTTTGCCGTTCCGTGCGAAGAATATGTGGTCAATCCGGTGCTTGCCCGCGCCATGGACCGCATCTTCATCCTCCACGCCGATCACGAGCAGAACGCTTCGACCTCGACGGTTCGCCTGGCAGGCTCTTCCGGTGCCAATCCGTTTGCCTGTATCGCAGCAGGCATCGCCTGCCTCTGGGGACCGGCTCACGGCGGCGCCAACGAAGCGGCCCTAAACATGCTGAACGAAATCGGCACGGTGGACCGCATTCCGGAATTCATCGCCCGCGCCAAGGACAAGAATGATCCGTTCCGCCTGATGGGCTTCGGTCACCGTGTCTACAAGAACTATGACCCGCGCGCCAAGATCATGCAGAAGACGGCGCACGAAGTTCTCGGCGAACTCGGCATCAAGGACGATCCGCTACTCGACATCGCGATCGAACTGGAGCGCATCGCTCTGACGGATGAATATTTTATCGAGAAGAAGCTGTATCCGAACGTCGACTTCTATTCCGGCATCACACTGAAGGCTCTTGGCTTCCCCACGACCATGTTCACCGTTCTGTTCGCTCTTGCCCGCACCGTCGGCTGGATCGCTCAGTGGAATGAAATGATCGAGGATCCGCATCAGCGCATCGGCCGTCCGCGCCAGCTCTATACGGGCGCTCCGCTGCGCGAATACGTGCCTGTTTCCAAGCGCTAAGCTTCGGTATTCAAACAAAAAACCGGTCAGCGATGACCGGTTTTTTTATGAGCGAGAACGTCCAGAACAATCTGCGACGCCTTGTCGCCGGGCGGCTCCTCCGTTTGCATCCGTTCCCAGACCAGATCGTAGCCGGCAAGCATAGCCGCCCGCTCCGGCGTATTGCTCGACAGGCGCTCCATATAACGAGCCAGCATGCCCGGCCGCAGAACGTCATTGATGAGTTCTGGCAGGACGGCGTAATCAGCGATCAGGTTCGGCAAAGCTGCCGTCCATATCTTGATACGCGACAGCACGAATTTCGCCAGCCATTCCGTCTTGTAGGTCGAGACTACGGGAACGCCCGCCAGTCCAAGCTCCAGAATGACCGTGCCAGAGGCGGCCATGGCAGCGTCGGCCTGGGCAAAGGCGCTCCACTTGGCATCCTGGCCGACAAGTATATCGGGCTTGACCTGCCAACTTTCCGTCAACGAGCGAACCAGCGCCTCCTGCTTCGGCACTGTCGGCAGCAGAAAACGAATATTATCATTTCTCCGGCTAAGCTCTTCGGTAGCCCGCTCAAAAACCGGAAGCAATTGCCGTATCTCCGATGCACGCGATCCGGGCAGAAGCAGGATCGTCTTCTGCACATCGGCGCCTGCCAGACCGCGCAAGGCGCGCTGATGGCGAGTTTCCAGAAGATTGGCATCGACTGTCAGGCGATGACCGACATAGGTGGTTGCCGGACCGCCCAGGCGCTCCATGGCAGCAGGCTCGAAAGGCAAGACGGCCAGCACATGGTCGACATAGGCGAGCATTTTCTGCGCGCGATATTCCTTCCATGCCCAGACGCTGGGGCAGACGTAATCGATAACAGGAAGATCGGGCAAAGCCTTGCGCACGCGCTTGGCAACGCGATGCGTGAAATCGGGGCTGTCGATGATCACAAGCACATCGGGCTTTGCGGTAATGATTGCATCCGCCGTCTGCCGGATGCGGGCCAATAGCTTCGGCAACCGTTTGATGACCTGCATGAAGCCCATGATCGAGAGTTCGGAATAATCGAAGAGCGAGCGGAGACCTTGCGCCTCCAGCGCCTCGCCGCCGACGCCCATCAGCTCGACCGGATCATTATGGCGCCGCTTCAGGGCCGCGACGAAATCGCCGCCCAGTAGATCGCCGGAGACTTCTCCGGCAACGACGGCAAGCTTCAAAGATGCTGCGCTCACATGAAGCCCTCCGTACTCAGTCCGCGATCGATGCCGCAGACGAAAATACCGGCCTCGTCCGCGGCGGCGATCACCGCTTGCCGGTCGAGGATCAGGGCCCTGCCGGCTTCGACTGCGACGCCGGCCAGGCCAGCCTTCTTGGCATTCGATACCGTAGAAACGCCGATCGATGGCAAATCGGCCCGAATATCCTGCTGCGGCTTGCAGAGCTTGACGAGCACGCCGCGCCGGCGCGTCGAGATGCGTCCTGCTGCGCGCAGTTCGGCAACTCGCTCGATCATCTTATCGGTACCCTCGGCGCCTTCGAGCGCAACAACGCGGCCGCCGACGCTGACCGCGCCCTGCCCGACATCCAGGAGTCCCAGTGCATCCGCCGCCTTTGCGCCTTGAGCGATATCGCGCAGATCCTCTTCCACCGGCGAGATTTTTCCAAGCGGGCCGGTCGTCGCCAAGAGATCCGGTGCGATTTCATGCGCACCCACGACGCGAACTCCGCCAGCTTCGATCAGGCGAATGACCATCTGCAGGACGGCATTGTCGCCGCCCGAAAGAAGCGTGCGAATGGTGGAGGGCAATTCCTTGATGACGCGCCAAGTGGGATGCACCTGCCGCCACGAAGGGCGTCGTGCAACACCGCCCGACATGACGACACGATCGACGCCATGTCGGCGGAACATCGCCTCGAGGCCAGCAAAATTGCCGACGCCGAGATTGGCGTGATCAAAGGCAGACCAATCGCGATCGGCCTCGTCGGTCAAAGCGATGATAACGGGATTTTCACCGGCCTGCCGGGCGGCGTCGGCGACGTAAACCGGCAAAAGCCCGCTGCCTGCGATGATCGCCAGTCTGCCCTTGCCGTTTTCGCTGGCCGAAACCACCCTCAGCTCTTGCCGCGATTCGGCGATGAGAGCGCGCGGTCGCTATCGGCAGCAATGAAATCGAGAATTTCCATCACTTCCTTGCAATCGGCATATTCCTCGCGGATAGCCGCTGCATTGTCGCGGATGGATCCCTCACCTTCGAAGATGCTCTTGTAGGCGCGGCGAACGCGGTGGATGACGGCACGATCAATCCCTGCGCGGCTCATCCCGACGACATTCAATCCTGACAACACGCCTGGATTGCCGTTCAACATGCCATAGGGAATGACATCGTAACTGGCGGCCGTAAGGCCCCCGATGAAGGCTTGCCTGCCGATGCGGGTGAACTGGTGCACGGCGCAGCCGCCGCCAAGAATGGCGCGATCCTCGATAGTCACGTGCCCGGCCAGCATGACGTTATTCGACATGATGACATTGTTGCCGACGCGGCAATCATGTGCGACGTGCGAATTGGCAAGGAACAGGTTGTTGTTGCCGACGATCGTCCTGCCGCCGTAGTCGGCCGTACCGGTATTGATCGTTACGCCTTCGCGGATCGTGCAATTTTCTCCCACATCAAGCGTCGTCTCTTCACCGTGATGATGAACGCTCTGCGGATCGCCGCCCACAACGGCCATCGGAAAGATCTTCGTTCCTTTACCGATCGTCGTGCGGCCAGTCACGACTGCGTTATTGAGCAACTGAATATCGTCATGCAGAACAACCTTGGGACCGACATAGCAGAACGGGCCGACAACAACATTCTCGCCGACGACCGCGCCGTCTTCGACAACCGCCAGCTTATGAATGCGGGCGCTCTTTGCGATGCTGCTCATGCCTGTTCCTGATCCTTCCGTACGATCATAGCACCGATATCGGCCTCGGCGACCAAAGAGCCGTCCACCTTGGCATCGCAATGGAACTTCCAGATGGTTCCACGCTGCTTCTGCTTGACGACGTGGAATTCAACACGGTCGCCCGGGACAACCGGCCTGCGGAAGCGGGCGTTATCGATCGTCATGAAGTAGACGAGGTTGCCGCCGATGCCATCTTTGCGGGCGCAGATCGCGCCGGCCGTCTGCGCCATACCCTCGATGAGCAACACGCCCGGCATGATCGGCGATTCCGGGAAATGTCCGGTGAATTGCGGCTCGTTCGCCGTCACATTCTTGATGCCGATCGCGGAATTATCGCTATCGATCTCGATGATCTTGTCGACCATCAAGAAGGGATAGCGATGCGGCAAAAGCTTCATAATTTCAATGATGTCAGCCGACGACAGCGACGTCTTGGCTTCCTCAGTCATGCTCCGCACTCCCGTCTTTCTTGTCTCTGGCTCCTGACCGCTTCGCGATCTCCGCCGATTCCCTTAGAAAATCCCAAAGCGGCCGCGCCGGAAGGCCCGCATAGCGCTCGCCCGCAGGGATGCTGTTCATCACGCCGCTCTTGGCCCCGATCTGCACGCCGTCGCCGATGTGGATATGCCCGTTGAGGCCCGCCTGCCCGCCGATCTGCACGCCATCACCGATCACTGTGCTGCCGGCAATACCGACCTGGCTGACGATAGCACAGTGGCGACCGATGCGGACGTTATGTCCGATCTGGACCTGGTTGTCGATCTTCGTGCCTTCGCCGATCACCGTATCATCCATGGTGCCGCGATCGATCGTCGTGTTTGCGCCGATCTCGACATTGTCTTGGATGATGACCCGACCAATCTGCACGATCTTGAGCATGCCACGCGGTCCCGGCGCATAGCCAAAACCGTCCTGACCGATGCGCGTGCCATTGTGGATGATGACGCCATTGCCGAGATAGGCGCAGAGCACGCTCGCCCCCCCGCCAATGCTGCAATTGCGGCCGATTTTAACGCCTGGCCCGATGAGAGCATTGGGACCGATATAGGTCCCCTCGCCGATCTCTACACCCGGGCCGATGATCGCACCCGGCTCGATGCCGACATTCGCCTCTAACTTCGCAGTGGCATCGATCGTCGCGGCGGGCGAAATCGCAGCCGGATTCGCGGTGAACACGACCGGCCGCATGGCTTGCGGATGCAGCAACGCACCAGCAATGGCGAAATCCGTATGCGGCTTCTTCGACAGAAGTACCGGGATATGATCGGGGACGAAAGATTTCAGCGCCGGAAGGCAAATGATCGCCGAAGCCTTGCAGGTCTCCAGCTCAGCGCGATTCTTTCGGGATAGGATATAGCAAACGTCACCTTCGCCTGCCCGGTAGACGGGAGCGATAGATCTGATGACGACCTCCGAGGAGGCCGTATCAGCCAGTTCCGCCCCAAGATGCTCAGCCAGTTGTTTCAAGCTGACGCCACCATGGGGCGGGAAAAAACCAGTATGTTCCATAAGCACCAGCTCCAGAACGGTGTTCAAGCCCGCAGTTCTGGACTGCCGATATCAGAACTGGTTGGCGATGCCAAACCGGAAATTCTCAGTCTTGTCGTAATCTTCCTTCAAGACCGGCACCGCATAATCAACGCGGATGACACCGAACGGCGACGACCAGATCAGACCGGCACCGAGCGATGCGCGGATCGAGCTGTCGTTGTGAAGCGTATCGCCGAAGAGATTCGCCTTGTTGCCGTAGAGCGTGCCCGCGTCGGCAAAGGCTGCGATACGCAGACCGATATCTTGGGGAACACCCGGCATCGGCATGCTCGCTTCAGCCGAAGCGGTGAAGTAGGTCGTGCCCCCGAGCGGATCGCCATGCGACGAACGCGGACCGATACCTGCATTCTCGAAGCCGCGGATTTCACGGCCACCGAGCGTGAACTGATCGAAGACGTTCAGCTTGCCATTCGTCGGCATCACGTAGCCGGCGCCGACCGTCAACGAGCCGATGATATCGGCTTCATCGCTGATCATCTGGTAGTAACGAGCCTTACCACTCAGCTTGTAGAAGTCGGAATCGCCGCCAAGACCCGCAAATTCATGCGTGAACTTCGCGATGATACCCTCGCGCGGAAGGTTTTGATCGTCCAGCGTGTTGTAGGTGAAGGTCTGCGAAACCGTCGACTGTACCCACGGGCCGTTCTCGACAAGGTTGAGATACGGAGCCGAAAGATTGTTCTGCCAATCGTTCGTGCCGTCGTATGTCAGACGCTTGTAGTTGTAGCGCAGGGTCGTCGCCAGGTTCTCGGTGATCGGCGCGGTGACACGCAGCGAGAAGCCCTCTTCCGAATAGTCGTAATAATCGTCGCTCGATGTCTGGTTCTTGAAGATATCGAAACCGGCAGCCAAACGATAACCGAGGAAATAAGGCTCGGTGAACGAGATGTTGTAGGTGCGATTACCTTCCGTACCGGCACCTGCGGCGAGGCGGATGTACTGGCCGCGACCGAGGAAGTTCTTTTCTTCGACCGAAGCTTCGAGAAGCAGACCGCCGTTGTTGCCGACGGCATAACCTGCACCGATACCGAAGGAGCCGGTCGGCTGATCTTCGACATTGACGATGACGACGACGCGGTCCGGAGCACTACCCTGAGCCGTCGAGATATCGACCTTGGTGAAGTAGCCGAGCGCATCGAGGCGACGCTTGGCGCGCGTGATCATTTCCTGGTTGAAGGCATCGCCCTCGTTCAGGTCGAACTCGCGACGGATGACGTAATCGCGCGTACGAGTGTTGCCGCGGATTTCGATACGCTCGACATAGGCGCGCTCGCCCTGATCGACCAGATATTCGATGCCGATCGTATGACCGGACAGATCACGGTTGCCGCGCGGTGTGATCCTAGCAAACGGATAGCCGGCAGAAGCGACACGCTTGGAAATGTTCTCGATCGACGTCTGGATATCCTTGGCGCTATAGACATCGCCCTTGCGGGTGATGACAAGGCCCTTCAGTTCGTCGGCGTTGATGCCGTCGACGGTCGAGATGACGTTGATGTCGCCATAGGTATACCGCGGACCTTCATCAACGTTGAAGTTTAGCGTGTACTCGTTGCTCTGCTCATTCAGCGTCGCATCGGCACTGACGACCCGGAAGTCGGCATAACCGTGGTTGTAGTAGAACTGGCGCAGCTGATCCTGGTCGCCCTGCAGGCGCTCGGGGCTGTAGACGTCCTTACGGGTAAGGAACGACAGGAAGTTGCTCTTCTTCGTGCTGATGACCGAAGCAAGACGACCGCCGCTATAAGCCTGATTACCCGAGAAATTGATCTTGTCGATCTTCGTACGCTCGCCCTCGTTGATGACGAAGGCCACATTCAGACGGCCTGGCGCGACCTCGGCGGTCTGCGTCGTCACTTGCACATCGTTACGGCCGATGGAGGCATAGGCGTCCTTGATAGTCTTGACGTCAGCCTGAACCGTCGCCTCGTTATACGGGCCGGCAGCGTGCGTCTGGACGATACCCTGAAGCTTGTCGTCCTTGATCTTGCGGTTGCCATTGAAGACCACAGCGTTGATGAGCTTGTTTTCGCTGACCGATACAACCAGCGTACTGCCCGAAACGGTAATGTGGACATCGGAGAAATATCCAGTGGCATAGAGCTGCTTCACCGAAGCATCAATGTCGCTGGCGGAGAAGCTCTTCCCGGGCTTGATCGTGATATTATCCCGGACGGCCGTCTCGCCGACGCGCCCTGCACCGCGAACGTCAACCCGCTGAATAACAGCTGCTTCAGCGACAGAAGCAGAGGCAAGGGTGATCACACCAGCGCCCGACGCAACAACACCTGCAGACAGCGCTACCGCCGACACTGCGTTCAAAAATTTTGAACCAGCCTTCATTTCACTTCTTACCTTTTTTCAATCGTCCCCAGCCTCGAGCGAACTCGATTCCGGCCACGTGTGTCGTTTTACCCGCTTTTGACATACAAGCAAGGGAGCACGTTAATTTCTGTTTACTTCATTTCAAAGCGTGGCTCATTCGCCACTACGGCTTTGAAACATCGTAAATAAATCGTAATTTCCTCTCGTCGCCCCACTAGCCTATTCTGGAACTAATATCGTTCCAGGTCGCAAACACCATGAGTGAGAGCACCATCGCAAATCCAATCCGAAAAGCGATATCCTGCGCTCGTGCACCCAGAGGTTTTCCCCTTACAGCTTCAATCGCATAGAACATCAGATGGCCGCCATCAAGTACCGGGACGGGCATCAAATTTAATAACCCTATTGAAACAGAAAGTATGGCGGCGAATTGGAGCACCGCAGCAAGGCCCAGGGTTGCCATCTGCCCGGAGAGTTGCGCAACCCGGATCGGGCCACCGAGCTGATCGGCCTTCATATATCCGCCGATGACGTTGCCGAGATATTCGAAAGTGCCGGAAACGATACTGCCGGTCTGTTTCACCCCTTCGGAAAGCGCCTGCAGCGGCCCATAAGCCTCGTAGCGCAGCTTGATCGGCTTCTGTCCGTCGCCGATCCCGATCGTGGCAATCTCCGTCCGAGCGCCAAAGACATCGACCTCCTCAGACTTTTTCGGTGTCAAGGTCACGTCGCGTGTCTGGCCATTGCGTTCCACCGACAGCGTAATGGGCTTGTCAGCATGAGCTGCCGCATAACGCTGCACCTCGCCGATTGAGCCGATCGCTCGTCCATCCACAGAAAGAATGCGATCACCGAGCTCCAAGTCTGCCGCCTGAGCCGGACTGTCAGCACCGATCGACGCGATCAACGGATCGATCGGCGCGATGCCGATGCTGCCCACATCCTTCTTGTTGCCGGATGCATCCGTATCCGCCAATGTCTCGGTCGTGATCGTGAAATCGCGGGTCACGCCATTGCGCTGAGTGGTCAGCACGATGCTCTTGCCAGGGTGCTCAGCGATGTAGCGGCCGATTTCGTAATAGGTGGCAGCATTATTGCCATCGACCGCAATGAGGCGGTCACCCACCTGCACGCCGGCCTTTGCCGCCGGCCCGGCTTGCTCCACCGCAGTCACAAGCGGATCGACGAGAGCAATGCCGATACGGCCCATTTCCATCTTGTTGCCGAACTGATCTGTGTCCTCAACCAGTTTCGGAACGATTCGGAAATCGCGGTTCTGGCCATCGCGATCGACGGTCAGCACAATGGTGCGGCCGGGACGCAGACCCACATAGCGCTGCACTTCATCGAAGGTCGTCACCTTGTTGCCATCGACGGCAATCAGGCGGTCGCCTGGTTCGATGCCGGCCTCCGCGGCGGCGCCGTCACGCGTCACCATGGCAACGACGGGATCGGCGACCGTGCGGCCGTAAATGCTGAAAAGAACAGCGAAAATCGCAATGGCGAGCAGGAAATTGGCGATCGGACCTGCCGCAACGGTCGCAGCCCGCTTCCAGAGCTTGGCGCCGGCGAAGGATTGGGCACGCTCCTCCTCCGTCATGGCCGAGAGCTGATCCACATCGGTCTTGCTGGAGGCATCCTCATCACCGAAGAATCGCACGTAACCGCCCAGCGGAATGAGGGAGAGCTTCCAGCGCGTGCCGTGCCTGTCTGTAAATCCGGCGATCTCCGGCCCGAAACCGATCGAAAAAGCCATGATGCGGATGCCGGACCAGCGGCCTACCAGATAATGGCCCATTTCGTGCACGAAGACGAGCAACGACAACACAAAAACAAATGTGATGACGTTGTTCGTCAAGAAACCGATGAAGCCAGCCGCGCTACCCATGCAACGATCCTGTTCGTGTTAGAGCAGTTCGGCTTTTACGGAAGTTCCGAGCCGCTCCATCTTTCTGTTTTCTCGCAATTCCAAATGGAAAACCGCTGCGCACTTTTCCTGGGAACTGCTCTGGTATCAGACCCCGAGCAGAACGCCGCCCAACGAAATGGTCTCGCCGCTCATTGTCAGCGACATTACGATAGACAACAAAAACGCCGCAAAACAAGCAAAAATTAGTCCATCAACCCTATCCATGACACCGCCATGCCCCGGAATCATATGGCTGGAATCTTTCACGCCAAAATGACGCTTGATGAAAGACTCGAATAGATCGCCGATCTGACTGCAAACAGACAGCATCAGGGCGAGCGCAGGAATCCATAAACCATCCGCGAGGAAATAGTGCCAAACGATCGCCGTTCCGACGATCACAGCGGCAATCGCTCCGCCGATCGCCCCCGACCACGTCTTGCCCGGCGATATGCGAGGCGCGAGTTTCGGGCCGCCGATCGCGCGTCCGACGAAGTAAGCGAAGATATCGGTTGCCCAGACGGTAGCGAAGATGAACAGCATCAGCACGAATCCGCGCAGACCGTCGTCACGAATCTCTGCAAGAGCAATCACGGTCAATCCGGAATAGAATATTCCTGCGGGAAGCCACCAGCTCTTCTGCCGCGCGGCGACCATGATCGCCGTGGTGACCACGAACGCAGCCAGAACCTCCAGGGAATAAACCGAAACGTCCATCACCGTTGCACCGGCGATCAAGACGAGCCCAAGCCAGCCGAGCGCGTTGCCCTGAGGATCGCGGCCGTGCAGATCCGATATCGTCGACCATTCATAATAGACGAGGAGACCGATCACAGCGGCCAACAGGCGAAAACCTGTGCCGCCATACCAGGTGGCTGCAAGAACAATGGCGGCGAGAATGATGCCGGAAACAATGCGCAGCCTGAGTTCGCGGCTCATCAGGACCCCACGGCCGCCGCCTGCTTGGCGGAAAGACCGCCAAAACGCCGGTCGCGCGCAGCATATTTCTCCAACGCCGAGAAGAAGAGCTCGCGGCTGAAATCGGGCCAGTAGTCCGGCACGAACATGAACTCCGAATATGCGGCCTGCCAAAGCAGGAAATTCGAGAGCCGCTCTTCGCCGCTCGTGCGAATGATGAGATCCGGATCGGGGATACCGGCCGTGTCGAGACGCGCATCGACCAGGTCCGGAGTGATGTCCTGCGGGCGCAGCCTTCCGGCTTCGACATCCTTGGCAAGACTTACGAAAGCACGCGTGATTTCGTCACGCGAGCCATAGTTGAAGGCAATGACCAGCGTCAGGGCCGTGTTGTTCCTGGTGGTTTCCTCCGCCTCGAGCAGCAAGGGCAGGATATCACCACGCAAACCCGTGCGGTCGCCGATGACGCGGATGCGCACGTTCTGGCGGTGAAGTTCGGCCAGGTCCCGACGGATGAAGGCCTTGAGGAGGCCGAGAAGATCACTCACCTCCGCCTCGGGCCGGCGCCAATTCTCCGAAGAGAAGGCAAACAGCGTCAGATATTTTATACCGATGTCGCCCGCCGCCCTCACCGTCTCCCGAACAGCCTCCACTCCCTTGCGGTGGCCCATGGTACGCGGCAGGCCGCGCGCATTGGCCCAGCGACCGTTGCCATCCATGATGATGGCAACGTGTTCAGGTACGGCAGACAACGTGGGAGCTGACATATGGATCCGGTTTCGTTCAGCGGAAAGATGCTCTGGCCTCGTAATCTAGGGCGCAGTCGCGGCTTTCAATATTGCAAAAATCGAAAGCCCGTCGTTCCCCAGCGTACGATCAGACGTGCATGATTTCCTTTTCCTTGTCCGCTAGCAAGCGGTCGATTTCCGAAATCGTCTCATCCGTCATTTTCTGCACACGTTCGGAGAGCGAACGGCTCTCGTCCTGACCGATTACGCCGTCCTTTTCGGCCTTTTTGAGGCCATCCATGCCATCGCGGCGCACGTGGCGAATCGCGACCTTCGCCTTTTCGGCATATTCGTGAGCAACCTTCACCAGCGAGCGGCGGCGCTCTTCATTGAGCTCCGGCAGCGGGATGCGCAGATTTTGGCCATCGACGATGGGGTTGAGGCCGAGATTGGATTCGCGGATGGCGCGCTCGACGGCGCTGACCATCGACTTGTCCCATACCGAGACGGTCAGCATGCGCGGTTCCGGCACTGTGATATTGGCGACTTGGTTCAGCGGCATGCGCGAACCGTAGGCTTCGATCGTGACCGGATCGAGGATGTTGGCCGATGCGCGCCCGGTGCGCAGCGAGGCGATATCGCTCTTGAATGCCGCAATGGCGCCATCCATACGGCGCTTCAGTTCCTTGAGATCGCTGGCTTCACTCATGTCTATGCTCCCCTGTAATGAGGCGACACCGGGGCTGACCCGGCGTCACAGGAATGTCAGTTGTCTGATACGATGGTCTTGCGGCCGCCGCCGGTCAAGATTTCCGCAAAGCCGCCTTTCTCATGAATGGAGAAGACGACGATCGGAATTGAATTTTCGCGTGCAAGCGCCACGGCGGCGACATCCATGACCGCCAGCCCCTTCTCGAGCACCTGACTATGGGTCAGATGGTCGAAGCGCTCGGCATCGGGGAACTTCTTTGGATCGGCGGAATAGATGCCATCGACCTGAGTGCCCTTGAAGATGGCTTCGGCGCCCATTTCGGCGGCACGCAGCGCCGCGGCAGAATCGGTCGTGAAGAAGGGATTGCCAGTGCCTCCGGCAAAGATGACCACGCGGCCGAGCGAGAGATGATACAGCGTGGCGCGCTGCGAGAAGCTTTCGCAGATTTCCGGCATGGAGATGGCCGAAAGCACGACAGTATCGATATTGAGCTTGCGCAGCGACGTTGCCAGCGCCAGAGCATTAATAACGGTGCCGAGCATGCCCATATGGTCGCCGGTCACGCGGTCGCCGCCCTTGGAGGCCACGGCTACCCCGCGGAAGATATTGCCGCCGCCGACCACGACGCCAACTTCGACACCCATGGCGCGCGCCTGCGCGATATCACCGGCAATCCGGTCCGCGACGGTGACATCGATACCGAAACCCTGACTTCCCATCAGAGCTTCACCGGAGGCCTTGAGCAACACGCGCTTGTAGATCGGCTGGGACATCGTAGCTCCTTGAAGTGATCACCGGGGAATGATTGTGAAAGCCGGATACACGAAGGGCACCGCGTTGTCACGCGATGCCCATACGTTTTCCCTGATATGGTTTCATCAAACCGGGATATGTCTCTTTTCGACCGTGCTTTTCCGCACTTCTTCAAGTTGCGGAAAAGCCCTATCGTTTTGTTTCCTTGCGCATTCCGAACGGAAAACCGCTACGCACTTTTCCTGGAAATGCTCAGATCAGCCCTTGGCGACAGCTGCAACTTCTGCGGCGAAGTCGCTTTCTTCCTTCTCTACGCCTTCGCCCAGCAGCAGGCGGGCCATGCCGGTGATTTCGATCGGAGCGCCGGCGGTCTTTTCAGCTTCCTTGAGCGCAGCACCGACCGTCAGGTCCGGATTGATGACGAAAGCCTGCGAGAGAAGAGCAACTTCCTCGAAGAACTTGCGCATGCGGCCCTCAACCATTTTTTCGATGATGGCTTCCGGCTTGCCGGATTCGCGGGACTGCTCAATGAACACATTGCGTTCGCGCTCGGCAACGGCGGCATCGACTTCTTCGGCGCGGATAGCCAACGGGTTGGTGGCAGCAATGTGCATAGCAATCTGGCGGCCAATCGACGTCAGAACGGCCTTGTCACCGACCGACTTCAGGGCGACCAGAACGCCGAGCTTGCCGATACCGTCGCCGGCAGCGTTATGGATGTAGGTCGCTACGACGCCGTGCTCGACCTCCAGCTTGGCCGCACGACGGAGCGTCATGTTCTCGCCGATGGTGGCGATCGCGTCCTTGATGGCGTCGGCGACAGGCTTGCCGGATGCGGGATAGGCCGCAGCCGAAATGGCTTCGACCGTGCCGTCGGTGGACAGCGCAACTTCAGCGATGCCGCGAGCGAGGTCCTGGAAGGCATCGTTACGGGCAACGAAGTCGGTTTCGGAGTTGAGTTCGACGACAACGGCCTTGTGACCGGCGCCGGCAATGGCGATCAGGCCTTCGGCGGCGGTGCGGCCGGACTTCTTGTCGGCCTTGGAGATGCCCTTGGCGCGCAGCCAGTCGATCGCGGCTTCGATATCGCCGTTCGTCTCGGTCAGCGCCTTCTTGCAGTCCATCATGCCTGCGCCAGACTTTTCGCGCAGTTCCTTCACCAGTGCAGCCGTAATCTCGGTCATAAGCTTCCTCTTGTCGGTTCATACGGTGCGGCAAAAGGCGTTAAGCCGAAGCGGCACCGATTTGAGGGACGAAATGTACCCGTAAGTATGACAGCGTTATGAAGCCGCGTCATACTGTGGAATTCTTGATTGGAACATGCCTGGATTTACCGCCCAGGCAAAGCGTTATGCAAAACGCAATAAGGCCGCTCGAACTTGTTGAAGTCGCAACGGCCTTATCCCGGATGTCATTGCGCTTAGGCGGACAGTTTATTGTCCGCCTGTTGGCGCGATCAGGCTTCGGTGCCGTCCGCCAGGGTCGGCTCGATCGGAGCTTCTTCGGAAGCGCCGAGATCACGGCCCGATGCGCTCTGCTGCCGAGCGATACCGTCGATAGCAGCGCGCGAGATCAGGTCGCAGTAAAGAGCGATAGCGCGGGAAGCGTCGTCGTTGCCCGGGATCGGATAGTCGATCAGGTCCGGATCGCAGTTCGAGTCGATGATGGCGACGACCGGGATACCGAGGCGCTTGGCTTCGTCGATCGCGATCTTTTCCTTGTTGGTGTCGATGATGAACATCAGGTCCGGCGTGCCGCCCATGTCCTTGATACCGCCGAGGGCCTTGTCGAGCTTTTCGCGCTCGCGCTCGAGGTTCAGACGCTCCTTCTTGGTGAAGCCCTGGGCTTCGCCGGAGAGGATTTCGTCGAGCTTGCGCAGACGCTGGATCGAGTTGGAGATCGTCTTCCAGTTGGTCATCATGCCGCCGAGCCAGCGGGCGTTGACGTAGTACTGAGCCGAGCGCTTTGCGCTGTCGGCGATCAGTTCCGACGCCTGACGCTTGGTGCCGACGAACAGAACGCGACCACCACGGGCAACGGTGTCGCTGACAACCTGCAGGGCGCGGCTCAGCATCGGAACCGTCTGAGCGAGGTCGATGATGTGGATGTTGTTACGATCGCCGAAAATATACGGCTTCATCTTCGGGTTCCAGCGGTGCGTCTGGTGGCCGAAGTGAACACCTGCTTCGAGAAGCTGGCGCATAGAAAAATCGGGCAATGCCATGCCTTTGTATCCTTTTCCGGTTGAACCTCCGCAAGGCGAACAGCATCCTCTTCGAGAATGCCACCGGGCGGAAAAATCCGGATTTCTCCCGGACAATCCCATGCCTTACGTGTGGAATGGGGTGCCCTTACATTCGATTCGCTTGGAACGCAAGGCTTTTGCGTCAAAAAATAATCGTAGCCCACCCTCAGGCAGCCAACTTATCGAGCAACGACAGCATGACATTGGCGTCCGGCATCGGCAATACGGCATCGATTTCGGCCGGCAACAGACCGGCAATCGCGCTGTCGGCATCACCCGTCACGGTGCCGAGCGGGCCGCGGAAGCCGTGTTTGGTCCAGGCGAGCTCCTGCAGTCGCGGAGTAGTAAGAGCCTCGATCATGCGATCGACCTGTTCGTCGATGGCAATCAGCGGATGCGAGGAATAGACTGTCGGATGAGGATAGAGCACAACGGGCTTGGCGCTGTTGCTCTCCTGAATCCTCTTCCAGCGCTGCGGATCGGCAATGATCCATTCCACCAGCTGGTTCTCGTAGCCGACGATCATCGGCTCGCCGCCAATGCCGCCAGCGAGATACTGTTCGAACAGCTTGCCCGACGACGACGACTTGAAACCCATGTTACGGAAGATCGCCTGCACCTTGTCGCCGAACTGCGCGAGACCGTCAGCGCTCGCCACATTGCCGCTCAGGAGGCTCAGCACCAGACCGGAGAACATGAAACCGGAGTTGGAGCGGTTCGGATCCGTCGACACGATCCTGGCCTGGCCATAGAGCGAATTGACACCGAGCTTCGACCAGTTCGTGCCGACGAGTATCGCGTCGAGCAGTGCCTTGAGATCAAGTTGGTGCTGCCCTTCCGGCGTCCTGGTGACGAGCCCCGCCTTGGTCAACCCATCGACCACAGGCTGCCAGGAATAAACGACGACGGGCGTGTTGAGAATAACGCGGTCATTGTGGATCTTGATGCCGTTCTGCCGGGCGATATCGACCATGATCGACGAGGAGGGCCAGAGGAAGGCCGGATTTTGCGACTGAAGCGCTTGCTCGCGCACCATCTCGACAGAGCCGGCAACACGGCTATTGATCTCGAGGCCATGGCTGTGCAGTGCCGATACCACGTCGGCATCGGCGAGGAATGCTTCCTTCTCACCGCCGATGAAGCCGAAGAGCTTGGTGCTGTTGCCGAGCAGCCCCTGCAGCTCCGGCCGGTCCTTGACTGCGAAATAGCCTCCGGTCCCTGCGACACCGGCGGCAAGAAGCCCTACTCCAAAAGCGCGGCGGGAAATGGCCATCAGCGTCCTATGTCCTCCTTGAGCGAGGCCTGGATGAGGCGCAGCTCAGTATCAAGCGTATCCAGCCTGTCTTCGACCAGGCTATCCGAATAGTGGACAAAAGCCTCTTCCAGTTTGGTCAGAACGAGACCGACCTCCTGAAGGCGCGCAGCATCCGGCTGGCGCTTCGCCTGGATGACGGCAAACCCCTCCGCCACATCTGCCGCCCGCGGCAAATAATAGCTGAGGAACCGCCGGACCGTGCCTGCGCTTTCCGGATTGGCCTCGACCTTGGCGAAAACGTCGGCTGCGATCTCCGCCAGATGCCGAACCCGTTTTGCCACATCCTTGCTGCCGATCTGCTTTGCCGATGCCTCGAGCCTCTCGGCGGCGGGTGCCGCCGTGCTTAATAGATCACGGGCAAACTCCATACGCCCCCTGCCAATCGCCTTGGCATCCAGTCCCTCGAACATGCGCTTGGGTGCAAGGGCGAAGATCAGGCCGACAAAAACGAAGAAGCCGATGATCGCGGCGATCCATATCGGCATGCCGGCAAAGAAGCTGAGCACGGGAACGACGATCGCGGCAGCAAGCCCTGCCACGATCCAATTCCAGTCATTATCGAACCAATTGCGCATTATCGTCCTAGTTATAACCACGGACCGCCCGGAATGCGCTGACCAGATCACCACGGCCGTCGAAGACGCGCGCCGAGGTCTCCTGCGCGAGGGCATCGAGCTGCCGCTTGTCCGCATCCCCGAAAGTGATTCCGAACACGGGCACATGCGGGCTTACCGACGCCCATCGACTCATGAAAATACCGTTAGCATCATCGGATTTGCCATCCGTCATGATGACGATTGCTGGCAGGTAGGATGACAGCTCCTGCGTCGACTTCATCCAATCGAGCGCCTTGCTCGCACAGGCATACATATCAGTACCTCCACCCGCATGTTGACGTGAGACCCTTTCGACCAACATCTTTTGCTGATCGGGCCTCCCGGTCGCCTCGATAGTGGTGCGCACATTGGCGTCAAAGGGAATGACGATGATGCGATCGGCTGGCGTCCATTGCGCCAGGACCTTGCCTGTTTCATCCGGGTTGAACAGGAATTGCATGGCCGCCTGGAGCTGTTCCTCGCCCGTGCCCGCCATCGAGCCCGAAAAATCGAGGCAGAGAGCCGTCAGCGAAGGCTTGCGCAATGCGACCTGATAGAGGTCAAGCGCCTGGCGTATCATGGCGGGCTCCGGCATGCGTATGGCCGTCACGATCCGGGTCGGATCAAAATTCCATATCGGGTCCGGCTTGGCAGCGATATCGGAGAGTGGAATGCGGCGGCCCGTATCGGCGATACGCTTCTGCACCGGCGCGGAGCGCAAATAGTCGACGAGCTGGTTGAAGAAGGTCTCTACCTCCTGCCCTCGCCCGTGATCGACAAAGCCGATAGGCGAATCGGCGACGACGACGCCATCGGCTGGGTAGATGGCATAGAGCGGCTCCTTGCCCATGCCGGCAAGCTTGTCATTGGTTTCCTTCAGAATCGCTTCGTAATTCCACATGGCGTCGTAAAGCACACCCTTGCCGGCGGAGTCCGTATAGAGATCCGCAAGCCAGCCCGACGAGCCCGACGAACGCTCCACACCGCCAAGCAGCGCCCGGACTGCGCTCTGGACATCCGGCTTGTCGAGATCGCCCGGCTCTATAACCGGCTTGTTGCCGAGCGCACTCGACAGCATGGCGAGATAGGCGCTGGCGCCGGAATTGGATTGCGTAGCCGACGTCATGAGAAATTTCAGCGAGCCACTTTTCACTGCCGCCAGTATGTCCTTCATATAGACCGGCTTGCCGACCCAGCCGAGCGCCTCGGCCTTGGATTTGCGCACGCCGAGAACGACCGGCATCTGCGCGACCGATGTCAGCGACTTCACGCGACGTTTGGTGTCGAACATATCGACCCAGACACCCGACGCCGGCCAAACGGCATCCTGCTCGACACCCTGCTCGCTCTGCAGCGCCAGGCCGATATCCAGCGTACCCTCATAAGTGAAGCTGCAGGCCGCCTTCTTCTCCTTGCAGAACTCTTCGACGATCGGCTGTAGGACGGTGTTTTCAGAGCCGGAAATGATCGAGAATTTAGAGACGTACCCTCCGACATTGCAACTGCTCAATAGGAGTGTGCCTGCCAGCGTCAGCGCGGTAGCAAAAGTGCGGACTGCCATGAGTTCACCGCGCCTCGATCATCGCCTTCTTGAGCTCAATGGTCATTTTCTGCATCTGCTGCTCGGCCTCGGCCCGCTTGGCGCGGCCGTCCTCCTGCACCTTCAGGACGCCACTGATCGTGTCGATCAGATCGCGGTTAGCGGCAGCAAGCGTGTCGATGTCGACGATACCGCGCTGCGATTGCTGTTCTATGGCAATCGCCTGGTCCTTCATCATTTTCGATGCCTGACGGATCATGTCGTTGGTGGCGTCGGTGACGGTCTTCTGCAGTTCAAGCGCCGATTTCTGCTGGGTCAAGCCCAAAAGGATCACCATCTTCTGCTTCCAGGCCGGCACGGTCAGCGCCGACGTCGCTTGCAGGTTCTCTATCAGAGTTTCGTCACCGGCCTGAACGATACGGATCTGCGGCAATTGCTGAATGCCGAGTTGGCGCGCCTGCTGCAGGTAGAAGACCCGCTTTTCCAACCGGTCGAGAGCCTGGAGGCTGTCCTGATAGACCTGCGCTTCCAGCATGCCGCCGCCGGGATTGGCCGAAGCCGCATCAGCGGCACTTTTCAGCCGGGGAAGCTCCGTCGCGCGGAAGCGCTCGGCAAACGTCTTTCCAGCCTGCACATATGCGTCGAGCTGTACGATGGATTGCTTGGTCTCCTCATGCAGGTCATCGAGGAGAGCGATATCGCGGCGCAGAATGTCTTTGTGGCGATCAAGCTCCAGTCCGATGCGGTTGATCTGGCCAGCCACGTCCTCGAACTGCTCCTTGAAACGCTCCAGCTTAGCTCTGAACGAAGAAAACATCCGCGACAGGAAACCTTCGTCCTTCAGCGAGGCCGGATCGAGCTTCTTCGACTTGACGATGATATCGGTCAACAGCTTGCCAACTTCGCCGAGATCGCGGTTGCGGACCTCGCGCAGTATACGGTCGGAATAGTCGGAAACGGCTTGCTGAGCGCGGTCGCCATAAACGGAGATGCCGGCGCGGTCGGTCAGATCGATGCCCTCTCCTATGCGGGCAATTTCTGCCGGATCGGCCGCAGCGACCAGCAGGGTGTTGGCGGAACCGGTGGAGATATCGGTATTGCTCATAGGTCGTGCTTTCTCGTCCATAGACTCGGGAACCGACCGCAAAAATTGCCAATCGCCCCCAAGACGATGCCCCCGCGCGCCCCACCACAATTCAAGATCGGCACAGAGAGAAGCTAAGCTTACCTCTGCGTGCCGATCGTTCCACACAATAATGAAACTTGGATCACAGTTTTATGACAGGGATCTTGCACGCCGAGGGAGAATTATTGGCACGCCTTCGTACCGAGAACTTCAAGCTTGGTGAGCTTGCCGGTCAGCACGAAGTCGCCGTAATCCATAGTGAGGTCGCGCGTGATGCCGTTCTCGTAGAGTTTAAACGACATGCGGTAGACGGGCGTGGCGTCGCCAGTAGATCTTTCATTGAAATAAGCCACGGTCACCGGCCAAAAAGGTGTCTTGGAGAATGCCCCAGCCTTGTCAGCATCTGGATCATCCGTCGCTGGCGTCTGTTCCTTGCCGACGACAGTGGTCGCGATCAGCGGCTTGTCGCCATCGTCGGAACCGTCGAAAACCTGCGCCTCGAAAAAGTTCTTGCCGAGCTTCGCATTGTGGATGATGTCGAGCATGTGCTCCGTCGGGAAGCGGCTCTCGATGATCTGGACTTGCTTGTTCTGCGGCTGCGTGAGATCGACTTTGATGCCCTTCTGGTCGTCACTTGCGGCGCCGCGCACATCCTTGTCGAGCTGGTTGTCGGTGTAGGATTTGGTTTCGAAGCGGAACAGGCGCTTATCAAGATCCTCGAAGGTCGTCGTCTGCTGGTCGCTGACGCGAGTGGAATCACCGGTGTCGATCTTCGTTACGAAGCGGAAATTGGTGGTGAATCCGGTGCAATCGGAGCCTTCGAACTCATAGACCATGCGGCCGACCATGCCGGAAATGCCGGAGCGATCGGAAGCATCCTTCAGTTCGAGATCATAAACGGCGCGATGTGCGATCAGCCCGCTCGGACCGGCCGCATAGGCTGCAGAAGCCCCCAGGGACAGGATGCTCAGGCCTGAAACGACGGTAGCAGCAAGACTCGATCGGAACATTCATTATCTCCTGTTGGACTCGCACGCGATGTTATAAGAACGCTTTCGGCTGAAACGAGGCTGCCGATCCTAAGTGACCGAATTTAGTCTTGATGCCGGATTTTTGAAGTTTTTACAACAAAACGGGAGATGAAAATGTCCGACGCTATCGAGGGCCGCCTGAAGGAACTCGGCATCGTTCTGCCGCAGGCCGCGGCACCGGCCGCCAATTACGTTCCCTATGTCATCAGCGGCAATCTTCTCTATCTGTCGGGCCAATTGCCGATGGAAAACGGCAAGATCGGCGTTACGGGCCATCTCGGCAAGGATGTGGATGTCGCCGGCGGCCAGCGCGCGGCCGAGCTGTGCGCCATCAACATTCTCGCCCAGGCGAAAGCTGCCCTCGGCGGCGATCTCGGCCGGATCAAGCGGCTGATCAAGCTGAACGGCTTCGTCGCCTCGACGCCCGATTTCGTCGAACAACACCTTGTGATCAACGGCGCATCCAATCTTCTGGCGAATATATTGGGCGAAGCCGGCAAGCATGCCCGCGCCGCCGTCGGCATGGCCGCCCTGCCGCTCAATGCCGCCGTTGAAATCGATGCCATTCTGGAAATTGCATAATGAGCGAGCTTGCCTGGCTGACCGAGCGTCCTGTCGCTCACCGCGGCTATCATGACATGAACAAGGAAGTCTGGGAGAATACGCTCTCTGCCTTCAGCCGCGCCATCGCGGCGGGCTTTGCCATCGAATGCGACCTGCACTACGCCTCCGACGGCGTTCCGGTGGTCTTTCATGACGACGACCTCCAGCGCGTCTGCAATCTGCCGGGCGAAGTGCGCGAGCGCACCTCGGCCGAGCTTGGCCTGCTTTCGGTCGGTGGCACCAAGGACAAGATCCCGACGCTGAAGCAGCTCCTGCGGCTCTGCGACGGCAAAGTGCCACTCGTGCTGGAGCTGAAAGGGCGCGAAGGCGATGACGATGGCTTTGCCGAATCTGTGCTCGAAGTGCTCGAGGGCTACAAGGGGCATGTAGCACTGATGAGTTTCGACCATTGGCTGCTCAAGGACCTCAAGGCGCTGGAAGCGTCCCACCCTGTGGGACTGACGGCAGAAGGAAACAAGCCTGAGACGTTTTTTCAGCATGACGAAGCAATGCATCTTGGGCTAGACTTTATCTCGTACTTCTATGGCCACCTGCCGAACCCCTTTGTTACGGCGCAACGCCAGCGCGGTATTCCAGTCATCACCTGGACCGTGCGCGACGAAGCGGCCCGCAAACATACATTTGCCAATGCAGACCAGATGACCTTCGAAGGTTTTGATCCGCGCCTGGCCTCGTAAATCGGCATCGATTGAAGAAGAGGCTTTGCGCATACCCAAACTGCCGCTGCGCTGACAGTGCGCCCTTCGGGCGGATGGCGCGGCGGTGAGAGCCCCTTCTTTCCTTCCAAGCGCAAGAGTTTGATGACAGACGAATTATCCATTCGAGTCGAACGATCCTTCAAGAATATCGCCCCGGAGAGCTGGTCGAAGCTGGCCGGAGCGTCCAGAACCAGCAGCATCCTGCCCTACAATCCCTTCGTCTCGCACGCCTTCCTCTCATCGCTCGAGGAGTCCGGCTCCGCGACCGACAAGACCGGCTGGCTCGGTAACCATCTGCTGCTTGAAACCGAAAGCGGCGAATTGCTCGGTGCCGTCGCCGGCTACCTCAAGAGCCATAGTCAGGGCGAATATGTCTTCGACCATGGATGGGCCGATGCCTTCGAGCGTGCCGGCGGCCGCTATTATCCGAAACTGCAGTGCTCCATTCCCTTCACGCCAGCCACCGGGCCGCGGCTGCTAGTTGCCGAAGGACAGGACCGAGGCGTGCTGCAGCCGGCGCTCGCCGAAAGCCTGAAAGAAGTCACCCGGCAGCTCAGCGTTTCCTCAGCGCACATCACCTTCCTGCCGGAAGATGAGGTTTCAGTTTTCGAAACCGACGGTTATCTGCATCGCACCGACCAGCAGTTCCACTTCATCAACGAGGGCTATGCCGATCACGACGCCTTCCTGGAGACGCTAGCATCGCGCAAACGCAAGGCGCTGAAGAAGGAACGGCGCGCGGCGGTCGAGCATGACATCACCATCGACTGGCTGACCGGCAGCGACCTGACGGAAGGAATATGGGACCAGTTCTTCGCCTTCTATATGGATACCGGCAGCCGCAAATGGGGCCGCCCCTATCTCACCCGAAAATTCTATTCGCTGATCGGCGAGCGCATGCCCGACGACATTCTGCTCGTCATGGCGAAACGCCAAGGCCGTTACATCGCCGGCGCGATCAACTTCATCGGCGGCGAAACGCTTTACGGCCGCCATTGGGGCTGCATCGAGGATCACCCCTTCCTGCATTTCGAGGTCTGCTATCACCAAGCAATCGATTTCGCACTGAGCAAAGGACTGAAGCGCGTGGAAGCCGGGGCGCAGGGCGAGCACAAGCTGGCGCGCGGCTATCTTCCCGTCATCACGCATTCCGCGCACTATATCGGCCATCAGGGCCTGCGGCGCGCCGTTGCCGATTATCTGAAGCATGAACGGGAGCAGGTGGAGGAGATGAGCGAAATTCTCACCGAGCACAGCCCCTTCCGCAAGGGTGGGCGACAGGATATCTAACCGTTCGGCGTAAACACAAAAGCAAGACGAGGAGAAACTGGATGACCAGCCCCGCCTATGATGACAACAATATCTTCGCAAAGATCCTGAAAGGCGAGATCCCTTCCTACCGCGTCTACGAGGATGAGCACACCATCGCCTTCATGGATGTGATGCCTCAGTCGCCTGGCCATACGCTCGTCGTGCCGAAGGCACCCTCGCGCAATATTTTCGATGCCGACCCGGCAGCATTGCAGCAGGCTATCATTGTGGTGCAAAAGATCGCCGTCGCCGTTCGGGAAGCCTTCGAAGCGGACGGCGTCTATATCGCGCAGTTCAACGAGCCCCCCGCGGGACAGACCGTCTTCCACCTGCATTTCCACGTTATCCCGCGCATCGAGGGCGTCGCGCTGAAGCCGCATTCGGGCAAGATGGAGGATGGAGCGGTGCTGGCGGAAAACGCCAGGAAGATCATCGAAGCGCTGGCCTGATGGCTGAGCTCCTCAAGTCATTCCTGAGGCTTTCTTCATAATCATATAAAAACGGCTGCATTATCTCTAATGCAGCCGTTCCATTTTTCTCAAATCACCGACTGGTGATTACTTGCGCGGAACCTTCGGAACCGTGCCGCCGCCCTTGCGCGGTGACTTGCCGTCGGACTCGCCGCTTTCGCTCGAAGGCGATGCCTTGGCCGAGCGGCGGCTGTCGGCTGCCGTTGCAGCCTTGCCGACGCGGCTTCTGGCCTTGACGGTGACGTCGCCGTCATCCTCTTCCACCTCGGCCGGCACATCGCCCACTTCGGCTTCCGGCTTCGGCCGGATCGGAGCAGTGTCGGCGATCGCCTCAAGCAGAATGCCCGTGGTGCCGTCTTCCTTCTTGCCGACCGTGACGTTGACCACGCCGCCCTTCTTCAGCTTGCCGAAGAGGATTTCGTTGGCCAACGGCTTCTTGATGTTTTCCTGGATGACGCGCGCCAGCGGACGGGCGCCCATCTTGTCGTCGTACCCCTTCTCGGACAGCCAAGCGATGGCGTCCTCGTGCAGGTCGAAGGTGACATTCCGTTCGGAAAGCTGCGCTTCCAGCTGCATGATGAACTTCTGAACGACCTTGTGAATAACGGTCGTCGGCAACGGCGCGAAGGGAATGACCGCATCCAGACGGTTGCGGAATTCCGGTGTGAACAGGCGGTTCAGCGCCTCTTCATCTTCGCCCGTACGCTTGGACGAACCAAAGCCGATGGCGGCCTTGGCCATTTCCGAAGCGCCCGCATTGGTCGTCATGATCAGGATGACGTTGCGGAAGTCGATCTTCTTGCCGTTATGGTCGGTCAGCGCGCCATGGTCCATGACCTGCAGCAGAATATTGAAGATATCCGGATGCGCCTTCTCGATTTCGTCGAGCAGAACCACGCTGTGAGGATGCTGATCGACGCCGTCAGTCAGCAGGCCGCCTTGGTCGAAGCCGACATAGCCGGGAGGTGCACCGAGCAGACGGGAAACCGTATGACGCTCCATGTATTCCGACATGTCGAAGCGCAGCAGCTCAACGCCGAGCGACGAAGCAAGCTGCTTGGCGACTTCGGTCTTACCGACGCCGGTTGGGCCGGAGAAGACGTAGCAGCCGATCGGCTTGTTCGGTTCGCGCAGGCCCGCACGTGCCAGCTTGATCGAGGTCGAAAGTGCTTCGATAGCCGTATCCTGGCCGTAGACCACGGAACGCAGTTCCTGTTCGAGGTTGGCGAGAACCATCTCGTCATCCTTGGAAACCGTCTTCGGCGGAATGCGAGCCATGGTCGCAATCGTCGCCTCGATCTCCTTTTCGGTGATCAGCTTGCGGCGCTTGGACGGCGGCAGAAGCATCTGGGCAGCACCCGTCTCGTCGATCACGTCGATCGCCTTATCCGGCAGCTTGCGGTCGGATATATAGCGAGCCGACAGCTCGACAGCGGTTTTGATGGCGTCGTTCGAGTAGCGCAGGTGATGATACTCTTCGAAATAGGGCTTCAGGCCCTTCATAATTTCGATGGCATCCTCGATGCTCGGCTCGTTGACGTCGATCTTTTGGAAGCGGCGGACAAGCGCCCGGTCCTTTTCAAAGAACTGGCGGTATTCCTTATAGGTGGTGGAACCGATGCAACGGATCGCGCCCGAGGAAAGGGCCGGCTTCAGCAGGTTCGACGCATCCATCGCGCCGCCGGAGGTGGCGCCCGCACCGATGACGGTGTGGATCTCATCGATGAACAGCACGGCGCCCGGATACTCTTCGAGCTCCTTGACGACCTGCTTCAGACGTTCCTCGAAATCGCCGCGATAGCGGGTGCCGGCGAGCAGCGTGCCCATATCGAGCGAAAAGATCGTGGCATCGGCCAGTGCTTCGGGAACCTTGCCCTCGACGATGCGCTTGGCAAGACCTTCGGCAATCGCCGTCTTGCCGACGCCGGGATCGCCGACATAGAGCGGATTGTTCTTTGAGCGGCGGCACAGCACCTGGATGGTGCGGTTGACCTCGGAGTGGCGGCCGATCAGCGGATCGATCTTGCCGTTCTTGGCCTTCTCGTTAAGGTTGACGCAGTAGGCCTTCAGCGCGTCCTGCTGCTTCTTGCCATTGCCCTCTTCCTGCTCGCCGCGGGAGGTCGGCTTGCTTTCGGATTCGCTTTCCTCGGCGCCGCGCGGCGTGCGGGTCTGGGAGGAACCCGGGCGCTTGCCGATGCCGTGAGAGATATAGTTGACCGCGTCATAGCGGGTCATTTCCTGCTCCTGCAGGAAAAAGGCAGCATGGCTTTCCCGTTCCGCGAAAATCGCGACGAGAACGTTGGCGCCCGTCACTTCCTCGCGGCCGGAAGATTGCACATGGATCACGGCGCGCTGGATGACACGCTGGAAGCCGGAGGTCGGCTTCGAGTCCTCATCATAGCCCGTGACCAGGTTGGAGAGTTCATTATCGACGTATTCAGTCAGAGTCTTACGGAGCGCGTCGAGATCAACATTGCACGCGCCCATGACAGCTGCGGCATCGGCGTCGTCTACCAGCGCCAAAAGCAGATGTTCCAGCGTGGCATACTCGTGATGCCGCTCGTTCGCGTAGGTCAGTGCCTGATGCAGCGCCTTCTCAAGACTAGGCGAAAATGTTGGCACGTTCAGATCCTCACTTCTTTTCCATAACACATTGCAGCGGATGCTGGTGCTGCCGGGCAAAGTCCATCACCTGGCTCACCTTCGTTTCGGCTACTTCATATGTATATATCCCGCATTCGCCCACGCCGTGGTTGTGGACATGAAGCATGATGCGGGTGGCACTTTCGAGATCCTTTTGAAAGAAACGCTCCAGGATATGGATCACAAAGTCCATGGGCGTATAGTCATCATTCAGAAGCAGCACGCGGTATAGATTGGGTTTCTTGGTTTTGGGCTTGGTGCGTGTAATCACCGAGGTCCCGCGATTTCCGTTGTCCCCGTTCCTTTCGCTATTGTTTTGCATCCGGATCGGCTCAGCGATCATTTCATTCATTCCTCAAATCATCCGGCAGAAGCTATCGCATTCCGACTTGGCACTGGGGTTGGGTTCATCACTTGGTCGGGCCGGATATCCGAACCTCTAACTTAGTTCATATTGGCGTGATTTTAAGCCCCTTGCAGGACACTGCAATCACAATTCGCTGACAAAGGGGGCTGCGGTCAAAAAAGTAGCTGTATATCGCCATGTCAGGTTCGGCACGCCAAAACGCAAAAGACCGGCCGCGCGTCGCGCGCAGCCGGTCCCTTCCGGAAATTTTGCCTTTCGGCGAAAGTTTAAGCGGCGGTCGCCGTTGCTGCCGCCTTGCTGGCAGCCTTCGTTGCAGCCGCGACGGGCGCTTCGTAAGGCTTGTAGGCAACCTTGGCGAGATCGGCATACATTTCGCCGAGCTTGGTGGCTTCAGCGACGAAGTTTTCATAGGAAGATTTCACATAGCTGCTCTGAAGTTCGAAGGCGGCTTCGAAGCTCTTGACGCCGGCAAGCGTTTCGAAGTGCGCAACGCCATCCTGGAAAGACTTCTTGGAGTATTCCGCAGCTTCGGCAGCAATCGCCTGAAAACCCTTGGTGACATCGGAATAGCTCTTCAGCGCCGAGTCCATAGCTTCCTTGCCCTTTTTGTTCGCTTCATCGAAATTGAACATGCTTCTCCGTCCCTTGTTGGCCGGCCGGCGGCCGGTTTACAGGGACAAAGGTTAAATGCGATGCACAATTAGTCAAGTAGTCTTGTGCGCCGCAGCATCATCTACAGATTGCATTCTTGAATGATGGTGCGTCATCGGCGATTAAGAGTGCGGCGCATCATTTTGTTTTTTCTAAAATATATCATTAAGCCTGCAACCAGAAGCTTTGATTAAAATATTGGCATTTGGTTAGAAGAAGTCGCAAAAGATCAGAACGGCAGCGGAATGATTAATTGGCAATTGCCAAAGAAAAGGGCCGCATTTCAACAAATACGGCCCGAATACTCGATTACTATATGAGATCGATGAATCAGAGATCGACGTCCAGAATGGCCATCGAGAAATTATAGGAGCGGTCGCCATCTTCGTCGTCGATATAGACGACACCCAGAAACTCTTCGCCAAGATAGACTTCTGCAGAATCGTTCTTGCGCGGGCGGGCCTTCACCACGACCTGCGGGTTGAACGTGCGCTTGAAATAGGCGTCGAGTTTCTTGATTTCTTCGGGCTTCACAATGCTTCTCCGTGAGGATCTCGGTTGGCCGCTTCTTGCATAGGAAAAGCGGCGGTGTAAAGACCGGAACCGCGCATAGCTATCCAGCAACAGCGCAAGCCTCGGAAAATCGGATTGGAATTTCCTAGATTCCTGCGCCCATGATCTGATCAACGATCAATTGCTCGGCAAGCAGCTGATCCATCGAGCGAGAAGGCTCGGAGCACCCGGCTTCTCCGACCACCTTGGCCGGAACGCCGGCAACTGTCGTCTTGGCAGGCACCTCCTTCAGTACCACGGAGCCGGCGGCAATACGCGAGCAATGGCCGACCTGGATATTGCCGAGGATCTTGGCACCTGCTCCGATCAGGACGCCGTGGGCGATCTTCGGATGGCGGTCGCTGCCTTCCTTGCCAGTACCGCCGAGCGTAACCCCATGCAGGATGGAGACGTTGTCGCCGATGACGGCAGTCTCACCCACGACGAGACCGGTTGCGTGATCGAGGAAGATGCCCTTGCCTATGCGTGCCGCCGGATTGATGTCGGTCTGGAAGACGCTGGAGGACCGGCTCTGTAGATAAAGCGCGAAATCGCGGCGACCGCGATTGTGCAGCCAGTGCGCCAAACGATGTGTCTGCAACGCATGGAACCCCTTGAAATAGAGGACAGGTTCCAGGAACCGCAGGCAAGCGGGGTCGCGATCGTAGACGGCCTGGATATCGACACGCAGAATCGATCCCCATTCCGGCCAGTCGGCGAGCATTTCCTCAAAGGTCTGCCGCAAAAGAATGGCTTGCATGTCCGGATGGTCGAGCCGCTCGCAGATGCGATAGATGACGCATTCTTCCAGCGAACGATGGTTGATGATCGTCGAATAGAGGAAGGCGGCAAGAAGGGGATCCTTTTCGGCAGCGGTGCGTGCTTCCTCGCGCATGCTGTCCCAGATCGGGTCCATGACCTTCACTGCGCCCAAGCCTTCAACCTGGCGAATATCCGTTGCTGCGACCATTGGCGGTCTCCCGATTTTCTGTCAGGGGTGCATTATATAGATTAAAAGCCAGACAAGACAAATGGGTTGATCGCGCATGAATTTCGAGCATGACTTTGCCGGCGGTCTCATTCGCGCGACCTGCAGCGACGCGATCGGTACGATTACCATCAGCAACCCTGGCAGAAAGAATGCCGTGACGGCCGCCATGTGGCGTGCCATCCCGCAAGCTGTGCGCATCCTGACCGATGAAGCCCATGCACATGTTATTGTTCTGCGCGGCGTGGGCGCGGATTTTTCAGCCGGCGCCGATATCAGCGAATTCGACAGCGTGCGCAAGAATTCCGAGACCGCCGTCGCCTACGAGGCACTGGACAGCCAGGCTTTCGAGGCTATCCGCCACTGTCGCGTGCCGACGATCGCAGCAATCCGCGGCATCTGCTATGGCGGTGGCTTCGGCTTGGCGGCGGCCTGCGATCTGCGGATCGCCGAACGGGGCGCGCGATTCTGCGTGCCCGCCGTCCGCCTCGGCATCGCCTATCCCGCCGATGCCGTGCAGGACATCGTGAACGCGCTCGGAGCGCAGATGGCCAAGGTTACCTTGTTTACCGGTGCCCCCATGCCAGGCGAGAAGATGGTTGTCGCCGGCTTTCTTCTGGAGGAAATCGACGCAGAGGCATTCGATGGCGAAGTCTCCTCCCTCGCCCATGCCATCGCCGCCAATGCACCAATCGCGCTACACGCTTCGAAACTCGCGATCCGAGCAGTCATCGAGCAGGATAGCGACCTGTTGCGCGAGGCGGAGGTGATCGGCGCCGAGACTTTCGACAGCGCCGATTACGCCGAGGGCCGTGCCGCCTTCGCTGAGCGGCGGAAGCCACACTTCACCGGCAAATAACTTGTCACCAGCAAGTGACTTAGCGCTGGCCGAGGCGCTGATAGAATTCGAGAACCGCAGCCTTGAAGATCTTGTCGCCGACGGCGAGCATATGATCGCGGTTCGGAATGTCGATGGCCTCGGCGTTCGGCATCAGAGCAGCCAGTTCCTGGCCGGAGCCGGCAATATCGTCCTTGGTGCCGACGGCGATCAGTGTCGGTGCTTCGATCTTCGCCACATCTTCCGGCGAAGCCAGATCGCGCGAGCCCTGGATGCAGGCGGCCAGCGCCTGCCGATCGCTTTTCGTCTGCTCGGCAAAGGCGCGGAACATGCGCCCGCGTGCATGGGTGACATCATCGAGGGACGGCGCCAACAGCGCTTCGGCAATCGGGTCCCAATCGCCAACACCCTCGACCATGCCGATACCGAGGCCGCCCAGCACCAGCGAGCGGACGCGATCGGGATGTGCGATTGCCATGAAGGTCGAAACTCGCGCGCCCATGGAATAACCCATGACATGCGCCTCGGCTATGCCCAGATGATCGAGGAGTGCCACTGCATCCTCTGCCATGACCCAGGGATGGTAGACGTCCGCATCATAGGGCTTGTCGCTCAAGCCGTGACCGCGATTGTCGATGGCAATCACACGATAACCGGCGTCCCCGAGCGTCTTCAGCCAGCCTGGATGGACCCAATTGGTAATCGCCGTGGAGGCGAATCCATGGATCAGCAGCACCGGCGGACCGTTTGGATCTCCTTCGTCGAAAAAGGCGAGCTTCAATCCATCTCGGACGAAATGGAGCATCTTGGGAGCATTCAAATTCATCGCTTCGTCTTTATAAATTGGGTCCTGTTGGCGGCGGACCATATTTTATCGGCGATAGCAAATGAACCCTGTGCTTGCGAAAATCTCTGCATCAAGCCGGACTTTCGCACTACACAATCGGGAAGAAGGATTATAAAGAGGGGCTACCAAGTCTGGCGCAACATTCATGCCGCTCACGGCAAGACGCATTCGGAGATCATCATGGCCGGCCACAATATTCCCCATTTCCAGAACGACGGCGGACATCGCGTCATCGAAATCGGCGTGAAGGAATTCATGTGCACCGGCGCTTCGGTTCCCTATGACCATCCGCACATCTTCATCGATCTCGGCGACGAGAGCGAGAAGGTTTGCTCCTACTGCTCGACGCTCTATCGCTACAATCCGTCGCTGAAGGCGGATCAGACGAATCCGGCCGGCTGCGTCTTCCATTTCAAGGCGGCCTGACGCCATAACGTCCGATCGGACATAAGAAAATGCCGATCAAAGCAGCCGCAATCATCGGCGCCGGAATAGCTGGATTAACGGCGGCGCTGGCGCTGGCGCGACATGGCATTGCCTCCGAGATTTTTGAACAGGCAGAGGTGCTGACCGAAGTCGGCGCCGGCCTGCAGATTTCGCCGAATGCCTCCCGCATACTCGACACGCTCGGCGTTCTCGATATGCTCAGACCCGTTTGGCTGGAGCCGGAAGAAGTTCGGCTCCTCTCCGGCTCGTCGCTGCGGCCAATCGCCTCCGTTCCCTGCGGAAAATTTGCTCGAGAACGATGGGGTGCGCCCTATGGCGCGGCGCATCGCGCGACCTTACAAAAGGCGCTCCTCGATGCGGTGACGGGCAATGCCCTATGCAGGCTAAATCTCGGCCGGCACATCGACATCAAGAACAAGCTGGCACTGGAGGAGATCGCCGGAAGGACGTTCGATCTCGTCATCGGTGCCGATGGCGTCTGGTCGAAGGCGCATGCGATGGTGCCTGGTGCGCCCTCACCGCTCTTCTCAGGCAATATTGCCTGGCGCTTTTCCATTCCCGAGGCGGTCGCCCCTTCCGTCCTGAGCAAGACAAGCGTTACGGCATTCCTCGGCCCGTCGAGCCATCTCGTCTGCTATCCCATCCGGGAAAATACCGCCTTCAATATCGTGGCGATTGTTTCCGGCAGCAGCGCCAGCCGCGATTGGGGCGCAGCCGGCAACAAAACGCAGCGCGAGCAGATGCTGCGCGGCTTTTCCGGCTGGAACAGAGCGATCCTGCAAATGCTTGAAGCTCAGGAGCAAGCCAGCTTCTGGCCGCTCTACGAGATGAGGGAGGGCCGATGGCATAATGGCAGCGATACGATTCTGATCGGGGATGCCGCGCATGCGATGATGCCGTTTGCGGCCCAGGGTGCGGCCATGGCGATAGAGGATGCCTTCGAGCTTGCCGGCATGCTTTCGGGACGCTCGCCCGCCGAAGCTTTCGAGCTCTACGAGAGGCATCGAGCCCCGCGGATATCTCGCCTGCGCCAGCGCGCCGCCTTCAACCAGTTTGCCTATCACGCACGCGGCCCCATCCGCCTGGCGCGCGATCTCGTCCTCTCGCTGCGTCCGCCGCAAAGCCTCGCGGCGGACATGGATTGGATCTACGGCTATCGCGCCATCGGCTGATCAGGCCTGCCGGACGGCAGCAAGGCCCTTCTCAATATCCGCCTTGAGATCGGCGACGTCTTCCAGGCCGATCTGCAGCCGGATGACAGGCCCCTCCCTCGGAGCCTTGGTGACGCGCCGGTCGTTGAGGTTGACGTGCAGCGCAAGGCTCTCGAAACCGCCCCAGGAATAGCCGAGACCGAAAATACGCAGAGCATCCAAGAAGGCATGCGCCTTCGCTTTGAATTTTTGCGGATCGTCGACCGCCAGAACGAAGGAAAAGATCCCGCTCGCCCCCTTAAAATCGCGCTTCCATAAGTCATGACCGGGAAAGCTCGGCAGGGCCGGATGCAGCACGTGCGCAACTTCTTCCCTGCCCTCGAGCCATTGTGCGATCGCGAGCGCGCTTTCCTGGTGACGCTCCAGGCGTACGCCCATGGTGCGCAAGCCACGCAGGACCTGATAGGCATCGTCAGGTGCGCCGCAGAGGCCGAGCTGCCCATGCGCGGCGATCAACTGCTTCCAATGGGCTTCATTGGCCGAAACGGTTCCCATCAAGATGTCGGAATGACCGGCCGGATATTTCGTCACGGCATGAATGGAGACATCGACGCCATGATCGAGCGGCTTGAAATAGAGCGGCGTTGCCCAGGTATTGTCCATGGTGACAACACAGCCGTGACGATGAGCCGCCGCCGAAATCGCCGGGATATCCTGCATTTCGAAGGTGTTGGAGCCCGGTGCTTCTGTATGGACCAGCCTGGTGTTCGGCTTGATCAGCTGCTCGACACCGGCACCCACCATGGGATCGTAATATTCGACCTCGATACCGAGGCGCTTCAGCATGGTATCGCAGAAGAATCGCGTGGGGCCATAGACCGAATCGACGATCAAGGCGTGATCGCCCGCGGACAGATAAGCGAGAAACGGCACCGTTACCGCTGCAAGCCCCGAGGGAACGATCACCGTTCCAGCGGAGCCTTCCAGCGCATTCATCGCCTCGCAAAGCGCATCCGTCGTCGGAGTTCCACGCGTGCCGTAAGTGTATTTCTGATCATGTGTTTCCATCACGCGCGCATTGGGAAACAGCACCGTTGAGGCATGCACCACGGGCGGATTGACGAATCCATGGAAATCGAATGGCGAATTGCCGATATGGGACAATCGCGTGTTGATGCCGGCGTTCTGCAGGAAGTTGTCTTTGTCTTTCATGTCCGGATATGCCTTTGGCGCTGCGAGAAAGTGGATTTGTGGCGACCAAGCCTTTCCCGGTCAACCCCCGGTCCTTCTGATGCGCCCACATTATTCGAAGGCTAAAATAACAAAAATAAGAGAGGAAACCGCATTTTCGTGCAGTTTTTTGGCAAAACGCCGCCCATTTTGACGCCAAATGCCCAGTTTTCGGCCGCCGCGAGCGAAAATGCCGAATAAATCCGCAATAATTTGGGCGATCTCTTGACCGCTACACCATTTGCGACTGTGATAGCGCCACTCGCACCGAGAAAGGGAAGGAACACGGTTCTCCAGGAACCTGCTTCGGACGCGATGCAGTTTAACTATAAAACAAATAGACAAAGGTAGGGAAAATGAAAAAGTTTGCTCTCTCCGCATTCCTCGGAGTCGCAGCCTTGGCTTACACCGCGTCCGGCGCTTCGGCTTCGACGCTGAGCGACGTGAAAGCTAAAGGCTTCGTGCAATGCGGCGTGAATAGCGCCCTTCTTGGCTTCTCGCAGCCCGATGCTTCTGGAAACTATGCCGGCTTCGACGTTGATCTTTGCAAGGCTGTCGCCGCGGCTGTTTTTGGTGACGTTACAAAGGTAAAGTACACTCCTCTCAGCGCGAAAGACCGCTTCACCGCGTTACAGTCCGGCGAAATCGACCTGCTTTCGCGCAATACTACCTGGACGATTAACCGCGATACCGCGCTCGGCCTCAACTTCCGCCCGGTCACCTACTACGACGGCCAGGGTTTCATGGTTCGCAAGGAACTGAACGTGAAGTCGGCTCTGGAACTCTCCGGCGCGGCCGTTTGCGTCCAGTCCGGCACGACGACCGAGCTCAACCTCGCCGACTACTTCAAGACCAACAATCTGCAGTACAATCCGGTAGTCTTCGACAAGCTGGAAGAAGTCAACGCCGCTTACGATTCCGGTCGTTGCGACGTCTACACCACCGACCAGTCCGGCCTCTATGCGCTGCGTCTGACGCTGAAGAACCCCGACGATAACGTCGTTCTGCCCGAGATCATCTCCAAGGAGCCGCTTGGACCGGCCGTGCGCCAGGGCGACGACCAGTGGTTCGATATCGTCAGCTGGACGGCTTATGCGCTGATCAACGCCGAAGAATTCGGCATCACGCAAAAGAATGTCGACGAGATGAAGAATTCGGCCAACCCGGATATCAAGCGCTTCCTCGGCGTCGAGCAGGGTTCGACGATCGGCACCGACCTCGGCCTGACCAATGACTGGGCCTACAACATCATCAAGGGCGTCGGTAACTACGGCGAAGTCTTCGACCGCAATATCGGTGCAGGTAGCCCGCTGAAGATCGCCCGCGGCCTCAACGCTCTGTGGAACAAGGGCGGCATTCAGTACGCACCGCCGATCCGCTAAGCCTATAAACGGCGACTTTCGAAGAGAGGCGGCAAGCCGCCTTTCTTCCCTCAAGAAAACAAGCCTGAAACAGGCACATTGGGGAAAATTCTGCATGGCAATTACAATAAATTCGCCCGAAGGCGAGCGATCGTCCGGATCTGCGATCAATAATCCTAAAGTCCGAAGCCTGATTTACCAGGTTCTTACCGTCGTACTTCTATTGGCGTTCTTTGGATTTATCATTCACAATACCGTTGAAAATCTGCGTGCATCGAACCAGCCTTTTGGATTCAGTTTTCTGAACGGACGCGCCGGTTTCAATCTCGGCCAGGCGCTGATTCCATTTTCGAGCGATTCCACCAATATCGACGCGCTTGTCGTCGGCCTGCTCAATACCGTTCTCATCGCAATATCGGGTATCATTGCAGCGACGATCATCGGCTTCATCGTAGGTATAGGCCGGCTTTCACGGAATTGGCTGATTGCGAAGCTTTGCCAGGCCTATGTCGAGCTGTTCCGCAATATCCCGCCGCTGCTCGTTATCTTCTTCTGGTATAGCGGCGTATTGGTACTGCTGCCACAAGCGCGCGAGGCCGTGCACCTGCCGTTCTCCAGCTACCTCAGCAATCGCGGCCTTGCCTTTCCCAGCCCGATTTTCGGTAGCGGCATGTGGGCTGTCGGTATCGCCTTTCTCATCGCAATAGCCGTCGTATTTTTCGTGGCGCGCTGGGCACACAGGCGTCAGGCGGCAACCGGTCAGCAATTCCATACGATCTGGGTGTCGATCGGCATATTGATCGGCCTGCCGTTGCTGGTCTTCCTGGTAACGGGCATGCCGCTTTCCTTCGACTATCCTGTCGCCGGCAAATTCAATCTGACTGGCGGCTCCGTCATCGGGCCGGAGTTTATCTCTCTGTTCCTGGCCCTCTCCTTCTACACAGCCTCCTATATTGCCGAAATCGTCCGCGGCGGCATTCGCGCCGTGCCGAAGGGACAGTCGGAGGCAGCCGGCGCCCTCGGACTGCGTTCACCTGCCATTACCCGACTTATCGTCATACCGCAGGCAATGCGCATCATCATTCCGCCGTTGACGAGCCAGTATCTCAACCTGACGAAGAACTCTTCTCTCGCGATTGCGATCGGTTATGCCGATCTCGTCGCTGTCGGTGGGGTCATTCTCAATCAGTCTGGCCGAGCGATCGAAGTTTTCGTGATCTGGATGGTCATCTACCTTGCGCTGAGCATAGCGACCTCCCTGTTCATGAACTGGTTCAATGCCAAGATGGCTTTGGTGGAGAGATAAGATGTCCAACGGAAGCCAGAGCTTTGTAAGCAAAACTATCCTTCCGCAACTGCCAGCTCCATCGAGCGAAAAAGGCGTCGTTCATTGGCTCAGAAAAAATCTGCTGGCGACGCCGAAGGACGTGGTTCTGACCATCCTTGCGATAGCCTTCCTCGCTTGGGCCATTCCACATGTCGTCAACTGGCTGTTTATCCAAGCCGCCTGGAGCGGGACCGATCGCACTTTCTGTGCGACCACTGTGCAGGGAGGGACACAACCGGACGGCTGGAGCGGCGCTTGCTGGGCCTTCGTGCGGGCCAAATTCACCATTTTCATGGTTGGCCTTTATCCACCGGACGAACGGTGGCGGCCGGTGCTCGTTGCCATTCTCACCATCATCCTCTTTGTTCCGATGTTGATACCGTCGGCGCCTAAAAAGGGATTGAATGCCATCCTGGCATTTATCGTACTGCCCATCGTCGCTTTTTTCCTGCTGTATGGCGGCTTCGGCCTCCCGGTCGTGGAGACGCAGAAGTGGGGCGGCCTCCTGGTGACGCTGGTCCTTTCCTTTGTCGCGATCGTGGTCTCCTTTCCGCTCGGCATCATGCTTGCGCTCGGACGACGCTCGAAAATGCCAGTCGTCCGAATGCTGTCGGTGCTCTACATCGAAATCATTCGCGGCATTCCACTGATAACAGTCTTGTTCATGGCCAGCGTCATGCTGCCGCTGTTCCTTCCGCAGGGCTGGACGGTCGACAAATTGCTGCGCGCCTTGGTCGGTGTCTCGCTGTTTACCTCGGCCTATATCGCCGAAGTCATCCGCGGCGGCCTTCAGGCAGTGCCGAAGGGTCAGTTCGAAGGTGCCGATTCGCTCGGTCTCGGCTACTGGCAGAAGATGCGTTTGATTGTTCTGCCGCAGGCCATCAAGCTGGTGATACCCGGCATCGTCAACACCTATATCGGCATGTTCAAGGACACATCCCTAGTGTCGATCATCAGCATGTTCGATTTGCTCGGTATCGTTCGTCAGAACTTTTCGGACCCGAACTGGGCAAGCGCAGTGACGCCAATTACCGGCCTTGTTTTCGCAGGCTTCGTTTTTTGGCTGTTCTGCTTTGGTATGTCGCGCTATTCAGGTTTTGTGGAACGCCATCTCGACACCGGCCACAAGCGATAAAATTGAGGGAAATACAAAATGGCTGAAGCCCAATCGAAGAAAATGACCGTCTCCGAGACGGAGGTCGCGGTCGACATGATCAACATGAACAAGTGGTACGGCGATTTCCACGTGCTGCGCGATATCAATCTGAGGGTTATGCGCGGCGAGCGCATCGTCATTGCCGGCCCATCCGGCTCGGGCAAATCGACGATGATCCGCTGCATCAACCGCCTGGAAGAGCATCAGAAAGGCCAGATCATCGTCGACGGCGTCGAGCTGACCAACGATCTGAAGAAGATCGACGAAGTGCGCCGCGAAGTCGGCATGGTGTTCCAGCACTTCAACCTTTTCCCGCACCTGACCATTCTGGAAAACTGCACGCTAGCGCCGATCTGGGTGCGCAAGATGCCGAAGAAGCAGGCGGAGGAGATCGCCATGCACTTCCTCAAGCGCGTCAAGATCCCGGAACAGGCGAAGAAATATCCCGGCCAGCTTTCCGGCGGTCAGCAGCAGCGCGTGGCGATCGCCCGCTCGCTCTGTATGAACCCGAAGATCATGCTATTCGACGAGCCGACGTCTGCGCTCGATCCGGAGATGATCAAGGAAGTGCTCGACACGATGGTCGGCCTTGCCGAGGAAGGCATGACGATGCTGTGCGTGACGCACGAAATGGGCTTTGCCCGCCAGGTCGCCAACCGCGTCATCTTCATGGACCAGGGCCAGATCGTCGAACAGAATTCGCCGAAGGAATTCTTCGACAATCCGCAGCATGAGCGCACGAAGCTGTTCCTCAGCCAGATCCTGCACTGATACTGGATGATTGAATGGACAGACCCGCCGCTGCATCGCAGCCGGCGGGTTTTTCATAGGCGGCCGGTTTTCGCGACGGTTATCGGCGTTAGGTCGAGGGCATCGCGAACCGTCTCCTCCTGATTGCCGCCTGACAATTAGCTGCGAGGGTAAGCCCTGTAGCACTTTGCACAAAAAGCGATATACTTTTTGCCGCCGCGAATAATGCGGAATTCACGAGACGTCGGGGAAGCGGGCCGTGAAAAAAAGCGATAAAATCATTGGCGGGCTTGCACTTTTGAGCGCCGCCATCATCGTCATCAAACTGGCCGGAGCAATGTATGGCCACGATCTCATTCAGATGGCGGTCGATGCTACAAGACCCACAGATGCCGGCGCCTGGCCGACGACCATGAATTGAGCATAAAATAGGGCTGATAGCGCATGATCGGCGGCACGCTATTATAATCGAAAAATGGCGACCCCTGCAGTTTTAGGAGGTTTGGCCAATATCAATTACTTAGATGAAGGTGGGACCGAAAACCGTCCCGTTGATATCGCTGGCGAATTTTAAACGCCAGGTCTTACCATTGACTCCACCATAAACCAGAACATAGTTAGAACATCAGGGCGGCGGCAAACTCAAAGACTGAGGTGGAAGATGCCCCGCGACTATCGGCTTATCAATTTCAATGGCGAATGGCAGGTGTGCTCAAAGGCTCGTAGAGGCCATGGCGAGCGCATCGTCTGGATCTACGGCAAGGAACGGATTTACTTCTGCGATGTGGGGAGAGAGGCGGCCGTCTATCAGCTTCCGGGCTCTGAGAAGGAGAACTTCTTCGGGGATCGCTTCAACTTCTCGATCGATGAAGTCTATGCGGAAGACGGCAGGCGCAAGGAGCGCTTAGGCGGGATGAATAACGTCGTCGCGGCCCAGAGGGCATTTACTGAACTGCTATCGCATCATTCGAAGAGAACACGCCTACAGCTCCGCCAGGGAGGCTTTGTGATGCGTGACGAGTTCGGGACGGATGATTATCGGGAAAGAGTTCAGATCGAAGCGGAGGAGCGCAGGAGGCTCAAGGGAGGGACGGCTTAGCCGCAGGCTTCGGATCGGCGAAAAATAATTCGCTCGGCATGTTGCAATATGCAACATTATCTGCGATACAGAATATGCCAATCGTGGTGAAGGCAATCGGTTACTTCTCTTGAAACGATGATACCGTTGCCGCTTGTTCCCGAATGGTTTGCAACTGCTGGCGTGGCGTAGAAGTCGGTTACTTCCACTGCTAATGGAGAGGTCGCGGGTTCGAATCCCGTCATCTGGAAACAGATGTAGCTCAGCTGGATAGAGCGCTTACGTTCCGAATTCGCTTGTTCCCGCCAGCAGTTTCATTCCTTCGGCGCATTAGGAGATTCAAATGCGCTTCAATACATCAGCTTCCATCAAGCAGAATTATACTCATGAGGGTGCGCCGGCCAAGCGCATCACTCCGGAGCAGGCTTTGCGCCGCTCGATCCTTTCCTGTCTTCTTTGGGAAAAGGAATTCTATGAAGACGGCAAATCCATCGTAGATCGCATCATCGAAAATGCTGCCGCCTGTTCAGCTGAGACTGTTTCGGCGTTGGCAATCGAGGCGCGCAATGTTCATGGTCTTCGCCATGCGCCGCTGATGCTTTTGCTCGACATCATTCGTCGTGGCGGATCTGGTGTCTCGGACACGATCGCTCAGACGCTGCGTCGCGCCGATGAAATGGCCGAACTGGTTGCGATCTATTGGAAGGATGGCAAGAAGCCGCTTTCCAAGCAGATGAAGCTCGGGCTGGCAAAGACATTCGGAAAATTCTCGGAATACCAGCTTGCCAAATATGACCGAGATGGAGCCGTACGTCTTCGTGACGTGCTGTTCCTCGCCCATCCGAAGCCGAAGGACGAAGGACAGGAAGCGTTATTCAAGCGCGTTGCTGAACGTCAGCTCGTAACTCCGGATACGTGGGAAGTCGCTCTTTCCGGTGGGGCAGACAAGAAGGAAACCTTCGAACGTCTTATCCGTGAAGGCCAGCTTGGCTATCTCGCATTGCTCCGTAACTTGCGGAACATGATGGATGCAGGCTGCGACCGTGAGCTGGTGAAAGATGCCATTGGCGCCCGCAAGGGTGCTGATCTCATCTTTCCGTTCCGCTATGTCGCTGCTGCCCGAGCTTGTCCACAAATGGAGCCCTATATTGATCAGGCTCTATGTGAGGCAATTGCGGCTGGCCCTCGCCTGTCTGGCTCTACTGCCGTCTTGGTGGACGTTTCCGGGTCTATGGATGCTACACTTTCGAGCAAATCCGACATGAAGCGCATTGATGCCGCTGCGGCTTTGGCTTCGGTTATCAATGGAGATGTCCGTGTTTTCACGTTTTCTCAGGCCGTGGTGGAAGTCCCGCCTCGTCGCGGTATGGCTGGTGTAGATGCCGTGATCCGTTCGCAGCCACATAGCGGGACCTATCTCGGGGCTGCAGTTCAGATGATCAATCAGAACGTCAAGCATGACAGGCTGATTGTCATCACGGACGAACAATCGGCGGATCGAGTTCCGGATCCAATCGCAAAGAGCGCCTACATGATCAATGTGGCTTCAGCGAGAAACGGGGTTGGCTATGGGAAATGGTGCCACTTGGACGGCTTTAGCGAGGCCGTAATTCGGTTCATTTCGGAAGTCGAGAATGACCGGTGATGAACTAAAGGAGGCAGCTATAAAGCTGTTTGGGGAGCGCGGGTGGCAATCCGCGCTCGCTGCGCATCTGGGTGTCGATAGAACCCAGATTTGGCGATATGTAACGAATGATAAGGTGCCGGGGCCAGTTGCCGCAGCAGTCAATTGCTGGATGAAGCGGGGAACGGCCGAGTAATTACCGTCTGTTGTGTCATTATCCCTTTCTCGTCCGAAATTTCATCGGATAGGGATAATGCCCGCCATTCCTCATCAAAATCAGGAATAGGCTTGGGAACGGCTACCATAGGCCGTTCGCATACTGAAAAACCAGTATCGGGAGATCGGATCAAACCAGATCCGAAACAGAGCGGGCAATAGCGATCGCCGATCATTTCACCCACCGTAGGGCGCCAGAGAATTCGCGGATGGCTTCCACGATCCATTGCGTCGGCACTTTGCCGTACGACAGGTTGCCGATACGGAATTCATAGGTGGGTTTGTCGCCTTCCATGCGGACAATGATCCTAATATCGGGTGGCGGATCGTCTAGCGGCTTTTCCATGAGACGATGGCCCTTTCCGCAGGATGATCAGGATGAGGCAGAGGAGGAGGAAGGCAAGAAGCGACAATGGCGGCGAGCTTGCTCTTTTGGCATATTCGAAGTATCTTTTACAGAGTGTCATTTGCGAGATAAGATGATGAAATTCATCGATTTATCAGGCATGAAATTTTCCAGATGGAGTGTCATTTCGTATGCTGGAAATCGGCATTGGAATTGCCGTTGTATCTGCGGTCGAGAAAAGCAAGTTTTTCGTGACAATCTCATCAAGGGGAAAAGTCGATCTTGCGGATGCTTGAGTTCCGAAATAACCAAAGATAGATTTTGGAAGCATGGCTATGCTCAGGCGGGGAAAATTTTGCCGGAATATCGATCGTGGCAGCATATGAAAGATCGTTGCTACAATCCTCAATGTCGAGATTTCCCAGATTATGGGGGCCGGGGGATCACCATTTATGAAAAATGGCTAGAAGATTTCGGTCGCTTCTATGAGCATGTTGGCCCGCGCCCAGGTCCGAGTTACACCATTGACCGCGTTGATGTGAACGGGAACTATGAGCCTGGTAATGTGCGATGGGCGACACCAAAGCAGCAATCCCGCAATCGCCGAAACGTAGCGAAAATTGGTTTCGAGACTGCGCCAGAACTACGGCTAGCAAATGGCATTTCGCGCTCCACCTATCATAGGCGCTTGCGCAATGGATGGACGGCTGAAATGGCAGCCACTATTCCACCCCGCCCTAAGAGACCTGCTGGAACTGGGCGGGCACGCGGACGACGGGGCGCGGTGGGAGAATTGGCTCTTCGAGCTGAACAGGCATCCTCTCCCTAAGAAACCATTTGCTATGCAAGAGATACATCCATTGCTGCGCAGGTTCCACGACGGCGCGAAGGTCATCTGCATATTCAGAGTACCCCACAACGGAACCGTTTGATAGGACATTCCCCGGATTCCCCGTAGTGTGGTAATGTCCGAACTGGATGAGATCGGGCTTCCGACCAATCCCCGCCTGCTGGGCATCGATCTTCTTCGAGCCGCGGACAATCGGAAGCATCGGGCCAGCAAAACCCATCCCACCCTTTGTTCCGATTTTATCACCGTGGGTCGTAAAGACTGTTCTGCCGAATACCGGTGTGATCTGGTCTTTGGCGTCGCTCTGCTGGAACGTCACTCGTTCATCGCCATCAAAGCGCTGAGCAATCATGGAGACGATCAGACTGTCATAGGACAGGCGAGCGTAGAGCTTGGCTGTCGGCTTATGGGTGGTGCGCCCGTGGTTACCAGGCACTCCGACGACATGAACGCGGCCATACGTATCCCGGAGATGCCGGATGCCCGCAACGCACTCCTCTGCGACCGCCAAGCATTGCTCATGCGATGTCAGAGCATTTGTCATCTTTAGTTCGTCGTGGATATCGCCGCTGATCAGATCACCCGCAAGCGCTAGGAGAACGCCTTCGCAATCCGTGTCCGAAGCCCAGCGCTGCCCTATCGTGCAAACGGCAGCAAAATAGCGGCGTAGTCTCTGGCGGCAAATCTCGGGGTTGAAGGCATTGATACCGAGGATTTCTTCGGCAGAGATTACCTCACCCATATGAATGTCAGAAACGAGTGCTCCGATCACACTCTTGCCGCGCCGACCGGTGCGCGTGTCCAATATCCAATCAGGGATGGTGAACGGCATTCCTCGGATGCCAGAAAGTTCCGAAACCAGATGCTCAGCATCCGCCAATTCTTTCTCGGAGGTTGAATGTTTCTTACGCCAGAAAGCGGCATCTCGCATCTCAGCTCGCGAAGCTTCTGGTTGCTGCTCTGGGGCGCCTTTGAAAAGACCGCGCTGCTTCGCTTCTTTGAGCCGGCGCTTTATCCAATGCCATTCACGGCCTGTGGCTATAGAAGCGGCCTGGATTGATTTGTGCTGTCTCATAAGCTCAACGGCATAGAGGCAGTCTTCATTTGTAAGTGGAGGGGTTGGCATGGGGAGGACCTTAGCTCTGGATCGATCGAGTGCGCCGGCCTGGCGCTGGTGAGTCATAGAGACGGTCCAAGCGGTCATTGAGACCATCTATGCGCTTACCGATGCTTTCGATAGCTCGGAGGAGTTGGCCAGTCTGTTCCTGCATGCCAGCCTTCGTGACATACGTTTCCGCGATGTGGGTTCTGAAATCGGCATGCGCCGCCTTCATCTCACTTAGCTCTTCATCGAGCTTTTCGGTCTTCTTCTCGGCATCTGTCTTGCCTTTTTCGATCAAAGACCAGATTTTCCAGAACGCTGTGAAAGTGAGCCCCAAGGCTCCGATAATTCCCATAATGAGGTAGGAAAGAACCTCATATGTCACTGGACCATTCATGCCGCCGCGCCCTTTGTGTGCATGATTAAAATGCCCATCAGGGCACGCTTGACCACGCCAGAAGGAGAAAACCAACCAGCGTGGCAATGAAGATGATGGCTCCGAGGAGTTGGAGGCGAGCAATCACTGGCCTTTATCGACCGGCGGCTGGGGCTTACTCAGGCCACTGAGACCATCCCGAGAGATGTTGATCGCCACCTTCAGAACGCCGAGGAGCGCGATCAGCGCGCCGGAGTACTGTGGGGGGATCGTGGACGCCGAACAGTCAATGGCGCCCGTCGGCAGTGTCATGCAGCCCCAAGCGGAAAGCCCGGCCGTGATCGCGGCCACCAGGATGATAACCACATTGATGATGTTGTGGACGAGGTTCGAATTGAACATTGGGAGAAGTCCTTTGATGTTCGAGATGCCGGCCGAGATCAGCCGGCCGATGGCAAAGGGCCGTCAGCCTCCGTTGCCGCGGCACCGGTTGACGTGGATGACACGGCAGACTCGGAACTTGCCGCCGGCGCTGGATCGGGATTGTTTGCCAGGTATGCCGCGATGGCATCGTCAAAGTCCTTGTCGGTCTTCGCATCAAGAACCTTGAGAGCTGCGAGCTGCGTTGCAGTCGTCGCCGGATTGGCCGAGAAGGCAGCAACGATATTTGAGATGACCGGCCCAAGGTCTTCAGAGAACTGAACGAGGATGGGCTCGATCTGGAGAAGCCATGCCACCGTCTGGCTCACGACTTTCGAACTCGTCATCTGAGGGATTGCGGCCAAGAGGATGTTCAGCATCCCCAAAACTACTTGCACGTTCATGGTGATAGCTCCTTAGGATTTGATGCTGTTGGCGGCGAGGATGGCCTGAAGAGCGCCGACCGATTTGGTGACGGCATCAACGAGCGTGGCCGGGCCGAAGGTCGCGTTGGGATTGTCGAGGGCGAACTGTTCAGCCGCATCGCGTGCTATCCGCACGTCATGGACGGCCGGAATGATCTTGTTCTTGATCACGCTGTCACTGCAGCCGACCGGCGTCGGCTTCGGGGTGCAATACCGGACGTAGGCCGTGGCGGCGGTCTCGGCCGCATCTACGCCATTGCCAGCGACGATGATTGCCTTCATGGGAACTTCAGTGCTGGAAAGCTTCTGCAGGGCCGCACAAGAGCCGAGCGGGATCATCAAGGCGGCTACTGCCACCAAGGCTATGGTACGCATGGGAGATGTCCTTTGATGTTGAGGGGGCTTATGCCGCGAGCCGCGCGGCCGGTATTAAGCCGCGAGAGCGGCCAGCGTCTGGGGGCCGGCGATACCATCCGCCGAAAGCCCCTTGGCCCGCTGGAAGGCCAGCACGGCCGATTGCGTGCCGTAGCCGAAGATACCGTCGGGATTGCCAGGCTTGTAGCCGGCGGCGATCAGGCGCTGCTGAAGCTGCAGGACGGACGCGCCCCGTTCGCCCCGCTCCAGAATGCCATCGGCCATTGCCGGATCAGGCATCGTCGTCCCTACCCCGCCGCTGGCGTAAATGCCTTGCGAGATCAGGCGAGCTTCGTCCTTCCGTCGAGCGACTAGACCGGCAAGAACTTTTCCCTTCTGGGTGACTGCCGTCGTCAGCAATCTCGATCCGGCGAGATCGTACTCCGCAGCCTTGATCGCTGTGGCCCATGTCCATGCCAGAGCCTCAGCGCCGCAATTGAAGACAACGGAGGTCGCACCGTCGAAAACGGTCTGTGGCGTCATGCGGCCCGAGAGGAACTTATCGACCGCCGCGCCGTATTCCTCATCGGAGACAAGCTGAAGGACAGCATCTGATTCCGCCTTCGTCATGGTCGAGCCGGGGCCGAACTTCTGACCGGGTCTGTTCTTCGACCACCATTCACGAAAGGCAGCAGATGCCCATGTGAAGCCGGTTCCGATCGTACCGACGCCGCCCGGATCGGCATACCAGGATGCGGAGAAGCCTTCGTGCAGCCTGATATCGGCCGCGCCGTTGGGAGAGAGACGCATTGTGATTGCTCCAATGAAAAAGGCGCCCCGAAGGACGCCTGCGATGGTTGTTAAGCAGATACTGCTTTTCGTTCCTAGAAATGTCTGTTAATTCCGGGTAACAATCCGCAAAAAACTGGTAGTGGTGAGAATTATGAGCGGCACCGATAACAATGCCGAGTTGTCACGCAGCGCTGGTCACCGATACGAATCCCTAGACGGCTTGCGAGGAGTGGCTTCGCTGATCGTCGTCATGACGCATGTGATGCTCACCCAGCCGGCTTTTTGGTCGCGCGTCATTCACGAAGACACCTCTCCAATGTCTGCGCTTGAGACAATCGCTTTTGACACACCGGTTCGCCTACTATTCGGCGGGAGCAGGGCCGTCATCCTTTTTTTTGTGCTCAGCGGCTTCGTTCTGGCCCTGCCATGGCTAACTGATCGCGCTCGATCATATGGCAACTTCATTCTGTATCGGGTGTGCCGAATTTACCTTCCCTATTTGGTTGCTATGACGCTGGCGGCTCTGATGGCGGCGTCGATTGGCGGCTACGCCATCCCAAGCGCGAGCGGCTGGATAAACGGCTATGGATGGACCAATCGTCTCGATCCGCTTAGCGCACCGAGCGTCTTGCTGATGCTAAACAACGTTTACAGTACATGGATTGACAACCCCACATGGTCTCTCGTGTGGGAAATGCGGGTTTCGCTGTTTTTCCCGTTGATCATCATTCCAATCGTCCGGTTCGGACCCTTGGGGATAATCGCTGTTGCCGCCGCTTTATGGGGAGCATTCTACGCCGGGCAATCAATCGAAGCACATTTCCCAGCCTCAAGCGCTTTTCTCGGAGATCCGCACAAAGCCTTTTATTATGCCTCGTTTTTTCTGATCGGATCGACCTTGGCAAAATACCGAGACATCCTTTTCAGAATGTGCTCCGCCCATGGTGGTATGGGGTCTATCGCGATGCTGATCATAGGGCTCACGATTTGGCTCACCAATTGGGGCACCTATACCGAATTGATGGAAGGGTTCGGTGCGGCGGCGCTGATTGTCGCCGCCGCATCGTCTGGTATGCCACGCAAATGGTTGATGACCGCACCGGTTCAATGGCTAGGCAAGGTTTCCTATTCACTATACCTTATTCATGTTCCGATCATCATGGGGACCCAATATCTATTCAACACCCGTATGTATAATGGAGACATGGCTTTCATCGCGGCCGCTACATCTCTTCTTCTTGCAGAGGTTTTTTATCGGAACGTTGAACGGCCGGCGCATGAGCTAGGAAAAGCTCTTACCAGTCGAATGAGCGCCAAGCGGCAGCAAATCCCGGCTTAGTGGAAGCGAACGCAACTGAGTGCGCCATACGCCGTTGCGGTAGATGTGCTAAAGGTGACAGAAGTGGTCAGGTACACCGTCGTAGCGGACGTGAAGTTAAAGAATACTGGCCCCACGTTGTTACCTTCAGCCAAACCGGCCGCGCTCGACACAGTTACACGCTTGAAATAGCCAGACGTTTCTAGCGCAGTTGGTACTGCCGCGCTTGTCGTGCTGATCCAGCCTGCAAACTGACCTATGGTTGTCGTGCCTGCTGGAGTTACTTGAATATTGCCATAGCATTGCCATGCGCCTGCCGGCAGGCTTGCGGAGGTGACGTTTAGAGGCGTTCCAGATGTCAGTGACGACCCAGGACTAGCGACGTCAGAGTTTACAATCTGCCCGATATAGCCGGAAGGCGCTGCGACACCAGCTGTTCCGCCCTGCAGTAGCGCTCCGCTTGTACCCTTCCCTTGAATCTGCATGGGGATATTGGTGTCATCACCTACGGCCTGCAGAGCCACAGCCTGCCCAGTGGCTGCACCGAGGGCCTGAACGCCATTGACGCCGCTGGCGACACCCTGAATGTTCAGGATCGCTTTTGAAGACGCATTTCGGAACGTGACAATATTATCACTCAAGAGCTGCTGAATGGCACCTGTGCTGGTCGTTCCGTTCGAAAGAATACTCGACGTTTGAACCCCAGCAGCGCCATACCACTGCATGGTGTGACCATAGCCAAACGCTATCGCGATACCAGACCCAGAAGTGCCGTTTGATCCAGTGATCGAATTTGACCCGAAGACGATGCCTTTACGATATGCCGCGCCGTTGTTCTGGATGTTGATCGCAGCCGTAGCGTCGAACGCCCCAGATACCTCCCCACCCGATGCGAGCTGAGCGCTGATAGTCTGGTCGCCGGATTGCGAATATGGATCGGTATCAGCAATGCCTACTAGGTTAATCGCGTCCGCCTCAATGCCATATGCGCCACCGTTGCCGGCCGTCGTCGTATCGCGCCATCCCTCAAAATAGCCTCCCCACGCCTGATTGCCAGACGCTCCAGTGTTGCCGGAGTTATTATTGACGCCAACACCTGTAGCCGCGATGACTTGGGATTGTGAGGCAGTACGGCCACTGGTCTGCGCGCCAAATACGGCGGTCGTGAGAGAATCTTTCCCCGCCGAAGTGTTCAAAACAGAGAACTGGCTAGTCTGGATATACCCATATGTGCGCCCCTTTGCCAGCTGATAGGTCGTGAGCCAATCCGGCTGAGACGCAACGTTGGTACCGTTGTTAAGAGCGGCCGGACCGACGAAGAGGCGATCGTTGATGCGGTTCACGTTGGCGCCGAGGTTCTGATAGAACTGGCTTGTGGCGGATTGCGTCGTGGCACCAGTCATCGAAAGCGTGGTAAACGCGCCCGTATTAGGAGTCGTCGCGCCGATCGGCGTATTATTGATGCTGCCTCCAGTGAAGACGCCGCCACTGATCGAAGGAGCGGTCGCAAGAACGGCAGATCCAGTCCCCGTAACAGAGCTAATTTGGGTGCCGTTGATCTTGAAGACGTTTCCAGATCCGGCGGTATCGAAGGTCTTGCCGGTGAATGTCTGGGTATCTGATGTGCCGGCGAGCAAACCTGAGGTCGGGAAAACCTGGGTTACGCCGCCAATCGTGACAGTGCCGGTCAAAGATGGGTTGGAGATCGAAGGCCCTGTACTGCGAACAACGGCACCCGTACCTGTCGAGGTCGTGGTGCCAGTGCCGCCCTGCGCCACAGACAGGGGCGTCGTCAGATTCGATAGCGATGTGATATCGCTGTTCGCACCGGCGGCGGCGGCGCCAATACCTGCTCGAGCAGTCGCTTGCGTGGTGCCACCCGTTCCGCCCTGCCCCAGCGAAAGAGCAGTCGTGAGCCCAGAGAGAGATGTAATATCACTATTGCTACCCGACGCCGCCGCGCCAAGGCCAGTTCTCGCGGCCCCTGCAGACGTCGCACCCGTGCCACCTTGGGCAACTGACAAAGCTGTCGTGAGACCTGTGATGGAGGTAATATCACCATTGGCGCCAGAGGCGGCGGCTCCAAGGTTCGTTCTTGCTCCGGCTGCCGTGTTTGACCCAGTGCCGCCATCGCTTACGGCGAGGTCAGTGATCCCGGTAATAGAACCGCCGGTAATGGAAACAGCGTTTGAATTCTGGGTCGCGATTGTTCCGAGCCCAAGATTAGTACGAGCCCCGGCGGCGGTGCTCGAATTCGTGCCGCCTTGGGCGACTGAAACAACACCACCGACCAAGCTGGCTTTCGCGCTCAGACCGACGTCAACATAAGCCGTGGTCGCAACGTTGGTGGAATTATCGCCCTGAGACTTCGTCGGGGCAGTCGTGACGCCTGTGAATGTGGCCGCACCCCCGGTAATCGAGACGGCGTTCGAATTCTGATACGCCATCGAGCCGGGCGTACCGCAATCCGTTATCAGATTGGCGCTTGTTCCCCAGCAGGCCAGATTTCTGGTAATCGGGGAAGTCGATCCTGGCTTCAGGAAATCCGTTACCGGCTCACGGCCGACATGGCCGCCGCCATCATGCCCGATGACGTGGGATAGCGTACGGATGGGCAGTTGCTCGATCGCGCCAGTGACGGTCTGCGCAGATGCACCGGAAAAAACGGCGCACGCCATCGCGGCCGCAAGGAGCAGCTTGTTCAAATTCATAGGAGATTTCCTGTGATTGGATCACTGAGGCGCGGCGATACGTCGTCCCGAATAACGGGACGCCCTACACCTCTGTCGATTTAGCTATTTGAAGGCCACGAAGCGGCATCAACTGCAGCGGCAGTCTTGACTTTTCCTGAGGCTATGGCCGCAACGAGGGTTGCCTCTGTATCGAAGCAGCCGGAAATGAACTTCATCACCGCCGTGGCCATAGCGATCGCATCAGATTGGCTCAGAGTAAAAAACGTGCCGTCAGCACATTTAAAACTTGTCGAGAATGTTGATCCGACGAGATTGGCAGCGAGCGCTACGCTGCTTATTTTGCTCTGACTATCGCGATCTGTGGAGATCGGATGGCCGTCATAGACAAAGCCCCCAACTTCCAGCGCATAGCGTTTTGACGCAGCGTAGGCGGTCAAATCAGCAAAGATACCATACTGGCCCACGACAGCTTGCAGAGACGCGGAGGTCTGGTTTCCGCTATCGTCTGATGGCCAACGTGTCGGAATGCGACCTTGCGCAAGCCAATTTTGGTAATCTGTGTCTTTTTCAGTCACGAAGCTCGCGTTGATGGATGAGAAAATCCTGCCATCATCCGCAAGCCAATACCAGTTTTTTGGAAATGCCCCATCCATGTTTGGCCCTCTTGATTAGATATAAAGACCATTGGTCGCAGTAGAACCCGCGATCGAGCCGGGGAGGTAATTAGCTCCGGCGCCGGCCGTGTAAATCAATCCGCTAACTTCGCTGAGATAGCGCGGCCCGACGACGACTCCCGCACCAGAGAATGTCATGCCATCTGCTGTGATGGTGCCGTTGTTGGCGTGGACAAACTGTTGATTGTAATTCTGTGTCCCACCTGTAAACGTGATGGTGCGACCACCGATCGAGATTGTTGAATTCGTCAACGCAAGTGCATGGACAGCCGCAGCTCCAGAAACGCTATAATTTCCATCTGCCACGATGAATGAATTTTGCGCTGAGAATATGTGGGCATTCAACGTGGCGCCGAAATCAATGTTCGAAAAGCGTATTGAGGAGCCATCGAAAGCGGTCATTGTTGTGCCGCCACTAGACAACAGCCTAAAACCACTGATGACAAGGCGCGAAGCTATTGACGCCGTGATCGTGTCGCCGCTCGTGTTGATTACGCAATTTGCGGGCGTCGATGGATTGCCCTGCAGGGTGATGTTGACGATGCCCGATCGCAACAAGTTTAGACCAGCCGTATACGTGCCGTCTCCCACCTGAATGACTACAGAGGACCCAGCGGCATTGTAACGTGTCAGAGCGGTGTTGGCGGCCGCTTGGATTGTTGCGAAAGCTCCAGATGGGCTATTCGTCAAGCCGTCATTCGCATCATTGCCATCGGTTCGAACGTAGAGGGTCGTCGCCAATGCGGGAGGCGTCTTCTGGCTCGGGATTTGAAAGGCAGTTCCGTCGTAAACCAAAACGATGATCTGCCCGGCAGTCAGATCGCCTGGAGACAGTGCTGTGCCGCCGGCACGCAGGATTGATTTTGCACCAAGGCCATTCACGTTCAGCGTTGCTGCGCCCGTATTTGTGGCGGAGAGAAGCAACACAATACCGAAGGGCGCAGAATACGTGGCCGGAGCAGGCGTGAGATTTGCTGTTATCGAATTCGCACTTCCGCCAGCGATAGCAAAATTGAGCTTTCCGCCCTGGATGGTTCGCTCGAAGCTGGTCTGAATATTTGCAACGCTGCCATCATCTAGCGCATCAAAGCCGCCGATATCACCAACGAATTGGCCTATCATTGCAGCGATGACGGACGCCTGACGCCAAACCGTGTTGAGCTCCTCTGACTGAGCTACACCAGCGGAAAATCCTGCGAGACGCGCAGCCAGCGCTGCATAATCGGCAGGCGAAAGCACGTTTGCTCCGCCGGCCGTGCCGAACGGCAGATATTGATTTGTCGTCATGATGTCCCCGGAAATCAGGAGGTGAAGTAGGTTGGATCTACGCCCCACGCGCCGGTATCGAACCCAGCAATGTAATCGTTCTGAACGTCAAAACCGAAGACGGGAGCGTTGTTGACAGAGGTGACTTCGTAATTGACGCGAACCGCCGCCGGCTTGATCGGCAAAAGCCCTTGTTCAAGGATGGCCAAGAACAGTAGCGATGGGATTTCCCCAGCGATACCGACAGTCATTGTCATGTCTTGATTGTCGAGCACGAAAAGGAGGGTGCCCGAAAGCGCCGGAAACGCAGACAAGACGGCTCGAAAGCCACTGTCGGTGAGACCGGTCAGAAGTGAATAGGAACCATCGTCGTTCAGCCCCTGAAGCTGTATGCGCGCGTTCGGCGGCTGGGGGAAGATGATGTCGAATGCGTCCGGTGCATTCTCTACGGTGCCGTCCCAAATGTTCGCGGCGATCTTCGCCCTTATGAGAGTCCTATAGGTGTCGTCATCGAGGACAGTTATCCCGGTATCGCTGTCATATGGGCCTTTCCAGACACCCAAATCGAATCCGCGCTTGGGATCATCAAAGGAAAACCACACATTCGGAATTGGAACCGGAATATCCCGGCTGATTCCTACCCAAGCGCCGTCAGCATCTTCCTGGACGCCAATGGAATAATCGAGATCGAAAGCCGTAGGCAGTGAGGCAAGAAAGCTTTGGCCATCCACCAGAGGCTGAACCAAGGCGGCGATCGTCGCTGTGAAATTCGGCTGCCCACGATGATAACTGGTAATTCGAGACAGGTAATCGTCGACGCTCGCCATCAGATCACCGTGACCGTGATATCCATTACATCACAAGCAGATGCTTCATTGAATGCAAGTGGAACATCAGGTGTTCCGGCACCGCTTGCCCGCGAGAGCGTCAGCGAAGTGACACGGAAGGCTGCAGAGCTCGGTACACCTTTCGCAGCCGATACTGCGCTGTCCCATTCGACCACACCACTTTGGCCCCCACCAATAGCGGTGGCATTGATTTCCGCAGCGACGGCATCCTTTATCGAATTCTCAACGGTCGTTGTATAGCCGCCGAGAGCCTTGACAGTGATCGCAACGGAAATCGGCACGAGGGTCGGGCGCGAAAAGCGAATAACATGCGAGACGCCATAACTATCAATGACCGTCTCGCTTGTCGTGCCGAAGGTGCCGGCGCCCTCGCCTTTCTTCAGCGCGATCGTATTGGCGATGGTCTGCGCATCACCGCCTTCAATCACAAGCGCGAAGGTGTGCCCTGGAATGCCGTTGGCATCTGTGACGTCGGTATCATTGTCATAGGCAGCATAGCGCGTTACCCCGGTCAGATTGGCGACCGCGCCGACAACGCCTTCCAAGACAGTCTTGTTCGGCAACATGGTCGACGTCGTCTGCCTCTTCCGGAGAGTGGCGTCATCCTCGACAGGGGCTCCTACCGCAGCGGCCGAAGCGTTTGTCACTGACTGCCATCCTCGGGTCGGCGTGGCGATCGTCGTTACCGATCCAACGTCCGCAGTAATCGCGCCAGCTTCGGCCGCCATCGCTGTGGCAATGATCTCGCCTCCGGACGGAATGGTCACGCTAGCTGGAAGAAGCCATTGATTGCCGTTCGTGTCCGAAGCGATGCCGTTGTTGATCGTCGTTCCCGCCTGGCCGATCAACGTTAGATCGACGGAAGAATAGGATGCTACGCCGCGCTGAATGCCGTTGAGCTTGACGACGCTCGATAGACCTGCACCCTGAGCCGTCGCCGGCGAGAACGAGTTATAAACCGCTGCCGCCATCGAATTCGCATCCGAGATCGCCAAGGCAAAGATTGCCAGCAATTGACCGTCCTGGCTGTCTGGCTCGAGATAGACGTCGGCGCCGTATATCGCCCGGTAGGCGTTCTGCAGGTAGGTGAGCACATCGGTATATGAGGGGACGTGAATCCCTGTCGCATCGATCGTGCAAACGGGTGTTGTAGCCATCACATCGCCTCTGAAATGACGGCGGCGCCGTATTGCGTATCAATCGTGCAGTTCACCGCAAAACCTCGGGTGTCGCGATTGAGCGAGCTCGAGTAATCAGCGATAGCTGTCACGCCCTGACTGCCAAGGATGCGAGTTCTGATGACTGGATCGCGGGTGGACCCGGTATACTTGCCGAGCACACGCGTTTTCCATGGCGTGCCTTCGGTGTTATCGAGGAACCATTCGCCAAGCTGCAGATGAAGCCGCGTCTTAACGGCCTGCGCCGGCGCTTCGGGCACGTCTCGCCAGAAGTCAGCTTGGCCGTGCCCAAAGGTGTAATCACCCGTGGGGGAGAGCTTTCGATAGCGCATCAGAGTACCGCAAATACCTTTGAGGAAGGGCCAGCGACCGTCTCGACTGGCTGGCCGCCAAGTCCGCCAAGATCAACTCGACTTGGCGTAATGGAAACCAGCATGCCGCCTCTGACCTCATGGACAATTGATGTTGGTGTGACTGTGCTTTGCGAGTCGGTGGCCTTGATCTGCACCTGATCTCCTTTGAGGCTGATCAAGGTGTTTCCGTCATCGGTCCGGATTTCAGCGGCATCTTTGTTGATGTTTGAAAGTATCCGCGGCTTTGAACGAAAACCCATCATCGCCATGCCGTCTGATAAATCATGCATTCTTCCATCGATCTGCATTTGCAGACCACCAGATTGATGCCATGCATCAATAGGCCGGGCTGAAAAGACAACCATCGCCTCATCCCCGGATTTGACTGGAAACGTCATACTCATGCCGCCGCCATTCGGGAACTGCATCGGAACGCTTGCCAGAACCGGCAGATCGACCGCCGTTGTGCTGCCGTCTGGATTTCTGACGATCGATTTGATCGCCGGCTGGAAGGTGGCATGTTGACCGTCGTCGTCGACGCTGACCACGACACACGGGAGCGCAGTCCAGATCTTCGCCTGCAGGCCGTCGAGCATCGCCCGGTTGGCTTCTTCCGGGTCATGCAGTCTCTCACGAACGTCCATAAATCACGGATCCACATTGATGCCCTTGGGCACTAAGCCAAGGGGAATTGGGCCTTTGCCGTCGGCGCGGATGCAGAGCATGTCTGAGTACCAGGGCTCGCCGCGGGTATCGCCAAGATGGTTGACGACCAGCACCTTGTAGAAGCCGTCGTCGGCCGTCGTCGGAATCATCGAGTTGTTGACCTCACCGAGATAGCCCGGATCGAACTTCGCTTCCTGGATGTCGGCTTGATCGATCTGAATGAGCGTGCCCGGTCCGATCATCGGATTGAGCAGGCTTTGAACCTGAATGCCGTCGATCGTTTGGACAGGCAGCCCGATCATGCCGGTGCGCGAGTTGAGCACGATGGCGCCCCCGGGCGCCGCCTCGCTGTCCTTCACGACCGTGAGCTGGTTATTCTGAATGCTCCAAGATGTGCCGGTCGAAATCGCCACCGTCCTGAGCACATCGCGGGCCATGCCGAAGAGCACCCTGCCCCGCGGCATCTGCTTTTTGCCAAGATCAGCGACGTAGCCGAGCGTGATGCCAAAAGGCTTCATCGCCTCATAGGCGGCCATCACCTGATCTTTGTAGGTATGCCCGGCCGCCAGCGTCTTATTGACGACGGCGTGGTTGTAGGCCTGATCTCCGCCTTGGGCCAAAATGTTCAGATAGGTGTCGACCGGATTCTCGCGGCCGCGCCGCTTTTGAATGATCTGGCCCTTGAAGATCAGCCCGTAGCCACTCTGATAGCCGGCCTCAAGAGTGACTGTCGTTCCCTCGTTCTTGATCCTTTGGACCGTCTGATCCGAAAGGTTCGAAATCGTGATGTCGCCGACGTTCGGCGATTGAAGCGTGTGCTGCGCGACATTGAACCTGATGCGCAGCTCCGACAGGTCGATCGCCTCACCGCCACCCTCGACCGTGAGCTTGCAATACCGGATCCACTGTTGGGTCATGGTGTCACGAAGTAGAGATGGGACTCTGTGCCCAGGTTACTGAACGTCGGCACAGCGTCCGGGTCAGCATCTGTCTGAACGATCAATTGGCCGCCAATGTTCAAATATTGATATTGCTCCAACAGATCATGGCCGGTGACCAGCGGTGCCCCGCATAGAATGTTGCTGCCGCTCTGATCGGCGATATCGAGCAGCCAGCCGCCCATCGGCGCATCCGCATAGCGGACGGTCAGTTGATAGGAGATGCCGGCCAGGAGGATGCTGAAGGTCTGCGGTGTCGGCGACAGTGGGATTTCGTATGTTGTTGCCATCGTCCACCATGACTATTCGCGCCGTCTCTCGACTTTTACGCGATTTGGATTCAACATGCCTCACCTTTAATCACGCGCCTCGGAGCACATCAGTGGGCAATTATGTTCAGCGGGTCGGCGACCTCATCTTTACAATTTCGGTCTTCGCATTGATCGCCGTCATTCTCGGATACCAAGGGCATCCATTTTTCGGGTCCTATCTCATGATGGCGATCTCTTCACTGATCACCGGATTGCTCATCGCAGTATTTGGCAGGATGTCGTCGGAACTGACAATGATCCGGTCTACCTCGGAAGAGCAAACCAAGCTTCTTCAGCAGTTGCTTGAGAAGGGACAAGGTTAACCGCCGGCCGCTTGAATTGGGCCGGTGATTTGCTTTGCGCCTGTATTGACGACGCCAGCCGTCTTCTGAGGGGATGCCTGCACGCTCTGGGCCGGCGACTTCGTGGTTGCGGTATCCACAATGAGCACTTCCCGAAGGCCAGCAACCAAATAAAGCGCGTGTTCGCTTCGTTCATCAGTCGTCACTTCAAGTGACCTGATCAACATATTGGAATATTGACGCTTTCCTGTGAACACATCGAATGGCTGGCGCGCTGCCTGCAGGTCAAGAAACTCCTGATAGACTTCCTGGACATACCCTTCCGCGCCAGCCGTCGAGTTTGAGAAGCCACATCGCATCTCGACCTCGACCGGAAGCTTGAAAGCATGGTCCGAGATTGCGGCGCCGCGTTCGACCGGATGATCCGTAATGACGAGCTGATCGCGGTGGTTCTCTTCAACCACGATATCCGGGACGATGGTTCCTATGGCCCGGAACGGGGCAGAGATCAGGGCATAGAGATCGTCGATCAGGCTCATCTAACCGCACCTTGGGTGTTCCGAAGCATCAGTGAGTTAACCGAGCTCTGCCGGTTCGCAACCGCATTGGCGGTCGAGGTCGGGTCACCGGAGCCCATAACGCTGATATTTGTGTTCTGCTGCAGCGTGACGTTGTTGGTGTTGCCTGCCGTCGTCAGCGGGGCACTGGAATTTATCGATCCCAGGTTGGAGGAGGCGTTCTGAGCCCAATCAAAGGCCGGATGCGCCTGGCTGAAATTCTGGTTTGCGGCCTCCTGTTGCTTTGGCGTTTTTCCAGCCATTGCCTGCACTGGATCATAGGTGATCTGATTGGCAACTCCACGAATCGATGAATCGTAATTGGAATCCGTCGCATAGGATCCAAAGCGCCCGTTCTTCAGTTCAGCGATCGCATCGTCCAAGGTTTCTGCATTCCATGCGCGCGGAAAATGCGATTTCATAAACTCAATTCGGTCGCGAAGACCTTCAGCGGCCGTGGCATACTTTCGGAACGTCGCCATGGTTCGATAGGGGCCATTGGGGCCATATTCTGTCGTGGCGAGGGTCTGGGTATCACCAGTCCAACTCCGCCCGGCTTTGATACCGAAAAAGTTATTCCCTGGAGCGTGCATGCCGAATCCGCTTTCCAGTCCAGCCTGAGCCGCCATGAGACGAGCTTGCGTATCGGTAAGACCGGCATCCAGCGCGTTCTTATAAACCGCGTTCAAGAACTGGCGTGGGTGGCCCCGAGCGGCAGTTATGTCGCTCGCATCTCCTGTGAAATTCACGTTCTGATCTGACGAAGCGGATGAGGTATTTCCGCGCGCATCTACCGGCGACAGGCCGAACATCTTCCGGACCGGATTGCGGATGTTGTTATTCCACCACTTGAAGATACCTGTTCCACCGATCGCATCATTGATCGCGTCGCCATTGGCCTTCGCCTGCTCCATGGAGTTCGGTGCGAAGCCAACGAGTGCGGCCAGCGCAAGCCAGCCAATCCCGACGCTTTTGAACACGCCAAGGACGCGCAACAGCCAGGATCCGGCCAAGAATACGGCGAATGTCTCAAATGCGGCCTGCAGCCCATCCTTGCCGGTAAGCGCCTTAGCCATATCATCAAAGGTCTTGAAGACGGGCTTGAATGCCTCGATCAACTTGCCGAGATCTTCGATAAGATCCTCGATCGCCTGCGTGACGGCAATGATGAAGCTTTTGATATCGTCCTTATGGTCGATAAACCATTGACTGAGGGCATTGAGCTTTTCGGTCAGCGTGGGCTCAAGGTCGGTCAGAACCTTCGTGACGACGGCCTCGATCGTCGACTGCAGTTGCGTCAGCGCCTGCATGAAGTCCTTGGACCGCTTGGCAGCCTCCTCGCTATCGAGACCTGCGGCTTGCTGGATCTTGACGTATTCGTCCATCCGGCGACCGAGATCGCCGCTCATCAGAGCCCGCAGCGTATTCTCATCAAGCCCGAGCGCGCCGGCGTACTGCAGGGCGATCGGGTAGCTCTTTTTCGAGAGGGCGGCGCCGACATCGCGAAGGACATCAACCTGATCCCGCAGCTGGCCGTTGGCTTCGGTTGAAACACCGAGCGATTTGACCAGATTCACATAGCCAGGATTGCTCCGAAGATGTTGGCCAAAAGCTTCGATCGCGGATCGCGTGCCCTCATAGGAGCCGCCAAGCTGCGAAACAGCGTAGGACAGCGCACGGATATTCTGAACCGACGCGCCGGTGCGCTGCGACGACCAATAGAGGCTATCAAAGCTTCGGGCGACCTTTTGGACACCCTCAACCACGATACGGGCCATGCCTTCGATGGCATCGGCCAGAAGCTGCGCCTGCACGACCGCGCCGCGCATAGACTCCTTGAATTTTCGCTCAGAATTATCGTCGACAGTATAGCCGAGGCTGACGAGAAACTCACGGATGGTCGTTGCGTCGGCCATCATCTGCCTCCGTTAGCCTGTTGGGACGATTGTTGCGCACGAGACTGGTTTTCGTCGGCAACGTTCAGGGCTTCGTTCATGAGGGCGATGTCGCAGATGTCGAGAGTTCCGTCTTTCAGGCTCTCGAATTTGCAGAGACCGCGAAGAACCGGCCGCATGAGCCAGGTCATTCCATCGGGGAGCGCCACCGCTTCGTAGGTTGCCTGTGAGGCTACGCTTTGAAACTCGAAGGGAGCGCGGCGGAGAAAGGGACGATGGCAGCTCCGATCACAGCGATGACGATCTGGATCATGACGGCCATGTCGATATCGTCGAACATGGGGCGCTTGGCTTGCGTCGACCAAATGGGAGCCCATCCGGTGCCGCCGGCCTGTTCACGCTGAACAACAGCCATGCACGCGTTGATCACGTACTCCGTATCGGCGTCGCTCATTTTCGAGATGGCGTCGGCAATCAGCGCCAAGCCGTCTTCCAGCTTGTTGTCGAGCATGCCGCGCAGACTCCCGAGAACCGGGCCAAGCCGGCGGACGACATGAAACTGCGTCATGGCATCCATGGTCCCGGACCGATATTTGAATCCCTTGATTGGAAACTCAGCCATGGCTCACCTCATGCCGCCGGCGTGCCGGTGCCAAGCTTCTCATCAATGAAGATGCAATCGAAGCCCCATTCGTTCGTGCCGCCGTCCTTGGCATAGTTGATGTCGGGGGCCTTCTTGAAGGCGCACTGCGAAGCCTGCACGCTGTCACCGCGGACCGGATCGCGAACCGAAATGACGTTCTGGCCATGATTGGCCGACGATGCGGTCTGGAAATTGTACATTTCCATCAGTAGCGCATTGGTCGGGCTGGTTTTGAGCAACCGGACCGTGATCGTGCCGCTCTTGCCGGCGTGCAGCGAATGCATGCCTGAGCCGTCGGCGCCGATCGTCATGGTGTTCTTGTCCTCAGTCATCGTGACCGTGATACCCTCTTCCGAAGGGCCGGCGCCGTTGCCGAGGGAGATGGAGCCGCCGGGGCCTTGGATCGCCGCGACGACGTTGGCGAAAGAATATGTGCTCATGGATTATCTCCTGGGTTAGCCAGCGCAGGCAAAGTCGCCGTGATACAAGCGCGCTGCGCTGGTATAAGCAGAATGCGCCTCCTCAGGCGTCTCAAAGCTGCCAAGATAAATCTGACGCCCGCCAGCCTGTATTCGCGCTTGCCATTTCGAAGAATGGGGATTTTGGGAAACTCCCTTCATCCCCGCTCTATTACTTAAATTGATGCGGCGATTTCTATTGTTCTCGGCTCTCGTGCATGCTCTGAGATTTTTCAATCTGTTATCGAGAGGATCACCGTTTCGATGGTCCACGAAATCAACCCACTGGCCATAAGCAAGAGCGAAGATTATTCGATGCGCGCCAATCAGGCGATTATTTCCCAGATTTACAACGAGATACCCGGTGCTTTTATAGACGCAGCCAGCAGCCCGACCGGCGTATCTGGAATTGAATGCCTTCCATCCTCGATCATTTGAAAAATGCGACCGAGGCCGACATTTCCATGACAATGATCCGCTTTCTGGGTTGTACTCAAAGCACTCCCTAAGAAATGAAACAGGCACCATATTCACGTCAATCACCTGTTCACATTGATAAGTACGTTGACCGAATGGACGGCGCCGGCGAGCTTTGCCGCCACCTGGATCGGTACCGACTTGCGGGCCTCGCGATCGGACTGGCTCTGGCTGGCGACAAGCGGCGCATAGACGTAATAGCCAGAGGTCAGCATCTGACCCTGCTTGAGCTGGCCGAAACCAGGAGCGTTCCAAACGCCGGGAGCGACAAGGCCATTGTTAACGGCCCGCGCCATCGTGGCCTCAATCGTGGTGACGAGCAGATGCGTGCCATCGTCCGTCTGCGGGATTTTCGTCGGGCTCTGGTAAAGCAGATTGTAAAGATCCGTCTGGATGGCATTCTGCAGCCAGTCCGTGCCGTGGACTTCGTCGAAGAAGTAGCCGTTGGCCATGACACCTTCCTGGATGATGGCGGTGTCATTGTTGTAATTGACGAAGACGTTGCAGTTCTTGGCCTTGAGCGTTGCGGCTTGGCTCTCGGTCAGCGTTTCGGCGGCAACACCCGGTTCTTGTTTGAACTTGAGCGTGATGGTCGAATTGTTGGCCTCGAAATTGACTGTGAAGGCGCGAGCGGCCATTGAGGTGACCGCATAAGGACTGGACGATGAAAATTGAGTGAAAGTCCGCTTATAGCCGAGCGCCTTCAACTGGCTAGCAAGGTCGTTGGTGACCGCCACGTCGAGCACCGATGGATTGGTGATCGTGATTCCGAAGATATGGCTCTGCGATGCGCCTTCGATAAACGCTGCGACGGCAAGATAGTCCGACGTTGCCGCCGGCGTCGACGTCGCGACAGTGAGGCCGTACCACGCGTTCGATATATCTGCGAGCGTCTGGACGGCTGACAGTAAGGTCTCAGCAGCCACACCGGCCACCGGAGGCGATGCCACGCCGGTTACAAGGTTGAGCATCGCCGAAATATCGGTACCGGAGCCTGTTGCAGACGCGTAGCCAACAGTCGATGTCGTTCCAGTCGTGGAGCTTTCCACAATGAACCGCTGAGAAACCGAATCCCAGACTACAGAGGCACCGGCGAGCGCGGTGTCGATGATAGAAGCGACGCCATTCAGGTTGGTCACGGCGGAGAAATTCAGCGCGGACAGGGTCTTTGTGGCACCATCAATGTCAATCTTCATAGAGCCGTTGGTGATGCTCGTGAAGTTCGAAATCTGCTGTTCGCTAGCCGAAAGGACGCCGCCGTTCAGTCGACCGGAAGTCGCAGTCTGCGCCCATCGACCAACATAGCAGATCGATGGCTGTGGCTCCTGAGAAAAGAAGAAATCAGCCGCGATGTATTCTGCAGCCGTCGTTCCGAAATCTTCGGCGATGCCATCGAGATCCGAATATTCTCGAATTCGCTCGGCCGTATCAATGACGTCAGACGAGCCGAGAATGAGTTCGGCTCCGAAATTGCGCTGGGCTGCCGCTTTCGGAGCAAGATTGATCGTGACGTTGACGACGTCACTGACGTTAAGACCAGAAGCCATAGATCAGCTCTCCTAGGCTGGCGTTTCCCAAGGTTGGGTGAAGGTTTCGGTGACGATCGTCCCGCTGGCCGAGAGAAGGTTCAGCACGGCGTACTTGCGGGTGATCTGGGTTCTGAAAGTGACGGCCAGATCGTATTTCCTGACCCACTGTTCATTGATGAGCGCCGGCGCGGCGATGATATCGGACGCCTCGACAAAGGCGATGTCCTGCAGGTAGAGCGCCTCGCGGTTCTGAGAGATCTGCAGGCCGTCGCGCAGCAACCCGGCATAAGCTTGACCGGCCGGCCCGTAGAAGCTCGCCAGCACCTCAAAGGTGACATGGCGCTGCAGCTCGTCGTAGCCATCGCCATCGGGATGATGACCGACCCATGCATAGGTATCGCCGATCAGTCGCGTAACGCCGATCGCGCACCAGTTCGTAGTGGCCGGCGGTTGCTTTGCCGGGATTGGCACCCATCGCGGTCGCACCAGATCAGAGCTTAAGCCCGTGATCCCAACGACAGCCTCCTGGATTTGATCGTCGAGTTGGTCGTCAGTGGCTGGCGGCGGCGATGTCGGTGTGAGATAACCGCCCGTCGATGAATCCGTCATGGAGCGGCCTCTACGAAATTCTTGAGCGTGCCGACGGCCATGATGAAGCCGGTCCCGAAGGTCGACCAATCATTGAGCCCGGTCACTTGGTATCCACGCCCCTGCCAGGTCACGATATCGGCTTGCGTGGTTTCGCTGGCCGATGTGAGCAGGAAGGTCGTGTGGATCAGAATGGCGCCCTGAATGTTCGTCATTTCAGGGAAGTATTTGAGAATGTCCCCCTGCCCGGCGGTGACGACGGCCGTCACGTTCGAGAAGGTCTGAGTTGTGACGATCGGCCGGCCATGGTCGAAGCCAGATTGAGTGGTGCGCGTGACAGTGATCGTGTCAGCGAAGTCGGGATCGCTGAGCACGTCCGTGACGTCCAACAAAGGCATCTTATTTCCCCTTCGGACGGATCACGTAGGTAAGCGATTTCAGATACTGCAACGTGTCCAGCAGAGGCTTCTCGCCAGTGCGGCCGCGCCGCTTGCGTGCCGCCAACGTCTTTTCGGACAGCTCCTGAAACGGCCCCTCGTTGACCTTCTTGCGGACCGAGTTCTGCCCGGCCAAGCCTGCTTTGTTCAGAGCGATGTCGACAGCCTGCTTATCCCCAGCGAGCGCCTTTTCCGCGCCGGCTTGAAGGATGTTTCCGAGTTGGCCGGTCGCCGCCTCCACGCCCGGAACAAGATGCGGCCGGGCTGGAATGTTCTTCTCTGGAAGGCCGAACTCCATGACATAGCCAATCTCGGCATTCGAAATCGGCTCTTCCTTCTCGCCCTCTTCCGGCTGCCGGCCGGCATTCTCATCAGGAACGCCGATCAGAACCTCTTGCTTCGTGAGAGATCGGATCGATTTCAGGACGTCGTCGAAGGCGTCCTTCGTCATCGTCACGCCAGGCTTAGCCATCAGAGTTGCAGGCCACCCGAGCCCATCATGGAGACGAGATCGAGATAGCGGGTCCCGTAGTCGGTCAGATTGTAGTTGCCGCCATCCTTCACGGACGCCACCGCCGTGTCATAGCCGACCGAAACATCAGCGACGGCCTTGGAAGACGTCACGCCGGTCGAGAGGCCGGGCAAGCCGCCCTTTGCGGCCGCGATCGACGCGCGCTTCCATAGAACGAGGTTGTGCGCCGTAAGCAGCTCGACGCCCATATCCGCCAGGTTGCCCCAACGATCGACATTGATCAGGTTGGAGGCAAAGGTGAGCCAGAACTGCACGTTCCCATCGGGATATGCCGTGCTGTCTGCGAACTCTGGGAAGTCCTGGCGGAATTGGGCGACGGTGACCACTTATTCGGCCTTCTGCTCGCCAGCCTCGGCCTGCTGTTCGGCGGCCTCGGCCTGCTGTTCGGCGGCCTGCCCTTCGCCGCCTTCGCCCGAAGGCTGAGGCGCTTCACCGGTCTGAGCGCCGGATGCAAGCGGGATCGGCGGGAGGTCGGTAACGGCGTCGGCCGGCTGGCCATCCTTCTTGGTGATATTGTCCTGCGCCTGTTGCGCAACGGCTGCGATAGCCTCGTTGGTCTTTTGCAGGAGCGCTGCCGCCCTTGCTTCAGATTCGGCCCTCGCCTGCGCATCGGCCTCGGCCTGCTGTTCGGCGGCCGCAGTATCTTCCTCGCTCTTCAGAGCGCGGTTGCGCTGCGCATATTCGAACGAGCCTTCCTTCGGCTCGTAGGAAGCGCCGACGAGATGCGCCTTTACGAACCAATGTTCGGCCGTTTCCTTGTCGACGGTATAGTCGCCCGGCTCGAAGGAAACGACTTCGCCGCTTTCCTTGCGCAGGTTGAACGCCTTCTCAACGCTGATCTTTGGCATGTTCATTTCCTTTCCTGACCATGATGCTCGCTCTCGGCCCGCTTACGCGCCGACACGGCATCTTCGAAGATTTTGAAATAGCCAAGTGAGAGTTCCTTGCCGCGCACGACTATCCGCGCATGCCAAAGGCCACTCTTCTTATGCATTCGCACACCAGGATATCCGGAGGTGTTCGTTTTTCTGATTTTCAGAGATCGATTACGCCTAAACTCATCACGATCTAGAGACGTATGCGGTTTAGGCTCAGGAACATGGCTGGCCGACAATAAGGCCGCCGATGCCGCGTTTTCCCCGAGAATGCGCATCTCTGCATCTCTTCTTGCGGTAACGGCTTCGGCAAATTCGTCAAATCGCCCAAGGTCATATCTAACTTTGTTGACAATTATCCTAGCCAACCATCGACCTCGGGATGCGTCGAATGAAACGCCTTTTACACCGCTCTTATTTGCAGAAGAAGGATCAGAATTGTGGTTGTTTCTCGTTCTGGTCACCAAACGGATATTTGACCAACGGTTATCATTTCGCCTTCGATTTCTATGATCAGGCTCGAAGCCTTTGGGGATCGCCTCTCCCGTCATGAACCACCAAGCGAGTATGTGTGCTCGATACTGTTTCCCATCTATCCCGATTTGGACGTATCCATCCTTCTCGGTTCCAGCGATATCTCCGACTTGGATAAAGCCCCCATGCTTGCGACGCTTTTCCAGCCAATGGAAATGACCCGTATCAGGATCATATGAAAGTAACGTCTTGAAATAGTTTACTTGAGAGATATTGAACTGCCGTACCATGGCGGCCTCCTATTTGGAATACCGCCATGATAATACCCTGATCAGGATACGGCAATAAACATCTCATAAACCATCAGCATACCCAACGGTTTCCGGATAGCGTGCCTCGACCTGACCGAGACGACCGTAGTAGGTCGTGATCTGGTAGAGCGACCGGTACTCGACCGGGGTGCGCTGCAGCGGGACCATCGGAAACTGGACGTACTTCTTGTCCTTGGTGTAGGCCATCATGCGATCCACACCGGCGGCCCCGCGACCTGTCAGCCACTTCAACGGCTGAATGTTCAGCGGCTTGCCGTTGACCGAGTTCGAGAGGCTGTTCTGCTTCAGGAATTCGAGGATCGAGATGTTGCCGGCGGAGCTGACCGTCTGAGAGACGATGTAGCCGAACTGGACCGGCGGCAGACGCAGGTCGGTCGGAGCCTGTGCCCAGCCGGAAGCGGCCCAAACTGCGTTGAGCAGGGAATTGACGTCTCGCAGGATCTGCGCCGGGGTCTTGTTGATCCAGAGTGGAGAGCTACCGGTACCGTCGCTCAGAACGTTGGTCGGCGTGACCGCGGCAAGGTTCAGGAGGCCATAGCAGTTCGGAAGAACCGAATCCCCGATGTACACCTGCTCATCGACGTCCATGTTGTGCTTGAGCACCATGGCATCGTACTTCTGGGTGTCGATCGGGCGGCCGATCTGCTGAGCGCTGGCGAGTTCGGGCAGCGTCCAGGAGATTTCGGCGCCCCACAGGTTCAGAGGTTGCGGGGTCTTGCCGATATCGAGCGCCAGAGAGGCGATCGCGTTGGCATCCTTGCCGATCCAGTTCTTGCCGGCCGGGTTCAGGCCACCAGCGCCGGCAAACGTGGAGTTGGTGAACGACGCGGTTTCGTCGGCGATCGAGACGTCCTCGCGAAGATCAATATCGCGAGACCATGTGACGCTGACAAGCGGCTCGTTGATGGTCTGATCGAGACGTTCAAGCTCGCCGATCAGGAACGCGCCGGTGCTGTCGATGGTTTGGCGGTCATAGGTTGCCAGGGCGTCACGGGTGCGAGCTCGGATGATGCGAGGAGAGCTCAGTGCGGTGCTGCCCACGATGTTGCGGTGATGAAACATTGATTGCTCCGTTGAGAAGACGGCAGCGCCGTCACAGATGGAATGATGGTGGGGAAGTCGCGTCAGATGTTGTACGCGACTTCAACGATGCCGTTGGCGTCTGCCGGTCCCATGAAGACCAGACCAGCCGGGGCGATGGTGTTGGTGCTGTCGGCTGCGCCTTCGATACCGCCGATAGGCTTGCCTGCAGCGGCGGCTGCAACGCGTATGTATGCCTGGCCGCCCTTGGCGACCGTGGCGCCCCCATTGAGCTGCACAGCCATATAGCCGCGCTTCAGGAAGTCGCCGAGGCCACCGGACTGCGGCGGCTGTGCCGAACCAAGTCCGCCAGAAGCGACCTGCGAGCTGATCGGGAACGGCCGCACCACGAGAGCGGCAAGCGCGGTTGCAGCTTCACCGCCGGAGAACGGCTGATATTTGCCGCTGACCAGCTTGGCCGGGAGGCCATAAGCCGAGAACGGTGCGGTGGCATCGAAAAGACCAGGCTCGACGGTTGCCTGAGCATGGTCGCGAGAGATGTCGCCGGGGATGCCCGCCGGCATGCGGTACTGGAAAGAGGTCATGTCGTGGGCTCCTTACTTGCGGTTCGACCAGAAGTCCTGGTTTCGCTTGTTGATGTCGGCGATGGTGTTGGTCGCCGCCTGACGTTCGCCGGTGTCGCGAGTGGCGTTGCCGCGGTTGTTGCTGAGTTTCGCCAGCTCGGACGCGCCGTTGAAAATCAGACGCGCTTGGTCGCAGCTCATGGCCTTAAAGTCCGGTGAATCCGTGGTGATGAACGGCTTGAAATGCTCGCGCTTGCCATCGTCCTTGAAGGCAATGCCCATGGCCTTGCGGCGCAGGGCGCAGAGGTTGTCGGCCGTCTTCTGCTTGTCGGCCTTGGCGTCGAAGGTCGGAAGCTTCACGCCAGGGGCAAGGATCTCGGCGCGGGCGACGGTATCCGTGAACTCGCCATGGAGAGGCGCGGAATCGCCGGTCTTGACCTTTTCCTTGTCCTTCTCGGGATCGTCTTCGTCACCGTCCGGGTCATCATCGCCGGTCGGATCGCCAGCTTCGAGCTTTGCGACACGGGCGCCGAGATCGGCAATCGCGCCGGTGATATCGGTCTTCATGGCTTCGATTGCGGCCATGCAAGCGGCCATGGGATCATCGCCGCCGCCGCCTTCACCGTCGTCTCCGGTCGGCGCTTCTTCGGTGCCGGCGCCCTTGACTTCGATCACGAGGCGCTGCGGGGTTTCGCCACCCTCGTCCATCGCCTTCTGAGCATTTTCGAGCTCTTCTTCGAGTGCCGCCTCATCCTTCGCTTTGAAGGCGGTGCGGATGCGATCCCATGTGGTTCGCTTTGCCATAGTTGTCTCCTTGGAAGGATCGGGTTTGCTATCACGCACTGCGCATCGAAGGCCGCAGCGACCTTTGTCCACGAGAGCCACATGGTTCCCGAGAATGTTGAATTGGCGGGCGACGCCGGGCTCGACCGCCTCATAGTCGGCGTCATAACCGCAGGAGAGCTCGCGCTTGCCGGCCCGGATCGCGTCGATACCGGATTGTTCCTGGATCAGCAGATCGGCCATGAGCGTGTCGGCGAACTCGCCCTCACCCCGGCGCACGTTGAACACGACGCCAATGGCAAGAGACCGCCAGTTCTCTGGTGTCACCCATTCGTCTGGGTGCTCGATCGTTACCGGCTTGCCGAGAAACGAAGCCATGGCGACGGGGCTGAATACCTCGTCTTCTTCGCGCATGACGCGGATTACGCCGTCACGGCCGGCCTTAAGCGGTTCCTGCCCTTGTGTGGCCTCGATCTCGCCCGGGACATAGACCAACTCGCCGGTGCGCGCGATCGGCACGTCCTCGCAGACCAGATAGCCCTCGGGCGTCTCGCGCTGCTTCGGGCCGAGCTCGGTAGGTGCATAGAAGCTGACGCGAGTGCTTTCGTCGTCATCCCGCGTCTCGCCTGCCTCGCGATAGGCGATGGCCGCCGCTTGATCAGGTTTATGTCCCGCGCGGACAAGCTCCGCTATGTTGGCAGATATCGTTGCCTGCGATGAACCGGCTTGTAACGGCATCGACACCCTCATATTGCGCAGAAATGCGCTATTTCCTTTAATTTTTGCGCGAGATCGCGCTATGGTGCAGCCATGACAGCTGCATCATTGACTGCGCTGAGAAAGCGCTTGAATCTTTCGAAGACGGCATTTGCCGAGCAAATCGGGATCGGACGCCGGACCCTAGGTCAGTATGAGGCCGAAGAGCGCCCTATTCCCCTAACTGTTGCCCTCGCCTGCGCGGCAATCGCGTTCGGGCTTCCTCCGATGGAGTGATTATGATCGAAGATGATCCGAACTATCGCACCGAGAAGATTACCTCACTCGCCGAAGCCGAGCGCTACAAAGCGCTCCATGCTCTTGGCCTTCGGGGCGTGACCGATAGTTGGCTTCTGGAACGATACGACTATACTGCGAGCGATGATGGCCGCGTGTGGGGCACCGCTACTTTCCGGAAATTGATCCCTATAGGAGAACGTCAATGACCGCGCCCAAATGCACAGAGGCTCATCATCTCGGGCCGTTCAGCACATTGGATATGTCGCCCCCAACCGTTTACTGCGATGCCTGCGGCGCCAGACTATGGGAGATTGATCCCAAATCCCCACTTGCGAAAACGGTCTCTTGGTTTCCGACCAATCAGCTGGCGTCATCAGTTTTGACGATGACGATTATGACGTTTCACCCGAAGAGATCCGAGAAGCAGAAGAATTCTTCTACCGAAAGGATGTCAATCAATGACCGTCGCCGAACTCCGCAAAGCCCTTGAGGGGTTGCCCGATGATATGCCCATTGCAATGACCAATGCGCAGCTTGCCGCTGGCGTTGCCGCCCTTCGCATGATGCGAAAAAAACATGGTGACCAGTTAGGAGATGGCGCTCTCGTATCGGTAATCTATCATGATATGTTTGAGGCCATTTCCATACCGAGCAAGTCTGCCTTTTCTTGATGAATCCGAGGTATGGTCCGGTACAGGCATTGGTGAGCCGCCGACAGCTTTCGTTGTCAGCTGAATCCTTGTTTTGCTAGATGCGATGTGTATGGATGGGCAGCATGACGTTGCCCCGCCTCAGTCCCGAAGAACTGGTTGAAGAATTGAACGAGCTCGCCCGTGTGAGCTTCGTCGATACGTTCCCGCAAGTTCCGCAGGAGCAGACGCTTGAAGCGGATGCCGCGGCCTTCATTCAGTCAGCCGCGGCGCTTCTCATCGACCTCGCGGCCGAGGGCGGCCAACTGGCGGAGCGCGCCCAAAGGATACTTGATCGTCTGGAATGACCACTTCGCACCAGCATCTGCAGTTTGGAAACTGCCCCGCATGTCCCTTCATGCCGTCCAATGTGGGCGGTTGATCCCACCGGACGAACTGTCCTTCCATCTCGGCGTGAGAATGCCTCACGTCACTGTCATCGGCTGTACGCCAGATATATCCGACCGACCCGACATGCTCAGCCCGCGCCCGCGTCAGTTCCGTTGAGGTCCGGCTTACCTCTGTGCGGGCAATCGTATTCGCCCGGCTCCGCGCCACATCCCCGGACCTCATGATCTCTTCGGCGATGTAGTTGGACCGACGCCCTTGGACGATGCCCTCGTTTGCCAGCTTTCGGACACGCTCGGCGGCTTCGAACGGGATGCTCTTGATGAGCGATACCTGTTCGTCCAGGCGCTCTCGCATCACCCGGCCGGTCGGCGCCGTCTCGATCTCTTGCCGAAGGCTGCGGCCCATCCGGCGGGACACCTCGAGCCATGCTGCCTTGTCGCGCGCCGCGACGTCCTCGACCATCCGCTTCGCCGTGGCATCTGCCCAGCCGCCGATGATGTCGCCGTAGCGCTGCAGGGCCGCGCTGACCTTCCCGGCAAGTAATGGATCATCGGGCGAGAACGCTTTGACGATATCGCCGACATGCCGGGCGATCTTGCGGAGTTGGGCGGCGTATCGAGCTTCGACCTTCCGGGCGCGGATGAAGGCTGATCGGCCCTCGACCTTATCCCGAAACCTCACCTCTTGCCTCCAGCAACGACCGACAGCGGCGGCTCTGCAGTTTCCTGCTCTTCCTCGACCGGATCATTGTCGGGTTCATCGACCGGCTCAAGCGCGCCTTCGGCACCAGGAGGTTCCTCGCCCTTGGCCGCTTCAATCTCGTCATCGGAGATGTTCGAGAAAACACCAGTGATATCAGACGATTGGCGAAGTTCCTTAAGAGCTGTCTCCTTGGAGATCAACGCGCCCTCCTCGACCGTCATAACGGCGGTTGCGATCGTGTTCGCAATGTCGGCTCGTTCCTTCTCGCTCATCTGCCAGAGCGGATTGAACCGATAGCTGAACGACGATGGTGGCTCGCTACCGAGCTCGGACCGATAGAGAACGTCGAGCAGCGTCGTGATCGGCAGGCGAAGGCGGCGCTCTTGCTGGGCATTGATCGAATCGTAGTAGTTCCGAAGGTCGCTCTCGCCTGTGGCATTCATGCCCGACGGTGATTGGCCGAACAGCCGGACCAGCGGAATATCGATCGCGCCTGAGAGCTGCTGACCAAACTGCAACGTGATATCGGCTAGGCCGGAGAACGCATATTGATGCGTCTCGAAATCATCTTCGGCGTCCATGAGGGTCAAACCCTCGTTAGACTGGTATTTCCGGATCAACTCCATCTGTTTGACCAAGGCGTCCATGACAGGGCCGCCGGCCGAGATGATCTTGCGCAGATCCTTGACCTTGTAGGTGCGCAGATGGGCCTTGTAGACGAGCTGTGCGGCGCCCTGCGTCGTGCTGTCGAAGGCGACGAGCCGGTCGTAGAGGCGCTCGACGACGCTCAAGCCCCAGCCGTTTTCCGTCTGCTGCTGCCAGAAGGGCAGCTCGTAGCCTTCGATGCGGATAACGCGGCTATAATGGACGTCCTTGTTGATCAGAGCCGGAGCGTTCTGGTTGATCGTGTAGAATTCTGGCTTGCCGAGATATGGGCCATATTCTTTCACCGGCCGCTGCAAGGACGGCTGCACCATCCAGCGGTCAAGGACGAGGAGCCCCTTGAACTGATCCTTGGTCACCGTCTCAAGCCGGAGCGGCGTCGCAACATCCTGCCCATCGATCAGCATGACCGCGATGGCACCGCCATAAAGCCGAGCCCATTTGACCGTGTCGTTGATCGCCTGCCAGATCTGCAGCCGGTTCATCGCCTGATGCAGGGTCTCGATGTCATCCGGGTTGGCGGTTCCGTTCAGATCGACGCCGGCGCGCGTCATATCCTCGGCGACGACATCGACTGCCTTCCCGACAAGCCAGGAGCCGCGATACATCCATTCGAGCTGGACGCGGTTACGGCTGATCGGATTGAAGCCATAGGTGTTGGCCGAAGCCATGCTGTCCGTACCGACGCCGGTCCGGGCCGCGAAGTTTTGAAAGCTGTCGCGGGTATTGGCCTGCGGCTGCATCGCGCGCTGTTGGATTCGGCCGCTGCGGCGTTTCGACATTATCCGGCTAGCCTCTTCCACATGTTTTCATCAAAGCTATCGCCAAGGGCGAGCTCATTCAGTGCGTCAGCGAAAGCATCAACCTGGTCGTCAAACTGTCCGTTCGGGAACGAGCAGATCTCGTCGAGAAATGCTTCGTTCCAATCGCCACGGACCAACTTGACATTACCAGCCTCGGCTTGGGCAGACGCTGGTTTCGCGCGCGTCGCCTTGTCGCCTGTCGGCGGGACCGCTTTCACATCAAACCCGGCGAGTAGCTTAATCTTTGTCCCAGCATCGGCCTTACCGGCTGCGCCAGGATCCTGCGGCATGCGAACGGTCACGAATGGGCCGTCCTGCGTTGCCGCATTCTTCAAGTTCTTCTCGACGTCGGACGGCGACCAGCGATCGCGGCGCACATCCTCGATGTAGAAGGTGTCGTCGACGTAGGCCATCTTGAGGCCCACCGTCCAATCAGGTTGCGTTCCGGGTTTCGGAACGCTGGCGGCGAAGTCCCACGCTCTGCAGCGCCTGGCGTTGGCCGGAACCGCATCCACGATCTCGAAGTCACCGCGCTGGAACATACCGCCCGAGCGAGGCGTCGGGCGCTGCTGATACTGTCCCGCGTAGGCGTATGAGCCCTTCGCTTTCTTCAAGCGCTCGATCTCGGCGCGAGGAAAGCGCTCCGGGAAAAGAAGCTCGCCCTCTTCGATCCGAGGGTCTTCGAAGAACAGCTCGCCGCCTACATAGGTCCGGCATGCGTTGCCCGGTTCGAACTCCATCGGCAAGTTCAGATGGACGAAACCAATGTCGAGATCGAGAGCCACCGCCGCGACGTCCTGCGCATGCAGACGTTGCATGATGATGACGATCGCCGAGGACGTCACGTCGTTCAGGCGGTCTGAGATACCCTCGCGAAAGATACGGACCGCTGTAGCGCGCTCCGTATCGCTTTCCGCCGTTTCCGTCGAATGCGGGTCATCGATCTTCACCCGGTCGCCGCGGCCTCCAGTCATTGAACTGAACGGTCTGGCCTCGCTGAAGCCGTTTCCCGTGTTTTCGAACTTCCCTTTGGCGTTCTGGTCATCTCGAAGCTTCAGCGGCCATAGGGTCTGAAACTTCTGGCTTTCGATCAGCCGGCGCAGTTTGATGTTGTCGCGCAAAACGTTCGGCTGGCTGTACGATGTCGCCAGCACCTGGATATCCGGCCGCTCACACGGTCCCCACTCCCAGGCGGTCCAGAAGACCATGAGGAGCGATTTCATCATGCCCGGCGGCACAGTCATCATGAGGAACTGGATACGGCCGGCGGTAACCGCCTCGAGATGCTTGCACATCGCCCGAAGCGCCCATCCGAACCGCAGGTCTCGCTTCGGCTCCAATACAGTCCAGAACTCTCGGATGAAGCCTTCCAGTGTGCGGCATTGCGCCCGGATCCGTTCGGCATCCCGCGCGGTGCGCTCCTGTTCGGCTATCTCAGCCCTGCGCTTCCTCTCCGCCCTGATCGCCCTCATCATCACCGCTGGTGGCGGCAAGCGGGCCAAAGATGGCTTCGAGTGCATTCAATTGCTCTTCCGTTGCGTTGGTCAGGTCGACTGTCTGGATAGGTCCGCCGTTCGGGCCGGCGATGCGGTGCTGTGCCGGCGGATAGGAGCCTTGCATCTTGTTCGCCTCCGAGATCGCAGAGAGCGCTATACGAGGATCGCTATCGGCGGCCTTGTCGAAGATCGTCTTCAGCGCCATGAGCCTGTCAGCGGCCGTCCATTCGGCTTTTTCAGCAACCCGAGCGCCGACCTCTCCGACCCGCTTCATGATGCTTTCATTTGCTTTCAGACGTGCCGCATTGCCCCGGTTTGCAGCATATCCCGCCGCTTCATACGCTTCATCGGCCGTCTTGCCTTTGGCGAGCGCCTGAGCGAACTTCTCATGCCGGGCATTTTTCAGGACTGGCATAGGTTAACCCTGGGAGGATGAAATGGTGGCACTCTGCCCTAAATGCGAAACAGACATTCATCATTTCTATTACGAAGCAAAGGATGCCCGGACGGAATATGGGACCAGCCTCGTCTATCCGGCAGTAGCGATAACATGCCCCCATTGTAGGACCGTTCTGGGTGCCACAATTGACCCGGTCTATCTACAAGGCCAAATACTCAGCGCATTGAAGAAGAAATAACCGGCTGACCCACTTAGCGCCGTTTATAAAGGGCATCGCTACCCCAGAGCAGCGGCGCGGCATCTTCTGCCACGAGTGAAGCCATGGTCTTATCGCCGGTGATAAGTCGAAAGGCCCGCTCTCTTCGAAATGGTTAGGTGGCCGGCACGAACGGCAACAGATATTCCGCGCCGACCTTGAAGGCGCTAGCAGCTTCGGAATTGATGGTTCCGAGCTCAAGCTTGCCCCATGGGGTGTATTTGAAGAACTGATCGTTCTCCTTGCTGCCGGAGGTGACAGGTTCAAATGTCAGGGTAAAGCCGGCCTGATTTTCGACGCGGCTGATAAGTTTGAATTTTGCGGTGCAAATGGGTGCGCTCATGCGTCTTCTCCTTTGTTTGTCCGGATACCGCCGGACGCGGGTTTCAGAAACTGCTCCGATCGTCTTTAAGTTTTGCCCGAACCATGGCACAGCAGAGCGCAAGGGCATCCGTCTCACCTGATCCGACATATTCGGTTCCGTTGAGATCGCTGATGTCCCACGATATGCCATTGCAGCCATTGACGAAGGCTTGTCGCGTCCAGTCGCCCTGTTCTCGTCCGAACTCCTGCTCAAACAGCGCGACCGCGGCTTCGAACTTCCTCGTCCAGCCGGATCGGGTTTCAAGGCCGAAGAGTGCCTGCATGGCCTTTTCGAGGCGATAGTCGCCCTTATCCGCGCGAGCGATCGTCAGGGCTAGATTGAAAGGATCGAGATCCCATTCATCGTAGGCCATCTGGCGCTCCAAAGAAAAACCCGCCTCGGCGAACCGGGCGGGCTGATGTGGTTGCAGGCTCCGGAATTGAACCGGATCTTCGAGGTTATGAGCCACGCGGCTTACCGTTTGCCCTGCCTACGTAAACTGTTGCCGGGCTACCCTCCCGGCTTGGCCGACGGCGCTGGTTGTGTATCCAGCGCTGCATCTGGTCGGGGCGCGTCGGCTTCCCCTCGTATTGGCTCCAAGGGCCGCGATTGACGATCGTATCCTTGGCTTACGGCGCCCCCGGAGGGGATTTTGCTACACCCGCGCGTGCAGCAATCTTATGCGGCGACCTGAAGCTTTGCCCTGCGTCGCGCTTCACGTTCGCGCAACTTGTTGGCCTTCTCCAGTCGCTTGCTCAGCGCCTCAAGATCTGGGCTATCAGGATCGAAAACCGGCTTTGCATCTTCCGGCAACCAGAAGCCCGGGCTTCGTGCCATAGGTGTTTCAACCTTATCCAAATCAGTAACCGAATTCGGCATCATTGGCACCACCCTCGACCAGTCAGGCTGATGTAACAAATTAGCTTTTTTAATCAATACGCCGGAAATGTTATTAAATTCATTTCTCAACCGTCGCTCTGAAGTACTACGCGATCGACCGGAATTTTTGCAGAAATCTCGAAAAGACCCAGCAATGTGACGCGCTGCCATGCAGATCGACCAGCGAGAAAGCAGAATTCGGTTCTCCTCGCTTTTGACGAGCTCAAGCATCCAACCATAGAACACCTCTTCCGCTCTGGATATAGCCGCAGCCGATGGCCGGAAGCGGATACGGATATCGACCTGGTCCATGGGCTCAGGTTGAATGTCAGGCCAATAGCTCTTGGCATGGCCTGGTCGCAGGTTGCGGACACTCAGATGCACGAAGGTATCGGCGGCCTCGACGAACCTGGCACGCACAACAAGGCTCACATCCGCGACAGTGGCGGCGTTCTCGCAAAGTCTGTCAAACGGCAAGGCGTTGGTCTGGTTCATCAAGGATCGTCTCCAATTGCTCATAGATCAAAGTTCGAAGTGTCGGTCGGACCGGCCACGGACGCCGGGCTACGGCCTTCCCACGCAATACGCCAAGCTGTATATGATCGAAGGCATCAAGCAGTTCGCTTGGCCTCTGCAATGCCCAATCCTGACGCTGGACGAGAATGTCGGATACCGCGCCTATTGTCTCGCTCCAGAGCTCATCTCGATTGTTCCGGGTCTGCCTGATGCAACGGAGTGTCATGATGAGGTGGCCGTCGCCATAGAGATTTCTGATTTCGTGCATGGTGCCGCGGGCATGGCTCTGTGCTGCCGCGCGACGGCGGTAGACCGGCACAAGGCGTATGCCGAGGCCGTCCAGTAGCGTATCAAGCTTGCCCTTGCGATCTTTCATATACCGGCTGCCCTCTCGATCGCTTCTCGCTTCATCGCACCCCAGAGGCCATATGCGATGTCACGGTTTTCATCGGTGGGATTGTCTTTGAACGCGTTCAGGGCGCGGCGATAAACCTTTCGGCGCTCAAGCCGGATTGGCGTCCAGTGCGCGCGGCAGATCCATTCGACAGCGCGTTCATCGCCCTTCCAGGTGCGCCGGCAGAATGGGACACAGCAGGAGATACGGTCGGTCACAGCCTCCCCTCCGCCTTCAGCCGTTCGACCTTCTTGACGGCGTGGATAACGGTTGTGTGGTCGCGGCCACCGAACAGCCGGCCGATCTCGGGATAGGACCGATCGAAGAGCTTCTTGACCTCGTACATCAACAACTGGCGAGCCGCGACGACCTTGCGATGGCGGTCCTGGCTCCGGATCTTGTCGAATGTGAAGCCGAGCTCTGCGGCGCGGTTCCGGACATAGAGGCTGCTGTTTCGCTCGTGGATGCCGCGCCATGCCCGCCAGGCCTGCACATGGGCGTCGAACTCGATATCGCAGCCCATCCAGTAAGGGAGATGCGGCTGTGGGGCGCGTTCGATGAGCAAAGGCATCGGCGGTTTCGGTACCGGTTTCGGGATCGGCATCCGGATCGGCGCGGCCCGTAGGCGCTGCTGCAGCAAGCGGTAAGCGTCGATCATCTCGGCGCCGGTGGCGTATGTCTTAGCGTCGACCTGCATCATGCCGGCACCCTCCGCCGCTCGATCTCAACAACCCTCCCGCCGCCACGGAAAAGCTTGTTCGCCTGATCGCGGACCAAAGCTCGCTTCGTCGTCGGTCCGGTCAGCGCCTCCGATACGATCGGGCTGTTCATCTGGCGGAGGAACTCAGCCTTGGCGGCGGATTCGGCTTCTGCCTGTGTCCCGAAGATGATGTCGTCGCGGCCATCGCGAACAACGCGGTTCTCACCGTGGTGATATAGCCGGTACCAGGCAATCCAGCCTGTCGGGCGGCGGTGGGTTCCGAAGTCACAGCGATTCACTAGAGCTCTCCTCTTTGAGCCAAAACCATGTCTTTCCGCTTTTGATCAATGAAATCGCGCTGGCGGAAACGCCAAACTCCTCGGCCAATTCCAATTGGGTATGGGTACAAAGCCGCCTTTTTATTTCCAGAACTTGAAGCTCAGTCAGCTTAGATCGCCCCTGACGACTACCGCGGTTGGATGTGCCGTGCGCGACCCTGTCCATCTGGTTTTCGGAATTGGTAGCCCATCGAAGGTGCTTTGGATTGACGCAGCCTCCAGACCCGTTGCCACAGGAATGCGCGACTTGATGTGCCGTGGAAGGTGACGGCCCGTGCGCGGCCTCGCACACATAGACGTGAGCCAGCTTCGTCTTTCCTCCAGTGCGGTACTGGGCATAGCCTTTGTCACTCTTGGTGAAGGGCCATATGAGGCAGTCTTGTCGGGTGTAGGGAATAGCAATCTGATTGAGAAAAATCAGGGTTGCTCCGTTCGGCATCCTACCGCCCTCAGGCGTACCGTACCTCACCTTGCGATGGTAATGTGCGCTGCAAAGCCCCTGCAATCTTGCCGGCTTTTCGCAGTTGCACACGCTGCATTTTCTACTCATGCGAATGCCCTCGGATTGTCTTTGAGGGCAGCGACCCAATTCTTGATCAGAACGATATCTGGTCCATCATTAGCCGATAGGTGACGCTCCATCTCCTCGCAGGCATAGAAAAGAGCGTCTTCGCGGCTCTCTGCAAAATTTCCCCACTTGGCGCCAACCTTGTAGCAATGGCCGCGATCGTTGGTTTGTGAGCTTGTCGACCACATCCAGAGACCATCGACATGCCGATGGATCTCGATGCGCGCCCGGTCCCATACCATGCGCGGGTGCGCCAGCCGAAAGGTGAAGTCCGGATCTTCCTGCCAAACTCGTCCATCAGGATCGATTGAGGCGATAACAGGCGGCTTTCTGATGGAATCGAAGAGACTGAGCTGTTGCATCAGAACAACTCCCCTGTCCGTTCCGGTTGATTGGACCGGTACCGGGTGTATTCGGCTTCGAATTTCAGGGTTTCAACGATGGAAGGATCACCGAAGCGGACCTTGATCGAGGCGATCTCAGCGATGCCCTCAATGTCCGATCCGAACGTCTTGTTGATCAGCGCCCAATCCTTGTCGGTTACCGCGACCTTCATCCGCTCCTGCTTATATTTTTCCGGACGATAGAGGGTCAGGACTGCATCGTAATCGGCTCGCGCGCCCTCTCCGCCGTAGAGGTCCCTGGATATCGGCCGCGGATTGTCGCGGATCGTGCCCTGCCCGTTTCTCTGGTTGAGGATCAGGACCGCCGAACCGGTCTCATCAGCCAGCGATTTCAGCTCGACGGTGACCTCGCCTGAAATCCGGTCCGGCGAGAGCTTTGGATCGCGCGGCTTCACCTTGCTGATATGGTCGATCACGATGAATGGCGTCTTGCCGTTGGCCCGCTTCTTGATGAACCGACGGGCATAGGTCACCAGCCGGTCAACGCCTTCGCGCTGGCACCTGATGATCTCGAAGGGTTGCTCGTTGATCCACGTCGCGAACTGGACGCATCGGTCCTGCTCGACCTGGCTCATAAGCCGCATCGGCTCGCGCTGCTGGCGAACACTGATCTCGTGGACCTGGGCAATCATCTGCCGCACGCATTGGGCCGGCGACTGGTCATAGGAGAGGAAAAGGACAGGATGCCCCTCATAGACCGCGTGGTAGATCAGCTGCATCGTCAGGGATGACTTCCCCTCGCCCGATGAAGACAGCAGTCCATAGAGGTTTCCGGCCTCGAATACCGGCTCCGAGAGAACCTTGGCAATCTCCGTCAGAGCAATAGGGACGCCGATGACGCCATCTCGTCGAGCCGATGCCTGGAAGGCTGCGAGATAGGACGAGCCGGGCGAGACAATCGCCGTCGTCTCGGCGAACCGGGACCGCATGTCTTTCAACCGAGCCTCGAGCTGCTCGATCTCGTCTCCAAGGGTGAGAAGATTGTGGCCCTCGCCTGCTAAGTCGACACCGATCTGGGCTTCACTCAGCAGGCGCCGGGATAGAGACATGCTCTTGATGGCGACGAGCGCGCCGTCATATTGGTTGCGAAGGCTTGGATCGGTGCCACGAACGAAGAGTTTGGAGAGATACACCGCCGGCGTGATCTCGATATCTTTCTTACGGTCCTTCTCGTCTTTGACGATAAACACCTTCGGAAGCCGAGGCTTGAGCGATATCGTATTGACCGGTTGGCCTCGGCGCCGGTCCTCGGCTGCAAAGCGATATGCGGTCTGGTGTATCTCCCAAGCGAAGTCTTCCGGCTCAAGGCCGCAGCTATCGATTAGAGAGTTATCGGCAAACATACAGGCGAAAAATGTCTCAGCCGCGGCAAAGGCATCATCCTCGGTGATGCGGTCCATGAAATCGCGGCGATTTGGCATCTCGTTCATGCCGCCACCTCGTCAAATTTGGTTGATTCATCACCGAAGGAATGCCAGCCGGCGCGGCTCTCACGGGCAAACACGTCGGCACGGCGCGCGTGCGGCATGATGCGATCGCATAGCGCGTAGAACTCATCCGGCTTGCGGCTGTGCTCTCGAGCGACTCCGTCAAAGATTGTGCGCGGTGCAAGGGACTGACGAGGGTTCCCCAAAGCTCCCACGATGATGATTTCGCCTGTGGTGCGCACGCGATAGCCGGTGCCCATCCTGTCCTTGCCGGCGGCGGTAGTTTTTCGCCAAATCATGAAGGACTTATACTCAAATCCCCAAGTCCTAACACATTGGATTGCCAAGGGCAGCTGAGGTGCGGTGGCCCAGAGGTATAGAAGGCAGTCCATGGAGGCGAGCTGGCTGACCGGCATTGCGAGGATCTCGTGGTCCTTCATGCAGGCATATTGCTGCTGTGCAGCCTTTCCATTCCCCTTCTCGCTGTAGAGGCCAAAGTCCCACGGCGGATCGATCACAAGGAGCTCATAATGGAGTGGAAGGAGTGGGTCGAAGAACCAAGTCATGCCGCTGCTCCCGCACGCTCGTTGCGCGCCATGCGGAGATCCATAAGCGGCTGCTGGTACCGGCCGGCGTGGACCTTCATATCGCGGACACCCCAGCAGATCGCCAGAGCGCAGGCCTCGGCGGCGTTGTGGGCTAAGGTCTTCTGCGTGGGGAGCTTGATGCCGATCAGCTCACATTGAGCAACGGCGGCGGCTTTCCAGTCCTTCTTGCCTTTGCTGTCGAGCGGCGGCTTGAAGGTCTGCCCGTAGAAGCTCTTGCGCCAGGTGCCGGGCGGAAGCGTCCCGTATGGAATGCCGAAGTTCGCGATCGTCGAAACGATGGCCGTGGTAGCGATCCAGGGGTAGAGCATGGCATCGGCGCTGGTGTTGCCGATCTTGGCCAGCGATTGCTCTTCGAGAACAACCCAATCGGGCTTTCCGAACTCGCGTATCAGCGCGGCAACTTTGAGACCAATCTGATCGCCTGTGTAATAGTGGTCGGCCTTGTCTGGCATCTGGAAGACGCCGCATTTCACGCTGGAGTAGTTGCGATCGATCTTCTGCTGTTCGGGCTCGAAGATGGCCCAGCCGGTGGACTTCGACGGGTCGAAACCGAAAATCTTTGTCATGCCGACTTCTCCAATGGGATAAGCCGATAGCAACCGCGGCGATCGGACGAGATAAACCACCCAAGGGGCTGCAAAACATGCTGCGCTTTGCTGATCTGCGCTGAAATGCTTTGCCGCGATGTGTTTAGCTCTCGAGCCGTCTGTCGGTCCGACCAGATCAGGTTTTCGAGATTGGCGACGCGAACCCAATCGCCAACGCGCTCCGAAAGCGCTTCGATGATGGTCCGCTGTTGTCGGGTGAGATCAGCATCCAAAATACGCTCTACAGGGGAAGCCTCTCCAATGTGGCTGCCGCATGTCGGGCAGCAGAATGATTTTCGAGATGTCGTCATCGCACACCGCTTGGAAGAGAAGGTCTCAGCATTCGCGCTGAGCAGTTGATGGCGGCTCAAGCCGGGAGGAAGGCGAGCCGCCGGGGGAACATCAGTCGTCTTCGGAACTGAAGGGATCGTCGCCGGTCGCAGGAGCCGCTTCGTTCTTCTCCCGCTTAGCCTCTGCCGCGACACGGGCCTCGATATCCGGGAGAACCGTGTCGTATTCCTTCTTGCCGGCGTCATAGCTTTCCAGCCACAGGCGATCGTCTGAGCTGCCGGCGTCGAAACCGGAGACGCGATCGAGGCCGTTCAAGCCAGCATGGAAGCCTCGAGCCTGTACGAGCTGCTCGCCGCTGACACGCTTGGAGAGGAGATCACCCTGCGGATCTTCGTTGATGTAGCCGAGCCAGATCAGGTTCTCGCGCTCGGTCCGGTGCTTGTCGACCGGCTTCTGCTGGTCTTCGGCCAGGAAGGATTTCAGGTAATGGTCGAGCTTTGCCGACGGGAAGCCGGCAGCCTTCGCGTTCTGCCGGTTCGATTTTTTCTGCTCGTTCAACTCGCGGATTTTGGCCGCGATGTCGCGATCCTTCCGATGGTAATAGGAAAACTGAACTCTACGCTCACGATCTGCCTTGGAATTATCACCGGCTAGTGCGGTCATGCGTCACCTACCTTTCGTTGAGAGTTGCTCTTTCGCAGCGCGCGCTTTCGCTTCCAAAGCTTCCACGCCTGCGAGAATATCCGACACAGCAGCATGGCCATGCACCTCCTCGACTGCCTTGACCTCGTTCTCGAGCTGCTTGATCAGGCTCAGGCAGAAGTTGACGTAGACAGAGCGCACTCGGTTGCAGAGCACGATGTCGTAGATCTTCCGCTGGCCTTTCATGAGCCGCTTGAAGCTGACCGCCGATATGCCGCATTGGCGGGCAAGCTTCGTAATGGCGCGTTCTTCGTCACCCCAGCCCGAGCATTCGCGCTCGTACATTTTCCGGGCCAACAACGTCGCCTCTTCTGGGCTATATGCGTCGACTACAGACATCGCTTTCGCCTCATTCCCTGAATTTAAATCGAACACCGAATGTTGAGTTTCTGAACACTTCATGATCGCCGCTCCTGCTAGGTTCCCTGTCAGCGGGAAGCGGCGAAGATCATGAAAGGAGATCAACCGCCGCCGACCGGCGACAGTGAATAGTGAGCTTCAGGCGTCCCATCGGTACGAACGGCCTGCCAGCCGGAACCGCGAAGATCCTGATTAAGTTTGGAAAATGAGATGCAGAGCAGCGTGAAAGCTCGAACCGGGTCAGACTGCCAGGAAAGAGCGATGAGATTGCAAAGCTGCGATGCGGGAATGAAATGCGGATATTCAGCGCGGAGAGCACGTTCCAAGCGGCTCTCGCGTGAATCCGACGGAGGGACCTCGTTGACCGCCATCATCAGACGTCATCCCAAAAGTGATCATCGTCGATCGCACGGATGAGAGGAAAGCGGTCGTTGCCTTCGACGGCGCCTGCGTTGTCCGTGACGCTCTCGTGAGGAATGAGGCTTTTCGCCGCCCAAAGGATGCAGCCAAAGAATGCGCCGGTACCGAGAGCGAGCGCGCAATGTCCGAGGATTTCCGTCATGCCGCCCCCGCCTGGACTTGAGTTTCGATCTTATTGGGACGCAAAGGACGCTCTGCCTGCACTCGATCGTGCGGCGTGCGGCCTTCAACTGCGTTTTGGACTACAATGCAGATGCCGGTGGAAAGCTTCGTCATGATCGCGCCCTCAGAATGGAATGTCATCTGTCTCGGTCACACCGAGATCATGGATACGCGGCCTTTCAGCCTTGAACGCATCAACAGCTTCCAAAACGATGAATGTTATGTCTGGATTTGCCGCTGCGAGGCGCTTGGCCTCATCGCAAGCCTTCGCAAGCGAATAGTGTTTGAAGGTCGAGCCCCGCTGACCGTTTCCATAAACCATGAAAAACTTCAGAACAGGGTGCGCCTCGGCACTTGGCTGCGCGTCTTCAGAACCAACGAGATAGCCAAGCGTACATTCGAGCGGACCGCAAATAGAGCGTATCGTCTCAATTCCCGGATTTCGGGATTTTCCGACAAGAATATCTCGAACCAAAGAACGGTTTGCGCCAATCTCATCAGCGACCGAAGTCGCGTTCTTACCTGTCGCGTCAAGGCGGATCTGTATTCTTTCCGCGAGCGTGCTCATGCTGCACTCTCTGACGGGGTCTCGAAGAAATATCGATCATCCCATGCGACATCGCGCTCTTCCGCAGCCTTGCGGATAGCCTTCATTTCATCGAGCGATGGCGCGATGCCATTTTCCCATCGGGATACCGTCGCTTGCGCCACCCCAGCCAGAGAAGCAAACTCTGCCTGGGTCACCCCGAAAATCTTTGTGCGGATATGTTTCATCGTGCTCATGACTGAATTTGTATCCGTATCTGGATACTCAGTCAAGCGTAAATATCCACATGCGGATTTTACCAGTGGCGATGCGCTCGGTACGCCTATCGCATGAAGCGCTATGATTATGTTTCCCTGCTGAAGGGGTTCAAAAAAATCGGCTTGAAACAGGACTTCGTTGCGTCGGAGATCGGCGTGGCGCAGGCATCTATTTCCCGTTGGACAACGAAGGATTCAGAGCCGTCGATCGACAATTATTTTGCGATCATTGACCTCGCGAGACAGCATGGCCTCATCACTGAGGATGACACAGACGAAAGCCCACCGGAGCGCAATCTCAATCTCATCGACGAAATCGATATCTTCGCAGGTCTCGGTGGCGGCGGCCTTTCGATCATTGAGAGCACCGCGACCAATGGCATTACCTTCCATCGTGAGAGCGTGCGCGATCAGTGGCGCCTTCCGGATTCAGTGCTCAATCGGTTCAACGCCCGACCGAACCATATCAAGGCATTTCCCTCGAAGGGAAACTCGATGGTTCCGATGATCCAGGATGGTGATGTAGTGTTCGCTGATACCCGCCACCGTGTGCCGTCGCCTCCTGGCGTCTATGTGCTAGCGGATCAGTTCGGTGGCGTTGTTGTCAAGAAGCTGCAGGTGATATCGCGACCTGCTGACGATCCAGTGATAGTTCGCATCTCGTCAGAAAATGCCGACTACGAGCCGCAAGAATTGACGCTCGATGAGATCCAGATAATCGGAATGTATGTGGGCCGTTTCACGGTCAATTGATCGAGATGGCAATTCACCTCAGGTAAGACAGCTCAGAACCTACGCTTAGCCACGCTGCCGCTCGCCATGTGCAGCCACATATAAAGCGTGGTCAGCCGTTCACGCTCGATCTTGATCCATTTATCCTCTGGTATTCGAGCGCAACGCGCGACCAGATTCCGCTGATCGTCATTCATCCGAGATGTCTGTGTTTTCAAGTATTCGATCATTGCCCACCACCTGTTGAGATAACCAAGGCATTAGGATGGTCTCTAACACAGAGACATCCGGTCCTGCGCCGATCTAGAGTCAGCGCCAAGCATCCGTGGAATCAACCTCTCCTGAAGCTCGGTTTGATTTCCCAGCCGCTACTGGGTCTAACACCGGCATCCCTATTCTGCGCTGGTCAGGCGCTGGTTCCATCCGGTACGAGCATCGTCCCTTTTCTTCGGGCGACGGTATAAGCTGCTTCAGTTTCCCGGCGAGCTGCAAACTCGATTTCCCGGCGGGCCATCAACCCCGTTCGATTCCGCCCGGTGAGCCTGGCGCCGGTACCGCATGGGATTATTCATATGCCGGAATGATCGGCGGCGCGGGTGAAACCCCGGAAAGACCGCTGCCCTTGCGCCTCCAAACACATTATCTTGGCGGGAACCTCCGAGCAGACCCAAGATTTTGCGCTTTTCTGCGCCTCAGAGCAGCATTGCCTATTCCATCAATTGTTGTGATGTGTTAGGCATTTTCTATCACGAAAGCTGCTTTGAGCCCTGGCCGGATCATTCCCGCCGGGGCTTTTCTTTTTCCGCCATCCAAACTCGGATTGCAATATCCAAAAATAAATATCCGTATTCGGATTGACATAATATCCGCTTCTGCATATTCTCATCCTCGTAGACAGCGACCACGAAGACGCCTCGGCAGATCTGGATCGCGGTGAAAACGCAGAGTGACAGTCGCTCCAACATGGAGGCCGTCATGTGAACAGCAGCTCGGAGATAGCGGCGAGGCCCGAGCCTCGAACAACCTCGCCGCAACAGCGCACCGACTGAGCCACGCAAGGAAGTCCGCGAAACGGCTGCGCAAGATGAGGATGGCGAAAATGACGACCGTGCAATTCGATTTCGAAGAAATGCAGCTCTCCGGCGAAGGCCTTATGGCTCGCGGCACTGCGACGCTCGAAAGCGCCTATGAGGATGACAGCGAATTCTATGTCTCGGAAGTCATTCTGGACGGCGGCCGCCGTCTGACGCGCCCGAGCAAGATCAACAGCGCAGATGTCTTCAACGGCGAACTCTTCACTATGATCGTGAAGCAGATCGAAGATGATCGTACCACGCACGGCAAGCATGCGGCTCTTGAATGGAGCGATGCCGTTGCCGGTAATGCTCCGGCTGTCTCTGCTCTCCGTCATCGTCGCGGAATGCCGCTGACGTATTCGACGGCACGCGTACCGGAAATCGGAGGGCGCGTGTCGTGACCGATATTCAAGCTCGCTTGGCCGACATCAACGCGCGAGCCCTTGCAGCACAGCAAAAGCGAGATCGCGAATTCTGGTCGATCATCGGATTTACCTGGCTCATCGCCATCGCCGCCGTGATCGTTGTCTGGTCGATCCCCATGGCCCGTGATGCGGACCGGAAATGGTCTCTCGACCATCAGGAACAGATCGCGTCCCGGCGCTGAATACCATCTAATTTCAACAGGAGTGAGCCGTTATGGCAGAGCAGTCTATTGGCGCGCTTGCGTCGAAACTCATTGATCGGTGGAGCTGGTGGCGCGCGGCGCTCAAGAACCCTGAGGCGGTCGGCAAGACCCTCCCCGTCCACGATGGCAATGCCCAGCAGGGCTATTACCGGGCAAAGAACCGGGACAAGACCTTTGATCCGGTCGCAATCTTCTATCCGGAAGGCTCGGACGAGATCGTCGCCTATCGCAACGGCCGCGAGGTTCGGCCCGACGAAATCTGGACGTTCTGCTGCCGGTACCCGGTGACCTTCGAAGCCTATACGGCGGCGATGGATGGGAAAGGCTGGCCCGACGATGACGCTACGGTCACCGCTCAGGTGAAGACTCCAGAGCCAGGACCGGGCGACAATTCACAAAACGAGCGTGTCGACGAAGCGGAAGCACTCAAAGATCAGATCGACGCTGCGCTCGCCGGCATGAAGGCCTACGAGAAGATTTCGGACGATGCGACGGCCTCCAAGGCCCTTTCGTTGCGCAATCGCCTGAACGAACTCTCCGGCCAAGCCGAGAAGATCCGCGTCAAGCAGAAGGAACCTCACCTCGAAGCCGGGAAGGCGGTCGACGCCAAATGGCAACCTCTGGTCAAATCGGCCAAGGCCGGCGCCGACAAGGTGCGTGACGCGATCGGATCGTGGGAAACGGTCAAGCTGCAGGAGCAGCGCAGGCGGGAGCGTGAGATAGAGCAGGCGCGCCTCGCTGCCGAGCATGCCGCCCGCGAGCAGTCTTCCGAGACTACGGTCTTGGAAGCTCCGGCTCCTCTCACCGCCTCGGAAGCCGCGCCGGCGCCGATCAAGCCGACCTATGGCAAGTCTGCGAGCGTTTCGATCAAGCTTGTCGTCACCGAGGTAACCGATTGGGTCGCCTTGTCGACCTTCATGCTCAATCACCCCGACCTTCAGAACTGCCTTCGAGACCTCGCGCAGCGCGCCATCGACAAGGGCCATTCCGTCCCCGGCGTCAAGGTGGAAGAGAAAGCGGCGGTGCGCTGATGGAAATCGTATCGCGCCAGCAAGCAAGGGAAGCTGGCCTATCCCATTATTTCACGGGTAGGCCATGCCCTCGCGGCCATTACGCACTCAAAAGCACCAAATGGAAGCAGTGCGCAGAGTGCGCTAGGGAGCGCGCGCGAGCCGTCATAGCCGCAAACCCAGAGCGCAATCGTGCCAAGGCCAAACAGTGGCAGGAAGCAAATCCTGAAAACGCCAATCGCAAGAAAAACGATTGGTACCACGCAAACAAAGATAAGGCCAAAGCATCATCTCGCGCGTGGGAGAAGGCTAATCCCGACAAGGTCCGGGCTACCCGCCAGCGTCGACGAGCCAGACGTATCAACGCTCCCGGCGATTTCAATGAAAACGACATCGCTCGATTGATGGTGATGCAGAAGGGCAAGTGTGCCCTCTGCAAATGCAAAATCACCAAGAAGAACAAGAGCATAGATCACATTACTGCTCTTTCGAAGGGCGGCAGCAACTATCCGCGCAATCTGCAAATTCTTTGCCTGCCTTGCAACCAGTCGAAATGCGACCGCGATCCTATCGATCACGCGCAAAAGAAGGGGTTTCTCCTATGAAATATGCATCTATCGCGTTCAAGTGGAACAAAGAAAAAACCTACGATTACGTGATCCCCGCCGGCCTTGATCTGCAGCCGGGCGACAAGGTCATGGTCGAAACCAAGCACGGCCCGAAGGAGGTCGAGGTCGTCGAGATCAAGACCGAATCCGACAAGGCGGAGAAGGAAATCCTCCGCCGTGCCGATCCGAAGCCAGAAGCCGCTACCGAAGCCGCCGCAGACGTCGCCACCGAAAAGAAGTGGGATTTCTAAATGGACACCCAGACCCAGACGAAACAGAGCATGCCGGCGTTGGCCGGCGGCGGCCAGGTTGTGGCGATCGTGCCGCAGACCTTCGAGGAAGCCTACCGAATTGCCAAGGCCGTCTACATCGGCGGCCTGGCGCCGGCGGCATTGATCGGCAAGCTGCAGGGCGATGATGCCGTGAGCGCGGTCACAGTCGCGATCTTGGCTGGCGCGGAGCTCGGCCTGAAGCCGATGGTCTCGCTTCGTAGCTTCACCGTCATCAACGGCAAGCCCGCGCTCTACGGCGACGGCATCATCAATGTGGTTCGCCAATCGGGCCGCGTTGCGTTGCTGAAAACCGGCTATGCCAAGGATGACAAGAAAATCCTTCGCGATGCCGGCGTGCTGCCGAGCAAGGAAGCGGAGGAGGAAGAGCCGGGTGTAACCGCCAAGGCGTTCGCCGCGCTCTCCGAGGACGAGCGCACCTTCGGCTATTGCATCGCGAAGCGGTCGGACACCGGCGAAGAGAAGACGGTCATTTTCAGCGTTGCAGACGCGAAGCATGCTCGCCTTTGGGATGATCGCCCAACCGTGCGCAAGCAGGTTTGGGAGAATGGGCAAAAGGTTTGGAAAGACGGCCAGCCCAATGACGCGCCTTGGTATCGGTTCCAGAAGCGCATGCTGTCTTGGAGAGCGGCGGGCTACTGCCTGCGCGAACTGTTTGGCGACGTGCTAGGCGGTATCCGTGACGAGTTCGAAGCTCGCGAGATCGCTGATCTAGATGATATGCGCGACGTCACGCCTCCAGACGAGCAGCCGGCGAAGCCCAAGCCTCCGGTACCGCCGAAGCCGCCGGTTGAAGACGCGGAAGTCGTCGATGTCACGGACAAGCCGACCGAGGACGGCAATGCCGGGGTCGAGCAGCCAGCGCAGACCGAACCGGAAGAACCGGCTCAAGAGGAAATCGTCGACGATAACGAATTTTTTGAGCGTCTTGAGGAAGCACTCGCCGTCGTTTCCGATGCTGCCTCGCTCGAAGAGGTTTGGGACAGCTTTGATCCTATGGCCCGCTTCGACGGCAAGCCGCAGGGGGAAACCAATCAGGCAATCGCCAAGGCGATCCGCAAGCGCGCTGAGAAGCGCATTGGGGGTGCCGCATGATGCTATCGTCAGAACAAACCCGCGCCGCTAGGCATGGCATCGGTCAAGGGCCTGAATGGTCAATGATCGAAAGGCCGGTAGGTCCGAGCGATCTTGTCCCCACTTGGTGTAAGGGCGCCAATATCAACTGGATGGATGAATACAGCAACCCGCCTTCGGTTAGGCTCAAGGTGAATTGCGAAGCCCGTAATTGGGAAAACAAACGGTACCGGAAGGAAGGCAAGCACTACCGCGCCTATCATGAGGATGGGCGTCTTGAGCAATATTCGCACGGCTCACCGCTATACATGGATAAGGTTAAGCGGTGGAGGAGCCTTGATGGTACCCTGCGCAGGTTCGCTCCGACTGAAGAGATCGGAACCTATAACAGCGAAACCAACCAATTTGAGAACCCGAAAGGCGAATGGGTAGAGGTAGAACGCCTTTGCACCGCGCAACAGGAAGGGTTTGGCGGTTCACATTACGATATCATCTTGGAAGATGGTACAGAAGTTATTCTGCGCGGCCCTTGGCATACGTCTGGACCTGAGGGATACACGGAAGTTGCTTATGTCGATCCGCTAGCAAGTTGGCGCGGTCGGTACAGGCGCCCGGAACCTTGGTTCAACATGACTGGCATGGGAGGCCTCCTCATCCGCGACGATGTCTTCATTGCCATCATGTCCCGCTTTCTCCCCCACCTCGAGCTAGCCCTCGTCAAAGAGCATGGAATTGCTGACATCCAGCCCCTGAAGCCTGAGTGGGATGCACCGAAGTGCGTTATTCGCGCTCGGGAGTGGGAAGCTCGCCGGCAGGCAAAGGCAGGTGCCGCATGAGCAAGTCCGATTTCCCAGCTCTAAGAATGACGATCGAAGGCGGCCGCCTCGTTCCGGCCGGCCCGTTCGACGCCGAGCGCCTGAATTCATATCGACGCGGGACAACCGTCTTTGTCCGGTTCACGGAAGAGAAAGACCGCGTCCTGATCCGGAAATGGTTTGCTGTGTTAGGCCTCGTCCTGAAACAGTGCAAGACACCGTGGAAGACGCGCGACGAGGCCCATGAGGCCATCAAGCTCGCCCTGGGTATCGTCAATTTGTCCAAGACCGTCGGCGGCGATTTTATGTCGTATCCGAAGTCGCTGACCGAGCTCGAAGACCCCGAGCTGCAAGAAGCGCTCGACCAGATGATCGAGCTTCTCAGCCGAATGACAGGTGTAGATGTCGCAACCCTGCGCAAGGAAACCGCGCACGTCGACGAGGAGCCGTCCGATCCCGAGACGGGCGAAGTCCTCGATACCCAACCCCAGAATTCCGGCTCGACGCCATCCGAGCCGGATACAGCGGACAGCGGCACCCTTTCCGCTTCCGCAGCGTCCGACGATCACGCCCCCCAAGCCTCCTCGTCGGACGCTCCCCCTACCGAGCGCGAGACGCTGATCAAGTTCGCAAAGGACATGCTTCCGATGGCGGCTGATACCAGCGTCTCGCCATCCGCCCTCAAATTGGTCGAACGCGAGTGGGCTCCTTACATCAAGGAACTTTCCCCCGAGAGCGTCGAGAAGGCACGCGCGATCAGCGAAAGCGTTCGCGCCATCGCCAACGATCCGAAGCGGCTCGGGCCAGCGCTCGAGCATTTCGCTGAGGTCCTGGAAACCACCGTGGAGAAGCTGCGAGGTGACGAAGATGCCTAAGTCGCCCAAGACATTCCCCTTTGGCGCGCTTGAGCGTGACCTCTGCAATCTCGCCCGTCACCGTGTCGCTGAATCCATCCATTCGGTTCTGCAGGTCGCGGATACCAAGGAAACGAAGTTCCTGATCACCATGCAAGCCATGGTTCAGGCGGTTGCGATGTGCAGTGGCGCATATAGCGCCGTCTATTCCAACAAGCTCGAAGATCCCTTTGAGGTAGCGAAGATCGTTCTCGATCTCGCTTCCGAGGTGAAGAACGGAGATGCTGTATGAGGCGCCCGAACCCCGCGACCCTGCAAGCGCAGTGTGACGCCTTCAACTCCCGCTATCCCGTCGGCCAAACGGTATCGGTCCGCAAGGATGACGGCGCTGGCGTCCTCACCGTCACACGGTCGAAAGCTGAAGTCTTGTCCGGTCACTCGGCCGTCATTTGGCTGGAAGGGATTTCCGGCTGCTACCTTCTCGATCGCGTCACCCCAATCAAGGATGCTGCTCATGGCTGAGGAACTGGAATTCGTCGGCTTTGTCGGCAAGTGCATGTCCGACCCAAAGAGCTACGCCAGCAGCCTTAATCGCTGGCGTGAGCCGACCGCCAAAGAAATTGCCGACAAGGCTCTATCCGAGCTTGAGACGGCCCGTCAGAAGGATGTGGACGCCCACGAGCGCAATCTCCCAAAGATCGAGATCAATCGCCAGCTTCGCGAGAAGATCATCGCCCTCATGAAAGAAGCCGGCATTCCGGATTCCTACAGTGAGCGTGACCTGAAAAGCCGCTCACGATTTCCGAAGAACATTCGTCATGATGCTGGATATTTGGGTGACTTGAACCGAAACGTGAAGATCACCGACGGATTCGATCATGCTTCATGGACCTATAACAGCCTCAAGGCTCGATATGACGAGTATGCAAAGCAAGCTGAGCAGGAAGATGCGAAGCGCAAAGCAGAGCAAGAACGCGAGGCTGCTGCCGCCCTTGAGAAGCGCCGCAACGATCTGAAGCTTGCCGAGATCATCATCCGCTATGGCTTGGATGAAGCCATCGATTGGAATGGCGCTCTTGATGCTCTCCGGGGCAAGGATCAACGCCTCGATCTGGCCGCCGCCATGTATCAGACCCGTGGAGATTGGTCCGATGGCTACTATCGGGTCTCAGATGCAATTGGTCGCTTTATCGTCACGACCCCAGAAGATGCGGCGATCCAGACAGATATCCTGTCATGCTTCAACGACGACATCGATGGGCGCATCTTCCGGGATACCGAATGGAACTACTCGCGCCTGTTTGCCGAATCCGCTGATTCTCAATTGTCCAAGGACGTTCAGACGGCCTTGGCAAATGTGGAGGGCGCTTGATGCCGATCCGAGCAGAACGCAAATCCCTCTACCTTGGCGGCGGTACCCATTCGAAGGAATGGAAGGCCTTCCGCGCCTCCATCATCGAGCGCGCTGGCAATCGCTGCGAAGGCACACCAATGCATCCGGATTGCCGAGCTGAGAATGGACAGCCGCATCCGATCACCGGAAGCAAGGTCGTCCTGACAATCGCCCACATGGATCATGATGAGAGTCATGCTGATCCAGATCGTTGCCGCGCACTTTGTCAAAAATGTCATTTGTCGTGGGATGCAAAGCATCACGCCGCCAATGCGGCCATCACCCGTCGCCGGAAGGCTCCTCAGATGGACGTGGAGGATTTCATCAATGGCTAATCGGATGGAATTCAACCGCAAGACCAAAGCCGCAATCATCGCCCGCGCCGCCGGCCACTGCGAAAAGTGCAAAGCCGTTCTGAAGAGTGGCGAGGGAGAGGTCGACCATATCCTTCCTTGTGCCCTCGGTGGCGAACCGACGATAGCCAATGGCCGCCTTCTTTGCCGTGTCTGCCATGCAGAAAAGACCGCAGACGATATTCGACGCATACGCAAGTCCGATCGCCAGCGCGATAAGGCAACGAGAGCGATCCGGCCGGCCTCGAAACTGCGTTCTGCACCCTTCCCCAAATCCGACAAGGCATTGCGCCGGCAGCCAAAGCCGAGCCTGCAGCCGAGACCGCTCTACAAGGAAATCGACGCATGACCCCGACACCTGAAATGATCGAAGCCGCCAAGCAGGCTTATTGGAAGCATTACGGTAAAATGCATGACGATAATGTGGTTTTCGAAAAAACCATTGCCGCCGCCCTTGCGCTCATACCCGGAGAGACGCTGCCTGCGGCGGTGAAGGAGATTGACCGCCAGAAAGCCGCCGACGCTGCGGTAAAAGCCAACCACGCTTATGGGCAATGGATGCCGGAACGCTGGCTTCATCTCTTCCTTGACGCTTACGAGGGCAAACTATGATCAGCCTTATGGATGTTCAGCGCGGCTATGATGATTGGGCGGCGCAACCTCACAACAAAAAGTGGGTAAAGCGCCTCGACGGTACGCCCATTGCCAACGATATCGTTGTTCGAATTTTTGAGGCATTGAAGGACGCCTCACCCGCCCCGCTGCCTGTGGCGGTGGAGGATCTGGAGTGGAACGGTGCTGGAAATAACATTTATGCATCGACACCATTTGGGCCATACGCAATACGCCACAATACCACATCGCTCACTACTTTTCCCTTGGAGTTGGTAATTCCCGGCGAAAAAGTAGCCACGCAGTTTTTCTACTTCGAGGACAGGGCCAAAGCCGCCGCCCAAGCCGACTACGAATCCCGAATCCGCTCCGCTCTCTCCTCTCCGGTAGGAGGGATGGAGGAAAGGCCGCCCCTACGCATTTCAGCACATGAATACGCGATGGAATATGAGTTCCGCGCCGACGAAGGTGATTATGCCCCCACAGACGGTGAGCGGGCCATGATCGAGGACGCTATTAATGGCTTCCTTGGCGAGAACGAGATTTCCCCCACCCCCGCCTCCGATATCGCCGCGCTTCAAAAGGCCTTTGACCAGCGCACGGATAAGCTTCTTGAACTTGTAGAAGAGAATGGTCTCCTAAAGGGCAGAGCCGCTACCAATGAACAGGCCCTGGCCTCCTATAAGTCGGAGATCGCCGCGTTGAAAGAGGAGAATCGGCGCTTGCGCAATAAGGTCCCGGCCCGTGCGCTAACTGATAGCCAGCTTGACGACGAAGCGGCGGCAATTGACGAGGTTATGGCCGGAGGCTTTGGTGAAGGTGGCGGATCACCGGGAGAATGGTGGTACGAGCGCGCCGACGAAATTGCCCACGAGCGCAAACGGCGTCAGCTCGAAAAAGAATTGGCCGAGCACAATCGCGCCGCCCTCCAGCATGTAGCGAAGGGAGAGCGGTAATGGCCTATTGGACCGTAAGTCGGCATCTCGGCAACACCCTCTATACCGTCGATGGCGCGGAATCCAAGGAAGCAGCGCTGCTCGATATCTACTGTGACGCGATCCGCGATGGCAATTTCAGGCTTCCGCCGCTTCGTGAAAGGTGGTGGCAGTTCTGGCGCCCTGCTGAATATGACGATTTCGAAAAGAAGCTTTTGGCCTTTTCGTCCGCCCTCTCCCAGCAAGAGGGGCGCGCGCGATGATCGGCTTTGCGTTTTTCCTCGGCATGTTCTGCGGCTGTATCCTCATGGCGATTGCCAATTATCTTGATTGGAAGGCACGCGCCGCCCCTCTCAATAAAGGAGGGGAGTAATGGCAGAGAAACTTACGCTTTGGGCCTTCTATACAAATGACGATTTGACCGAGGGTCGTGGCCGGCAGTTCGTGAAGCATTTTTGCAAGATTGAATCCACCGCGATCCGGCTTGCGAAGAAGGGCTATGTCCAAGGAACTGACTGCCCGGTAGAGCCAGTCGATGCCCTTTATGTCGATGGCAAATACTTCCTCCCCACATCGATCTTGAACATCGTACCCCCACCTCCGGAAGACGAGGCTCGTCAACGCGTGATCGACGCCAGAAAGCTTGCGCTGGAAAAGGCAAAGGCTCTTGGCCTTAGCGATGAAGAGATCGCTCTCCTTGTGAAAGGCCCCTCCCAATGACAAAACAGCACGATAAGGCTCTTCTGCCCTGCCCGTTCTGTGGCAAAGAACCGATGTTCGCATCTGTCACCGATGTCATCGACAACTTCGATCACGGCTTCACCATATGGTGCGGTGAATGTGGGATCGACATGCACGATGAATATCGAGACGACGTTCTGAACCGTTGGAACACTCGCTCCCCTATAGAAGCCGGAGACGGCGGGAACGGCGGAGGCGGCTGGCTGGATATCGCGAGTGCGCCGAAGGACGGCACCTATATCCTTGTCGCGGCCTACTACGATAATAAGCCAACGGTAGGTTGCGCCTATTGGCCAGAAGCGAATGAATGGTTTTGGTGGCACGATCAGGAATATTCATTGTCCGAAAATGGCTTTGAAGCTCGTTTTTGGCAGCCATTGCCCTCTCCACCATCCCCCTCTAACGAAGGGGAGAAGCCATGAGCGAGATACCGGACGATATCAACGCAACGGCGGATCGACTCGCTTGCATCAGCGGCATTGCAACTAGGGCAGATCATATCGCCCAAGCCATCCTCGCCGAACGCCATCGCCAAGCAGAGGTGATGGAAGAAGTGAAGAAAGAGGCAAGACGCAGGGCTTTGGAAGAAGCCGCGATATTGGTTGAAGCTCATCCGATGCGTTTTGCCGGCCAGAACGAACGTTATGTTCGCAGATCCATGGCTGAAGCCGTTCGTGCCCTCAGCACAATGCAGGAAATTTCAACCAAATGATCCTGTGTAACTATTTTACTCTCTGGTGGAAGAAAGAACCTGACTTCGATGTCAGCGATGATATTCGTTTCGTCATTGCTCATTATGGTCGTTCTGGTGGCCCATGGATTGCGAGACGGCTTGTTTACAAACTTGCGCGCCGCACCGGCATCGCCTTCAGAACGAATAGCGATGCACCTTGGATATTCTTCGGCGTTATGACCTTGTCGGAACGCGCCGAAACGAATGAGCCATCCGGCCGCGCCGCTCTTAACGAGGAGGCGGGGAAGTGACGGCCTCTGCGCTCATCAAGGAATCCGATCTCCACCGCATGGCGAAGGTTGCCAAGCGCGACGGCGTGACCGTCTGGGTAGAGATCGATGGAAAAAAGATCGGTGTTTCGCCCGATATCCCCGCTATCCACAAGAAGGATGACGTTGAACCCATCAGAGGTTTCGATCTCTGATGGAGGACATGCCGCGCAAACCATTTTTGTCACACGAAACCACCCGCCATAAAAAGCTTGTCTGGTATTTCAAGCGGAAGGGAAAGCGCGTCCGGTTGCGCGGAGAATATGGCAGTGATGAATTCAATGCTGCTTATGAGAAGGCCCTCACGGGCTCAAGCGCAGCACCAGAACCGCAAAAGGCAGCGACTGGAACTCTGAAGTGGCTGATAGAGCAATATAAGCGAAGCGCCGCTTGGGCTGAGCTAGCAGCGGGCACACGTCGAGCCCGAGACAACATTCTCAAGGAAGTCCTGAAAAAGAACGGCGATCTTCCCTACGGGCGAATGACAAAGGCAGATATCAAGGCTGGCATCGATAAGCGTGCCGCTACACCCAATGCTGCAAACAACTTTCTGAAAACAATGTCGCATCTTTTTAAGTGGGCCGTCGAGGCGGAGAAGGTAACGATCAATCCAGTCGCTGGCGTGAGCAAGGTAAAGGTGAAGTCTGATGGATTTCACACTTGGACCGTTGAGCAAGTCGAGCAATACCGTGCCCATCATAAGGTCGGAACGAAGCCGCGCCTCGCAATAGACATCCTCCTCTTTCTCGGCCTGCGCCGCGGTGATGCTGTCATCGTTGGGCGGCAACATCTGAAAGAAGGCATTATTTCACTGAAAACCGAGAAGACAGGGCAATGGGTCCATCTTCCTGTCTTTCGCCAGCTCCTGGAGTCGATTGAGGCAACGGCGACAGGCGATCTCGCATTCCTTACGACGGAGCGCGGCAAGCCGTTCAGTTCAGGAGCATCATTTGGGAATTGGTTTGCCAAGCAGTGCAAGGCGGCAGAATTGCCGGATGAGTGCAGAGCGCACGGGCTGCGGAAAGCAGGCGCAACAATCGCGGCTGATGAAGGCGCAACAGCGCATGAACTGATGGCAATGTTCGGCTGGTCGCGGCTAGCTATGGCGGAAATCTACACCAAGGAAGCCGACAAGAAGAGGTTGGCGCGAGGCGCTTCAGAACGTCTGTCGAACAGACTATAGGTCGCACCTATGACCCTGCGTGGTCGCACCCGTAGAAATATCAATAACTTACAATTAGATTTGGCGACCCCTGCAGGATTCGAACCTGCGACCACATGCTTAGAAGGCAAGTGCTCTATCCAGCTGAGCTAAGGGGCCATGAGCCTGGCCGCGCTTTGGGCGCGGCGGGCAACACATGCCTGAAACGGTCACCCAATTCAATGGGCGGCGTTCAATAAATGCCTGGCTTCAGTGAGTCCAGGGCTGGATGCGGTTGAAGCGGAAGTTGTCGGAGTAGGATACCGTCTGTCGGATGGGATCCTTCGGCGCGATGACACGGTATTCGATGCCATTGCGCTTGGCGTAGTCTTCCGCCTGCTCCTGCGTCTCGAAGGTCAGCTTGAGCTGCTGGCGCATATCGCCCGATGAGGTATAGCCCATGATCGGATCGATCTTGCGCGGCGTTTCCTGATCGAACTCCAGAACCCAGATATTGGTTTTGGCCTTGCCGGATTGCATGGCGGTTTTTGCAGGACGATAAATCTTGGCAGGCATTGCTGCAGCGCCTCCGAATCGAGCGGAATGATCCGCCTTCTTGCTTCTCTTGCCTCGGCGCAATCCCTTTCAGGGCCGCGCGAACACGACCTTTGCTTAGCCGCGAATGCCTTTGTTTTCAAGCAAAAAGGCGGCCGCTGCCACGACGAATTCAATGACTTCAATGAAGGGATTTTAAATGGTCGGAGTGGAGAGATTCGAACTCCCGACCCTCTGGTCCCAAACCAGATGCGCTACCAGACTGCGCTACACTCCGTACCCGTCAGCATGACCAAAACGCGATCATCGGCTGATTTCCGTACCGCCGGACGTGTAGTCCGACGGAACGAGTGGGGAGATACACGGTTCATCTGCCCGCTGCAACAGATAAAATCCTGCTTAGCACATCTTCCCCGATGAAAATTTATTTGCCAAGCTTTGCCGAAATAGAGGCGCTCGTCACCGTGTCGCCGACAGCAAGCCCGAGTTTGCGAACAATGCCGGCGTTCAGCTCGATGACGTAAGCAACCGGCCCACCGGAACTGATGATCGCTTCGGAATAGGGCACGGCGTTTTCCTGGATATGGGTGACGACACCCTTTTGATCCAGAAACACCATATCGAGCGGCAACTTGGTGTTCTTCATCCACATCATGACAGGCCGCGGCGTGCCGAAATCGAACAGCATACCGTGATCGGCCGGCATGCTGTCGCGATACATCAGTCCGAGTTCGAGCTGCGCCGGCGTCACGGCCAGTTCCACTGTGAATTTATAGGTTTGGCCCTTGGGCGATGTGATCGAAAGCGGTTCCGAATCGAAAGCCATCGACTGCATGCTTGCAGTTTGTCCCGCAAAGGACACAGGGACTACGGCCCCAACGAGAAAAAGCGCCACAATGGCGCTTTTCAAAATTCCAAAACATCCGGCTTTGCTCATATCAGTGCGGCCGTGTCGCCGGGCTCGGTGCATCCGGGTGGATTTCCGCGGCCATCAGGCCCTTTTCGCCCGGTCCGAAGCGAACAAGTACCACCTGCCCCGGCCGAAGCTCAGCGAGACCGAAGCGACGCAGCGTCTCCATATGCACGAAAATATCCTCTGTGCCCTCGCCGCGCGTCAGGAAACCGAAGCCCTTGGTGCGGTTGAACCACTTGACCAGCGCGCGCTCCAATCCGCTCGTCGCCGTCACTTGCACATGCGTACGGACAGGAGGCATCTGCGAGGGATGCACAGCGGTCGATTGGTCCATGGAGAGGATCTTGAAGGCCTGATATCCTCGCTCACGGCGCTGAATCAGCGCGACGATGCGGGTTCCCTCGAGAATCGTCTGATAACCGTCACGGCGTAGACACGTCACATGCAGCAACACGTCCTGCATGCCATTGTCGGGCACGATGAAACCGAAGCCCTTGGCAACATCGAACCACTTGACGACGCCTGAGATTTCGATGAGCTCGACGGTATCGCCCGACATCTCTTCGAAGTCGACAACTCCCTTCGATGAAATTCTGTCACCCATCCTAGTCAGCCCTCGATTACGCGTCACACTGTTACGGTTAACTGATTCCCTGATATCAAGATTAACATCTTGGTAACGGAAAAGCGCAAGTCCTAGTTTTCGTTTATTCCCACCCTAAGATTATTGCTCCAAGACTTGCGCGAAGCTGGTGCCGCGATCGAAGATCCGTCCAGCTCAACATTAAGAGAGGAAATAGAATGCGTTATCTCCATACGATGGTCCGCGTCACCGATCTCGACGCCTCGTTGCATTTTTATAGCACCTTGTTCGGGCTTGTCGAAACACGCCGCTACGAGAACGAGAAAGGTCGCTATACGCTCGTTTTCCTTGCTGCCGACGAGGATGCCGAATCATCCCGCAGTAACGGCGCCCCCAGCCTGGAACTGACCTATAACTGGGACCCGGAAGAATATAGCGGAGGACGCAATTTCGGCCACCTCGCCTACGAGGTCGACGATATCTATGCGACCTGCCAGAAGCTGATGGACAACGGAATCACGATCAACCGCCCGCCCCGCGATGGTCACATGGCTTTCGTGCGCTCTCCGGACGGCATTTCGATCGAAATCCTGCAGAAGGGCGCCAATCTACCTTCTGCCGAGCCCTGGGCTTCCATGGCCAATACCGGCTCCTGGTAAGGCCTAAGCTTTCGCGAGGCTTACGGCACGCGCGGAGCCATCCGTTTCGCGCTTGCCGCCCATGCCCATCCTCCGGCATGCTTGGACGACTCGAAGCATCATGCATCGGATATCGCGGGGTCATCGTTTCCAGTCGGCACGCGCGATATCGTCGTCCCTCGCAGGAGGCCGTTCCGATGCACGCCTTTTTGCAGGGAACGTCCTATGTGCGATCACCAGATTTTATACGGCAGAAAGAAGCTAGCAAGCACAATTGCCGTTCTTGCCTCATTTGTGATGATTGCGGGCTGCGCGACCAAGGGTCAAAAGCCGACCGAGACATCGGACATAGCCCCCGCCGCGCAGCCGACGGCAGCCGAACAGCTCGCGGCCGATATGAACAACAAGGCCGATGCCCGGCACCGCAAGGCCGACCTCGCCTATCGCGACCCACTGGTACATAGCATCAACGGCACCCGCCAGCAGATCGTCGCCCAGCAGAATCAAGCGCTCTATCCGGCACCCGCCGAAACTCCCCCTGAGGGGCAAACCGGTATTGCGGGCCTGGTCACGCAACCGACGGGCGTTAACGCGAGCAGAAGCAGCATCTTTTCCGCGCCGCCGCCCATTGCCGTCAATCCCGATGGGACGCTTGCCAAGACCCAAGCCGACGGGGCCCAGCCCATTACGCCGATGATGCGCAGTGTCTACAGCACGCCGCCGTCAGCAATGCCGACATCGCCACCACCGGCGATGGATGCCGCCGCATCGAACGCTCGCACCTCGGCAGAGATGTTGCCGCCACCCGTCATCCGCAATGCAACCTCGCCGACCGCGGGCTCGCCGCAGCCGATCGCCCAGGTGACGACGTCCGGAGCAGCAGCAATGCCGACCCCAAATGTCCATGAGTTGAACGGCAGACAGGCGGCCGTCCTGGCGCAATTCATCGCCTCGAAGAACCAGCCCAAAAACGGCAAGCTACTGGTGCAGCCGGTGCAGGGCGCGACAGGGCAATAAAGAGCCGATGTTTCCAGGACTTCTTCAATGTCAGAGGCAAGAGCCTGTTAAGGCTCGCTTATTCAGCATCGGCGGCAGTTTCACTCACCTGTCATTTTTTCCACAAAAAAGCAAAATTGCCGCTTGCGGGAATGAAATCCCCCCGCTATAAGCGCGCCACACAACAGCTGAACGCGCCCTTCGTCTATCGGTTAGGACGACAGATTTTCATTCTGTAAAGAGGGGTTCGACTCCCCTAGGGCGTGCCACTGTTGTTCTTTCTCCCACTGCAATTCATTTAAGCTACCGCTTGCGGACGCAATAGGCTATTCCTATTTGCACCGCGCGGCATGCGCCCTTCGTCTATCGGTTAGGACGACAGATTCTCATTCTGTAAAGAGGGGTTCGACTCCCCTAGGGCGTACCAAAAGCGTGTCCCGAAGTTTTCCACAAGCACCTCGAAAAATCTTCGCTTAGTCATCGATTTTTCTGCGATTTTTCTCGTTTTTCCGCTTGCGGGAATGAAAGGTGCTGACTATAAGGGCGCCACAGCACGCGCCCTTCGTCTATCGGTTAGGACGACAGATTTTCATTCTGTAAAGAGGGGTTCGACTCCCCTAGGGCGTGCCACTGTTCCTTCCCCTTAAATTGATGTTTTGGCTCGCTAAACGCAGGTATGCAGACGCGTATTGGGCGTAATCTGCGTTACGGAGCCTTTGCTGCGTCCGTGACCCGAAGCTGCACACGTCTGCTTCCCTGCCAATGATCGGCGCCGAGCGTGCCAGCAACGTGTATCTGTGCACCGCGCGACGACATAAGCAGATCGCCCAAGGGTGTTTCTGCCGCACGGAAGGCAATGCCATCCACCCGGCCGCCGTCCTGCGCCTCCAGCGTAATCTTAATGTGCGACTGGCCGACAAGGCGGGAATCGCGCAGGCGGTGGCTCGGAAGGGCGAAGACGGGCTGTGGATGGCCCGAACCATACGGACCGGCAGTCTCCAGCCTGTCGATAAGCTCCACGGTCGCGCCGCTTGCGCCGAGCGCACCGTCGATCTTCAACGTTTCGTTGGCGACGAGCCCGGCTACCTGCTTCTCCGCCTTCTCGGTGAAGAAGGCTCGCAGCTTTCCGAGATTGCTTCTCTCCACAGTCAGGCCGGCTGCCATGGCATGGCCCCCGCCCTTGACCAGCAAGCCGGCATCGACGGCGGCACGCACCATGCGGCCCATGTCGAAGCCGTTGATGGAGCGGCCGGATCCGGTGCCCTTGCCCATCGGATCGAAGGCGATGGCGAAGGCCGGCCGGCGGAATTTGTCCTTGAGGCGCGATGCAATGAGGCCGACGATTCCCGGATGCCAGTTCTCACGCGCCGTGACGATGACGGAGGCGCCGTCGCCATTGCCGTACTCCGCCAGGGCCTCGGCCTCCGCCTCTTGCAGCATGGTGGCTTCCATAACCTGCCTCTCGCGATTGAGCTCGTCCAGCTTCGCGGCGATGGTTTCCGCTTCGCCTCCATCAGCCAGCGTCAGCAGGCGTGCGCCAAGAGCTGCATCGCCGATGCGACCGCCGGCATTGATGCGCGGACCAATCAGGAAGCCGAAGTGATAGGGGGTAACGGGACCGTTAAGGCCGGCCCTGCGAAAGAGGGCGGCAAGCCCGAGATTGCCCTGATGGCGGGCGGCGATCAGCCCTTTGACGACATAGGCGCGGTTGAGGCCCTTCAGCGGCACGACATCGCAAACGGTCGCGAGCGCAACGATATCGAGCCAGGCGAGCAGGTCGATAGAACGCACGCGGGAATCTCCGGCCTCGCGCAGCAGCCGCAAGGCTGCAACCAGAACCATGAAGACGACGCCGGCGGCACAGAGATGCCCCTGCCCCGACAGATCGTCCTCACGATTCGGATTGACCAAGGCGTGACAATGGGGCAGCTCGTGCGCCACCTGGTGGTGATCGATGACGACAACGTCGATATTGCGCGCCCTCGCCGCATCAAGCGATTCGAAGCTAGTGGAGCCGCAATCGACGGTCACGATCAGCGTCGCGCCATTGTCGATCAGCTGATTGATGGCTGTCGGATTGGGACCGTACCCCTCAAAGATGCGATCGGGAATGTAAATGCTGGCGGGAACGCCGAAATGAGTCAGGAAGCGATAGACCAACGCCGAGGAGGCCGCGCCGTCGACGTCATAGTCGCCGAAGATCGCGACTGTCTCGCCCTTACTAATCGCGTGCAGGAGACGCCTGGCAGCCTTCTCGCAATCGGTCAGCAGGTGCGGGTCCGGCATCAGGCCGCGGATCGTCGGATCGAGAAAGGCCATGGCTTCGTCCTGGCCGACACCGCGGCCGGCAAGCACGCGGGCAATCAGGTCCGGCAGCCCATGCGTCTGCGCAATGGCGAGCGCCCTGTTCTGGCCGGCCTGATCGAGCCTGGAAACCCAGCGATTGCCTGATACCGAGCGCTCGACACCCAGAAATGCCCGTTGAACTGGATCGACCGGTTGCTCCACCATCTCTCCCGGAATTTGAGAGCGGCGTCCCTTTGAGACACGCCGCCGCTGGTCAGATTATTCTTTCGGCCGCTCGATGCGGATGACCTGCGGTTCGCCGACGAGATAGCCTTCGTTCTTGATTGCCGCAACTGCTTTGCGCACCGAATCCTCCGTCGTCGCATGGGTGACGAGGATGATCGTCTGGTGATCGGACGGCGCCAGATGCTGCTTCGAGCGCTGGACGATCGATTCGAGCGAAATATGGTTTTCCGCCATGCGGGTCGCGACGCTCGCAAAGACGCCCGTGCGATCGAGAACGGTGAGACGGATGAAATAGCCGCCCTCATGGCTCTGCATCTGCGCCTTGCGGTAGGGCTCCAGCGCTTTCGCGGGGTGACCAAGCACCGGTACGCGCTGTTCGCCCGGGCGGCTCTTGGCGATATCGGCGATGTCGCCGAGCACGGAAGATGCCGTCGCATTGCCGCCGGCTCCCGGCCCGACCATCAGCAATTCGCCGAGAATATCGGATTCGATCGCCACGGCATTGGTGACGCCATCGACCTGGGCAATAACCGAATCGAGCGGCACCATGGTCGGGTGCACGCGCTGCTCGATGCCGCTTTCCGTGCGCTGGGCGACGCCGAGCAGCTTGATGCGGTAACCGAGATCGGCAGCGGCGCGGATATCCTCGATGGAGACGTTGGTAATGCCTTCGAGGTAGATGTCGTCGGCCGCGATGCGATTGCCGAAGGCAAGCGTCGTCAGGATGGCAAGCTTATGAGCCGTATCGTTGCCCTCGATATCGAAGGCCGGATCGGCTTCGGCATAGCCGAGACGCTGCGCTTCCTTGAGACAATCGGCGAATGACAGGCCTTCCTTCTCCATCCGGGTCAAGATGTAATTGCAGGTGCCGTTCATGATGCCATAGACGCGGGAAATCGTATTACCCGTCAGCGATTCGCGCAGCGCCTTGATGACCGGAATGCCGCCGGCAACGGCCGCTTCGAAGTTGAGCAGGACGCCCTTCTCTTCGGCGATCTGCGCAAGCTCGACACCGTGATAGGCAAGCAGCGCCTTGTTAGCGGTGACGACGTGCAGGCCGCGTGCAAGCGCTGCGCGCACCGCTGCGTTGGCCGCGCCTTCGGAACCGCCGATCAGCTCGACGAAAACGTCGATATCGGCCTTCTGCGCCAGATCGACAGGACCGCCGAACCATTCGATGCCCGCTAGATCGATGCCGCGATCCCGCGTGCGATCGCGCGCCGTCACGGCAACGATCTTGACGGGACGACCGCAGGTAACGGCAAGCTCGTTAGCGCGGCTCTGAATGATGCGGACGAGCGAGGCACCAACGGTACCCAAGCCCGCAATGCCGATTTTGAGGGCATCTGCCATGGAAAATTCCTGATCAGTATTGGGACGGCAGCCGCGGGAACGGCTGCCGCGCGATATTATGAACGGTGAGCGTTCAGCGAAATGACATTATGCATCGTCTCGTCCGCGGTGGAGAAGAAGCGCTTCAGATTGCGTGCAGCCTGCCGGATGCGGTGTTCGTTTTCAACAAGCGCGATGCGGACATAATCATCGCCCTGCTCGCCGAAGCCGATGCCCGGAGCAACTGCAATGTCGGCCTTCTCGACCAGTAGCTTGGAGAATTCCAGCGAGCCGAGATGACGGAACTTTTCCGGGATCTTCGCCCAGGCGAACATGGTCGCGGCCGGCGGCGGCACGTCGAAGCCGGCTTTGCCGAAGCTGTCGACCAGAACGTCGCGGCGGCGCTTGTAGATGTTGCGCACTTCGGCGATGTCGGAACCGTCGCCGTTGAGAGCGTGCGTCGCCGCCACTTGGATCGGCGTGAAGGCGCCGTAATCGAGATAGGACTTCACGCGCGTCAGCGCCGCAATCAGCCGCTCGTTACCGACGGCAAAGCCCATGCGCCAGCCGGGCATGGAGAAGGTCTTCGACATCGAGGTGAATTCGACCGTCACGTCGATGGCGCCCGGAACTTCCAGCACCGACGGCGGCGGCGCGTCGTCGAAGTAGATTTCCGAATAGGCCAGATCCGAAAGCACGATGATGTCGTGCTTCTTGGCGAAGGCGACAACTTCCTTGTAGAAATCGAGCGTCGCGACATAGGCCGTCGGGTTCGACGGATAATTCAGGATCAGAGCCAATGGCTTCGGGATCGAGTGGCGCACTGCCCGTTCCAGCGGCGGGAAGAAGCTATCGTCCGGCTCGACCGGGATCGAGCGGATCACACCACCTGCCATCAGGAAGCCGAAGGCATGGATCGGATAGGTCGGGTTCGGGCAGAGGATCACGTCGCCAGGCGCAGTGATCGCCTGCGCCATATTGGCAAAGCCTTCCTTCGAGCCGAGGGTGGCGACCACCTGCGTATCCGGATTGAGCTTCACGCCGAAGCGGCGCGCATAATAGGCGGCCTGGGCACGACGAAGGCCCGGAATGCCCTTGGAGGAAGAATAGCGATGCGTGCGCGGGTCCTGGACCACTTCGCACAGCTTGTCGACGATCGCTTTGGGGGTTGGAAGATCTGGATTGCCCATGCCGAGGTCGATAATGTCCGCCCCGCCCGCTCGCGCGCTCGCTTTCAAACGATTGACCTGTTCGAAAACGTAGGGCGGCAAACGCCGGACTTTATGAAACTCTTCCATTTCTTTCCCCATGGGACAGCGGCCCTCAAAACCGCGCTGAAGTTCGTTGATCTCCCGGCCAGCCGCGATACGAACTTGGGACTCGCGGCGCCGTATTCATGCTATCTCGAAAGATAAGGTGAATCTTGGGCGCTTGTGCACGCAAAATGCAATCCGCCGGCCAGATACATCCAAATTCGGCCTATCTGAACGCTTTGCGTCCAAATCGCCTGAAACGCAAGGCTAATTCTGCGTCGCGGCCGGCTGAGCGCCGCCCTCTTTCTGAATTTCCTGCAGCGTATCCTGGCCATGTTCGGCGGCGAGCTTGCGCATCTCGGCAACGCGCTTCTGGTACTCGGCCTCGGAGATCGTGCCGGCCTTGCGCTGCGATCCGAGAGCCGTCAGCTGCTTGACCAGATCGCCCGCCTGCTGATCGTTGATCTGGACGTTTGCAGCTGTCGGTGGCGCATTGAAGGAAGGATAGCCGTCCTTGTAAAATTGCTGCGTGCTGGTTTCCACCACGGGCGTGCCCTTGGCGGGTTTTACGATCACCGCCTGAGGTGGCTGCTTGCGCTTGGCGAAGGCCGCCTTTTCCTCGGGCGTCGAGCAGCCCGCGAGCGTCAATGCGAGAATTCCGCACATTGCACCGCAGAATACGGAATACCGGTTCAGTCTTGCCACCATGCCGCCGCCCATAATTGTCTTCCTGCGCTATTCCTTGCTGTGGGTTGCGACTGTTAAATTTGTCGCAGCAGCAAAGCAAGAGCAGGGTTGCGTTTCATTCGACTTGTATTCTTTTTCCCGCAAGATGTACAAATGGAAAACAAGACACGAGCTGCCGCCGGGAGGATGATGCGTGACCGACAGCAAGCGGGACAAGAATGAAGGTAATGGTGGCTTTCCCGGCTTTGATCCAAAGTCAGTCGAGCCTTACATCGTCAGGGATCCCGAAGCGATGGCCGTCAACTTTGCCCGTGCGCTGGAAAATCTCGGCAAGGCAGCCTCAGCCTGGCTTGCACCGCGCGAGCGCGGCGAGAAGGTCGATACGATTGCCGATCCCTTTACCGACATGGTCAAGACGCTTTCTAAGGTCGGAGAATACTGGCTTTCCGATCCCCGCCGGACGCTGGAAGCGCAGACTCACCTGCTTTCCGGCTATTTCGGCCTGTGGACGAAAACCATGCAGCGCCTCAGCGGCGATTCGTCCGCCGAGGCTGAAGCCGAACCGGTCAAGGACAAGCGCTTTGCCGATGAGGACTGGCAGAAGAACCCTTTCTTCGATTTCCTGAAGCAGACCTATCTTCTGACGTCGAACTGGGCGGAAAAGCTGGTCGGCGAAGCGGAAGGACTGGACGAGCATACGCGTCACAAGGCGGCGTTCTACACGAAGCAGATCACCGCGGCCTTCTCCCCGACCAATTTCGTCGCGACCAACCCGCAGGTCTATCGCGAAACCATCGCCTCCAACGCCGAGAACCTGGTGCGCGGCATGAAGATGCTGGCGGAGGATATCAGCCTCGGCCACGGCGAGCTGCGCCTGCGGCAGACCGATATGACGAAATTCGCCGTCGGCCGCGACATGGCGCTGACTCCAGGCAAGGTGATCGCACAAAGCGATGTCTGCCAGGTGATCCAATATGAGCCGGCGACGGAGCAGGTGCTGAAGCGGCCGCTGCTGATCTGCCCGCCCTGGATCAACAAATTCTACATTCTCGATCTCAACCCGCAGAAATCCTTCATCAAATGGTGTGTGGAGCAGGGTCACACCGTCTTCGTAATTTCGTGGGTCAATCCCGATCATCGTCATGCAGCGAAGGACTGGACCTCCTATGCCCGCGAAGGCATCGATTTCGCTCTGGAAACAATCGAAAAGGCGACGGGCGAGCAGGAGGTTAATGCCGTGGGCTATTGCGTCGGCGGCACGCTGCTCGCGGCTACGCTCGCCCTCCATGCCAAGGAAAAGAATAAGCGCATCCGAACGGTCACCTTCCTGACCACGCAGGTCGATTTCACCTTCGCCGGCGACCTGAAGGTTTTCGTCGACGAGGAGCAGATTGCGGCACTCGAAGAGCAGATGAACGTACTCGGCTATCTCGAAGGTTCGAAGATGGCGACGGCCTTCAATATGCTGCGCGCCTCCGAGCTGATCTGGCCCTATTTCGTCAACAACTATCTGAAGGGGCAGGAACCCCTACCCTTCGACCTCCTGTTCTGGAATGCCGATTCCACGCGCATGGCCGCTGCCAACCATTCGTTCTACCTGCGCAACTGCTACCTCAACAATGCCTTGAGCCAGGGCAAAATGGTGCTCGACGGCAAGACGCTGTCGCTGAAGGACGTGCGCATTCCCGTCTATAATCTAGCGACGCGCGAGGATCATATCGCACCGGCCAAATCCGTCTTCGTCGGCAGCCAGTATTTCGGCGGTCCGGTGGAATTCGTGGTAACCGGCTCAGGTCACATTGCCGGCGTCGTCAATCCGCCCGACAAGCATAAATATCAGTTCTGGACCGGCGGCCCGACCGGCGGCGACTATGAGGATTGGCTGGCCGAAGCAAAGGAGACACCTGGCTCCTGGTGGCCGCATTGGCATGCCTGGATCCTCGCGCAAGATCATCGCATGACGGCAGCGCGCAAACCCGGCGGCAAGGCCCTCAATGCGCTGGAAGAAGCCCCCGGCAGCTTCGTTATGGAACGGGCGTAGCTGCTGCCCGATTATGCAATTTCCTTCGCCTCTCGTCCCTGCCCGCCTGATTTCCCGCTACAAGCGCTTCCTCTTCGATGCCGAGCTGGAGGACGGTACCTTCATCACCGGCTCCTGCCCGAATACCGGCTCGATGCTCGGCCTTACGACACCCGGCTCGCGCATATGGCTCTCCGAGCATGAGGGCGCGAAGCGAAAATACCGCCATGTCTTCGAACTCATCGAAGCTGATGACACAACCGTCGGTGTCAACACCGCCATGCCGAACCGCATTGCAGCGGAAGCGATCGCGCTTGGGCAAATCTCCGATCTCGGCGAGTATACAATGGTCAAGCGCGAGCAGAATTACGGCCGCAATTCGCGCATAGACCTGCTCTTGACCGACCCTTTGCGGACAACCACCTATGTCGAGGTGAAAAACGTCCATTTCATGCGGCAGCCGAGTCTTGCGGAATTTCCCGATACCGCGACGGCGCGCGGAGCCAAGCATCTGGAAGAACTCGGCGATATGGCGGAGGCCGGCTACCGCTCCGTTATGCTGTTCGTGATCCAGCGCAATGATTGCCATCGCTTCCGCATCTGCGGTGATCTCGATCCGGTCTACGCCAGGGCCTATGATCGCGCTTTGAAGCGTGGCGTCGAGGTCTATGCGCTGAAATGCAGGGTTTCGCCGACGGAAATCGCGCCTGCCGGGTTGATCCCGATAGACGAACCCGGCATAGCTGCATTAGAACAATTTAAGATCTCTACCGAAGGCTAGTCATGGTGAATTACATCGAAGCGGCAACGGCGCCGGCGAAGAATACGGGTGCTATCCGCATCTACGGAGAGGATGCCTTTGCCGGAATGCGCAAGGCGTGCCAGCTGACCGCCCGCTGCCTCGATGAACTCGCCGCGATCGTCGCGCCCGGCGTGCCCACCGATGTCATCGACCGTTTCGTCTTCGAATTCGGCATGGATCACGGCGCCTATCCGGCGACGCTGAATTATCGCGGCTATATGAAATCCTCCTGCACGTCGATCAACCATGTCGTCTGCCACGGCATTCCGAACGACAAGCCGCTGCGCGAAGGCGATATCGTCAATATCGACGTGACCTATGTGCTCGATGGCTGGCATGGCGATTCCAGCCGCATGTATCCGGTCGGCGAAATCAAGCGCTCGGCCGAGCGGCTGCTCGAAGTCACCTACGAATCTCTGATGCGTGGCATTGCCGCCGTTCGTCCGGGTGCCCGCACGGGCGCCATCGGTGAGGCGATCCAGACCTACGCCGAAGGCGAGCGCTGCTCGGTCGTGCGCGACTTCTGCGGCCATGGAGTCGGCAGCCTCTTCCATGACTCGCCAAATATCTTGCATTACGGCCGGGTCAACGACGGCCCGGAACTGCGCGAAGGTATGATCTTCACCATCGAGCCGATGATCAATCTCGGCAAACCGCATGTGAAAGTCCTCGGAGATGGCTGGACAGCCGTCACCCGCGACCGTTCGCTCTCGGCACAATATGAGCATACGGTCGGCGTGACCGCGACGGGCTGCGAGATCTTCACCTTGTCGCCCGGCGGCCTAGACCGCCCCGGCCTGCCGCCGCTGCAGGGATAATTCATGGCAAAACGGCCCGCTTCTTCCAATGGACATGGTGACATGCCCCTCGATAGAGGCGGGAAGACGGAGGCGTTGGAAGATGCGCCGCTACTCAACGAGCGGCTATTCTTCCCGCAACAGGCTGCCAAGCCCGCCCCGCAGACCTCGAAATCCGCCCCGATAGTCAAATCCGTGCCAGCCAACGTCGAAGCCCATTATCACGGTCACCGCGAACGGTTGCGCAATCGCTATCGCGACGGCGGCGATGGGGCATTGGCAGACTACGAAGTCCTTGAACTCCTGCTTTTCCGCCTGATTCCGCGCCGCGACACGAAACCGATCGCCAAGGCCCTGCTCGCCCGCTTCGGCACGCTTGGCGGCGTGTTCGGCGCGCCGGTCAGCCTCTTGACCGAGGTCAGCGGCGTCGGCGATGCCGTCGCCCTCGACCTGAAGCTCGTCGCAAGCGTCGCACAGCGCATGCTGAAGAGCGAATTGACGGGCAAGCCGGTACTCTCCTCCTGGAAGGCGCTCGTCGATTATTGTCATGCTGCCATGGCGCACGAAGCACGCGAGCAATTCCGCCTGCTGTTTCTCGACAAGCGCAACGCTTTGATCGCAGATGAAGTACAGGGGTTCGGCACCATCGATCATACGCCGGTCTATCCGCGCGAGGTCGTCAAACGCGCACTCGAACTCTCCGCCTCGGCAGTGATTCTGGTTCACAATCACCCGTCGGGAGATCCAACTCCGTCCCGCGCCGATATCGACATGACCAAGACCATCATCGATACCGCCAAGCCCTTGGGCATCACGGTTCACGACCATGTTATCATTGGAAAAAACGGCCACGTCAGCTTCCGCGCATTACGGCTGATTTGAAATCAGCCGAATTCTCCTAAGATTTTTATTAAAAAATACCATGCAATAGTTTGATATAATTAAACTTTTTTAATTCACCCAACTCTTCCAACTCTTCGAAGCGGCTGTGAATCGTCGGCCCCAGCCAGTTACTATTTTTCAGTTCAGCGTCAGGATCATCTGGCAGAAGGATCGTGGCTATTCCGACGACGAGCCTGCTGGCGGAAGCTGCTGTTTTGATTTGACCAATCCGTCTCAGTGGTCGGCCCGATCCGGAGATCGCATGCAGAAGACATCACCGACATTTGCCTCGCGCCTTCGCCGTCTTGGCCGTGGCGCGTTCGTTGCTTCGATCGGTTTCGCGGCAATCGCCGGCGGCTTCTATGCTCATATGCTCTGGACGACGAATTTCCATCCGGTCATCGCCGGCGAGCTCTACCGCTCATCGCAGCCATCGGCCAGCAATATCGCCGAGTTTCAGAAGCAATATGGCATCAAGACCATTATCAACCTGCGTGGCGACAATAGCGGGCATGGTTGGTATGATACAGAAGTCGCCGAGGCGAAAGCGCTCAACATCGACCATATCGATTTCCATATGTCTTCGGGCCGTGAGCTGACACAGGAGCAGGCGGCGCAGCTTGTCGACATCATGCGGAATGCGCCGAAGCCGATCCTCATTCATTGCCAGGCCGGAGCCGACAGAACGGGCCTAGCCTCGGCACTTTACCTAGCTGCCATTGCCAAAACCAGCGAGGCTACTGCAGAGGGCCAGATGTCGATCATCTATGGTCACCTGCCGTTCTCTTTCACCCGCGCCTATGCCATGGATCGTACCTTCGAGAAGCTGGAACCCTGGCTCGGCCTTTCGGCATCGTGAGCGCCATACTTCCCGTTAGATAATCTGTAACATTGAGCCGCTACCGGTTGACGGAGTGCATGTTGCATTGCGACATTGATTCCCTATTCCAGTCATCCGAGGCTTCCCGATGGACCAATTCGATCTCCTAGTCGTGGGTAGCGGCCCTGCCGGCCGCAGAGGCGCTATTCAGGCCGCCAAACTCGGCAAGAAGGTGCTCGTCGTCGAGCAAGGCAAGCGGGTCGGCGGCGTCTCGGTCCACACCGGCACCATTCCCTCCAAGACACTGCGCGAAACGGCGCTCAACCTTTCCGGCTGGCGCGAACGCGGCTTCTACGGCCGCGCCTACCGCGTCAAACAGGAAATCAGCGCCGAAGACCTGCGCCGCCGCCTGCTAATCACTCTCGACCACGAGGTCGAAGTGCTTGAGCATCAATTCGCGCGCAATCGCGTCCAGCACATCAGAGGCAAGGCAAGCTTCGTCGATCCGCAGACGATGCAGATCGTCAAGGATGATGGCGAGGTGGTTACCGTGTCCGCCGCCAGCATCCTGCTTGCAGTCGGCACCAAGCCTTTCCGCCCCGATTATATGCCCTTTGACAATAAGACAGTTCTCGACAGCGATGAATTGCTCGAAATCGAAGACCTGCCTCGATCGATGGTCGTCATCGGCGCCGGCGTCATCGGCATCGAATACGCCACCATCTTCAGCGCTCTCGACACGCAGGTGACGCTGATCGATCCGAAATCCACCATGCTCGATTTCATCGACAAAGAGATCGTCGAAGATTTCACCTATCAGCTGCGCGATCGCAACATGAAGCTGCTGCTCGGCCAAAAGGCCGAGAAGGTGGAGCGGCAGAACGGCAAAGTCGAAGTGACGCTCGACAATGGCCGCCGCATCACCACCGACATGGTTCTTTTCGCCGCGGGTCGCATGGGTGCCACCGACACGCTCAATCTTGCCGCTGCCGGCCTCGAGGCCGATGCGCGTGGCCGCCTGAACGTCAATCCGGAAACCTTTGCCACTAAGGTTCCGCATATCTTTGCCGCCGGCGATGTCGTCGGTTTCCCGAGCCTTGCCTCCACGTCGATGGAACAGGGCCGCATTGCCGCGCGCGTCGCCGTTGGCGCGATCGCCAAGGAGCCGCCGAAATACTTCCCCTACGGCATCTATGCCGTGCCGGAGATTTCCACCTGCGGCCTTTCCGAAGAAGAGGTCAAGGAGCGGCATATCCCCTATGAATGCGGCATCGCCCGCTTTCGCGAGACGTCGCGCGGCCACATCATGGGCCTCGATACCGGTCTTCTAAAGATGATCTTTTCGCTGAAGACTCGCCGCCTGCTCGGCGTTCACATTGTCGGCGAAGGTGCAACAGAGCTCGTGCATATCGGCCAAGCCGTGCTGAACCTCAAGGGCACCGTCGAATATTTCGTCGAAAACACCTTCAACTATCCGACGCTTGCCGAAGCCTACAAGATCGCCGGCCTCGATGCCTGGAACCGCATGGGCGATATCAAGTCGGAGATTTGAGCGCGTCTGTGAAATTCACGTTAAGTGAGGCCAATAGGCCTCACGCAAGAGCTTCGATCAGAGGCAGGACTTCGGCGAAAGAACCGATGCTGTATTTCGGGGATGGCAGCGTGTCCGGCCAAGATGTGCCAGCAGCGTAGAAGACGCCTCGCATTCCCGCCACCTCCGCGCCCCTGACATCGGCCTCTGGATTGTCGCCGACAAAAATGCAGCTTGCCGGGGTGACGCCCAGCCGTTCAGCGGCAAGCTGAAAAATTCTCGCATCCGGCTTCCGTAGGCCGACATCCTCCGAAATGACAACGCGGTCAACGAAATCTCTCAGTCCGGTGATCTCAATTTTTGCGGATTGAACGTCGCTATGGCCATTGCTGATGATGGCCGTCTTCAAACCATGCTCGCGCAGCGCGACAAGCATTTCCAGGGCACCTAGCGACGGCCGTGCGAAATGTGGGTAACGCCGTTGAAAATCGGAAAGCAACAAAGCCCCGCAATCATCGCTCACACCGAGAGCAGCCGCCAGTCGCGGATAGAGCTTTTGTTTGTCCACGAGGCCTTCCTTCTCCAAAGCAAAGAAGGTTGCCTGAAAATTCTGAAAGGTGACGTCCTCCAGTTGATCTTCAAACCGTTCGAATTGATCCGGCAGGAATGCCAGGAGGGCGGCGCGCCGGTCGATAAGCGTCTCATCAAGGTCAAATATCGCCGCTTCAATCAAGGTCGACCCCTTCGTCATTCATCGTACCACGCCTCGGATAGAGCCTACGACTCTAATGACAAGTGTCTATGGCAAACGATCGGATTAGGCTACGAGCGCCGCCTGAACCGCAAAGGCGATAGCGGGCTAGACCAGGCAATATCGGCGAAGTCGAGGTGTCAGAAAACTTCCATGATATCGGCACAAAAAAGCCCTGCCGCGAACGGCAGGGCCTACTTTCAGTCCGGAAGAAAAGCCGATTACTCGGCGCTGTCTTCAGCAGCCTTCTTCTTCGGAGCGGCCTTCTTCTTCGGAGCCGCAGCTTCTTCGCCTTCGGCGGCAGCTTCAGTCGCTTCAGCCTTGGCAGCAGCCTTCTTCTTCGGAGCAGCCTTCTTGGCGGACGGCTTGTCTTCTTCTTCGTCGTCAGCCAGCAGCGTTTCCTTGGAAACGGTCTTGTCCGTGACGTTGACCTCGGTCAGCAGGTGGTCGATGACCTTTTCTTCAAAGATCGGGGCGCGCAGGTTGGCGGAAGCGCCCGGCGTCTTGCGGAAGAATTCCAGGATTTCCTTTTCCTGGCCCGGGAACTGCTGGAGTTGTGCGTAGAGAGCACGCTGCAGTTCGTCTTCGCTGACTTCGACGCCGGCCTTTTCGCCGATTTCGGAGAGAACGAGGCCGAGGCGAACGCGACGCTCGGCGAGCTTGCGGTATTCCTCGCGAGCCTTCTCTTCGGTGGTATCTTCGTCTTCGAAGGTCTTGCCGGATTCGCTGAGGTCGGTTTCGATCTGGCGCCAGATGCTGGCGAATTCAGCCTCGACGAGCTTCTGCGGCGTGTCGAACTGATACATTTCGTCGAGCTGGTCGAGGATCTGACGCTTGACCTTCTGGCGGGTAACCGAGCCGTACTGGCTTTCGATCTGGCCGCGAACGATCTCCTTCAGGCGATCGGCGGATTCGATGCCGAGCTTGGAAGCGAGTTCGTCGTTGATTTCGATTTCGCCGGGAGCTGCAACTTCCTTCACGTTGATGTCAAAGGTCGCTTCCTTGCCGGCGAGGTTCTTGGCCGGATAGTCGGCCGGGAAGGTTACGGTGATGACCTTCTCATCGCCAGCCTTAAGGCCAACGAGCTGCTCTTCGAAGCCCGGGATGAAGCGGTTGGAGCCGAGAACGAGCTGTGCGTCTTCGTCCTTGCCGCCGTCGAAGGCAACGCCATCGACCTTGCCGAGGTAATCGATGGTGACGCGGTCGCCATTGGCAGCCTTGCCCTTCTTGGTCTCGTAGCTGCGGGCGCTTTCAGCGATCTTGAGGATCTGCTCGGTCACTTCGTCTTCGCCGATCTCGGCGACTTCGCGAGTGACCTTGATGCCGTTGACCGGTTTCAGTTCGATCGCCGGGATGACTTCGTAAGACAGCGTGAATTCGAAATCGGCTTGAGCAGAGAGGATCTTTTCGGCCTCATCCTGGTCTTCCGTCATCGCGATTTCCGGCTGAGTGGCCGACTTCTCGCCGCGCTCGGTCAGGATCGCCGGCGGCTGGTCACGAACGATTTCGTTGACGAGATCAGCCATGATCGACTTGCCGTAGACCTTCTTCAGGTGCGAGACCGGAACCTTGCCCGGACGGAAGCCGTTGATGCGGACCTTGTCCTTGACCTCGGCCAGGCGCTCGTTCATGCGCACTTCCATGTCCTTGGCCGGGATGACCACCTTGATTTCGCGCTTCAGCCCTTCAGCGAGCGTTTCGATAACCTGCATTGTCCTACCTTCATTCATGGCGGCCGTGCCCAGACAGCCGTTCGTTTCGATGAGCACGACGCCGGAAAATCCCGAGCGTGGCTTGGATGCAATTCTCTTCCACCTTGCAAGAGCGCCGCGCATTCAGTCGAACGCGCAAAAGGCGGCTCTATCCCGTCACGAGCCAAAACATCTTCTCCACTTCCTCATCGAAAGCGGGATGCTTTGGGCAAGATGGCGCGTCCTGCGGCATATTGGGAGACAGGCTTGGTCAGCCTCCCCCCGTCCACAAGACAGTGTTGGTGCGGGTAGAGAGACTTGAACTCCCACGCCTTGCGGCACCAGAACCTAAATCTGGCGTGTCTACCAATTTCACCATACCCGCGTTCCCAAAACCGCATGGCGATGCCTGCCCATGGGGCCTTCCGGAGCGCGGCGTCTCTATATCACCCGTTTCAAACCACGCAAAGGAAAAATGACGGCTCCGCGACAACGCCCGAAGCTTATCGGAGTCATTGGCGCAGATATCGTCAGTAAAGCGGCTCCTCATAGACGGATTTGCCGTCGAGAAGCAGGCTTCTGATATGGGCAACGCCGTCGGAAGATACGCGCGCTGCGATGGCGACGCGATTGGCGTTGCGGGCACTCTCGATATCGCGGCCCTGCCCTTCAGGCACGTAATAGCGTTCGATGCCATAGGTGACGCCGATCATCGCTTGGGATTGATCGGCTGCATCGCCATAGAAAACATAGTCGTAAGGCAAGCTTTTGAGCACGACCGTGTCAGGCTTCGGATCGAGTGCTCCAAAAGATGATTCGACGACACCCCAATAACCATCATCCTGTTTCTTCAGCCGAACGGACAGGATCGCCGCGCTTCGGCTTGCTTTCGGTGGTCCGTCGACCAATGTCGAGATCGGAACCCGCGAGATGTCGTAGTTCAAGGTCACGTAGTCGCCGCGCAGAAGATCGCGCGGATCGACCGGCGCCGTCTTCAAGAGAATCTCAACGCCGCTCCGCAGGCCCCAGGCCCGCTCGCCGACCATATAGCCAAGAACTGCCGTCTGCAGCGCGGCCACGACTATGGCTGCGATCCAAAGGCGGCTGGAGCCAACGGCCGGACTCTTTTCAGCGGTATCTGTCATGCCCGCGTCCCCTGTCCGCTATTATCGGAAAAGCGCCGTTCCAGTTGGATGACCAGCCAGGCGGCAATCGCCACAAGCACGCCGGCTACGAGGAAAAAGCCTGCCGTGCCGATGATCGAGCCTATCGTCTCGCCTGCGAGATAGAGAATTTCGCAGGCAAAGACGAAATAGGCGAGATAGCGTACCGCACCATTGTCGCGGCCGCTGAGCGCGATGGCGATCACCGCGCTGGCAAGCGTCGCTGCCGCGACAATGACGAGCGGCAATTTGTCTTCAACCCAGACATTATTCTCAAAGGAACCGTTGCTGATTTCGGCATGGATAAGAAAGAAGCCGATCGATGCAACCAGAAACGTGTAGAAAGTAGGCGCGGCGCCGGCCGTGCGGGCAAAAGGCACCAACGGCGACGCGGGGACGCTGACGACGAGAAACGCCGCCATGCCGAGAGCGGCAAACAGGATCGCGTTATTCAATCCCTCATGACGGCCAAAGAGCCATGTCAGCCAGCCCACGAGCATGAGATAGGCCAAATGCCGAGCCATCGGCGCGTCGACATAGCGGATAAGCGCAATCAGGACCGCAGCCATCAGAAGCGGCATCCAGGGCATGATCCCATACCATTCGTCGAAATGCCCCCAGAGATAGCCGCCACAAAATGCCCAGGCCAGAAAACCGGCGAGCCCGACTTGCGCCGAGGAGCGAAACAACGCCGCGACTATGCAGGCAGCGGCGAACCAGACGAGCATCATTCTGAGCTCGTCACCCGACAGATTGTACATCTGGCCGACCAGCGCCATGGCGCCACCGAAACTTAATGTGCCGAGAATCAACATTGCGGCAGCGACGATGGAGCGACCCTGAACTAACAAATATGCCGCCGCGAGGTAGAAGGCCCATATCATCGCAACCAGCCCCAACAGACGGGCAACTCTCGGAAGGGCCTCCCAGTTTGCGGAGATGAACAGCAGGATGGCAAGACCGAGAAGCACGGCAGCGATGATGGTCAGCACCCGGCCGGCGCTGAAGCTCGTCCGGCGGCCGTCATACTCGCTGAGGATGGCTTTCGCCGTCCCCGCGTCGACCAGGCCCTTGTCGATCCAGATCTTCAGATCCCGCTCCAGCCTGCCCCTGTACATACCCGCTCCCTCGCTGCGATTCTGCTCGTGACAGAGTTAGCACAAATCGCCGTGCAATCGATGTGAGCAGAGCCGTTCCGGCAGAGGCTTCGGCTCACGGGAATATGTGCCATGTTAATACGGAATTAAGGGATCATGCAGTATTTTGACGGCCGGTAAAGAGATACCGATTAAAGATATGCGCGCAGCTCATGTCTCCCATGAGATTATTGCGCTGCACAAATTCGAAAAGTCATACTATTTATCAAGCAACAAGACGGCGGTGGCGCGCCGGACCGATAGAGATCGGACCAAGCCTGGGGATAGTATCCCGACATAATATTCGGGGCCGCACACTCCTCCTCCCAGTGCGCTCCGATAGATTGACGACACTCCTCCTCCCAGTCGTCAATCATCTCAAATGACGCCCGCCGCATCCTCCTCCCGCGGTGGGCGTTATTTTTATCCTCACTAAATCGGTTTGCGCTGCCTAGACGCCCATTCGGCCATCAGATGGCATTGCCAGTATGGCAAGAGTCTCAAGCTCATTTCTGAACCGCCACACGGCAGTTCGCGGCAACATCTGCCACTCCAAAACAGCACGGCTGGCGAAAAGACGGCTAAAAGCGGGCGGCTCGTGGCAAACGCTCCGGAATGGCTGACACTGGCGCGGAATTGATTTCTAGCGACAGACCAGTTTCAGCCGCGATATGCACATAAAGCAGCCATCATCTTAGGCAAAGCGTCTATAAGACTTGCGCATTATGCATAGGTGACATGAAGCTTTCGCGCTTTTAGTTTTCGCGGCGCAGCATATATTTAAATCCATTAGATCGACGACGGAACCAATCACGGAACCGCTCGATTCCTTGATCCTCGAAAGGGACTACAATGAACCTGACCCGCTCTTTCAACAACTGGCGCAAGTATCGTCAGACCGTTAACGAACTCGGCCGCATGAGCGCTCGTGAACTGCACGACCTCGGCATCGACCGCGCCGACATCCATCGCGTTGCCCGCGAAGCCACCGGCCGTTAATCGCCGGATAGGCTTCGCCCAACAGCGAAAGCCTTCTCAACGCCCGTTGCGGACCTCCGCGGCGGGCGTTCTTTTTTGCCTATCGACTGAGCAAGCGCAGCATAACCGACACCGCCGCGAGCTATTCCTTATCTGCAAGGCACACAAATTTTGAGCATCGACTGCTTTTTGGGCGTCATATTGCACAAATGCATAGCAGACGCATCTTCTTTGCACTGCACAATCAGCCTCTTAGCGCCTATATAGAGTGCAAGCGCTGAGGCGGTAATCGTATCGCCCGCAAACAAGATACCGAGGAAAAGATCATGAACCCGATTCGCATTGCAAAGAACTGGATCAGCTACCGCCGCACTCTGAACGAACTTGGCAACCTCTCCAGCCAGACCCTTTCGGACATCGGCGTCAGCCGCTACGAAATCCGCAACATCGCTGCTCGTTCTTTCCGTTAATAGGAACGAACTGCAGTCTGCCCAAGACGGCGCCTTTCGGCGCCGTTTTTGATTCCAGCTCTCAGCAAATCAATTGGATCGCCGGCCTGCCCGTGATAATGACGCGCGCATGACACAGATCACTTCCCACTCCCCCATCCACGTCATCGGTGGCGGCCTCGCTGGCTCGGAAGCCGCGTGGCAGATCGCCAATGCCGGCGTGCCCGTCATCCTGCATGAAATGCGCGGCGTGCGCGGCACCGAAGCGCACAAGACGGACGATCTTGCCGAGCTGGTGTGCTCCAACTCGTTCCGCTCCGACGATGCCACCAGCAATGCCGTCGGCGTCATCCATGCGGAAATGCGCATGGCGGGCTCTCTCATCATGGCATGTGCGGACAAGCACCAGGTGCCGGCCGGTGGTGCGCTTGCCGTCGATCGCGACGGCTTTTCTGCCGCCGTCACGCAGGCAGTGCATGGTCACCCGCTGATCACCGTCGTCCGCGAGGAAATCCAGGGGCTGCCGCCCAAGGAATGGGATCAGGCGATCATCGCCACCGGACCGCTGACCGCACCGGGGCTTGCCAGCGCCATCCAGGCAGAAACCGGGGCGGATGCGCTCGCCTTCTTCGACGCCATCGCGCCGATCGTCTATCGTGATAGCATCAATATGGATGTCTGCTGGTATCAATCGCGCTACGACAAGGTCGGTCCCGGCGGCAATGGCAAGGATTATATCAACTGCCCGATGGACGAAGCCCAATACAATGCCTTCGTCGATGCGCTGATCGCCGGCGATGCCGTCGGCTTCAAGGAATGGGAAGGCACGCCCTATTTCGATGGCTGCCTGCCGATCGAGGTGATGGCAGAGCGCGGGCGTGAGACGCTGCGCCACGGGCCGATGAAGCCGATGGGGCTCACCAATGCCCATAATCCCACGGTCAAGGCCTATGCCGTCGTGCAACTGCGTCAGGACAATGCGCTCGGCACGCTCTACAATATGGTCGGCTTCCAGACGAAGCTGAAGTATGGCGCGCAGGCAGAGATCTTCCGCCTGATTCCCGGTCTCGAAAACGCGGAATTCGCCCGCCTCGGCGGCTTACACCGCAATACCTACATCAATTCCCCGACCCTGCTCGACCGCTCGCTGGTCTTGAAGTCGCGACCGGGCTTGCGTTTCGCCGGCCAGATCACAGGCTGCGAAGGCTATGTCGAAAGCGCCAGCATCGGCCTGCTTGCCGGCCGCTTCGCGGCAGCGGAGCGCAAGGGTGAAGCGCCCTTGCTGCCGCCAGATACGACAGCGCTCGGCTCGCTGCTGAACCACATCACCGGCGGCCATATCGTCTCGGACGAGGAGCCGGGCAAACGCTCCTTCCAACCGATGAATATCAATTTCGGGCTTTTCCCGGAGCTGGAGCCGGGGTCGATCGTCAAGCCGGAAGGCGTCAAGCGCTTTCGCGGCAAGGACAAGACCATCATGAAGCGTCAGCTGATCGCCAAACGTGCGCTTGCCGATTGCGCTAGCTGGCTTGGCGTGCCGGCACCCGTATTCGCGGAAAGCGCCTGACCTGAAGCAATTCCAGGAAAAGTGCGAAGCGGCTTCCGCGCAGAATTGCATAAACACAAAAGGATAGAGCGTTTTCGCGATTCAAAGAAAAGCGCAAACGTTCTGACGGACTTTCATGATCTTCAGCTCGTTGCCGGCGGCGGGTGGTGCTCGAGCTTCGCGTCTTCTCCGGCAACGTAATTGCCGAGCAGCCAGAGCGAAACCTCCGCAGCTTCCGTTGGCGTCTTGAACTCGAACGTGGCGTTGTGATGCGGAACATCCAGAAAATCGACCGTCAGCCCACGGCCGGTTGCCGAAATCTTGGCACGCGCCCTGCCCGGTTCGATCAGATGGACACTGAAATGATTGCGCACGTTGCGCATGAAACCGGCTTTGCCATCATGCAGACGCACGAAGACTGCCTGTCCGTCTGAGGTCGCTTGCAATTGGCGGATTGCTTCGGCGGGAAAGGCGCGACCGAATTCCAGAATGGCAAGGCCGGTATCGTGCAGGCCGTCTTCCTTGTTCTGCGACGCCATGCGCGTCGCGTAATAAGCAATGAAGACGACGATAGCAAACAGTATGCACCAGACGACAATACCCACGGCAAATCCCCCTGAAATGCAAATCAAGTGCCGCCATCTCAATAGACGCCGAGACTTGTGCGAGCTTGGTGTATTTTAGATTTTCTTTGTGATCGACGCTATTGCCATGCGCAGCTGCCGGCGCCATTGCGGCAGTACTAGGGATTGATCGAAGATGCCGGCGCCAAGCTTCTGTGCCTTCTGCAGGACAGGCTCGGCCAAGGTAACAGGCAGAAAGGCGGGGAATACCGCCTGCGGGACAGGGCCTGCTGCCCTCGCCTTGGCGAGATGCTCGCGACCAAGACCGGCAAAGGCTTCGACCGCTGCCGAAATGCGCGGCTTGTCTTCACCGGCGAGAAAACTGTCGCGATCTAGCCCTGTCGCCGAGAGTATCTCCAACGGAAGGTACACCTGGCCGCGATGGCGATTAAGCGGCATCAGAAGCAGCAAGCCGGCGATTGCCTGAGCAACGCCCGCATGGCCGGCGGCATCGGCGGAGCGCTTCGCCTCGTCGGCGGACAAGACCAGGCTTGCAAGCTGGATGAGAGCAGACGCAGTCTCGCCGGCATAGCCTTCGAGGCTGCTGCGGCTTTCCAACGGGTCATCGTAGAGATCGAAGATGCGCGCATCGATCATGTCGATCAGCGTCTGGCGCGGCAAACGATACTCTTCGATCGCGGTCAGAAGCTCGGAGGCCAGAGGATTGGCTTCGCTCGATCCGTGAGATTGCCCTTCGAGAAGATCGCGCCAGTATTGCATGCGTACTTCGCCAGGCAGCGGCTCATGCACCAGATCGCGCACGCGCGCCAACTCAGCGTTGAAGGCATAGAGTGCGGCCAGCGCAGGACGTTTCTCCTCCGGCGCCAACAGGCAGGCGAGATAGCGATCGCGATCCGTGTCGCGAAGTGTGGCAAGGCAGATGTCCCGGTTGCTGCGGGGCGCGGCTGTTATCGTCATGCTTTTGGATCCGCAGATCAAACAGCGATCAGCGCCGCGGCCACGGCACGCGATTCGGAAAGCATGATATTGAACGTGCGCACAGCGGCCCCGGTACTCATAGGGTCGGAGGAAATCTGCTTCGCGCGCAGGGCAGCCTTCAGCTCGGCCGGCAGGGGGCGCAGCTCCATGCCGGTGCCGACAAGCAGCACTTCGATCTCGGCGGCTTCATCGAGAATCTTCTGGAAGCGATCCGGCGTCAGCGCATCGCCCTGCAGCATGTCCCAGCCGTAGATGCCGGAAGGCAGGCACAGCAGCGAACCGCGATGCGACATGTCGGCAAAACGGAAACCACCATTTCCGTAAGCGTCGATCGGTGCGCGTCCGGGGAAATGCGCGTTTCGGATTTCTATACCTTTAGCCACTGTATCACACCGCTGGTTTGCCTGACTGGATATCGCCGGCCGCGGGTCCATTGCTTTCGCCGCCGGTCTGGAACTTATCCGGACGCAGCTTGAACAGGATCAGCACGGGCGCCGCAATATAAATCGACGAGAAAGTGCCGACAGCGACACCGAAAAGCAGGACGAAGGTGAAGGCACGGATCACCTCGCCGCCGAAGATGTAGAGGGCGAGTAGCGCCAGAAGCGTAGTCGCCGATGTCAGGATGGTACGAGATAGTGTCTGATTGATGGAAGCATCGATCAGAATCGGCAGCGGCATCTGCGAATAGCGCTTCAGATTTTCGCGCATGCGGTCATAGACAACAACCGTGTCGTTCAGCGAATAGCCGACGATGGTCAGGATCGCGGCAATGCCGGTCATGTTGAATTCCATGCCTGATAGCACGAAGAGGCCGAGCGTCAGGATAACGTCGTGCAGCGTCGCGATGATCGCACCGACCGCGAACTGCCATTCGAATCGAAGCCAGATATAGATCAGAATTGCTGCCAGCGCCGCCAGGACGGCTAAGGAGGCAGTAGTGGTGCTTTCGCCCGATACCGCTGGGCCGACCACCTCGACGCGAGAGAAATTATAGGTCTTGCCCAGTTCGTCCTGCACGAGAGAAACGGCCGATTGTTCGGCATTCTCGCCACCGTCCTGCGAATGGACGCGAATCACGGCGCCAAGTCGATCAGCCAGCCGCTCGACGCGCACATCGCCGGGCACGACGGCCTCAAGATGCCTCTGAATATCCGCTACGTCGGCAACGCCCTGCTTGGCGCGGACCTCGATGATCGATCCGCCGGCAAAATCGATGCCGAGATGCATTCCGACCGTCGCAAAGGCAATGAGTGTGGCGACGGACAGAGCAGCGGAGACCGTAAACGTATAGCGGCGGATCCCCATGAAGCGGATATTGGCATTGTCGAAAATGCCGCTGCGCACGCCAACCAGCAAAGTGCGCGGCTTGCGGCGTGAAATCCACATATTCACCAGCGACCGCGTGACGAAGCAGGAGGTGAAGAAGGTCGAGATAACGCCGACCATCAGAGTCGCGGCAAAGCCGCGCACCGCGCCAGTACTTGCGTAGAAGAGAATGGCGGCAACGATCAACACTGTCAGATTGGCATCGGCGACCGTCGCAGCCGCCCGGTTGAAGCCGTGATACAGCGCATCGACGAGAAGATGAGTCTTCTTCTCCTCCTCGCGCACACGCTCGTAGATCAGCACCAGCGCATCGAGGCCGATGCCGATGATGAGAACGATCGCGGCAACGCCAGGCAAGGTCAGGGTGATGCCGAGCAGCCCCATGAGCGCTGCCACCATGATCATGTTGATGACGAGCGCGATGGTCGCGATGACGCCGAGCAGGCGATAGAAGCCGATCATCAAGGTAGCAACGAAGACGGCGGCAGCGATGCAGGCAATCAGGCCATAACGCGCCGTCTCTCCACCAAGACCCGGCTGAATCGTGCGCTCCTCGACCGTCGTCAGTGTCGCCGGCAATGGTCCGCTCTTGATCATGACGGTCAGATCCTGCGCGCCCCGGGCGGTGAAATCTCCGGGAACGTCGATCTCGCCCGTTGCGATGACAGTCTTCAGGGAGGCCGCAGAGATGACCTGATCGTCAAGCACGACGACGATAATCTTACCGAGATTGCTGGCCGTCGATTGGGCAAAGCGATGGGTCGCCTCCTGCGTCAGCTTGACGGAGACCGTGCCCTCGCCTTTCTGATTGTCGACGACCGCGACGGCATCGGAAAAATCGATGTTCGAGAGCAGCGGCTGCCGTTGCACCAGATAACCGGCGGGCGGATCGTCTTCGGAAAACAGCACATCGGATCCGGCCGGCGGCTGCTTGTCCATGGCGTCCTGGACCGACATCGACTGATCGATCAGGCGGAAGCTGAGTTTGGCGGGCTGGCCGAGAAGGTTTTTCAGCCGCTGCGCATCGGTAAGATCCGGCACCTGCACGCCGATGCGGTCACCTCGTTGCGGGCGGATTATGGGTTCGCCTACGCCGAGCTGTGCGATACGGGCGCGGATGACTTTCATCGCACGAGCGATCGCAGCCGACACATGGTTATTGATGTCGGCATCGGTGATATCGAGTGTCAGCGCCCCGCTGTCACCCTGAGACAGAACCACGGACGGCTGGCCCGGTCCTGATGTCAACGGCTGCAATGCCGTCAAGGCCGTCTGGACCTGCGCGGGATCATTGATGCGAAGCTGGATCTTGCGGCCGGTGCCGGTCAGACCCGAATAGCCGACATTGACGGTACGCAACCGCGTCGCGATATCGCCGACAACGCTTTCCAGGCGATCTTTCTCGACTTCACCCCGTTCGATCTTCAGCAGCAGATGCGAGCCACCGCGAAGATCGAGGCCTAGCTCGATCTTCCGATGTGCCCACCATGCCGGAAGGGATGAGAGCGCGCGCTCGCCAAACAGATTGGGAGCGGCCAGAAGCACGCTCAAGAGAACGACGAACCAGATCAGGGCGGTCTTCCACCAGGAGACGTGCAGCATCGCTCTCTCGAATTAGGGCTTCCCTACCGCGCCCCTCTTTCGACGGAAAATGCAAAGGGCGCAGTAACATCTTGAATTTGTGCACAGTCCTTCAAGAAAGTCGATCTCGAATTTCGAAGACGCACAGCGGCGGCTGGAGCCGCCCTTCGGGGAGCCTTACGCGGCGTCCGCCTTGACGGGCTCGCCCTTGACGCGAACCTCGGAAATGGCGCTGCGGACAACGCGGATGCGCACGCCTTCGGCGATCTCGACTTCCAGTTCCTTTTCATCGACGACCTTCGTGACCTTGCCGACGATGCCGCTGGTGACGATCTGATCGCCGCGGCGGATGTTCTTCAGGATCTCGTCACGCTTCTTCGCCTGCGCGCGCTGCGGGCGGATGAGAAGGAAATACCAAACGACCATCAGCGGCACAAACAGGATGATCATTTCAAAGCCGGAACCGCCGAAGGCGCTCGCGGCCGAATCTGTTGCGCTCTGCGCATATGCGTTGGTGATAAACATCGAGAACTCCCTTGAATTCCGAGCGGGTACGGGCCCCGCGTCAGGTGGCCGGAATATAGTTACGCGTATGGCGAATGCAACAAAAACAGCCGTCAACCGTACCGTTTTCCCGGCCTGTTAGCCTTTCAGCCCCCAAAGGAGCATGATACCCGGCAAGACAGCGCGCGCATTTTACGACTTTCTTGTTCAATATTCAGGAGGAAACGGTGACTGAAGACCAAAACGCCCTGATCCTTGCCGAAGTCCGTCGCCTTGCCGACGCTGTCGAACGTCTGGCCGGGCCGGCCCCGGCGATCAACGACTGGAATGCCGCCGACTGCTTCGTCTGGGCCCCTACCCGACTTCATCTGCAGCCCGTCCCGCAGCCGAACCGGGTGGCGCTGACTCTCATCCGCGGTGTCGATCATGTGCGCGATATTCTGCACGAAAACACGCTGCGTTTCGCGGAAGGCTTTGCAGCCAACAACGTGCTGCTCTGGGGCGCGCGCGGCATGGGCAAATCCTCGCTCGTCAAGGCGGTACATGAAGATGTGCGTCGGGCGACCGGCGTCTCGCTGAAGCTGATTGAAGTCCATCGCGAAGATATTTCCTCGCTGCCGGTGCTGCTCGATATCGTGAAGGCCGCACCGCATCGCATCATCATCTTCTGCGACGATCTCTCCTTCGATCATGACGATACCGCCTATAAGTCACTTAAGGCGGCTTTGGACGGCGGCGTTGAGGGACGGCCTGACAATGTGCTCTTCTACGCGACATCCAACCGTCGGCACCTGCTGCCGCGCCATATGATGGAAAACGAACAATCGACCGCGATCAATCCTTCGGAGGCAGTCGAGGAAAAGGTCTCGCTCTCCGACCGCTTCGGCCTCTGGCTCGGCTTCCACAAATGCAGCCAGGAAGACTATCTGCAGATGATCGACGCCTATGCCGATCACTTCAAGCTCGATCTCGATCGCGCGCAGATGCATCACGAAGCCCTTGAATGGGCGACGACCCGCGGCGCCCGCTCCGGCCGTGTCGCCTGGCAATATATCCAGGATCTGGCGGGCCGGTTGCGCATAATGCTCGATCGCGACTGATCTTCGAGGCCATAAACGACAAAAAGCCCGGTTTTAACCGGGCTTTTTGCAGAGTCCTTGAGACGCATTACCTATTCAAGGAACGTCATTGGGTTGACCGGAGCCGAATTCTTGCGGACTTCGAAGTGCAGCTGTGGCTGGCTGACATTGCCGCTCATGCCGGAAGTCGCCAGCGTCTGGCCGCGCTGAACCTTCTGGCCGCGGCTGACGTTTAGCGCATCGGCGTGGCCGTAGACCGTAACCGTGCCGTCGTCGTGGCGGACGAGAACCGTGTTTCCGAGCTCCTTCAGGCCGTTGCCGGCATAGATAACGACACCGTTCTCGGCAGCCTTGATAGGCGTCCCCGAGGGAACAGAGATGTCGATGCCGTCGTTGCGGCTACCATTGACGTTGGCGCCATAGCCGGCGACGACAGCGCCGCGAACCGGCCAGCGATACTTGCCGATACCAGTTGCCTCGGGCGCATCGGCCTGTGCATCCGACTTGGCGGCATCGTTAATAGACTGGCTCGGCGAAGCGGAAGCGACTTCCTTCGGCTTGGCAGAGGTATCAGCCGCGGCATCGGCATGCGCAACCGCTTTGGGCGCCTGCTTGGCGATCGGGTCAGCGGCGGCCTGCTTCGGCTCGATGGTGAGCGCGCCCGGCTTGACCGATGCCTTCTGCGGCTCGATCGAAGCGGTCTTGACCGGATCCGCAGCAGCGACGCCCCCATGCGGCAACGCGAGTGCCTGGCCGATGCGAATGCTGTCGCCAGCCTGCATGTTGTTCGCACGCTTCAGTTCAGCGACAGTGACACCGCTTTCCTTGGCGATCCTCGCCAGGGAGTCACCCGGCTTGACGACATAAGTGCCCTTCGGTGCCGGGCCCTTGCCATTGCCAGCAGCGAGCTTGTTGGGATCAGCAAGCCCAGCCTGGGACTTGCCGCGTATTTGATTGCCGGAAGGCAGCGCAAGAGCTTCCTGCTGCGGCGCCTTGACCGGGCCGGGCATCTTGCCGCCCTTGGACAAGTCCGTCGCTTCAGAGGCCATCTTGGCCGGACCCGAGACACCCGCCCCATTCATCGTCGGAATGATGATCTGCTGGCCGGGTTGGGCGGCGACACCATTGCGCAGGCCGTTCGCACGCAGAATTTCCTTTTCTGGAACGCCATAGCGGCGCGACAGCAGTGCGATATTTTCACCCTGATGCAACGTCACGCTCGGCGCATTGACCGTCGTCCAGCCGGGAGACATCTGCTGCGCGGCGGCGGCCTTGATCGTGCCGGTCGACATCGTATCGGGAGCAAGTGCGGGCGCGGCACGGGAACCATTGCCGCGCGACGAGGGGAACGGCTGCGCGAGCGCTTCGGCTTGCCCCTGAGATACCGCACGAGGACGACCGGCACTGGCGGACGCGCTGGGCGGAGCAAGTTCGGTGCGCTGAATTGCAACGGGGGCGGTCGAAGCCCGTGCGCTGGAATAGGACGGATTATAGCGAGCCGGAGAGTTCGGGTATGGTTGCGACACCGGCGCGGTCTGCTGCGAGTAATCCTCCTGGCCGTAGCCGCCGGCCTGAGCAACGTCGGCCCGCGGCACGGGATCGCCGTTCGGACCACTTAGGCTGCGACGGTTGATCGAACCGGTCGTCACATTGTCCGTCTTGTTGAAGAGACCGCTGAAGCGGGTCGTGTCCGAACTGCAAGCTGTGGCAGTACTCGCCAGAAGAACGGCCACCAGGACTTTCCCTGCCGATTTGCTGACGTTTGAAGAAAGACTGAAACCCATGACTCGACCCACTTAAGACGCAACCGATTATGGGTCGATTAAAGCGCGTTAATCTTACCATGCGGTTAAAGCACTGGTGTCGCATGTGTTTTTTTGAGGAATTGCTAACCATAGAAAATGAAACGGCGTCATTGCGCCCGTTTCACAGGGGCGTCAGCCCGAATTGAGCTCAAAGATAGGAGGCGAGCATGGGCACGATGGGCTGGTAGGGAACGTCGAATAATTCTTCGCGCTCGAATCGGCTTCCCGTCTTCGTCAGGCGCACCAGGCGACACGTATGCTCATCGACGATAAGCGGGGCTATCATCGAGCCGCCGGACACCAGCTGTTCGGCATAGAAGCGCGGCATCGTGGTAAAAGCTGCGGTGACCAGTATGCGGTCGAAGGTGCCCTCGCCCGGGAGACCGGCGCTGCCGTCCGCCTGGCGGATGATGACATTGCGCAGGCCAAGCGCATCCATGCGCTGCTGCGCCGATGTCGTCAGCGTCTTGTAGCGATCGACCGTAAGCACGCGCTCGACGATCCGCCCCATGACGGCGGCGGTGAAACCGCTGCCCGTGCCGATCTCGAGCACGCGGTGGCCCGGCTTGATCTTCAGACTATGAAGAATACGCACCACCAAATCGATGCCTTCCATGAAGGCACCGCAATCGATCGGGATCGTCCGGCTGGAATAGGCATCATCGGCAAACTGCACCGGCACGAAAGGTATGCGCGGCGTCTGCTCGACCGCCGTCATCAGGTCGATGTCCAAAATGCCCTCTGCTCGCAGCCGCAACACCACGGCCGCAAAGCCTTCCTTTTCCACCAAACGAGGTGTCAATCCGCTACTCCATACCGAGCGCCCGCGCCACGCGGTCTTGCGCCGAATAATCCGTCAAATCGAGTTTCAAAGGCGTTACCGAAATACGATTTTGTTTCAACGCCTGAATATCAGTCCCCGGACGGAAGATACCGTTTCGCTCGCCGAAGCGAAGCCAATAATAAGGGAAGCCACGGCCATCGGCCCGCTCCTCGACCTGCACGTTGAAGGCAAGATTGCCCTGTGCCGTCACTTCCACGCCATCCACCTCGTCGGGGCGGCAATTGGGAAAGTTCAGATTGAGGAAGGTGCCATCGGGCAGATCGATAGTCATCAGCTTGCCGAGCAAGGCAGGCGCATGCGTTTCAGCGACGTCCCAAGGTACGACACGCGCACCGTTTTCATAGAGATAGGCCTGGCTCAAAGCAAAAGAGCGCACACCTTGCAGCGTGCCCTCGATGGCACCGGCGATGGTGCCGGAATAGGTGACGTCGTCGGCGACGTTCGAACCGGAATTGACTCCGGAGAGCACGAGATCCGGCTTGTTGTCCATCACCTGGCGGATCGCCATGATGACGCAGTCCGTCGGCGTTCCCCTGAGAGCATAATGCTTCTCGGAAACCTTGCGCATGCGCAAAGGTTCGGAAAGGCTCAATGAGTGGGCAAGACCGCTCTGATCCGTCTCGGGCGCCACGACCCAGACATCATCGGACAGAGTGCGGGCGATACGCTCCAATGCCGCCAGACCTTCGGCATGAATGCCGTCATCATTGGTCAGAAGAATACGCATCGCCCACCCCCCAATTATGCTGCTTTTTCGATCCTCTTCAGACCACCCATATATGGCAGGAGTGCGTCGGGGACAGTGACCGAGCCATCGGCATTGAGATAATTCTCAAGCACCGCGATGAGGCAGCGGCCGACCGCCGTACCGGAACCGTTCAGCGTGTGAACGAACCTGGTGTTCTTGTCGTCCTTGCCGCGATAGCGGGCATTCATGCGCCGTGCCTGGAAATCACCGCAGACGGAGCAGGACGAAATCTCGCGATAGGTATCCTGCCCCGGCAGCCAGACTTCGAGGTCGTAGGTCTTGCGGGCGCCAAAGCCCATATCGCCGGTCGAGAGCGTCATGACACGATAATGCAGGCCGAGGCGCTTCAGCACCTCTTCCGCGCAAGCCGTCATCCGCTCATGTTCGGCAACGGAGCTTTCCGCATCGGTGATCGACACGAGCTCGCACTTCCAGAACTGGTGCTGACGAAGCATGCCGCGCGTGTCGCGACCGGCAGAGCCTGCTTCCGAACGGAAGGACGGCGTCAGAGCCGTGAAGCGCAGCGGCAGCTTCTCTTGATCAAGGATTTCGCCGGAAACAAGATTGGTCAGCGAAACCTCCGCCGTCGGGATCAGCCAGCGACCATCCGTGGTTCTAAACGAATCCTCGGCAAATTTCGGCAGCTGACCGGTTCCGAACATCGCCTCGTCGCGTACCATCAGCGGTGCGCTGACTTCGGTATAGCCATGCTCGCTGGTGTGGAGATCGAGCATGAACTGACCAAGAGCGCGCTCAAGCCGAGCAAGCTGAGAGGTCAGCACCGTAAAGCGCGAACCGGAAAGCTTGGCAGCTCGCTCGAAATCCATGTAGCCGAGGGCTTCGCCGATATCGAAATGCTCTTTCGGCTGATGGTTCCAGGTCGGCTTGGCGCCCCAGGCATGCTTGACGACGTTGTCGTGCTCGTCCTTGCCGACGGGCACGTCCTCGAGCGGGATGTTCGGAATGCGCGCCAATGCATCATTAAGCTCGGCGGTGAGCGTACGCTCTTCTTCTTCCGCAGCCGGAAGCGAGACTTTGAGGTCGGCAACTTCCGCCTTCAGCTTTTCGGCAAGCTCGCTGTTTTTCTGCGCCATTGCCGCGCCGATTTCCTTGGAAGCGGCATTGCGGCGGGACTGCATGTCCTGGACGGACTGAATGACGGAGCGGCGCTTCTCATCGAGCGCGATGAGGCTTTGCGACTGAGGCTCCGCACCGCGCTTTGCAAGCGCTGCATCGAAAGCTTCGGCATTCTCACGAATCCATCTGATATCAAGCATCTTCGTTCCAGGTCGTTTGACATGAGTATAACTCCGACCGAGGTCTCGGTCGGAGGTCGAAACGGCAATGGCAGGGAAACGAGGCTGAGCCTTCCGCGCCTAGACGTCGTCCGTCGTGGTGATCTCGGAAGTCCCGCCGCTCTCTTCAAGCGCTTGCCGGCTACGCTGGCGTTCCACGAGTCTCGCCGCGTAGATGGAAATCTCGTAGAGAAGGATTGTCGGCAGTGCAAGGCCGATCTGGGACATCGGATCCGGCGGCGTCAGCACGGCGGCGACGATAAAGGCGAAAACGATGGCGAACTTACGCTTTTCGGCCAGCCAGGTTGACGTCAGCAAGCCGACGCGCGCCAGCAGCGTCGTGATGACGGGAAGCTGGAAAACAAGGCCGAAAGAGAAGACGAGCGTCATGATGAGGCTCAGATATTCCGAGACCTTCGGCATCAGCTGGATACCGACCTGACCGTCGCCACCCGTCTGCTGCATCTTCAGGAAGAACCACATCACCATCGGCGTGAAGAAGAAATAGACGAGCGCGGCTCCCATAAGGAACAGGACGGGGGACGCGATCAGGAACGGAAGGAAAGCATTGCGCTCGTTCTTATAGAGGCCGGGCGCGACGAATTTGTAGATCTGCGAAGCGATGATCGGGAAGGAAATCACCAGGGCGCCAAACATCGCGACCTTCACCTGGGTGAAGAAGAATTCCTGCGGCGCCGTATAGATCAGTTCGGATTTGGCAAGATCGAGATGAGCCCACTCCACGGCCCATTTGTATGGGTAGACCAAATAGTTGAAGAGATGCTTCGCCACAGCGAAACATCCGATGAAGGCAACGAAAAACGCGACGAGCGACCAGATCAGCCGCGTGCGCAATTCCATAAGGTGTTCGATAAGCGGCTGTGGCTTATCGTCGATATCACCCGTCATGCCTGGTCCTTCTTCTTGGGCGTTTTAGGCGTGGCCTTGCTGGCTGTGGCAGCCGCGCGCTTCCTGGGAGCTGGAGGCGCTTTCTCTACGGCAGCAGCGGTCGCGACCTTGCGCGGGGCTCGCTTCGGTTTTTCCGTCACTACGGGCGTCTGTACGGCAGCGGCCGCAACGTCGTCGAACTTGGTGACAGCCTTCGGGCGCGGTTTGCGCACGGCCTTTGGCTTCTCGGCGGGTTCGCTTGCAGCGGTAATCGGCTGCGGAACGACTGCCGCCCCTATCTCGGCAGCCGCCGGCGACGGGTTGCTCGAAGCGGCAGACGCCGGAGATGAGGCAGCAAGAGCTTCCGGCAGGCCAGACGCCACACCGGGAACCGGCTCAGACGGCAACGGCGTCGCGGCCGAAGCTGCCTTGTCTGGCGTTGCCGCACGCTGCAGATCGGCCTTTATCTCATTGCCCATTTCCCGTAGCGGGTTCATGGCTTCCCGCAGTGAGTTGACCGGATTGAGCTTCTGAGCGTCGGCAATGGTCTGGCGCACATCATCCAGATCCGCCTCGCGCATGGCTTCATCAAATTGGGCACGAAAATCGCCAGCGACTTTCCTGGCGCGCGCCGTCATCTTACCGATGGTCCGCAATGTCGATGGCAACTCCTTGGGGCCAATCACCACCAAGGCCACGACGCCAATAACCACCAGCTCGGACCAGCCTATATCGAACATGCAAAGGCTCCTGGGCCAACGGCAAGCCTTTCAGCTCACGCCTGCCCGACATGATTACTTCGTTTCGTCAGCCTTGTGCTCGACCGTACGGGAGGCCGTCGATGCGGACGTCGACGTATCTTCGTCGTCGCTCATGCCCTTTTTGAAGCTCTTGATGCCTTTGGCGACATCACCCATCAGCTCTGGGATCTTCCCACGGCCGAACAACAACAGCGCGATGGCCAGGACGATCAGCCAGTGCCATATGCTTAGAGAACCCATTGCTTTAACTCCCAATTACAGTGTCTTTTCGATGTAAGACGTTTGCGGATGTTTTTCAAACACCAAAATGTAGTGCATCCACGCATATCGGGATGACGAACGCCCATACGGGTGGCGAAACGTCTTCAAGCCGAGAAGATGATTGTTATATTCGCACCTGCTGATGGCGAAAGAGAGACCTGACGCGCCGTTTTGCGAAAATCTGCCGATGCGATTGCGGTCACCTTTCAGGAACCGATCAATGGTTCAATCGCCGGAACCTACGCCGCTCGGCGGGAGGATGCCCAGTTCTTCAAGATCCAGCTGCGTGATTGGATCTTCGTCCTCAGTGAGCTCGTCACTCATCAATGGAGAGGGAATATTGAAATTGGCCGGGATACGGCCCGAAAGCAGCCCCGCCCCCTTCAACTCTTCGAGACCGGGCAAATCGCGTAGCTCTTCCAGGCCGAAATGATCGAGGAAGTCGCGCGTCGTACCGAGCGTCACGGGCCGCCCCGGTGTGCGACGACGACCACGGAACCGCACCCAACCGGCTTCCATCAACACGTCGAGCGTACCCTTGGAGGTCTGCACACCCCTGATATCCTCGATCTCTGCGCGCGTGACAGGCTGGTGGTAGGCGATAATTGCCAGCACTTCCAACGCTGCGCGGGACAGCTTGCGGACCTCGCTCTCGTCGCGCCGGATCACGAAAGAAAGATCCGCCGCCGTGCGGAAGGCCCAGGCGCCATCCACCTGCACGAGATTGACGCCACGCATGGCGTAATCGGCCCTGAGCTTCTGCATGATGGCAGAAATATCGATGCCACGCGCCACACGCTCGGCAATGAAAGCTTCGGAAACCGGCTGCGCCGAGGCGAAAACCAATGCTTCGGCAATGCGCTCGGCCTCGCTCAGCCGGCGCTCATCAACATCGGGCGCTTCCGCCTCGTGCCCCACATGCTGCTCGTCTTCCGGGTCCGTCACACGTTTTCCCGCCCTATTCCGCTGCTTCCAGTGACGAATGCTTCGGTCCGCGCCGCATGTAGAGCGGTTCAAACGCGCCTTCTTGACGAATTTCCAGCTGCCCTTCGCGCACCAGCTCCAGCGAAGCCGCAAAGGCGCTGGCGATGGCCGTTACACGATCGTTGGCAGTCGTCATATAGCTCAGCAGATAATGTTCCAATGCCGTCCAATCGGTGATTTCGCCGATCATGCGGTCAAGGATGACGCGGGCATCGGCAAGCGACCACACACGGCGCTTCTCGATCGTCACCTGCGTCACCGCCTGACGCTGACGCAGGCTAGCATAGGCCGTCAGGAGATCATAGAGACTGGCATCGAAGGCCGACTGGCGGCGATCTGGAATATGCTCCGGCGCGCCACGCGCGAAGATATCGCGGCCGAGACGATTGCGATTGACGAGATCGGTTGCCGCGTCACGCATCGCCTCGAGGCGTTTCAGGCGGAAAGCGAGCGTCGCCGCCATCTCCTCACCCGTCGGCCCGTCTTCCTTGCTCTGCTGGGGGATGAGCAACTTAGATTTCAGATAGGCGAGCCACGCGGCCATGACGAGATAATCGGCCGCAAGCTCGATACGGATCCGCCGGGCGCTGTCGATGAACTGAAGATATTGCTCGGCAAGCGCTAGAACGGAAATACGGGACAGATCGACTTTCTGGGTGCGCGCAAGATGCAGCAGAAGATCCAGCGGTCCTTCGAAGCCGGCAAGATCGACGACGAGCGCCGGCTCGTGCGAGCCGCGTTGCGTCTCGTTCTCCTGCCAGAGCTTGTCCATCGGCGTTGCCGCCTGCTGAAGCTTATCCGTGCTGCCGCTCACTCTATCACCCGTCCGTTCTTCGAAGTCCGGTTTACGCCACTGCGAACATCGCGTCGAATTCCGCCCGAATGGAGGCTTCATCGGCGCCATCATCTCTGCCGAAAGCCGCTTCGACCGCCTTGGCCCTTGCCAGCGACGCACCCGCCAGCGCGGGTACATTGCGAACCACCTGCAGCATCTCGTCCATGACACCATTGCAATGCAGCACGATATCGCATCCACCCGCAATAATATTTGCTGCACGCTCGCCGATCGTGCCTTTCAGCGCATTCATCGAGGTATCGTCCGACAGCAGCAATCCCTGGAAACCGATATAGCCGCGAATGATCTCCTCGTTCACCTTGCGCGATGTCGTGGCCGGGTTTTCCGGATCGATATCGGTGAAGACAACATGGCATGTCATCGCCATCAGCTCATCCTTGAGAGCGACGAAGGGCGCGAAATCATGCGCCTCCAGCTCCGCGCGCAGAACCGAGACGACGGGCAGTTCGTGATGCGAATCGGCAAAGCCGCGGCCGTGGCCGGGTATATGCTTCATCACGGGCAGTACGCCACCCGCTTTCAGACCTTCCGCCGCAGCGCGCCCCATCTCCGTCACCGTCACCGGATCGGAGCCATAGGCGCGATTGCCGATGACATTGCTCGATCCCTCCACCGGCACGTCCAGCACCGGCAGGCAATCGACATTGATGCCGAACTTCAGCAAATCGAAGGCATGGAGCCGCGACATCAGCCATGCGGCACGGAGGCCTCGTTCGCGATCCTGACGATAGATGTCGCCGAGCGCCTGCCCCGATGGATAATGCGGCAGGATCGGCGGGCGAATGCGCTGCACCCTGCCGCCTTCCTGATCGATGAAAACAGGCGCATCACGGCCGACGCTATCGCGCAAGGACGCAACGAGATCGGCGATCTGCGCCGGCTCGGAAATATTGCGTCCAAACAGAATGAAACCCCAAGGCTGCTCCCCCTGATAGAAGGATCGTTCTTCGGGTGTGATGGTGTGGCCGCTACAGCCAAGGATCATGGATTTCGATTCGGTCATATCCGAATCATAAGGCTTGCGCCGGGAAATGCGAGTGACGTCAAACGGAGATGCACAGGAACAGCGCCACAAATGAAAACGGCGAGCCAATGCCCGCCGTTTTCAGAAGTTTCGTATCCGATCCTTACTTCGAGATCAGGCAGGTGCCGCCGGCGGCGCGATAGCGCGTGCAGATGGCTGCGGCCTCATCCTTAGAGCCGGCGACGACGCGAACGCGATAGTAGGTCCCCTTGCCGGCGATGTCAGCCTTGCGGATCTCCAGCGGATGGCTGCCGATGACGCCGGCGAACTTGACCTTGAGGTTCGCCTGCGATTTCTGCGCATCGGCTTCCGTCGGCAGAGATGCGATCTGCACACCGTAAGCGCCGCCACTTGCAGCGGAGGTGGCAGCCGGGGCTGCAGCCGCCGGGCTAGCAGATGCGACCTGCTTCGGCTGAGCCTTGGGCTGAGCTTGAGGTTGAGCTTCCTGGGCCGGAGCAGCCGGATTTACCTTGGCGGCGGGCTCCGGACGTGCCGTCGGGACCGGGTTCGTCTTGACGACGCGGATCGGCGTGCTCTCGGCGCTGGCGGCATCGGTATTATCCGACTGGGCTGCTGCCGGGGCATTTGCCGCAGACGGGCGCGAACCGGTCGATGCGACCTGATTGTTCGCCGGCTTGGACGCCGGGGTTGTCGTGTCGGCAACCGGCTCGTCGCGCGGCACCAGAGAGCCATCCGGCTTGACGATCATCGTGCGCACCTTGCGCGGCGAGACCGACGGCACCTGATCGTCGTTGTTGGCGGCGACATTGCTGTTACCACCCTTCTGGTTCGGCAACAGGCGCGGATCTTCGGTTTCACCAACCGGCGTCGAGGTGACCTGATCGCCGCTACCGTCATCCGGAGATACGGCTTCGGGAATTAGCGTCTTCTGGACAACATCGACAGGCTGCTCGTTGGAAGAGACGAGCTCCTTCTGCTTCGGCGCTGCTGTGCTATCGCCGGCAACGCGGTCGTAGACGGCTTTGTCCTGATTCGGAACAACGGTACCGCCCGGATTTTCCGGCGCGACCTTGACTGGATCGCTGTCGGCCGTAATTACGCGTGGCTCACCCGAGAAGCTAGAGAGCGGCGTCCCGTGACGAAGCCAGCTATAGGCGCCGTAGGAACCAACGCCCAGCGCAACGACGACAACGGCGGCCGTAACGATGCCACGCACGGAACGAACCGGACGGCGGCTTGCCGCAGCCGGGTTCAGCGTCATTCTGGCGACATTCTCGACAGGCGTCGCGGCTTCGCGGTAGCTGCGACGGAAATCCTCTTCCAGTGCACGCTCGAACTCGTCGAACTCGTCGATCGACTGCTTTGCGACGGGTGCAGCAGACTGGGCAGCCGCATTCTTCGACCAGGAAGCGGCGGAAACGGCACTACCGAGGGCGGCGGCAACGGCCGGTTTGATCGGCTCGGGTGCGGCCTCCTTGGCCGGCGTACCAAGCAGGCTCGCCATTTCCGAATCGAGGTCGAAATCAAATTCCGGCGGAACCGTGATCGGCTCTTCGGGCTCGATTGCTGGCAGATGCGGAACATGCGACCCCTCGAAGGTTTCGACACGATCCTCCGTCTCAGCGATTTCCGTGGGATCGAAGGGCAGCGGCTGATCGACTTCGAACACTGGTGCTGCCTTGGTCGCAGCAGGCACAGCATTTGCGGCAGAGGCAGTCGGCGCGGACGGCAGCGGCTGAGGCGCTACAGCGGCAAACACTGGAGCAGCCGGCGCAGGCGCAACGGGAGTTGCGCGGGATAGGGGGGGCTCTGCCACCGGAGCGGCCGGAGCCGGCTGCCGTGCGGTAGAAGACTTTTCGGCCTCTGCGAAGTCGAGACCTGCAAGCTCCATTTCGATATCGGCCAGATCGAATTCGAAATCCTGATCGGCGAAGGGGTCTTCCGCACCGAAGGTAATCGGCTTTGCGTCTTCACGCTGTGCCACAGGAACCGGAGCGACCGGCGGTTCTGCAGGCTCCGGGAAGGAGACGCTGAAATCTTCGAAAGCTGGTTCTTCCTTGGCAACCGGCGCATCGGCTCTGGATGGAACCGGATAACGATTCACATCGGCCAGAAGGGCATCGATCTCAGCCGAAAGTGCGGCCGGATCGGCCTTAACCACCTTTGGCGGTTCGGGCGCACGGAAGACCGGCGGAGCGGGCTGAGATACGGCTTCTGGAGCGCGCGGAGGCTCGACAGCGTCGAACGCCTCGAAATCGATAGCATCATCGAAGAGCGCCTCGTCGGAAACGGCCTTCGGCGCGGGAGCTGCAGCCGGCGTGATTTGCTCACGCGGGGCGGCCGGGGTTGCCAGCGTAAAGTTGGCAAGCGGCAGCCTTATGGTGGCAGCAGCGGACTGCGGCGTCGGCTTCAACACGGGAGCAGCCGGTTGTGGTTCGACGGGCACGGGCTTTTGTGCTGGCTGCAAAACCGGCGCGATCGACATTTCAAGCTCGTCGATCAGATCGCGAGCCCCGATCGTCGGCTTGATCGGCGCCGCAGGCTGCGGCGCAGACCCTTCGAGCTTCGGCTCTTCGAACTTAGGCTCAACATGCACCGGCTCAGCTGGAAGAACAGCCTGTTCAAGGCTCGGCGGCAACACCTGCTCCGCCGGAGCCGAAATGTCATTTGCCGGACTCATTCGCGGCGTATCGTACCGCTCGAATTCGCGAAGAAGTTCGTCTTCGAGATTGAAGGCAGGATCTTGCCGCTGAACCGGAGCATTCGCCTGAGCAGCGGGGCGCGGCTCAAAACCTACGATACGAGCAAGTTCCGCAAGCGGATCATCATCCGCAAAGAACTTGTCGTTTCCGCTTGCGCGATACGCGAACTGTTTTTCTGCCATCACCCGTTCCACTCGAAAACGCTTCAACCAATGCCAGCGTAATGTGGGTAAATGGTGACGTTTATCGCATTTCGTCCGGTGCAGCGGTCCCGGTTATACCAAGACCCGACTTCAAAACCGACGCGACAGCGTACACCAGCCCAAGTCTGGCAATGCTCAATTCTCGGTTCTTATCGTTAACAAAACGTAATTCCGGTAAATCTTTACCTTTGTTCCAGTGTCCATGGAAGGAACTGGCCAGATCGTAAAGATAAAAAGCGATGCGATGCGGTTCTTGAGACTGTGCCGCAGCTTCGATGATTCGCGGGAACTCCGCAATCTTCGCAACCAACTGCAATTCAGTGGGATCGGAGATTGCACCAACGACGGCCTTCGACAGGTCGAGCGAGGCTATATCGAGGTCCGGGAAAGCTTCCTTGGCCTGACGAAAGACCGACATACAGCGGGCATGAGCATACTGCACGTAAAAGACCGGATTGTCCTTCGACTGCTCGGTGACCTTGGCGAAATCGAAGTCCAGTGGCTCGGAATTCTTCCGATAAAGCATCATGAAGCGCACGGAATCGCGGCCGACTTCATCGACGACTTCGCGCAAGGTGACGAAATCACCCGAGCGCTTCGACATCTTCACCGGTTCGCCATTTCGATACAGCTTGACGAGCTGGCACAGAAGCACCGTCAGCTTAGCAGCGCCATCGGAAACGCCACGAGCCACCGCTTCAAGCCGCTTGACGTAGCCGCCATGGTCGGCGCCAAGGATGTAGATCATCTCGTTGAAGCCGCGGTCGAACTTATTCTTGAAGTATGCAACGTCGGCAGCGAAGTAGGTATAGGAACCATCGGACTTGATCAGCGGGCGATCGATATCGTCACCCACCTCGGTCGAGCGGAACAGCGTCTGTTCGCGGTCTTCCCAATCTTCTGGCAGCTGTCCCTTCGGCGGCGGCAGCGCGCCCTTGTAAACATAGCCCTTAAAGGTCAGGTCGTTGATCGCGGTGCGGATCAGTGCCGCGCCATTGGCATGCAGGGTGCGCTCGGAGAAGAAGACGTCGTGATGAACGTTCAGCGCCTCCAAATCCTCCTTGATCATTGCCATCATCGCATCGATGGCACGATCCTTGACGATCGGAAGCCACTGCTCTTCCGGCATGCCCCGTAGCTTGGTGCCGAATTCCTTGGCGAGCGCTTCACCGACCGGAACGAGATAATCACCGGGATAAAGGCCCGGCGGTATCTCGCCGACCTGCTCGCCCAGCGCCTCGCGATAGCGAATAAAGACGGAGCGTGCGAGCACGTCGATCTGCGAGCCGGCATCGTTGATGTAATATTCCTTGGTGACCTCATAGCCGGAGAAGGCCAGCAGGTTTGCCAGCGCATCGCCGACGACGGCGCCGCGGCAGTGGCCGACATGCATCGGTCCGGTCGGATTGGCCGAAACATATTCGACATTGACCTTCTGCCCCTCACCGAGCTTGGAGCGGCCGAATTTCTCGCCTTCGGAGATCATCGTTGCCAGCAGTCGCTGCCAGTAGCCTACCGAAAGACGGATATTGATGAAGCCAGGCCCCGCAACCGAAACCTCGGCGACATCAGCGTCTTCCTTCAGCTTGGCGACGATGATTTCGGCAAGCGCACGCGGATTCGTGCCGAGCGGCTTGGACAGAACCATGGCCGCATTGGTGGCGACATCGCCGTGACTGGCATCTCGCGGTGGCTCCACGCCGATACGTCCGAAATCGAGCTCAGATCGCTTTTCTCGCACAATATCAATTTGTTCGAGAGCGTTCTTAATTCTTACTTCGAAATCGGTGAAAAGGTTCATCATATCGTCCACGCATTAGCTTCGCGAGCCGCTATCGGCCCGACGCCGCCGCTGCCTACCGCAAATCGGGAGTCTGGTCAAACAGGCGCTTATGGGCGCTGATGGCGTAGGTGTCGGTCATGCCGGCAAGATAGTCCCCGACATGCCTTGCCTTGGGGGCAATTGCGAGCCCGGCAATATGATCGACCCAGTAGTGGCTCTGCATCTCCCTCGGATTTTCCATATATGCGCGGAAAAGGTCCGTGACGATCTGCGCTGCGCCGGCACGGATGCGCATGATGTCGGGATGACGGTAGATACGCTTGAACAGCATTTGTTTGATCAGCTTATCGGTTTCGGCCATCTCGGGCGAGAAGGTCGCGATGACCCGCCCCGCAGCTCGAATGTCGGCGACGTTGCCCGGCTTGATTTCGGCGAGCGCTTGCTGCGAAACGGCGATCACATCCTCGACCATGTGGGTGATCTGCCGGCGCATGATCTCGTTCGTGAAGCGGCTCGCCTCCAGATGCGGGTAGCGCGCCCTCACCTCGGCCATCAGCGTGGCGAGAAACGGCACCTCCTCCAGCATGTCGAAGGTCAGATAGCCGGAACGCAAGCCATCATCGATGTCGTGCGTATTGTAGGCGATGTCATCCGCGATCGCGGCGACCTGCGCTTCAAGGCTGGCATAGGAGGTGATTTCGAGATCGTGGATCTCGCAATAATCGAGGATTGGCTGCGGCACCGGACCGCGGATGCCCTTACCATCAGGCGTCATCAATGGCCCATTGTGCTTGACGAGGCCCTCAAGCGTTTCCCAGGTAAGATTGAGCCCGTCGAAATCGGCATAACGGCGCTCGAGCTTGGTGACGATGCGCAGGGATTGGGCGTTGTGATCGAAGCCGCCATAGGGCAGCAACATTTCATGCAGCGCGTCTTCGCCCGTATGACCGAAAGGCGTGTGGCCGAAATCATGAACAAGCGCCACACCCTCCGCCAGATCCTCGTCGAGTTTCAGGGCTCGCGCCAAGGCGCGGGCAATCTGGGCAACTTCGATCGTATGCGTCAATCGTGTGCGGTAATGATCGCCATCCTGAGCAATGAAGACCTGCGTCTTGTGCTTCAACCGACGGAAGGCGGTCGCGTGGACGATCCGGTCGCGATCGCGCTGAAATTCGGAACGTGTCGGGCTCGATCCTTCTTCGTAGAGCCTCCCACGCGATTCCCAGGGATTTGTCGCATAGGCCGCTTTTTCCCCGTATCCGAAACCCAATGCATGCGTATCAATCGTCATTATCAATCCATTCCGGCATTTGGCTCCCGCACCGCCATCAGCGCGACAGTCGTTTCCCTGCCATCGGTTCGGGGTCCTGTCCGACGATCCGGGCAGTGGCCCGCTCTTTCGTACATCCCAGCCCATTGACGCCGCTTTGCGGCCTTCATACCTATAGACCAGAAAACAGCAAAATGGTGCGTGGCTCAACCAGGAAACCATAGCTGTCAACGGCCTGACTTTCATGATAAAGGCTACGGATATCAGCCGTTTGAAAGTTCGGCGGCTTATTGGTTCTCTCCGGATCTTGACCCCGGCAGGAGGAAGACATGACTGAGACAAGTGTTACCCTATCGGATGCTGCGGCCAAGCGAATCGCCGCGATCGTGGGAGCGGAATCCGGAAAGAGCGCCCTTCGCGTCGCTGTCGAAGGCGGCGGCTGTTCGGGTTTTTCCTATAAGTTCGATCTCGTCGAGGGCCCCGAAGCTGACGACATCATTGTCGAAAAGGACAATGCGACCGTCCTGATCGATCAGTTGTCGCTGGTCTACATGGCAGGCTCCGAGATCGATTTCGTCGATAATCTGCTTGGACAATCCTTTCAGATCAAGAATCCGAATGCGGTCGCAAGTTGCGGCTGCGGCACAAGTTTTGCCATCTGATCCTCATCCCGCTTTTCCACAGTTTGATAACCGGCCAGGAGCCTTCGCTTCGGGCCGGTTTTCATATGGGCTGTAGTCAAGCCCGCCAGCTGCGGATACAACAGGGCAAAGCAAAGGAATGAGCCGCCCATGAAAATCGCCACCTGGAACATCAACGGCGTCAAAGCGCGTATCGAGAACCTCTGCCAGTGGCTGAAGGACTCGAACCCGGACATCGTCTGCCTGCAGGAGATCAAGACGGTCGATGAAGGATTTCCCAGGCTGGAGATCGAGGCGCTCGGCTATCACGTCGAAACACATGGGCAAAAGGGTTTCAACGGCGTCGCTATCCTCTCGAAGACCAAGCCGGATGAAGTGACACGCGGTTTGCCGGGTGACGATGGCGACGAACAAGCCCGCTTCATCGAGGCGGTGTTCTCCGTCGGAGGACATGGCGCCTTGCGGATCTGCTGCCTCTATCTGCCGAACGGCAATCCGGTCGATACAGAAAAATACCCCTATAAGCTCGCCTGGATGGAGCGCCTGCGCAAATTCGCCCTGGAGCGCCTGGCCCTTGAAGAGCCCCTGATACTCGCCGGCGACTACAACGTTATCCCCGAGCCGCATGATTGTTTCGACCCGAAGGTCTGGGAGAGCGACGCACTCTTCTTGCCGCAGACGCGCCAGGCTTTCCGGCAGCTCGAACATCTCGGCTTTACCGATGCGGTACGCGCGACAACGGACGCGATCAAGCTTTATTCATTCTGGGATTACCAGGCCGGCGCCTGGCCAAAAAATAACGGCATCCGCATCGATCACCTGATGCTCTCTCCTGAAGCGGCCGATCGCCTCACCGGCACGGCCATCGAGAAGCATGTGCGCGCCTGGGAAAAGCCCTCCGACCATGTCCCCGTTGTCGCCCACCTGGATTTCAGCAATTAAGCTTCAATCCCGATCGGGAAAGGCTATCATCTCCGCCGGGCGGAAGCCCGATGCAACGCCAATTAGTCGGAGCCTGCGACGTCGAGCTGATGGGCCATGGAGACTGCTACTCGGCGATCGTTCTCATTGGCAACGGAGAATGCTTGCTCCTGCAAGTCTTCCATCCAGCTGCAGTCCTTCGGCTTGCACTTGTCGAGTGCTGCCGTCATGAAGGCCAGACCGCGAATGGATTGGCCTTCCTGGAACAGGATATTGCCGAAGACGGCCATGGCGCCTGGATGGCCGCTCTTGCGCGCCTGGTTCAGCCACTTCTTGGCCTGCTGCACATTGGTGGCGCCACCCTCGCCCGTCAGCATCATCTGCGCGAGCTGAAACTGCGCCTCAGGAACGCCGAAGGTGGATGCAACCTGGAAATAGAGCTGGCGTGCCTGATTGAGATCGACTTTGACCGGGCTGTTGGCAATGCCGGTCTTATAGTAGCTCGCAAGCGCGAGCAGTGCGTTGATGAAGAAGCCGGTATCTTCCGAACCCGGCTCAACGCCTTGCTGGGCGATCTCGCTATAGATCTTGAACGCTTCGAAATCGTTCTGCGTGACGCCATCACCATCGGCATACATGTTGGCCAGAGCCCAGCGGGAGCCGGTGTGACCTTTTTCGGCGGCATAGCGATAGGCTTCGACCGCCTCTTCCTTTTGCCCGTTCTTATAGGCCTTGAAGCCGAACTTGAAGAGATCGAATGGACCCGATTCCTTGGTGACGCCGGCATTGATATCGAATGCCTTGGCTTGCCCCGCTAGCACCACCGCAGTGGCAAGGGACAGGCTGAGCATCATGACTCTCGCTGATATGAACTCGGACTTAAACATAACAGTCGATTTCTTTCGCTCCATTCGTACCTGTTACGGCGCTTGCATAAACGCCATCAGTTTCACGAATGTTTTCCCTGATGGCGCACAAGACTGGATCGTCCTTCGAGAGGGCGCTTCCTATGGCATCCAACCGCTGCTGTTTGCCACAATTGCGAGCATAGCTTGCAATTATGTCCAAACCAGCATTCGCCCGGCCGCGACCGCGTTCCGCCGCCGAAGGAGCGATCGCAATCGCCTTCCGATGATGGAAATCAAAGATCGTCCGGCTGACGACATACCTTGGCAGACAACGATTTTTCCACCGCACCGGAAGCGTCACGGCTCCGATCCCGAATTGTTGTTTATGCCAAAGTGGAAGTTCACCCATCAACCGCTTACGCACTTTCTATAAGGCTTACCCCTGTGCCCACGTAATCGCTGCTCCCCATTTGTGGCGGGAAATGGACAAATTGTAATCTGATCACGTGGCTGCAATGTCTTGAAATAGAGTGTTGCTAATTCGTCACAAAAATTTTATCGGATGTGAGATTTTCTTAACCATAAATCGGGCAGAAGGCCCGGTTTACGCTCCACTTTTCCCGATCCGATAAAGAAACGCCGCGAAACTCATGAGAGCTCGCGACGTTGGCAATAGAGTAAAGGAACAATCCACTCGGCTCTTTCAGTTCAATGACTTGTCATCAGAAGCTGACTTTCACCGATGTCTGAAGTGCAGCGACTAAGTCATTGCCGAAGCTATAGGTCGCATCATTACCATAGACGACACCACCACGCGTGACTGGTCCGGACTTACCCGATGTCATGAGGCCGAGAGCACCTCCGAAATTGAACTGGACATGCTCGGTCGCCTTGTAAGCCACGCCTGCGCCGAGGGTCCACGTATCCGAGTTCATGCCATAGCCATCACTCGTACCACGGTCCCAGGTCAGGCTGACGGCCCCGCTCCACTTGTCGTTGAACTTGTGGCCGACACCGCCGGTGATTGTCCAGCCATCCTTGTAGAGCAAGTCGAGCGAGGTTAACTCGGTCGGGCCATTGGCTCTGCAGGATATGCTACGGGTGGAGCTGGGGCAAAGCGCGATGCTCTGCAGGATACTCCAGTTCGTCCATTTGACCGAACCGAAGGCTAGCCAATCCGGCGCAATGCCGGTCTGCACTTTCCACTCCAGCGAATCGGGCGCATCGGCAGAGCCGAAAACCGAGGTTAACTTGCCACCAAAGCCGGGGACGACAGGCGGCGGCACCTCAGTCAGGTCGACGCTACCCTTGAGGTTGTCGTATTTGACCCGGCTGTTGTAGACAAGGCTCGTGCGGAAGGCATATTCCGGAATTTCATAGGCGATACCGGCGCGCCAGCCCCAACCGTGACCGTCGATATCAAGCGAGCCCATGCCGTTGTAAATGGCGGAAATCGGGGCCGGCGTGGCGTAGACAAGGCGCGACTTATACCCGCTGACTTCCTGGTAGAAACCGCCGCCGATCAGACGTAGTTGACCCGGCCCCGCATCGAACTTGTACGAGCAGGTAGCCGAATAGTTGTTCGTGCGAACCTTGACTTCGGTTTCGTTGTTGGCACCCGCCCAGTTTACACCTTCGTTGAGGTGCCCGCCAAACGGCTGTGAATAGTCGGCCATGCAGTCGATGTCGTCAGTGATGCCGATCTTGAAGGCGGCATAGGGAATGGCATAATTTTCCGCTGCATCCGTCGAACGGCTACGGTTATTGAGATTGCCGTCGGCTGGATTGATGTCTTTCGCGTTCTTTAGCTTGCGGTCCGGCATGACATAGGTGACACCCGACTCGAAAACGTAGCGGCCCTTGTCGAAGAGCAAATCGATGTCGTAGCCGCCACGATCGAGACCGCCCGCAAAAGCGGCGGTCGCAAAAGACGAGCTGATGACGAATGTGACTGCGCTCCTCAACGCAACAGAAAATGCCATTGTATCTCCCCCACATGTGCATTCAGTGGTTTGATTGTTGCGATGATCGCGTAAATTGGCAATGTGGCGCGTAAGAGCACCGGTCATGTAAGAGAGCGATTGATTTACGTAAGAAAACGAACTCCGCCTCTCAAAATCTCTTGGCGTAGGTGATTTTTTCTTTCGAAACGGCATTTTCGAGCCCCGGAGAGATTTTCATTCTTCACAGCAACAATTCTGTTACAATATGACAACAGTTTTGCTTTTCGATTACATCAAGCACTTTATGAGTAATCTGTTTCGCCTGTGCGAAACTGACGGCATATCCGGGCCAGTTCATTCCATCGAATCGAGGCGATAAAAAAGGCACGCGGCGAGTACCGCATGCCTTTTTCGATTCTTCGATCTCTGTTCCCTAGCGCGAGGCCTGATATCTCAGGTCGCGCATCTCCGGGGTGAAACCATTAGTCTATGCAAACGCCTCAGCCGGCTTCGCTGACCCGGGCGAGCGCCACCTTGAGGCTCGCCTGTTGCCCCTCGAGCTCGCCAAGCCGCTCGCGCTCAGCGGCGACCACGTCCGGATTGGCATTGGCAACGAACTTCTCGTTCGAAAGCTTGCCGGCAATGCGGGCGATCTCCTGATCATTCTTGGCGATCGCCTTTTCGAGACGCGCCTTCTCGGCCGAGAGATCGATGAGGTTGCCGAGCGGCAGGCAGACCGTCGCCTCGCCTATGACGATCTGAGCTGCGCCCTTGGGTGCGGTATCGGCAAGCGAAACCGATTCCACACGCGCCAGCCGCTTGATGGCGGCGTCATGACGGAACAGGCGTTCGCGCGTCAGGCTATTGGCATCGACCACGACCAGGGGTGCCGTTGCAGCTGGCGGCACGTTCATTTCCGAACGAACAGAGCGAATGCCGGAAACCAGATCGATCAGCCAGTTGATCTCGTCGGCGGCGACATTATCGGCATAGGACGGTGCCGGCCAATCCGCATGGCAGATCAGGCCGTCGCGTTCTCTGCCTTCGCCCGCCGTGTGCGCCCAGAGCTCTTCGGTCATGAAGGGCATGAATGGATGAAGCAGCTTGTAGGTCTCTTCGAGAACATAGGCAGCACAAGATTGGGCCTCCGCCTTGGCGCCTTCATCCTCGCCATTGAAGATCGGCTTCAAGAGCTCAAGATACCAATCGCAGAACTGGTTCCAGATGAAGCGATAGAGCGCGCCTGCAGCATCGTTGAAGCGGAAGCTTTCCAGTGCCTCGGTCACGTCGCGCTCCGCACGCGCCAGCTCCGTCAGGATCCAGCGGTTGACGGTAAGCTCTGCGGCTTCGGGGACGAAATGCGGGTCGCTCTTGGCGCCGTTCATCTCGGCAAAGCGCGTGGCGTTCCAGAGCTTGGTGCCGAAGTTGCGATAGCCGGCGATACGGGCCGGGTCGAGCTTAACGTCGCGACCCTGCGCGGCCATGATCGCCAACGTAAAACGCAACGAATCGGCGCCGTACTGATCGATTAGTTCCAGCGGGTCGATGACGTTGCCCTTGGACTTCGACATCTTCTGGCCGTTCTTATCGCGGACCAGGGCGTGGACATAGACCGTGTTGAACGGCTCGACAGGCTCGCCGTTCTCATCCTTCATGAAGTGAAGGCTCATCATCATCATGCGGGCAACCCAGAAGAAGATGATGTCGAAGCCGGTGACTAGGACGTTCGTCGGATAGTAACGTGCCAGTTCAGGCGTCTCATCAGGCCAGCCCAGCGTCGAGAACGGCCAAAGCGCCGAGGAGAACCAGGTGTCGAGCACGTCTTCGTCGCGCGTCAGGATTTCGCCCGGCTTGAAGTTCTCCAACAGGTCCTCGACATAGGCCTTCATCGGCCCCTCATGCGAAAGGTAATGCTGGATCGCGGCCTGTAGCGCTTCTTCCTCGGTCTTTTCGACGAAGACCTGACCATCCGGGCCGTACCAGGCGGGAATCTGATGCCCCCACCAGAGCTGACGTGAAACGCACCACGGCTGGATGTTTTCCATCCAGTCGTAATAGGTCTTGTCCCAGCTTTTCGGAACGAGCTTCGTACGCCCTTCACGAACCGAGGCGATCGCCGGTTCGGCGAGCGTCTTGGCGTCGACATACCACTGCTCCGTCAGGCGCGGCTCGATCGGCACGCCGCCACGGTCACCATGCGGAACCATGTGTTTGTGTGGCTCGATCTTATCCAGAAGACCCGATTCTTCGAAAATACGGACGATGATCTTGCGCGCCTCGAAGCGGTCCTTGCCTTCCAGCTCATCCCAGGCTCCGTGCAGGGCAGCAGGATTGTCGAGACCTTCAAGGAAATCCTCGTTGTCCTTGATGGTGATGGTCGCTTCCGGGGTCAGGATGTTGACGATGCGCAGGCCGCGACGCTTACCGACGTCGAAGTCGTTGAAATCATGCGCGGGCGTCATCTTGACCGCACCCGTTCCAGCTGTGGGATCCGGATACTCGTCGGCAACGATCGGGATGCGGCGACCGACGATCGGCAAGATGACATGCTTGCCGACAAGCGGCTTGTAGCGTTCGTCTTCCGGATTAACGGCAACGCCGGTATCGCCCAGCATGGTTTCTGGGCGGGTGGTGGCAACGACGAGATAATCGCGCGTTTCCCATTCCGTCGCCTTGCCTTCTTCATCGAAGGCAATCGGATGCTGATAGGTGACGCCCGGCTCCAGCGGATAACGCAGGTACCAGAGATTGCCGTTGACCTCGTGCTGCTCGACTTCGATGTCCGAAATTGCGGTCAGCATTTTTGGGTCCCAGTTGACCAGCCGCTTGTCGCGATAGATCAGGCCTTCCTTGTAGAGCGTGACGAAGACTTCGAGAACGGCCTTGGACAGGCCCTCGTCCATGGTGAAGCGTTCGCGCGACCAGTCGCAGGAAGCGCCGAGGCGCTTCAGCTGATTGAAGATCAACCCGCCGGACTCGTCCTTCCACTCCCAGACTTTTTCAATGAATGCTTCGCGGCCCATCTTGTGGCGATCCGGCTGCTGACGCTCGGCAAGACGACGCTCGACGACCATCTGCGTGGCGATGCCCGCATGATCCATGCCCGGCTGCCAGAGAACGTCCTTACCGCGCATGCGCTCGAACCGCACCATGATGTCCTGCAGCGTATTGTTCAGCGCATGGCCCATGTGCAGCGAACCGGTCACGTTCGGCGGGGGTATGACGATCGTGAAGGTTTCCGCGCCCGGCTTGGCGTTCGCGCCGGCGCGAAAGGCGTCGGCCTCATCCCATTTTTGGGCGATCTTCGGTTCGACGGTGGCGGAATCATATGTTTTGTCGAGCATTTTATGACCGGATCTAGAGGACTGGGTGATGCGGGTTGTAAATAGGATGGCCGGGAGCAAGTCAATAAAAAAGCCGCCCCGGAGCCCGGAGCGGCGGATCGGCTACCCGAAGCTCGAGGCTATCAGCGGCGCGAACCGCGAGCCACTCGTTCGATTTCCTCACGCACGAGTCGCTCCACAAGGGTCGGCAAGTTGTCGTCGAGCCATTCCTGCAGCATGGGGCGCAGCATCTCCTGGGCCAGCTCATCGAGGGAGCGGCGCGGACCACCGTCGACGACTGCAGCCAGCTCCTCGAATGAGCGGGAAACTTGAGCACCGGTGGCTTCCGACATTAGTGGCGACGCAGAGATGGCCTGGGTCGACAAGGGTGCTTCCACCTCCATGGCAACGGCTGGTTCATGCGCCTCAAAAAGCGATGACTCGACGGACGCTGCGACCTGAGGCGCCACAGCGGCAGCCATCGGCTTCTGCTCCTCCATATCGGGTTCCACTTCCGGCATCCGCATGGGCGACTGTGCGACCGGTGCGGCAACCTCCGTAATGGCCTGCCTCAGGGGGGCGTCGGCGATCGGCTCGACATGCACCTCGGCAAGGCGGGCGGCTATGGCCGGCGGCAGCTCGCGCGGCTGCGGCTCGCGTCCGGCATTCAGCAAAGCGGCGGTGTTACGTTCGGATGCAGCGCGCACGCGCGCGGCAACATCGGCCAGCGAGAGACCGCGGCCTGCGGCCTCGGGCTCGGCAACCGGCAGCTGCGAGTTTGCCGCGACAAAACGCGGATCCTGTTCGGCGGCACGGGCGCGGTCAGCGGCGGCGAATTCTTCATCCACAGTCAACTGAATGTCGTCGTCACGCACGCCAGAGCCGGCAAAATGCGTCGTGGGGGTCGGCTTGGCACCTACAGGCTCATTACTTTCGATGATCCTGCGGATCGACGCCAGAATCTCTTCCATGGACGGTTCACGCACTACATTTGGCTGAGCCATATTCATCCCCGTTTTCCCATATTCGACGACCGGAAACTCGCACCGTAAACTCGCCACGCGGCACCCGAATCAGGGCCACCCTAGATGACTGTCTTCGGGAAAAAAATCACCTGAAAAGCACTAAACCCGGTGATGCACAGTTTTGTTACGATCACGACGAATCGCTCTGCTAAACGTGATTCTGCCACAGAGCGCGGCAATAAAAAACAGGCGCCCGGAGGCGCCTGTCGCAAGCTTACTGAACAGGTCGCTCTGAAAATCAGAAGACGAATTCCTTGGCCTTGGCAAAGCCCGGCAGCGGCTTGATCGAGGCGTTGAAGAAGACGTTTTCCGAAAACGCACCGCGTTCGCGCATAAAAACGGTTGCGCGGGCAGCCTGGCCATAGCCGATAACGGTGATCAGGCGACCGTCTTCGCCAAGCTGGTCCAGCAGGCCCTGCGGCAACTGTTCGACGGAGCCGTTGAGGAAAATCACATCATAAGGTGCATCGGCGGCATGCCCCTTTTCAAGGTCACCTCCAACGACGGTCACATTGCCGTAGCCAAGCGCGGCAAGATTGGTCTTCGCCTGAGCCGCTAGCCCCTCGTTGGATTCAAGCGCGATAACCTTGCCGGCGAGAAGTGACAGGACGGCGGACACGTAACCCGTGCCACAGCCGACATCGAGAACCTTGTCGTCCTTGGTGATGGCACCGAGCTGCAGCAGCTTTGCGAGCGGCGAGGCCTCCATCAGGAAACGGCCAGGGGCGACCTCGATATCGCAGTCGACATAGGCCAGGAGCTTCGACTTCTCCGGTACGAAATTTTCGCGCGGTACGGCGAAAAATGCATTCAACACGGAATGAGAGGTGACATCCGTTGTCCGGATCTGGTTCTCGACCATCTTCACGCGCGCTGCTTCGAAATCCATCTTATCCTCTTGCGCCCTTGGTGCCAGACCGGCTGGCTCTACTTTCTGTTACGCGTGTCTTAATCGCCTGACGCTTCGCTTTCAAGGCATTGCGGCAACAGGCGCAGAGATTCATCACAAGGCGTCGCAGGCGAACAACAATCTTGACACCGGCCGCATGCGTCATCGTCCTGGTATCGGACCTCGAAGACATTTAGGAATCCGCCGTGCTCAGGATCGGGACGCATGTTAGCAAAATGTTAACTTCAGGCGCCCACGCTTCCATGCGTTGCACCCGCCGTGGTGACCAATCGACCTTCCGGCCCGAAGCCATTCGGCCCAGATATTAAATTTGAATAGAAGGTGGCTGGGATGCCTGTTTCTCTCGTTCTTTTCGTCGTAACGTCGCTGCCGCTTGTGGTTTTCCTGGCCGCGAGTCTTTCCTCGATGATGTAGGTTTTCCGAATGAGGCTTTCGCTCTGCGCCGCAGCGCTTCTCCTTCTCTTGCCCCAAGTTGTGTTGAGCGAGGAAACCTCAAGCGAGGATGAACCAAAAGAGCCGGCTCCGATCATCGGACACATCGTTACCGGAAAGCAACTCGACGAATGGTGCGAAGAGGATCGAACGCTCGCTTCGGTCTATATCCAGGGCATTCTCGACGAGGCCCAGCGAACGAAGAGCCTGACGATCCGGGCCACAAAGCAGACGCCCAAGAACTCATCGCGCTATGAGCGCTACCTTCAGCAGTTTGTCGGTGCTTTCTGTCTGCCACCCGAGCTCAGCAATACAAAAGCGACGACGATCGCCTGCAAATGGATGGCGGAGCACTCCTGGCAGCTGGAGCGGCCCGCCAGCTCTTTGATCGCGCGCGCCTATAAATTCGCCTTTCCATGTCTTGAGGAATAAGCTCCAGCGAGGCCCAACGTCCCAGTCCTCATTTTTGTTGACAAATACTAAGTCAACCTTACAATTAGCGTGCTGAATTTGATTGACCTCCAGTCCAGCAAAAGGCGGCCCAGTTTTTTCCCTAGACTGGACCGCTTTTGCTTTTTATGGCTCGCGGAACCACCCGACCTGCCAAGACGGCGGCTTGTCGTAAGCCCGCGAACCCAACATCCAAGATCATCCGAGCGAAAAAACTGAAGTGCCTAGCCGCAAAGGTAAATGCTCCGGCCGCGATCTCGATTGATCCCACCACAGCAATCCTTTGCCCAAGATTTTGATCAGCAGGGTGGAACCGCCAGAATCATTGTCGGCGATCGATGGGAAGGGAATCTAAACGCGCAACGATTGCCACACTTCGTTTTCTCTTGACGGAGTGGCTGAGCTTCAAAGCGCCAAAGCTGAAAACATAAAGCAAAATCAGATATTTAGAATTGAGCTTGGAAGAAATGGAGGCCTCGCCCGGAATCGAACCGGGGTGCAAGGATTTGCAGTCCTCTGCGTAACCACTCCGCCACGAGGCCATCCGAAAGCAATTTGCGTTGTGGTGGCGCGGATTTAGAATGATCCAAAGAAAACCGCAAGAGGGTTCATTCTGAATCCTATCCTTTTTTCATTCAGAAAAGATATTTGCTCATGCGGGCGAGCAAAATGCCGACGCGGTCGGCTTTTACGAGCGGTTCGGTTCAGGGCGACAGGACACGCCAGATATCGACAATCAGGTGGCGCCCTACCCGATCCTTCATTTGCATCAACAGAGATCGACTTCAACATAAGGCGCAGCTGCCGATAACTGGTGATTTCGGATACTCGGCCAATCGCGCCGAATTATTGCAAACCAACCGGGTTTCAGAGCAAAAGAACATTACCGTCTCGGCGAATAACCACCTCGTCCGGAGGCGTGGTCGCTGCCAGCCCATTCAGGTAGGTTATGGGGACCTGAGGTAGATGTTAGATTTAGTACCACCGGTTTGTACGCCACCCACAGACCGGACAGTGCCGCGTCCGACGAGACTACGCCCCCAGTAATGTCGTCGGACGCACCACACAGCCAGATGGCTAGATCGCACCGAGGTGGAAGCCGGATAAAGCTGCCCTTTTCTCCGATACGGAATGATACTTTGTTTTTCCGCCCGACGGGCGAAGCACTACAAATTGCGTCATTTTTGCAACAACGCCGGTTTTCAAGTAGGGCGCATATAGTTCTGCATCCTTAGTATCTTGCCAAATCACCGAAGCAGGTTCAGGAAATAGTTCGCGAAGCTTATTACTTCGCACCTACTGATAGGGAACATGAACGGGATGGGGTTGGGCACGTCGTTTTTCGGCGCGATATCTCATGCCCAATCAAGAAAGATTGGAGTTATTATGAACATCAAGAGCCTTCTTCTCGGCTCCGCTGCTGCCCTGGCAGCAGTATCCGGTGCTCACGCGGCTGACGCGATCGTCGCAGCCGAGCCGGAGCCGCTGGAATACGTCCGCATCTGCGACGCTTACGGTGCTGGCTACTTCTTCATCCCGGGTACCGAAACCTGCCTCAAGATCGGCGGCAAGGTGCGTACGGAAGGTGAGTGGTATAATGCTTACAACCGTGATAGCCATCAGGGCACGCTGTGGCATACTCGTGCCGAGCTGAACGTCGACACCGCAACCGACACCGAATACGGTCCGCTGAAGACCGAAACCATCGTTCGCTGGGACTGGAACGACGGCGGCTCCACCTCCACCAACCTGCTGTGGTCCTACATCAGCCTCGGTGGCTTCACCGTTGGTAAGAAAGACTCGCAGTACAACCTGTATATCGGCTACGCCGGCGACGTCATCAACGACGACGTGATCTATGACGGTCCGTACGAACTCAATCAGTTGACCTATGAATATGACGGCGGCAACGGCTTCTCGGCTGTGATCTCGCTTGAAGATTCCAACTCCGCCACGACCGGCTCGGCATCCTACGGCGCAAGCTGGTGGACGGACGACCGGACCAATCACTACGCTCCTGACGTTGTCGCCGGTGCCGGCTTCAAGTCCGGTGCATGGGGCTTCAAGGTCGTCGGTGGTTACGACTCGATCGTCGAAGAAGGCGCCATCAAGGCTCGCATCGATGCTGACTTCGGCGCATTCACGGCCTTCTTGATGGGCGGCTGGAATACTGACGGCGACAAGCTCAACAAGTATGCCGGCACCAACCAGGACGTCTCTGCTTGCACGGCGCCGAACGGCACCGTCAATGCCTCGAAGTGCGGCTGGGGTGATTGGGCTGTTTGGGGCGGCGTCGGCGTTCCGGTCAACGACAAGCTGAAGTGGAACCTGCAGCTCGCCTACAGCGACTCGAAGATCTTCGAAGCAACCACGAACCTGAAGTTCAACCCGGTCAAGAACCTCCTGGTCGAGCCGGAACTGACTTACGTTCATTATGACTATGCCCACGACGATACCGTTTCGGGCATCCTGCGCTTCGAACGCAACTTCTAACCTGATCAGACTTGACCTCCGATCAGAGAAGGAAGGGGGCCGGCTTTCCCTGCCGGCCCCCTTTTTCATTGTAACACCCGCAATCAGCGGCTCCTCCTGCGATCAATACGCGTGTCACAAGGATCTCCAGTCAACGAAAAGGGGAACCTAGTCGCTGCCCTGGGCGTTTAGCGATGAAAAGGGACATAGCTGAATACAGGAGTTAGAACCTTGAAACACTACCTTGCTTCGCTCGCCTTGAGCGTGGCGCTGGCCACGGGCTCAGCGCTATCCGCCGCCCTGCCTGCAGTGGCCGCGCCGCCGAGCAGTCCATCTATATCGCGGGCATCAGATCTTATCCTAGTGCAAGAGCAAGGATCGCGCCGATGGGGCAATGACGACCGTCCCCGCTGGCGTGATCGCGATCGCCGTCACTGGCATGGCGACCGCGGCTGGGACCGCCGCCGCCATTGGGATGACAGATGGCGGGACGACCGCCGCTATCATCACCGCCGCCATGGCGGTGTGATATTCGAGATTCGGCCTTAGTGCGGCGGGTTGCGATATCGGAATGATATCTGCCAAGCTCACGTCGGACACAAGGTAGGAAGCGGGTCACGTCGGGGAATAACACAAACAATATGGCCGCCACCGGAACTCCGGCGGCGGCCATATTATTTTAAGAGGAACCTGCGCCGGTTCCTAACGTCTTGCGATTAACGGCAGACGCGAACATGGCGGATAACCCAACGTCCATGAATCTTGCGCTTTACCTTCTTCACATGGCAGTGATGATGATAGTGGTGATGACGATGATGATGCATCGGAGCGGCCTCGGACGGCACGCTGAAGGCAAAGACCGACGCCACAGCTACTGCAGAAGCAAGAATCAGATTTTTCATGTCGAACCTCTAAAGCATTGGGGGACTATGCTGCGCGGATCGCGCATTACGTTCATGCGCCGCATGGCATTAACGACACATGAACATGCTCTCACATTCGCGAGAGCAACCATACCTTGAACTAATTTTTTCAGAAAGACCACATATATCCACCCGAGAGGTCCCTTGGCGGGCTCTCGAAAATCACGAATGCATTATTTTGGCACGATCTCATTAGCCCGCTACCATTCGCCATCTCGCGGGAAGAAAAGTGCAGCGCAAGATATTGTTATTGCACCGCAAAAAGCCTGAATGATTCATGCGCTCGATTTTCAGTCGTCCACCGAACGAAGGGGCAGCAGGCGCCGAATACGTTCGTCGCGAAGATAAAGGCCACCCCACGCCGTGACGCCGAGCAATAAACTTATAAGTTGTGGAGGCGACCCGATTTCTCCGAGGCGCAGATGGGCGCAAATTGCACCGCCGAAGAACCCGGTCGTCAGGATCGCTCCAAGGACTGCCGTGCGCGGAATTGCGTAAAGAATGACGCAGACGAAGATGATCAAACCCACCACCGTAGCCAGATTGGCGGGAAAGCCCGTCTCCGCCATCTGCGCGCTGATCAAGGCCGGCGCAAACAGATCAACCGCCCCATCGGCCACCAATGCAAGAATCACAATTACGCTAAGAACCCATCCCACCGCCACTCCACCACGAAAGCTCGCATTCTCGGCCATCTTATCCCCCAAATGTGCCAGATTTGGCCCACATTCCCATTGCCCACCGGCATTGACGCCTGGCTGACAGGTGGCGGCAATCTGGCATGAATGGGAAAGACCGGTCAACGAAGATACCACTGTCGAACCAGGCGAGCCTCGGCCGAAGTCAGTGCTGCGGGGCATGCGCAATAAAACTGCAAAAATGTGCTGCTATAAGCTTGGCCGCACTCATCAGCTTTGAGAATTACGAACACAGGATTAAGTCAATCGGGCATGTTTGCTCCGATATCAGCTTCAATTCTGTAGAAGAAGAGTGGCTCCCCGGGCCGGATTCGAACCGGCGACCTGTCGATTAACAGTCGAATGCTCTACCGCTGAGCTACCAGGGAATGCGCTTGGCGCGGTGTGAGCGGGGTAATACAAATGCTTTCCCGATTTGCCAAGCGGTTTTTTCAAAAAAAATGAATTCTCTTGCATTATTTCCTCGCGCCACCATTTCCTGTGGATGACCGATCAAAGCGAAACGCCAGCAAATGCCAATCGGAATGGCCGGAAAACCCGCCGTTTTGGCATTGATCCCTCTACCCGCGAGCTGGTTTTCGGCTCTGTGAGAATTCCCCTACCTCGATCACGCCTTGCCCGCGTCGGCGTGGGGATAGCGCTTATCTTCGGCGGCCTGCTCGGCTTCCTGCCGGTACTCGGCTTCTGGATGCTGCCATTGGGCTTCATCGTGCTCTCGCACGACATGCCGGTGGTGCGCCGCTGGCGCCGCCGCTTCGCCGTATGGTGGACGCGAAAACGCCGACCAGCAAACTAACTCTTTTATCCTATCGCGCACGAACGGGACGAGCCGGATTGCCGACTACAGTCGCGCCGGCGGCAACATCTCTGGTGACGACCGCACCGGCGCCGATGATTGCGCCATCCCCCACGGACACACCGCCGACGAGGATCGCTCCGCCGCCGATCCACACGCTTCTGCCGATCGTCACCGGCCGCGCGACCTCCAGCCCCGCTCCGCGCAGTTCGGCATCCTTATGATGTTCAGCGCAATAGATATGGACCCCCGGCCCCAGCATGCTGCCGTCTCCGATGCGCACGCTGGCGCTGTCGAGGATGGTGCAGCCGGCATTCATATAGACCCGGCGGCCGAGCGAGATGTTGATGCCATAGGAGCAGTGAAACGGCGCCTCGATGAAGACGCCCTCACCGATCTCGGCAAAGAGTGCGGCTAAAGCGGGGGCGAGGTGGCCGCGTTGGGACGGCGGCATGGTGTTATGCGCATACACTGCCTCGCGCGCCCGCCAACGCAAGGCGTCGAGTTCCGGATCGAAACAGCAGTACCACTCTCCCGCTGCCATTTTCTGCCGTTCGCTGTGACCCATATTCCGGTTCCTCCAATCCCTTCCAACCTTCCACTCAGCAATCTTGCAATACGGCTCCGGGCGCAGACAAGGAGGCGCATTGCATCTTTTTGCCGAATAACAATCCAAGGGCGAGGACCTGCCAACCACGTCTCTTCATCAGCAAGAGCTCAACTGCACGATCCTGCAAGTAGCGCCCCCTTCGTAGACCCGCGATCCTTGTGAAAAAGCCCGCCAATGCGGGATTCTTGCCCACAACAAACTGTCACACAGCTTGTCTATAACCCGCGCTACCGCGGACTTGCGCAAGACCACCGGTTCCGAGCTTTCAAAAGGAAATAGGGATATGTCGAAACTTAAAAATTACATTTCTGCCGCCGCCGCTGGCGTCATGAGCGTCGCTCTGGCGATGCCGGCTGCCGCAGCTCCGGTCAAGTTCGATTTCTGGTTTGGCTTGTCGGGCGACCTTCAGCGCGTCGTCGAGACGCTCTGCAAGAACTTCAACGATTCCCAGAAGGATTATGAAGTTTCCTGCGTCAGCCAGGGCAACTACGATGCCGCCCTGCAGAACACGATCGCCGCCTTCCGCGCTGGCAAGCAGCCGACGATTGTCCAGGTCTATGACGTCGGCACGGCAACGATGATGCTTTCGGGCGCCTATTATCCGGTCAACAAGCTGATGGCCGAGAACGGGTACAAGGTTGACTGGAACAACTATTTCCCGGGTATCGCCCGCTACTACGCCACCTCGAAGGGCGAGCTGCTCTCCTTCCCCTTCAACTCTTCCACCGCCCTGCTCTATTGGAACAAGGACGCTTTCGCCAAGATCGGCAAGACCGCCGCACCGAAGACCTGGGAAGAAGCTGCGGAAGACATGAAGGCCCTGAAGGGCGCCGGCTATGAATGCCCGATGGCCATCAACATCTCCGGCAACGAAAGCTGGCAGCTGATGGAGCAGTTCTCGGCCATCCACGATCAGCCGATCGCCACGAAGAACAATGGTTACGACGGTCTCGACGCCCGCCTCACCGTCAATAAGACGAAGTTCGTCAAGTATGTGACTGATCTCAAGAGCTGGTACGACCAGGGCCTCATCAAGATCAAGTCCAAGGACCTCGGTCAGGATATGGTTCAGGCCTTCGCCGCCGGCGATTGCCAGATGATCATGACCTCGGTCGGCGACCATGGCACGGTCGGCAAGACTCATAAGGCCGACATGAACTGGGATGTTGCCGAGCTTCCGGTTTACGCCGGCACCGAGCGCAAAAATTCGCTCGTCGGCGGCGCTTCGCTCTGGGTTCTATCCGGCAAGTCGGCTGACGAATACAAGGGCGCTGCCGCGTTCCTGAACTTCATCGCCAAACCCGAAACCGCCCTCTTCTGGTCGACCAACACCGGCTACATCCCGGTTACTAAGTCCGGCTTCGAATTCATGAAATCCTCCGGTTTCTACGACAAGGCTCCTTACAAGGGCCGCGAAGTCGCTATCGCCAGCTTGACAGCTTCCGAGCCGACCGCGATCACCCGCGGCATCCGCCTTGGCAGCTTCACGCAGATCCGCGCCGAGTTCGGTAACCAGATGCAAGCCATCTTCGCCAACAAGGTCAGCGTCCAGGAAGGCATCGACAACCTCGTCAAGAACGGCGACGCCGTACTCGAGCGCTTCGAAGCCACCTACAAGGGCAAGCAGCTGCCGTAAACGGCAAAGCCCGTAACAGAACAGCGTCCGCCGGGGTTTCCCGGCGGACGTTCGTTATGAAGGCAAGCGTGGCATCGGGATATCAAGCCGGTAGAGACAATGGAAAAGCGAGTAACTTTCAACAAATGGAGCGTCGGCATTCTGTTCGCAGTGCCGCAACTGCTCCTCATCTTCACCTTTTTCTATTGGCCGGCGGGTCAGGCGGTCTTCTGGTCGCTGACGCTGCAGCAGCCCTGGGGCGGGGGCAATATCTGGGTCGGGCTCGACAATTTCAAATCCATTCTCGCCAGTTCCGATTACTGGAACTCGGTCACGATCAGCATCATCTTCGCTGCTATCAGCACAAGTATTTCCATGGTCGGCGGGCTGATACTTGCGGCATTGACCGATCGACAGCTGCGCGGCTCGAAAATCTATCGCGTGGTCCTGATCTGGCCTTACGGTATTGCCGCGCCCGCATCGGCGATGGCCTTCCGCTTCATCCTGGCGCCGGAAGCCGGACTCATGGCCGTGGTCAATCAGTGGTGGCCGGGATTCTGGGACCCGGGTCTTGACGGCAACGCCGCCATGGCCTGCATCATCGCCGCCTTCTCGTGGAAATATATCGGGTACAGCTTCATCTTCTTCCTCGCCGCTTTCCAGGCCATTCCACGCGCGCTGATCGAGGCGTCCGCCATGGACGGCTCCGGCGTGCTCCGCCGCTTCTGGGACATCCAGTTCCCATTGATCACGCCGACAATCTTCTTCCTGCTCGTCATCAACATCACCGAAAGCTTCCAGGATTCATTCGGCATCGTCGACATCATGACTTCGGGCGGCCCGCACAACTCGACCAACCTCATGGTCTACAAGATCTATTCGGATGGCTTCAAAGGTCTCGATTTTTCCGGTGCTGCGGCACAGAGCATCATTCTCATGCTGCTGATCGTCCTGCTTACCATCTTCCAGTTCCGCTTCATCGAGAAGCGCGTGCATTATCGTTGAGGCTGACATGGTCGAGCGCACACCCATTCTTAATTTTTTCACCCATTTGATCCTGTTCCTTGGCTTCATTGTCGCCGTCGGCCCACTGGCTATCGTCGCCATTGCCGCATCGCACAACATCGCCGATGTCAACAAAGTGCCGATGTCGCTCATCCCCGGTTCGGATTTCTGGGTCAACATGAAGACGGCCTGGACGACCGCAAATCTCGGCCCGAAGCTGCTGAACAGCCTAATCTTCGCTACCGGCGTCGCGGTGGGCAAGGTATTGATTTCCGCGATAACGGCCTTCTCCCTGGTCTATTTCCGCTATCCCGGCCGCCACCTCATTTTCTGGCTGATCTTCATAACGCTGATGCTGCCGCTCGAAGTGCGTATCGTGCCGACCTATGCGGTCGCAGCGAACGTGCTTTCGCCCTTCCAGGGAATTCTCGACATCACCGGCATCACCTGGCTTATCGCAAAGCTTACTGGTATCGAAGTTTCCCTGAACCTTGGGCTACTTAACTCCTCAATCGGCCTTATCCTACCGCTGGTCGCGACAGCGACCGGTACCTTTCTTTACCGCCAGTTCTTCCTGACGATACCGGACGAGTTGGCTGAAGCCGCGCGCATGGACGGCGCCGGAGCATTGCGCTTCTTCGTCGACATCCTGCTGCCGCTGTCGCGCACCAACATGGCCGCCCTCGGCACCATCATGTTCCTTTGGGCCTGGAACCAGTATCTCTGGCCGTTGTTGGTAACCACCGATCCCGCCCACATAACGGCTGTTCACGAACTCAAGTCACTTATCCCGAATTTTGGCGGCCTTCCGGAGTGGCATATCGCCATGGCCGGCACGCTGATCATCATGATTCCGCCGCTTGCCGTTGTCGTGCTGATGCAGCGTTGGGTCGTTCGGGGCATGATCGCTACGGAGAAGTGATCTTGTTTACCTGCCGCGCCGGCATTTGCCGGCGCGGCATTTCCCTCTGCGATCGAGTATCGATCTGCATCGCGCTGGAATAGCCCTGCGCGAACCCAAACTTCACTTAAACTCGATCGACTTACACAAATGAAAAACCCGGAAGTCGGGAAAACTTCCGGGGATACCTACTGAAAAGTTATGTTTGAAATTCAGTTCGCCAGCACCTTGAGCGGCGTGACAGAGGCGACCGCGTCGAGCCGCAGTCCGGTATCCTGGGCGAAGAGATGCGTGTGCTGCTGCGGCAGTTCCAGAGCGACCGCCTGACCGGTCTGGCCGGTGGTATGGTCGGCAACCGCGACGGCAAAGCTCGAGCCGTTGATATCGCAATGGATGACGCGGCCGGCACCGAGTTCTTCCACGAAATCGACAGTCGCCGGGATGGCGCCTGGCCTGCCGGCAGGAACGAGGCGCGCATGCTCCGGTCGGAGGCCGAGGGCGACAGGCTGGCCGGCATGGCGCTTGCCGATATTGGCGTCGATGGCTATCGGAATGCCGTCGAAGATAAATTGCTCGCCATTGGCCGCAAAGGTACCTTCCAGAAAATTCATGGCCGGAGAGCCGATGAAAGAGCCGACGAAGCGCGTGCGCGGCGTGTTGTAGATTTCAAGCGGCGTACCGACCTGTTCGACATTGCCCTTGTACATGACGACGAGCTTGTCGGCGAGCGTCATGGCTTCGACCTGATCGTGCGTCACGAAGACCGAGGTCGCCGACAAGCGCTTGTGCAGGCGGCGGATTTCCACGCGCATCTGCACACGCAACTTCGCATCGAGATTGGAGAGCGGCTCATCGAAGAGGAATACCTTCGGCTCGCGGATGATGGCACGGCCCATGGCGACGCGCTGGCGCTGACCGCCGGAGAGCTCGGCCGGCTTGCGGGCGAGGAAATCCTCGAGGCCGACGATCTTGGCAGTTTCCTTGATACGGCGCTCGCGCTCGGCGCGCGGCACGCCGGCGACCTTGAGCGCATAGCCCATATTGGCGGCGACATCCATGTGCGGATAGAGCGCATAGTTCTGGAAGACCATGGCGCAGCCGCGCTCGCGCGGCTCGAGCTGGTTAACCACCTTGCCGTCAATGATGATCTCGCCCGAGGTGATATCTTCAAGACCAGCGATCATGCGCAGCAGCGTGGACTTGCCGCAGCCGGAGGGCCCGAGGATGACGACAAATTCGCCCGACCGGAAATTCAGGTCGACGCCATGGACGACTGGATTGCGGCCATAAGCCTTGCGAACTTGTTCGATGCGGATTTCCGCCATTTTAATCTTCCCCGCCTGTCCATTCGAGGCCCATCAATTCTGGTCCTGTCAATCGGGTGGACTGCTAGCGAATTTGCATTACAGAACAGTGACAAGCATTCCTTATACCACAGAGGAGATCGAGTTTTCCTTACGAGAGTTGCGTGCGGCATTCGCTTATGTAACGCACGGTAGGGAAACCATTCGGCGGCTGGCAGCGTATAATGGTTTGAGCCTTTATAAGGCATGCGAGACGCAACAGAGGATGAGCAATCGGCCGGGACCATGACGACATCGACAAAAGAGCCGAACCCCATTCTTCTATGGTTTCGAAGGGATCTCCGCCTCGACGACAACCAGGCGTTACAGGCGGCGGCAACATCAGGCCGCCCGGTAATTCCCGTCTATATTCGCGAGCCGGCTGCAGCGGAGCGTGGCCCGCTTGGCGGAGCGCAGGAATGGTGGCTGCATCATTCGCTCGCTGCCCTACAAACCGCCCTCGAAGGCCTCGGGAGCAGGCTTATCCTCCGCCAGGGCAATGCGCTGACGGTGCTCGAAAAACTTATTGAGGAAACCAATGCTGAAGCCGTCGGCTGGAACCGTCGCTACGATCCTACCGGGATCAAGGTGGACACTCAAATCAAGAAGTCATTGCGGACCAAGGGTATCGGGGCCAACAGCTTTGCCGGTCAATTGCTGCATGAACCGACACGCTTGCGCACGGGCGCAGGCGACCATTACAAAACCTACACGCCCTTCTGGCGCGCATTCGAACAATCCGGCGAGCCGCCGTTTCCGATAGAAGCGCCCGCAAAGCTCCTCGCACCCAGCCAGTGGCCCCAATCGGACACGCTCGCCTCTTGGTCACTGCTGCCCACCCAGCCGAACTGGGCATCAGAATTTACGGACCTATGGAAACCGGGCGAAGCCGCGGCGCAAAAGAAGCTGAAGGACTTCATCGATGGCGCCATCGATGATTATGCGGTCGGCCGCGATTTCCCAGACAGACCAGCGACCTCCCTGCTCTCGCCGCATCTGGCGCTCGGAGAAATTTCGCCTGCCCGCATCTGGCATGCGACGCGCGGGCTGCCTGGCAATATCGCTAAAGACAATGTCGTCCGCTTCCGCAAGGAGCTGGTCTGGCGCGAATTCTGCTATCACCAGCTCTTTCATTTCCCGAAACTCAGGACGGAAAACTGGAACGATCGCTACGACGACTTCCCTTGGCTTACCGATACCAAACTGCTGAGAAGCTGGCAGCGCGGGCAAACCGGCTATCCGATCGTCGATGCCGGCATGCGGCAGCTATGGCGCCATGGCTGGATGCACAATCGCGTTCGCATGATCGCGGCCTCCTTTCTCATCAAGGATCTGCTGATCGACTGGCGCGAAGGTGAAGCCTGGTTTCGCGACACGCTCGTCGACGCCGATCCGGCCGCCAATACGGCAAACTGGCAATGGGTTGCAGGCTCGGGTGCCGATGCCTCGCCGTTCTTCCGCATCTTCAATCCGGTGCTGCAAGGCGAGAAATTCGATCCGAATGGCGGCTATGTCAGGACTTTCGTGCCGGAGCTCTCCAAGCTCGACAGCAAATATATCCATCGGCCGTTCGAGGCGCCTGACGACGTCCTCAAGCGTGCGGGCATAGAACTTGGCAAGCACTACCCCCGGCCGATCGTCGATCATGCCATGGCGCGCCAGCGCGCGCTCGTCGCTCATGCATCCCTGAAGAATGACGGATAGCTGCTATTCGGCTGGGTGCGCGGTGATATGCGGGCCGACCGGCCGGCGCTTATTGCCGCCTCCCAGAAAATATCTGAGCACCCTGAAATAAAGACTGTAGGGCAGAAACTTCAGCAGCTTTGCCCGATAGACCAGACTTTTCGGGAAGCTGATGTCGAAGCATGATGATTTCAACCCGGCAGCGATCGCATCAGCTGCATGCTGCGCCGACACGATCTGAGGCATGTCGAGCTTATTGCCGCGAGCCGTCAACGGCGTATCGACATAACCGGGGGTAACGAGCTGGATGTGGATGCCCATACGATCGAGCTCGAAGTTCAGGCTTTCCGCCATATTGATCAGCGCAGCCTTGCTGGCCCCGTAAGCTGCGCCACCGGGCAGTCCGCCATAACCGGCAACGGACGAGACAAGAGCGACTTGGCCGAATCCCCTCGCCCGCATATGCCTCACCGCCGGAACGAGACAATTGACGACGCCGTGAAGATTGACGGCGAAACTGCGCTCGAAGACTTCGTGATTGAGATCTTCGCCCCGCGCCGGCAAATAGATGCCGGCGTTCAAAACCGCCAAGGCGATAGGGCCGTGCTGATATTCGATCGCGGCAACCGTGTGTTCCATATCCTCGGCATTGGTTACGTCGCCGTCCAGCACGACAATGCTGCCTGCAAGCGCGCTTGCCTCGGCTTGCAGCGCCAGAAGCTTGTCGTGGCTACGCGCCGTAACGGCAACCTTATATCCTTCTTCAGCCAGTTTCAGCGCGAGCGCGCGGCCGATACCGGAACTCGCGCCGGTGATCCAGACCACTCCATGTTCAGGACGTGCGATGAACGGGCTCATGGCTCTTCTCCTTGGCTGGCGGCCGCCTAAATCAAACGCCTAAATCGCGACCATCCGTGGCATTTTAGAAATAGCGCATCATTGTGGCCGCTTTCGGCCAGACTGACGGCTTCATCGGGAAAACAATGTCACCAATTGGAGACCGAGAACTTGGATGAAGAAGAGAGGTCGAAACGCCCGCCAAGTCGAATTTTGCGAGGCAAAGGAGTAGCAAGGAACAGAATTTCTTGCCTATGCTGCCTTGTGAAGGGAAAAGACCGTTCTTACAGTAGTTGCGAACAGAAGGCAGATTCCAATGACCGTCCATCCGTCCGTCCTCGAAGCAATTGGCAATACGCCGTTGATCAAGCTCAAGGGCGCCTCAGAGGCGACGGGCTCGACCATTCTCGGCAAGGCCGAATTTCTCAATCCCGGTCAATCGGTGAAGGATCGCGCCGCGCTCTACATCATTCGCGATGCTGAGAAGAAGGGTCTTTTGAGACCTGGCGGTGTCATTGTCGAGGGCACGGCCGGCAATACCGGGATTGGCCTTACACTGGTTGCCAAAGCGCTCGGCTACCGCACCGTCATCGTCATTCCTGAGACACAGAGCCAGGAAAAGAAGGATGCATTGAAGCTGCTCGGCGCCGAACTCGTGGAAGTTCCGGCTGTCCCCTACAAGAACCCGAACAACTACGTGAAGGTCTCGGGCCGGCTGGCCGAGCAGCTCGCAAAAACAGAGCCTAACGGTGCGATCTGGGCAAACCAGTTCGACAATGTTGCCAATCGTCAGGCCCATATCGAGACGACCGCCAAAGAAATCTGGTACGATACCGATGGCAAGATCGACGGCTTCATCTGCTCGGTCGGTTCCGGCGGCACGCTGGCGGGCGTCGCCATGGGCCTGCACGCCTTCAATAAGGACATCAAGATCGGTATTGCCGACCCCGAAGGTGCCGCCCTCTATGAATTCTACAAGAACGGCGAGCTGAAATCCTCCGGCTCCTCCATCACCGAAGGCATCGGCCAGGGCCGCATTACGGCGAACCTGGAGGGTTTCACGCCCGATTTTGCCTATCAGGTCACCGATGCCGAAGCGCTTCCCTACGTCTTCGATCTGGTCGAACACGAGGGTCTGTGCCTCGGCGGCTCGACGGCCATCAATATCGCCGGCGCGGTTCGTCTCGCCAAGGATCTCGGTCCAGGACACACGATCGTGACCATCCTGTGCGATTACGGCAATCGCTATCAGTCCAAGCTCTTCAATCCCGACTTCCTGAAGTCGAAGGGTTTGCCGCTGCCAAGCTATTTGGAAAAACGGGCTGATATCGCCGTCCCATACGAAACCACAGCGTGATCATATGACCGTCCATGCCCTTTATCGTGACGATTTCTATCTTTCGACCGCCGAAGCCGTCGTCACCGCAATTCACGAAGATGGGGGCATCGAGCTCGATCAGACCTGTTTCTACGCCACATCTGGCGGCCAGCCGGGTGATACAGGTTTCCTGGAGCGCGGCGACGGCTCCAGGATCATGCTTGGTCAGACGAAACATGGGCCGATCAAGGATATCATCATTCATGTCCCGCTCGAAAATCAGCCCTTGCCTATCGTCGGCGAGAAGCTGGTGCTGCATATCGACTGGGGGCGACGCTATAAGCTGATGCGCATGCATACAGCCTGCCATCTGCTTTCCGTGGTCTGCCCCTATCCGATTACGGGCGCGGCGGTCGGCGAAGATGAAAGCCGCGTCGATTTCGATATGAGCGAGACGATCGATAAGGATGAAGTAACGGCGAAAATGATGGCGCTCGTCAACGAGAACCATCCCGTCTTCGTCCGATGGATCACGGATGAAGAGCTGATCGCAAATCCCGGCATCGTCAAATCCAAGAATGTCCGCCCGCCGATGGGCCTCGGCCGGGTCAGCCTTGTCTGTATCGGCGAGGATTCTGCCATCGACAGCCAGCCTTGCGGGGGCACGCATGTGTCGGAAACGCAGGAGGTCGGCGCGATCCATATCGCCAAGATCGAGAAGAAGGGCAAGGAAAACCGTCGCTTCCGTATTCGGTTCGGCGCGCCGCCTGACGAGAATTGATCGGGCAAGCGCCTATCTCGACATCAAGACCAATAAACCATAGCAGGGAGTGATCATCATGGCAGCGGACAAGAGCCGTTTCGTCGTATCCGCCGACTGGCTGCAGGGCGAGCTGGGCGCCAAGGATCTGCGTATCCTCGACGCATCCTTCTATCTGCCGGCGCAGAAGCGCGATGCCGATGCCGAATATGCCAGCGGCCATATTCCCGGTGCCATCCGCTTCGATCAGGACAAGATTGCGGATCATTCGACCGGCCTGCCGCATATGGTCCCCTCGCCCGAATTCTTCGCGGCCGAAGTCGGCAAGCGCGGCATCAGCGACAGTGATCGGATTGTGATCTATGACGGTCCGGGCCTGTTCGCCTCGCCGCGCGTCTGGTGGCTGTTCCACATCGTCATGGGTGCGCCGAATGTCTTTGTACTCGACGGCGGTCTGGATGGCTGGAAGGCCGAAGGGCGGCCGCTAGAGACGGCGACGCCTGCCTTCGCGGCCGCGACATTCGAGCCCAAGTTCAATGGAAGCCGTGTCGTTTCGCTCAATGAGATGCGAGAAATCGTCGACAGCCATTCCCTGCAGATCGCAGATGCCCGCAGCGCCGGCCGTTTCGCCGCTACGGAGCCCGAGCCGCGCGAAGGCATGCGCTCGGGCCATATGCCGGGAGCCAGAAGCCTGCCCTCCGGCGTCTTCGCCACGAATGGCAAGTTCAAATCCTTGTCGGAACTGCGCGAGACGATCAAGAAGGCGGGCATCGATCTCGAAAAGCCTGTGGTGACCACTTGCGGCTCCGGCATCACCGCCGCCATCATCACGCTGGCGCTCGAATCCCTCGGCCACGGCAACAACAAGCTCTATGACGGCTCCTGGTCGGAATGGGGCAGCCGGGCGGATACGCCCATCGTAACCGGTCAAGATTGAGCATCATAGCCGTGAAGACGCCCTCCTCCATCAAGGTTCACATCACCCGCCTGGAAATGACTGCGCCGCCCAAGGCCAGCCTGCCGGTGCCGGTCAATATCCAGACTGCGATCATGCGGGCGCCTGGTATTCCGCTGCCCTTCTATCGCTATCTCTATCGTCAGGTGGGCGCGCGCTGGCATTGGGTGGAGCGTCTGCGCCTCTCCGACGAGCAGCTGACGGCCGTTCTCCACGATCAGCGCAACGATATCAGCGTACTTTACGTCAACGGCGCGCCGGGTGGATTCTTCGAATATTTCCGCCAGGACGAGGAGACGATCGAACTCAGCCATTTCGGCCTCATCGAAAACGCACTCGGTCTCGGCATCGGCAAATGGTTCCTGCTGCAGTCGCTCTACGCCATATGGACATTGAACCCGCAGCGCATCATTACGACTACAAATAACCTCGATCATCCCAGGGCGTTGCAGCTCTACCAGATGTTTGGCTTCTCGCCGATCTCCACTGGCGAAGGCATCGTCCGGCCGCTTAGCGATAAGGAACTGCTTGAGCTCGCGAAGAAAAGCTAAGTGTTCGCTTTCGGCAGGAATCGGGTGGTTTCGGTTCTTGTTCAGGCGCATCACATGGCAAATCTCGAAAGGAGCATTGCCATGTCTTCCATCGCTTTTGCCGCCATGCCCACCTCCGACGCCGAAGTCTTATGGAACGGCGGCGCGGATGCCTACGGCCACCAGCCGGAGACCATGACTTCCGACGGCCCCGGCCATCCCTGCCGGCACTGCCTGCGCAATATCGATGCCGGCGACGAACTGTTCGTCTTTGCCTATCGCCCCTTCCCGGAATTGCAGCCCTATGCGGAAACAGGTCCGATCTTCCTTCATAAGGCGCCATGTCAGCGCTACGAAGCAGAAGAAATCCTGCCGCCTGTGCTGACGACCAGCAAGGATTTCATCGTGCGGGGTTATGGCAAGAACGACCGCATCGTCTATGGGACCGGCGCCGTGACGCCGACCGGCGACATCCCGGCCTATGCTGCCTCGCTGCTAGAGCGTCCAGAGATCGCCTATGTCCACGTCCGCTCGGCACGCAACAATTGCTATCAGTGCCGGATTGATAAAAGTGGAGCGCCGGCATACGCGGATGCCGGCGCCTCCATCTGACGTGCGCGCAACGTGCTTTACGCGACGTTCAGAATGCTTTCTGGCGCGACGGCCTCATAGCCGAGCGCCTCGGCCACCGGCCGGTTCGTGATGCGACCCTTGTGGACATTGAGGCCGTTGCGGAGGTGCTTGTCTTCCGCGATGGCGCGCAGCCCGCGATCGGCCAACGCGAGACCATGATAGATCGTGGCGTTGTTGAGCGCATGGGCCGAGGTCACGGGAACGGCACCCGGCATATTGGCGACGCAGTAGTGCACGACACCTTCCACCACATAGGTCGGATCGGAATGCGTCGTCGCATGCGAGGTCTCGAAACAGCCGCCTTGGTCGATGGCAACGTCGACGATGACTGAGCCCTTCTTCATGCCCGATAGCATTTCGCGCGTTACCAGCTTCGGCGCGGCGGCACCGGGGATCAGCACGGCACCGATGACGAGATCGGCGGAAAAGACCTCTTCCTCCAGAGCCTGGATGCTGGAATAGCGTGTATGGACGCGGCCGTTGAAGATGTCATCAAGCTGGCGCAAGCGCGGCAGCGAGCGATCGAGGATGCTGACGTCGGCACCGAGGCCGGCTGCCATCTTGGCCGCATGCAGACCAACGACGCCGCCGCCGATAATCGCGACCTTTGCCGGCAGCACGCCGGGCACGCCGCCGAGCAGGATGCCGAGGCCGCCATTGGCCTTCTGCAGAGCGGTTGCACCCGCCTGGATCGACAGGCGGCCGGCAACTTCGGACATCGGCGCGAGCAGCGGCAGGCCGCCGCGCTCGTCCGTCACGGTCTCGTAGGCGATGGCAGTCACGCCCGAGGCGAGCAAGCCCTTGGTCTGTTCCGGATCAGGGGCTAGATGCAGATAGGTGTAAAGGAGCTGACCTTCTCGGAGCTGCGCCCATTCAGACGGCTGCGGCTCCTTGACCTTCACGATCATGTCGCACTTCTCGAAAATATCCTTGGCGCTTGCGGCGATCTTGGCGCCGGCAGCCGCATAGGTGTGGTCATCGGCACCGATGCCGGCACCGGCCTTTGTCTCGACCCAGACTTCGTGGCCATGGGCGACATATTCGCGAACGGATGCCGGCGTCAGCCCGACGCGGTACTCGTGGTTCTTGATTTCCTTGGGGCAGCCAACGCGCATTTCATTCCTCCTCGAATGCTTTTGCGTCTTTCATTTTCTCCAAATGAAATCAGACCACCACCGTCCCGCAATGTCCTTGCAAAGACGATTTGCGCTGCAGTCATTTTTCGTGATTTATTGCGCAAATAGGAATTTCTTCGAAAGATCTTCGAATGTCCGACCTCGATGCCATCGATCATTCGATTCTGCGGATGCTGCAGCAGAACGCCAGGATGACCAATGCGGAACTGGCCGAGAAGGTCGGTCTTTCACCCTCCGCCTGTTCGCGGCGGCTCGATATCCTGGAAAAGAGCGGCGTCATCGACGGCTATCACGCGCATCTCTCGCACAAGGCGCTTGATTACAAGATGATCGCCTTCGTGCACATCTCGCTGTCCGGCCAGTTCGCCAAGACGCTTTCGGAATTCGAAACCGCGGTGAAGCGCTGCCCCAATGTGCTCTCCTGCTACCTGATGTCGGGCGAATACGATTACATATTGCGCGTCGCCGCGCGGGACCTCGAGGACTACGAGCGCATCCATCGCGACTGGCTCTCCGCCCTGCCCCATGTCGTGAAGATTAATTCCAGCTTTGCACTGCGCGAGATCATCGACCGGCCGAATGTCGGCTTGTGATTTTCGTCAGCGCATATCCAGCAGCAACGCGCGATGATCCGAGACTTCGGGTTCGGCGACGGGATCGAAATGGATGACCTCGACATTGGACGTCACCAGCATGTAGTCGGCAAAACGCGGCTGCTTCTTATAATGCGAGGTGCGCGTGTCCTCATGTCCCCGCGAGGTGACGAGATCGGCAAGTCCTAGGCTGCCGAGGACTTCGAAGGTCTCGCTATCCGGCAACACGTTGAAGTCACCGCAGACGACCAGCCGGTCGCCCTCTTGCCGAACCTGGCGAATGATCTCGACCAGCGCACGCGCCTGATGGCGCCGGGCCGGCGTATCGCCCTTGCCTTCCAGATCCCGAAGGCCATGCATATGAGCAATGGTGACGGGATAGCCGCGCTCATAGTCGAAAAGGCGGATGCAATGGGCATTGCGCGAACGCGGATGCGGTCCGTAGCCATCGGCCGAAAATTCGCCGTGGACGAAGCCGGCTGCCTGGCCGATGATCGGATAGGTCCTGCGGACGAAAGTTGCCAGTCCGAACTCAGAGTCCAATCGCGTGTCACCGTCGAAGAGATCGCCTCGCGCGACGGGGAGGAAAAAAGCATCGTAAGCCGGCAAAGCAGCCTTCAGCTCCTCGAAGAGATTGGCGCGCTGCGGGAGCTCGATTCCGTGATCGCGATAAACCAGCCATTCGGATTGTGCGTTGTGCGTGCGGACCACTTCCTGCAGACACAGAACATCCGCCTCCACATCGACGAGATAGGGCATCAACGGCTCATGCAGCCGGCCGCCCCATGCATTCAAAGAAACGATACGCATATCCCGCACCTCTCATAGTCACATGGCCGATCGCAGCGGCCATCTCGATGCGGTACCGATTCGGGACGCCCGGCTACAATTTTAGCGATTATGCTAAACATCCCGCAAGGCACATCTGATATCCAAACCGAGAAAAGACGGATGAGCCGGGATAATATCATGCAGTTCTCTTCGAAATCTCCCATTCAGGGCAATCTGAAAATCAGGACGCGCGGCTCGCCGCGCCACCATGCCCGGCTCATGGGCCAGGTTCGATATTTCACCAAGCTCGTCTCCGGCCGTGTCGTCGATATTTCCACAAGCGGCATCGCGCTCGACCTGCAGGCGCCGCTTTATGCCGCCGCAGGTAGCAAGGTTCGCGTCGAATGCGACGATATCGGCCTGCTGGATGGTTTCGTACGCTGGGCTCACAACGGCCGCATCGGCATCGAATTCGACCGCTCGTCCAATGCCTCGGCAAAAGTCGCCTCCTATTTCCGCTTTTTCCACAAGGACATAAAGCCAGTTCTCAAGCGTTAATGGCATGCAGGCGAAAGCCGGCTACGATCCACAATAAGCCTGTCACATTCCTGGTGCACACCTTCAAAAATCGTCCTAATCTCCCTCGCCCGAGAGATGATCGACGGACCATAGCCCCATCGTTGAAGGAGTGCCTTATGTCTTCCATTCTGGATTTGCCCAGCATGTCGCGCCGTTCCCTGCTGCAAGGCCTCAGCGCCACAGCGGCGCTGATCGTGCTGCATCCTTTCGCAGCCCGCGCTGCGAGCAATCAGGCGCATCTGCGCCTCATGGAAACGACCGACATTCACGTCAATGTCTTCCCCTATGATTACTATGCCGACAAGCCGAACGACACGATGGGCCTGACGCGTACGGCAACGATCATCGATAATATCCGAGCGGAAGCTACCAACTCGCTCCTGATCGACAATGGCGACGTGCTGCAGGGTAACCCGATGGGCGATTACATGGCTTATCAGCACGGCATGAAGGACGGCGACGTCCATCCGGTCATCAAAGCGATGAACACGCTCGGCTACTCCGTGGGTACGCTCGGCAATCACGAATTCAACTATGGCCTCGATTTCATGTTCAAGGTGCTGGCCGGCGCGAACTTCCCCTTCGTCTGCGCCAACCTGACCAAGGGCCAGCTTGCTTCCGACCCGACAAAGGACGACCTGTTCTTCAAGCCCTATCTGATCCTCGAAAAGAAGATCAAGGACGGCGCCGGCAATGAAAGCCCGATCAAGATCGGCTTCATCGGCTTCGTGCCGCCGCAGATTATGCTCTGGGACATCAAGAACCTCGAGGGCAAGGCGCAGACCCGCGATATCGTGGAAGCCGCCAAGGCCTGGGTTCCGGTCATGAAGGCGGAAGGCGCCGATATCATCATCGCCCTCTCGCATTCCGGCATCGACGGCAGCGGCCAGAGCGAGAAGATGGAAAATGCTTCGCTCTACGTCGCTGCGGTCGATGGTATCGACGCTATCTTCACCGGCCACCAGCATCTTGTCTTCCCCGGCCCGAAGACCTGGGATGGCATCAAGGATGCCGATCCGGTCAAGGGCACGCTGCACGGCAAGCCTGCCGTCATGGCCGGCTTCTGGGGCTCGCATCTCGGCCTCATCGATCTGTTGCTCGAAAAGGATGGCAAGAGCTGGAAGATCGTCGACTTCACTTCCGAGGCACGCCCGATCTACCATCGCGACGACAAGAAGAAGGTCATCGCTGACGTCGCCGACAAGAAGGAAGTCGTCGAAGCCGCCAAGGCCGAGCATGAGGCGACGCTGACCTACGTCCGCACGCCCGTCGGCAAGACGTCTGCGCCGCTCTATTCCTACTTCGCGCTGGTCGCCGACGATCCCTCTGTGCAGGTCGTCAGCCAGGCGCAGATCTGGTACATCAAGAACATATTGAAGGAGACGCAGTACAAGGACCTGCCGGTTCTTTCGGCGGCGGCCCCCTTCAAATGCGGCGGGCGCAACGGCGCCGACTATTATACGGACGTTCCCGCCGGCAATGTCGCCATCAAGAACGTCGCCGACCTCTACCTTTATCCGAATACGGTTCAGGCGGTCGTCATCAATGGCGCGCAGGTCAAGAACTGGCTGGAAATGTCGGCCGCTATGTTCAACCAGGTTCAGCCGGGTGCCAAGGATGCGGACCTGATCAACAGCAGCTTCCCATCCTACAACTTCGACGTCATCGACGGCGTCACCTACCAGATCGATGTCTCGCAGCCACGCCGCTTCGGCGATGACGGCAAGGTTCTGAATGCCGATGCAAACCGCATCCAGAACCTACAGTTCAATGGCAAGCCGATCGACCCCGCGCAGAAGTTCCTGGTCGTCACTAACAACTATCGCGCCGGCGGCGGCGGCAATTTCCCGGAAATCGCAGCGGATAAGGTCGTCTATCAGGCACCGGACACCAACCGCGACGTCATCGTGCGCTATGTCCACGAGCAGGGCACGATCAACCCGACCGCCGACGGCAATTGGACCTTCAAGCCACTGGCGGACACGACCGTACGGTTCCAGAGCTCGCCGAAGGCCAAGGATTTCCTCGATCAGATCAAGAGCGTGAAGATCGAAGACGCTGGCGAAGGTGCTGACGGCTTCCGCAGCTATCGGCTGGTGCTGTAAGCACGAATGCCATCGTCCTCTCCTCTCATTTGGGGAGAGGACTTTCTCACTCCGCCGCCAGACGCTTGTCTCCCGGATGGAACATCTCGACGGCGGACTTGAAGTCCTCGTGATTCGGGCATCGCGACAGACGATCACGGAAAGCTTCGATCATCCAGGCAGCCGCAGGGCCAGGGGGATTGTCCACCTTGCGTATGGCATAGAGTGGATATTCGCTCTGGTCATAGGCATCGAGAGCCAAAGGCACCAGCCGTCCCTTCTGCAGATCCTCCATGATGAACGAAGCCGGAAGGCCACCCCATCCCAAACCACCGCGGATCAGCTGATGCTTGGTGGCGATATCGCTGAGATGCCAGATCTTGTAGGACAGGACGTTGAAATCCTTGCCATTGGTAAGGTTTGACGCGTCGGTGACGACCAGTTGCACCTCTTCGCGCACGTCGGCAAGCGTCAGCGGCCGTCCCAGCAGAGCGAGCGGATGCGTCGGAGCTGCGACCGGCATCATGAAGGAATGTCCGATGCGCTCGATGACCAGGGCATCATCCTGCTTCAACACCGAGCCGCCGATACCAATCGTCGACTTGCCGCTGGCAACCAGCTCCAGCATCGAACCAAGTTCACCGGTGTCGAGGCGCAGGGAAACATAAGGGAAGCGATCGCGGAATTCCCGCAGCACATCGACGGTCGCGTGCACCGGCACCATGACGCTGATGGCGACAGCCACCTCCGCCTCAAGGCCGCTCTTCAAGCCCTTCACGCGTGCGCGCATTACCTGCAGATCGGAAAGGATGCGGCGAGCATCCTCCAGCATCACCCTGCCCGCATCCGTCAGCCTCGGCTGGCGCGAGCCGGAGCGCTCGAACAGCGGCATTTCGAGCTGGGCCTCCAGATTGGCAATCGTGTAGCTGATCACCGACTGCGCGCGGTTGAGCGTGCGCGACGCAGCGGAAAAACTGCCCGACTCGGCTACGGTCAGAAAGACCTGCAATTGGTCAAGGGTGGGATTGGGGAGCATCTGCCATCCATTCTATCGATAATTCCAATCCATATTATCATAGTTTTTCTCGATAGCACTGACGACTTATTTATGGAGGCGAACGTGATCGGACTCTCCCAGCCGATTTAGCAACTCATTGAAAAGGAAAACGGATATGTCCTCCATTCTGCTTCTGACCTCCAGCCCGCGTCCGGACTCGCTCTCCACGAAGATCGCCACCGAACTGGCCGAGAAGATCAAGGCCAACAATCCGGGCAAGACGCTCGTCAAGCGCGACCTCGCTGCCGACAATCTGCCGCACATCGACGGCCCCTTCACGGTCGCCATCCGCACGCCGGCCGACGCCCGCACGCCCGAGCAGCAGGAACTGGTCAAGGTTTCCGACGCGCTGATCGACGAGCTGCTGGCAGCCGACACCCTGGTCATCGGCACCGGCCTCATCAACTTCAACATCTATTCCTCGCTGAAGACCTGGATCGACAACGTCGCCCGCGCCGGCCGCACCTTCACCTACACGGAAACCGGCCCGAAGGGCCTTGCCACCGGCAAGAAGGCCTATATCGTGCTTGCTTCCGGCGGCGTCTACTCCGAAGGCCCGGCTGCCCCGCTGAACCATGCCGTTCCTTACCTGAAGTCGGTTCTCGGCTTCATCGGCATCACCGATGTCGAGACCGTTTACATCGAAGGCGTTGCTTTTGGTCCGGAAGCTGCCGAAAAGGCCCTCGGCGCCGCCCAGGCCCGCGCGTCGGAGCTGGCTCTCGCCGCTTAAGCGACTGCATTTTTTTGATGATGACAGGCGGCCGGCTTCAACCGGCCGCTTTGCTATTCCGCCTGCGGCAGCGCCTTTACGAACCGCTTTACGGTCTCCAGAATTTCGGTCGAAAGAGCCTCGTCATCCGCCACGCGAGCGAGGCCGAGCGCACCGGTCATCAGGCAGGAGGCGATGATCGCCTTGCGTCTGGCTTCGGCTGTCTCCGGTTTCGGCATGCGCGCCGTCATCGCATCGAAATTTCGTCGCAGGCCTTCCGTCGCAACGGCCCGGACTGTATCGCTGCTGCGCGCCAAATCCGCCGTCAGCGCCGCATAGGCGCAGCCCTCGCCGCAACGATCCCGGTGACCTTCGCTGAGATAGGTATCCACATAATCGTTGAGTGAGACGCTTCCAGGATCGATCCCCTTTTCTTCCTGCTGTCGCCGCCATGACCCGATCGCCGATTCCACGGCTTCCGCCACCAGTTCGTCGCGAGAGGCGAAGTGCTTGTAGAAGCCGCCGACGGTAAGCCCCGCCTCCTTCATGAGGTCGGCAACGCCGATACCTTCCAATCCTTCCTCACGCAAACGCTTGGCGGCGAGCGTCACGATGCGCTCGTGCGTCTTCTGCTTTTCCAATTGCGAGCGGCCCATCGAAAATCCTTTCGTGCCCGGCTTGACAAAATGGATTACGATCATAATCCTTATAGATAACGATCATAATCCAGATCGTGGTAAAAGCCAACAGGAGCAACGAACATGCGTCTCAAGAACAAGGTCGCCGTCATCACCGGCGGAAACAGCGGCATCGGACTGGCCACCGCCCGCCTCTTCCTCGCCGAAGGCGCCAAGGTCGCCATAACAGGCCGCAATGCCAAGACACTGGCTGCGGCAGCGGAACAGCTCGGCGGCGGCGTGCTGGCCTTGCAGGCCGACACCACCGATATCCCGGCCATGGAGAGAGCCTTTACCGAGGCGGCGGAGAAGCTTGGGAAATTCGATGTGGTCTTTGCCAATGCCGGCATTGCCGGGGATACACCGCTCGGAAAAACGACGCTTGAGCAGTTCGAGACCATCGTCCGCATCAATTTCACCGGCGTCTTCTTCACCGTGCAGGCCGCGTTGCCGTATCTGAACGATGGCGGCTCCGTGATCCTGAACGGCTCCGTCCATGCTGTTCTCGGCATTCCCGGCGCTTCGGCCTATGCCGGCACGAAGGGCGCGGTTCGCGCCATGACCCGCAATCTTGCTTCCGAGCTTGCGCCCCGCGGCATCCGCGTCAATCAGGTGACGCCCGGCGCCACCAAGACGCCGATCTGGGAACCGCGCGCCAGCACGCCGGAGGCGCTGGATGCGCTGCAGGCCCGATTTGGCAGCCTCAGCCCGCTCGGCCGCATGAGTGAAGCCGACGAAATCGCGAAAGCTGCACTTTATTTCGCGTCAGACGATTCCGCCAACGTGACGGCGATCGAAATCACCGTCGACGGCGGCGCGATCAACGCTCCATCCGGCGCGAAGATATTCCGCGCGGCTTGAAGCCTGCGAATTATCGATCATTAAATGTCAGTGAGTGACAGGCCGCCAAAGCAGATGTAGAGGCGGCCTTGCCGAAACCCATTGCCGCAACGGACGACTTTTGCAATGCTCTGATCCCGAGCGGACAGGCCTCTTTTTAGCGCCGTTCTTCGCACAAAAATGCCAGCCAACTGGGCAGCGACGGCCCGAATAAAGAGAAAAAGATGGTGATTCCGTTGTATACGCCGCGACATTTCCGGCCCCTAAGTACCTGGCACATATCCGGCTGGCGCATCAAGGCTTACGGCATTTCTGCGCACGCCCCGGAGAAGGAACAGTTCCTTCAGCCGGAATTGATCACTGCAGCACGCTCTTTCATCGAAGCCAATCTTGGCCGTATGGACGTGACGCCCCATTATTCCGCCGGCTTCGTTGTCCTTCATCACGGTAGTAGCGCAAAGACCTTGTTGACCCAATGGTGGGTAAACGAGTGCGTTTGCATGCAATACGCTGCTCAATCGGACTATTCGGGACAACCAAACTTTTCATTCACCAAGAGCGATCTTATGGCCTGCGCTTACGAGCTGGTCGCTATTGATTTCGAACGACGCGCCTGGATTTCGACAGTCATGTCGGGAAAGCCGATGGAAGCCTATCTGGAAAGCTGGCTACCGGGCGGTCTCTACTGACACCGCTCGCCATCGTCTGCACCGTCCGACAATTAAACCTGGCGGACTTTTTCGCCGTCGCCAAAGAGACCGGCGCCGTTCTGATCGATGATCTGCTGGCCCTTGCGGAAGGTCGATTCCACGGCATCGTCGGACGAGCTGAAGACATCGGCGCGGATGAAATTGCGCACCAGGATCTCGCCGTTCACATCCTTCTCGATCCGGCCCATGAGACGGAACTGATTGCCCTCGCGCTGCGGCGTCGCATAGATCGTGCAGCCGGCATGCACTTGGGGCTCGACGTTAACTGTCGAGCCGCCGGACTTTTCAGTGCCAGCCTGCGATGCGCCACCGGTGAAGATCGAAAGGATATTTGAAAAGAACGAAGCCATGGATCGCCTTTAGCATGAAGGTTGCAGGGTCGCAAAGTCAAATGATCAGGTTTGCCAGGATCTCGTTTTCGGTGATGTCCTCGTAGCCCATGCCGGAACTTTCAAAATTGGCGATAAGCTGCTTGAAATTATCCGGATTCTTCGTCTCGATGCCGATCAGGATAGAGCCGAAATTGCGGGCGCTCTTCTTCAAGTATTCGAAGCGGGCGATATCGTCTTCCGGCCCGAGCATGTTGAGGAAATCGCGAAGCGCGCCGGGGCGCTGCGCCAGCCGCAGGATGAAGTATTTCTTCAAGCCCGCATAGCGCATGGCGCGCTCCTTGACGTCAGGCAGGCGCTCGAAGTCGAAATTGCCGCCGGAGACGACGGCAACGATGGTCTTGCCACGGATGGCGTCGCGATCGAGCTTTTCCAGCGCCGTGATCGCCAGCGCGCCGGCCGGCTCCAGCACCACGCCTTCCACATTCAGCATATCGGTGATGGTGACGCAGATGGCGTTTTCCTCGATGAGCTTGACCTGCTCGGCCGCAAAGCTCTTCAGCGCGGCGAAGTTCAGCTCGCCGATGCGGCCAACGGCGGCGCCATCGACGAAATTATCGACCTTGGCGAGCGTCACCACCTGCCCCGCCTCGATGCTGCGGCGCAGGCTCGGCGCGCCGGCAGGCTCGGCGAAGATGAAAGCCTCGCAGGGGAGCTTATCGGCAAAATAGCCGGTGATCCCTGCCGCAAGGCCGCCGCCGCCGACGGGAAGAAGGACGTGATCGGGGATAACGCCATCAGGCAGTTGCTCTGCGATTTCGGCCGCCACCGTCGCTTGCCCCTCGATGATATCGGTGTGATCGAAAGGCGGCACCATAACACCATCGATCTGTTCGACATACTCGCGGGCCGCCTGATAGCACTGATCGAAGAAATCGCCGAAGAGCCTGATGGTAATGAACTCGCCGCCGAAAATGCGGGTCTTGTCGATCTTCTGCTGCGGCGTCGTCACGGGCATATAGACGACGCCCGGCACCTTGAAATGCCGGCAGACGAAGGCAAAGCCCTGTGCATGATTGCCGGCGGAGGCGCAGACGAAAGTCTTTCCCGTACCGCCCTCGGCAATCACCTTACGGAAGAAATTGAAGGCGCCGCGGATCTTGTAGGAACGGACCGGCGTGAGATCCTCACGCTTCAGCCAGATATCGGCGCCATAGTGGGCGGAGAGATGCTCGTTCAGCTGCAGCGGCGTTACGGGAAAGAGGCCACGCATGGCCTCTGTGGCTTCGAGAACAGTCTGCTTGTCCACCGTCTATCCGTCCTTCTTCAATCAGCTTCCGCTATGGCACAGGAAAGATGAGCAAAGAAAGCCTGTTTATTGCGCTTTCGGACCTGTGACGGCGATATTCGCCGCACTGACGCGTCATTAACTATTTATGCCCCTGACTGCGGAAACTCCTAAATCTGCGAGTTGACAGCCAAGCTCCCCCCGCGTCCAATATGACACAGCCATCATGATGATGGTTAGAGGCCCGCCCTAAAACCGATCCGTCGGCTCCGGCGGGCTTCGCTTATCCATACAGGCATTAACTTATACTTGTGCATAGGATTGAGAATCGCGCGAAAGATGTTTATCCCAGTTTTGCTCAAGGGGAGAACATTGTCATGCGCCTTATGCGCCCAGCTATAATCGCTTTCACTCTTGCGATGCTTGCTTCCTGCGCCTCGCAGGAAAAAAGCTTCGAGAAGAACATCCCCATTATGAAGGAAAGCCCGACGGCACGAGCGCAGGTCATCGACAAGTGCATGTCGCAGCGCCTGCCACCGGAAACACTGGATGAAATCGCTTTCTACGTCAAATCTCAACGAAGCGACGCAAAGCGGCTCTTTTGTCAGCGACTGATGAACGGTGTGGTATCGGGAAAGATCAGCTACGCCGATTTTAAGGCCATGTTCCAACAGAAGAAGGTGACACCGGCACTTGTCAGCGTTCTCAAGGGTAACTGAGCCGAGCATGTCAGACTCACGCCGATCGGTCCCTTCCTGCAAAACAATCCTTGACTGAATCGCTCAAGTGCTTGATGGGGAAAGGGACGCGGACGTGGCGAAACTGGTAGACGCAAGGGACTTAAAATCCCTCGGCCTTTGGCTGTACGGGTTCGACCCCCGTCGTCCGCACCAAAATCAAACTTCATCAAAATCCCAATGAAAAAGGCGCAGCTTTCGCCGCGCCTCTCTTAATCAATATGTGGAATTCAAATCAAGCCGTGAGCTTGGCAGCGATCTTGGCGACATGCGCGCCCTGATACTTTGCGGCTTCCAGTTCGATTTCGGAGGGCTGGCGGGAGCCGTCTCCGTTGGTGATGGTGGAGGCGCCGTAGGGCGAGCCGCCCTTGACTTCTTCCGTGCCCATTTGGCCCTGGAAGGCGTAAGGGAGGCCGACGACGGCCATGCCGTGGTGCAAGAGCGTCGGGATGAAGCCAAGGATGGTGGATTCCTGGCCGCCGTGCTGGGTTGCGGACGAGGTGAAGACCGAGCCGACCTTGCCGACGAGCTTACCGCCGAACCAGAGGCCGCCGGTCTGATCCCAGAAATTGCGCATCTGCGAGGCAACCGTGCCGAAGCGCGTGCCGGCGCCGACGATGATGGCGTCATACTCTGCCAGTTCGTCCGGGGTTGCGATCGGCGCTTCCTGATCGAGTTTGAAATAAGAGGCCTTTGCGACCTCTTCCGGAACGAGTTCCGGCACGCGCTTGACGGTGACTTCGGCACCGGTGGACTTTGCACCTTCTGCGACGGCATAGGCCATCTTCTCGATGTGACCATAGGAAGAATAATAAAGAACCAGAACCTTAGCCATAAGAACGTCTCCCGTTTGTTGGACGCGTTGAATGTCGGGGAATGTTGTATCAGCGATGCGACAAGGGCGCAGCCCCCACGCTCAGAACGCACTGTTCATCCTGCGTAGACGGAATTTCATTTGCAATATCCCTGCCGGAACAGGAGATCGCGCGAAAACGAGCGTTTGCATTCGCCGCAAACAGCGTTACCTATCTCGGACCGTTTTGAACGCGCCGACTGCGCATTGTCCTGGATATCTTCATGTCGAACGAAATCATTGTCACAGCCGCCATGCTGGCCATCGGCGACGAACTGCTCTCCGGCCGAACCAAGGACAAGAATATCGGCCATCTTGCCGATGTGCTGTTGATGGCCGGCATCGACTTGAAGGAAGTTCGCATCGTGGCCGACGACGAGGATGCGATCGTTTCCGCGCTGAACGCCCTGCGCGGCCAGTATGATTACGTCTTTACCTCAGGCGGCATCGGCCCGACCCATGACGACATCACCGCCGATGCCGTCGCCAAGGCATTCGGCGTGCCCTGCGAGCACGATGCCGAAGCCATGCGGATCATGGGCGAAATGTATGCACGGCGCGAGATGGAATTCACCGAGGCTCGCCAGCGCATGGCCCGGATGCCCGTGGGATCGAAGCATATCGCCAATCCGGTCTCGACTGCGCCCGGCTTCAACATCGGCAACGTTTACGTCATGGCCGGCGTGCCGCAGGTTTTCCAGGCGATGCTCGACAATGTCATACCGACGCTAAGGACTGGCGCAAAGGTGCTATCAACAGCGATTTCCTGCCCTTACGGCGAAGGCGAGATCGGCACGCCGCTCGGCCTCATCCAGAAGGCGCATCCCGATACCAGCATCGGTTCCTATCCGCGCTATGTCGGCCAATTCTTCTCGACCGAGATCGTCGTCAGAGGCCGCTCGGCGGAACTAGTCGAAAGTGTCGCAGCGGAAGTACGCGCGATGATCGAGGTCATTCGGCAGTCGAAAGCCAAGGAAAATCAGTCGGCTGACGCCTGACATTCAACGAGCGTGTGTACTTTCGAGGGAACCCTGAGGCCATTCCGAACATTATTTTATGGCGGAATGCTGATATCATGATCCGATCCAACCCTTCCGCATGGGAGATCTCTTCATGTCCTACAAAACGATAGTGACCGTTCTCGACAATCCCGACAATACGCGCATCGCTGCCGCGTTTTCGGCCGCCCTCGCAAAGGAGCACGGCGCCCATGTCGTCGGGCTTCATGCGGAAATTGTCTCGACTGTGCCACTGGTGGCGCCAATGGAGATCCCGGACCCTGTTGCGGTCCAGGCGCTTCAGGATGTCGCCCATAATCAGGCGGTCGAAATCGAACGGGTGTTCCGCTCGAAGATGGAAGCCGCCGGCATCGATTACGAATGGCACAGCTTTGCCAGCTCGGTCGGTTACGGCACCGAGCCGTTGATCGAAAGCGCCCGCAGCGCCGATCTCCTCGTGGCCGTGCAGCCGGATCCGTCGAAATATGCCGACACGCAGGTCGATGTCGAAACCTTCCTGTTCGACAGCGGCCGGCCGGTTCTGCTAATCCCCTACATTCTCAAGGAACCGAAGCCGGTCCGCCGCGTGCTGATCGCCTGGAACGGCTCAAAGGAAGTGGCGCGGGCCACCTTCGATGCGCTGCCTTTTCTCAAGGCCGCGGATTCGGTCGAAATCCTTTCCGTCAGCACATCGGAAAAGGACCCGCATCCGTCCAAGGAAACGGGTGTCCGGATAGCCGCGGCGCTGACGCGCCATGGCGTGCGCGCCAAGTTCGAGACGGCAGCCTGCACCGGCAAGTCGACGCCGTCGCAGGTCATCGAAAACCGGTTGGCCGACGACAGCATCGACCTGCTTGTTATGGGTGCCTATACGCATTCCTGGCTGTGGCAGATGATCTTCGGCGGCACCACGCGCACCCTGCTGCAATCAATGACGGCAATGACGCTGCTGGCCCGCTGATCGGCTGAAAGCTCAATTCCTATGGCAATCGGTGTGAATGTGCACCGGTTGCGCCCCCTGCAGGTCTTGCCTTTTGCCCGCAAATCCAGCAGAAAGCAGCGACCGATGACAGAATTCCCGCCAGGGAACCGTTCGCGCGGTCGAAGGGGCATGATCCCGAAAAGCCGAGGCTTATTCCGGATGAGATCCTGTTCAAGCAGATAGCAAGCGAATCGCGTTCCGGATTTGGTTTTTGGTCCGCGCCCGGCGCGGGGTCTGCTCAGGGTCGCCGGCGCCGCCGGTGCGTCATTATTCCATGCCCCGGAGCTTTCTGCCATGTCCCTGCCCGATAAAGCCTTTCCCGTATCCTGGGATCAATTCCATCGCGATGCGCGCGCGCTTGCCTGGCGGCTTGCCGGCCTCAACCGTGAATTCAAGGCAATCGTCTGCATCACCCGCGGCGGCCTCGTGCCGGCCGCCATCATCTCTCGCGAGCTCAATATCCGGCTGATCGAAACGGTCTGTGTCGCCTCGTATCACGATTATTCCAGCCAGGGCGAAATGAACCTGCTCAAGGGCATCGCACCGGAACTGTCGGTCAATGGCGGCGAAGGCGTCCTTGTCATCGACGATCTCACCGATACTGGCAAGACGGCCCTCGAAGTTCGCGCCTTGCTGCCGAAGGCGCATTTTGCTTGCGTCTACGCCAAGCCGACCGGCGTTCCTACCATCGACACCTTCATCACCGAGGTGAGCCAGGATACCTGGATCTACTTCCCCTGGGACATGGGTTTCACCTATCAAGAGCCGATCGCCAAGGGTCACCGCGGCTGATCTGCCTGGTATCGGCGCGCGAATCAGACCCGACCTGATCGCGATGCCTAAATATGATTCGAATAGTGGTAATAGAAGTGGGCGCTACGGCGCCCACTAGATTTAGGGGCGTCACATTGGCAGGAATGCGTGGGATTCAAGGGTTTCCACGCGAATCATGATGCGCCACAGCATGAATTTGCAGCGCTGCCAATGGCATCGAGGTCACGGTCACAATTTTGTCGCTTTCGACACCGGCGGTGATAATAGTTATTGCGCCAACGGTCGCATGAAGGGCGAGCATCCCTCCTCAAGCTCTTGAATCTCTTAACCTACTGGCGTTTCCCCAGTTTCCACAGGTAAGCCCACAAGATATTGTGGTTAGTAATCCGTTACGAACCACCCCTTGACGGAATCGGGTCTTTCAAAGTTAATGGACGACGTTGCGGCGGCGACTGGACCAGACGGGGTTACGAGGGCTGGTTCTCAATTCGAAATCGGATTTGGATTCAAGGCGATTCACCTATGCAGGTGGCCCGCCGCGAGAATTTTTGTGCCGATCTTGATGCTGCCGAAAAAATAGATGCGGGGACTGGCGGCAATAAGCTGTTAATACTATATTTAGTGTTTGCAGCCACCATCACCACAAGATACAGGAAAGACATCTCCGGGTGACACCTCCTGTCAGAAAGCGGATCAGAGACTGGCTGCGCGTTGAATTCGCGATGCCGGAATGAGAATTTTTGCGCCCTATTTTCTTGCGGGCACACAAACGAATAAGGATACGGGACCATGCGCATCGAACGTCGTTTTACGAAGGCCGGCCAGTCACCCTATGCGGACATCGAATTCCGCAAGGCGACGAGTGAGATCAAGAATCCTGACGGTTCGATCGTGTTCCGCCTCGAAAACATCGATGTACCCGCGCAGTTCTCGCAGGTCGCCGCCGACATTCTGGCGCAGAAATATTTCCGCAAGGCCGGCGTGCCCGCCAAGCTGAAGAAGGTCGAGGAAAACGACGTTCCTTCCTTCCTGTGGCGTTCCGTGCCCGACGACGCCGCCATGAAGGATCTGCCGAAGGATCAGCAGAGCGGTTCCGAAACGGATGCGCGCCAGGTCTTCGACCGCCTCGCCGGCACATGGACCTATTGGGGCTGGAAGGGCGGCTATTTCTCCTCCGAGGAAGATGCGTCTGCCTTCCGCGACGAGCTCGCCTATATGCTCGCCACCCAGCGCGTGGCTCCGAACTCGCCGCAGTGGTTCAACACCGGCATGCATTGGGCCTATGGCATCGACGGCCCTGGCCAGGGTCACTATTACGTCGATCCCTTCACCGGCAAGCTCACCAAGTCCAAGTCGGCCTATGAGCATCCGCAGCCGCATGCCTGCTTCATCCAGTCGGTCGAGGACGATCTGGTCAACGAAGGCGGCATCATGGACCTTTGGGTTCGCGAAGCTCGCCTCTTCAAGTACGGCTCCGGCACCGGCTCGAACTTCTCGATGCTGCGCGCCGAAGGTGAAAAGCTTTCCGGCGGCGGTCGTTCCTCCGGTCTGATGAGCTTCCTGAAGATCGGCGACCGCGCTGCCGGCGCTATCAAGTCCGGTGGCACGACACGCCGCGCCGCCAAGATGGTGGTCGTGGACATCGACCATCCGGATATCGAGGAATATATCAACTGGAAGGTCAAGGAAGAGCAGAAGGTTGCCGCCCTCGTCACCGGCTCCAAGATCGTCGCCAAGCACCTGAAGGCGATCATGAAGGCGACGGTCAATTGCGAAGGCGACAATGACGATTGCTTCGACCCGGCCAAGAACCCTGCCCTGAAGCGCGAGATCCGCGCTGCCAAGAAGGATCAGGTTCCGGAAAACTACGTCCAGCGCGTCATCCAGTTCGCTCGCCAGGGCTACAAGGATCTTGAATTCAAGACCTACGACACGGACTGGGATTCGGAAGCCTATCTGACCGTATCCGGCCAGAACTCCAACAACTCGGTCTCGATCAAGGATGACTTCCTGCGCGCCGTCGAGAATGATGGTGACTGGAACCTGACCGCCCGCAAGGACGGCAAAGTCGTCAAGACGCTGAAGGCCCGCGACCTCTGGGAATCCATCTCCTACGCCGCCTGGGCATCGGCCGATCCGGGCCTGCACTTCAACACGACGATGAACGACTGGCACACCAGCCCGGCTGCCGGCCCAATCCGCGCATCCAACCCGTGCTCGGAATACATGTTCCTCGACGACACGGCCTGCAACCTCGCTTCACTGAACCTGATGACCTTCAAGGACGCGGCGACGAAGCGCATCAACATTGCCGATTACGAACACGCCGTCCGCCTCTGGACCGTCGTTCTCGAAGTTTCCGTGATGATGGCGCAGTTCCCCTCGCGCCGTATCGCTGAACTCTCCTATGAATACCGCACGCTCGGCCTCGGCTACGCCAATATCGGCGGCCTGCTGATGTCGTCTGGCATTCCCTATGACTCGGACGAAGCCCGCGCCATCGCCGGCTCGCTGACCGCGATCATGACCGGTGTCGCCTATGCGACCTCGGCCGAAATGGCCTCCGAACTCGGAACCTTCCCGATGTTCAAGCCGAACCGCGAAAACATGCTGCGCGTCATCCGCAACCATCGCCGCGCCGCCTATGGCGAGACCTCGGGCTATGAGAACCTGTCGGTCAATCCGGTGGCGCTCATCCATGCCGACAATCCGGACCAGGATCTTGTCGCCCATGCCAAAGCGGCCTGGGACAAGGCGCTGGAACTCGGCGAGAAGCACGGCTATCGCAACGCACAGGCAACCGTCATCGCGCCGACCGGCACGATCGGCCTCGTCATGGATTGCGACACGACCGGCATCGAGCCGGACTTCGCCCTGGTGAAATTCAAGAAGCTCGCCGGCGGCGGCTACTTCAAGATCATCAACCGCGCCGTTCCGGAAGCGCTGCGCACGCTCGGCTATTCCGAAAGCCAGATCGCCGAAATCGAGGCCTATGCCGTCGGCCACGGCAACCTGAACCAGGCTCCGGCCATCAACCCGTCGACGCTGAAGGTCAAGGGCTTTACCGCCGAGAAGGTTGATGCCGTCAACGCCGCTCTCAAGAGCGCCTTCGACATCAAGTTCGTCTTCAACCAGTGGACGCTCGGCGCCGACTTCCTGAAGGGCACGCTGAAGGTTTCCGACGAGCAGATGGCCGATATGAGCTTCAACCTGCTCGACCATCTCGGCTTCTCCAAGAAGGACATCGAAGCCGCCAACATCCATGTCTGCGGTGCAATGACGCTGGAAGGCGCTCCGTTCCTCAAGAACGAACACCTCGCCGTCTTCGATTGCGCCAACCCCTGCGGCAAGATCGGCAAGCGCTACCTCTCGGTCGAAAGCCACATCCGCATGATGGCGGCAGCCCAGCCCTTCATCTCGGGCGCTATCTCCAAGACGATCAACATGGCCAACGAAGCGACCGTCGAGGATTGCAAGAACGCCTACATGCTGTCCTGGAAGCTCGGCCTCAAGGCCAACGCGCTCTATCGCGATGGCTCCAAGCTCAGCCAGCCGCTGAACGCCTCGCTGATCGAGGATGACAGCGACGAGGATGCGCTGGAGGAATTCCTGCAGGCGCCGGCAGCCGCACAGGCCGTCACTATCACGGAAAAGATCGTCGAGCGCGTGATCGAAAAGGTCGTCCGCACGCAGGAAAAGCTGCCGAGCCGCCGCAAGGGTTACACCCAGAAGGCCAAGATCGGCGGACACACGATCTTCCTGCGCACCGGCGAATATGACGACGGCCGTCTCGGCGAAATCTTCCTTGATATGAACAAGGAAGGCTCAGCTCTGCGCGCCTTCATCAACAACTTCGCGATCTCCGTCTCGCTCGGCCTGCAGTATGGCGTGCCGCTCGAGGAATATGTCGACGCCTTCACCTTCACCAAGTTCGAGCCGGCCGGCATCGTGACTGGCAATGACGCCATCAAGAACGCGACGTCGATCCTCGACTACGTGTTCCGCGAACTGGCGATTTCCTATCTCGGCCGTCACGATCTTGCCCATGTCGACACCTCGGACTTCAACAACACGGCGCTCGGCCGCGGCGTTTCCGAAGGCAAGGCCGATGTCGTCTCCAAGGGCCTGACCCGCGGTTACAAGCCGACGCTGGTTCCGACATCGGGCGAGCGTTCGGCAGACGCCAAGGGTTCGACAACGGCTGCCCCTGCTCGCGCCGCATCGCTTTCAACCGTAACCGCCTTTGCCGGCAACACGGTTCGCAAGCTGGAGCCGGCAAGCTCCGTCTCGACCTCCGAAGTCGTCGCCTTCAAGCGCGATTATGAGGAGCGTGCGAAGGAACTGGCCGAAGAGATCGCAGAGGAAGTCATCTCAGAATCCGCGACAAGCCTCTTCAGCGACAACGCGGCAAGCGAAGCTGCCAATGCCAAGACGGAAGCCAAGAAGCTGGAATCCGAACGCCGCGCCCGCTCCATCATGCAGGGCTACACCGGCAACATGTGCACGGAGTGCCAGAACTTCACGATGGTCCGGAATGGAACTTGCGAGAAGTGCGACACCTGCGGCGCGACGAGCGGCTGCAGCTGAGTATTGGCTGATCGCATAGAATGATGTGAACTGCGTCGTATCGACGTTACGTTCGACGCAAAGTCGGTGTCATTACGCAAACAAACGTTCACCGGGTCCGCGATGACCCGGTGAACTCGTTTCGGCGCTATTATGGCAGCTCCTGACCATTGGCATTGCCCGCGCCGGCGGACAAATGAGTCAGGCAAAGCATTAATCACGCGCCAGGATATCGCCAATGGGATGGGAAGCACTCGCGCAATGGGGTGAAGACGCAGTTCGCCTCGAACCACTCACAGGTGGGGTTGCCAACGATGTGTGGAGCGTTCGCATCCATGGGCGAATTGCCGTCGCTCGTCTCGGTGCCAGAACCGACGCCGATCTTGGCTGGGAAACCGCCCTGCTCCAGCACCTCGATCATGAAGGCATGACCGTTCCTGTGCCGATTCCGACGACGGACGGCCGGCTGTTCGTAGACGGCCTGACGGTAATGAAATACTTAGAAGGCGGACCGCCCGAGACAGGGGCCGATTGGCGTCGGGTTGCCGACACCCTGCGCGAGCTGCACCGGCTGACGCAGGGCTGGCCTCAACGGCCCGGCTGGAAATCGTCGACCGACCTCCTGCATGCCGAAGCCGGAACGAGGATCAATCTTGCCGCGATGCCGCCCGAAGGTGTTGCTCGATGTCGAGCAGCGTGGGCGCGTCTCGTCGGGCGTCAGACATGCGTCGTCCATGGAAATCCCAACAACCCTGGCAATATACGCATGACGGCAGATCGCGTCGCGTTGATCGACTGGGACGAGTCACATGTCGACGTTCCGGACCTTGATCTCGTATTGCCCGACAACGCTGCCGATCTCACCGATGGTGCTTATTATATCGCCGCGCAGGCATTTGCGGCATGGGAAGCCGCCGCCTGCTGGCAGGACGAATATGCGGTCAAGCGGCTTGCCGAAGTTCGAGCGGTCTGATGGGCTTCGACGGAATTGCCGGTGCCTTGCCCGTGGGGAGACGCTTTTTAGCTGAATCGCCGTTCATGCCACATCACCTCGGATGTCCCGATTTCGGGCACGAAATGGCGGAAAATCATCCATTTTGATTGAAATTGTCGTTGTCAGCTATATCTGCCGTACTTCCGCGCCGTGCCGCATAGGTGTCCGGCCTTTCGACGCATTCTATTGCTAGATCGGCCATCAGCGCATCGGCGATAGTGGTCCAGTCGCAGGAGGCACCATCCTGAAAACCGGCAGCGATATCAAGAGCATCCAGTATCTGCGCGCCATCGCGGCGATCTCCGTTCTTTGCTTTCATGTGAGCGAAACATACGGCCTGAACTTCAAGATCGGGGCGGCGGGGGTCGATATATTCTTCGTCATCAGCGGCTTCATCATGTGGGTTACGACGGTTGGAAAACCGATCGGCCCGCAGGAATTCATGTGGCGCCGGATTATCAGGATCGTGCCGCTTTACTGGATTGCGACATTGACAACATTCACCGTGGCCGTTTTGAAACCGCAATTCTTCTTCGACACGAATTCGAGCATCGGCAACCTGCTGGGTTCGCTGCTTTTCGTGCCTATCGTCAAAGATGAAGCACTCCATCCCGTCGTCGAGCAGGGCTGGACCCTGTCCTACGAGATGTTCTTCTATCTTATCTTTTCAGTTTCATTGCTCCTGCCGGAGTTCCGCCGGCTATGGTTCCTGATCGCGGCCTTGAGCGCCATCGTCGTTGCGCATTTCCTGCTGCCCACCGGATATGCCGCCATCTTTACGCAGCCGATCATTCTGGAATTTGCCGCCGGAATCGTCATCGGGCATCTGTGGAAGCAGGGATATCGGCTGCCTTTTCCCGCCGCAGTGGGCTTATTGATCGCAGGATTCGTGCTGCTTGTGGCAAGCGATCCGCTACCCCATTTGGAACGGGCGATCCGTTGGGGTTTGCCGGCGGTGCTGCTGTTGTCCGGCGCCGTTTTCGCGGAGCGGGAGCGAGGCGTGCCGCAGCTGGCATTCCTGCATTTCCTGGGGGACGCCTCCTATTCCATCTACCTTTGGCATGTGTTGACCGGCATCATGGTTACTGCCCTGCTTTTACGCATCGGAATCCCGCATGGCATGCAACCTGCCTTGATCGCACTGGGATCGCTTGCCTTCGCTATCGTTTGCTATTGGTGTATCGAACGCCCAATCCAGCGCAAAATGCGATCGTCGCGCCCACGTCCGGCAATTGCCGCTGACGGATGAGAACGGATTGGGTGGTGGCGTAGACTGCATTGCGGTCTTTGAGATTCGCCTTTAGCACGAAGCCGCCGCACATTTTTGAGACGCCAGGGCCGGGATTGGTCGCTCAACGATGCTTACGGCGTCCCTCCGGATATTTTCGCTGTGCTTTCGATGATAGGGCAAGCTTGCGGGATCGGCCGATCGAACAGAACTGCAATGCCGCAATCCGAAGTGAACATCTTTTCATCGTTATGTCCCACACCCGGCACCTCGACCACCTTCTGATTCAAACCGGATGGATGCCGCTTTGTCATATAGTCGAAATAAGTCAACCCGCGCGCAAGCCGATAGGGTCCCTGCGCCATTGCTCCGCAGGAACGGTCAATGAAGTGGGTATAGGGATTGGTGTCCGCCTGCCCCAGCAGATAGACGACATTGCGCGAGGCATATCTGGTTTCGAGGAGTTTTGGATCCTGCGTGGACACGTAAGGCGGTGCGCCTATCAGACCATAGCGCCATTGCGTCGCCTTCGGACAAGCGACCAATCCGGCTTGCTGATCCGGCAAGGCCGGCCGTTCATTGTCGAAATAAAGATAGCTTGAAGGATTGGCGACGAGATAGCGGACGGAGATGCCGGCGCTCGTCAAATCTTCGACCTCTCTTCCGACCACGGCATAGCGCTGGACCAATTGCGCTCCCGCCGAATGCCCCATCACGACGATGGTCTTCAGCGATGGATACAGGCGGCGATCGGCGAAGTGCTTGAGCAGGGCATCGAGCGCGGCAAACGAACCAATCGGCGCCGGCTGGCGCGCGGGTTCTCCGCCTTTCCAGCCATTCTGCGTCCAGGCGAGTGTCTGCGCATTCAGCGAAAACGCATCCACGTCAGGCCTTATCAGGAATTGCGGCGCGACCACCATCGTTCCATCGGCAAGATCGCCTGCCTTCGCAAGCAGTTCCTCTCCGGCCGCGTAGTAGGCATCGGCGTTTCGGAGCGTGCCGTGAATTATGATCAGCACCTTCGTCACGTCGGGCGACGCCGCCTCGATCGCGTGATCGGCGTAAACGGGCAACTCCCCTTTGCCATCAGGCGTGTCGATGAGCAGGCGTTGATCCGCGACCTGCTTGACCGGCTCGTAGAGCCGCGCGTGCTGGGAGGCGGCATTGGCTAATTGAGCTTCGCTTGACATACCGATTGCGACCAATGCTGCAATTGACAGTCGGAAGAAAACCCGGCCCTGAATGCTTCGCAGAATCTTCATCTGTAAAAACTCGGCTGAGATGGATGACAATGAATACAGCAGCTTCCAACCGAGCTGAAGACGGCCGGCGATCCAAGGTGCGCCGGTCCTGCCGGAAGCCATGGTGATTGAACGGGCACGTGGGCCAGAATCCGTCGTCCCGGCAAAGAATTCTTTTCCGCATGGCAAATAGGCTTGCCGGAAATTGTCGCCCTTGAACGTCAGTTCGCTGTTGATCTCACATCTCCGCTCGAAAACCTGCGACAGAGCGCCCGACCCGTGGCATAAGGCCCCCGAAAAACTTTCTTCGGGCCTCGCGTAACCATGATTCGTATCGAAAATATCAGCAAGCAGAACAGCCATCGTATCCTCTTCATCGAGGCATCCGCTGCGCTCAACAGGGGCGAGAGCGTCGGGCTTGTCGGCCCGAACGGCGCCGGCAAGACGACGCTGTTTCGGATGATTACCGGCCAGGAGCAGCCCGATGAAGGGCAGGTTTCCGTCGATAAGGGCGTCAGCATCGGCTACTTCAATCAGGATGTCGGTGAGATGGAGGGGCGCAGTGCCGTCGCGGAAGTCATGGAGGGCGCCGGCCCCGTGAGCACGGTGGCTGCCGAGTTGCGCGAGCTGGAAGCTGCGATGAGCGATCCGGATCAGGCTGACAGGATGGATGAGATCATCGAGCGCTATGGCGAGGTGCAGGCACGCTATGAGGAACTCGACGGCTATGCGCTTGAAGGCCGCGCCCGTGAAGTGCTCGCGGGTCTGAGCTTCAGCCAGGAGATGATGGACGGCGATGTCGGCGCGCTCTCTGGCGGCTGGAAGATGCGTGTGGCACTTGCCCGCATCCTGTTGATGCGCCCCGACGTCATGCTGCTTGACGAGCCGAGCAACCATCTGGATCTCGAAAGCCTGATCTGGCTCGAATCCTTCCTGAAGGGCTACGAAGGCGCGTTGCTGATGACCTCGCACGACCGCGAGTTCATGAACCGCATCGTCACCAAGATCATCGAAATCGATGCCGGCAATCTCACCAGCTATTCCGGCGATTATGAATTCTACGAGCAGCAGCGCGCGCAGAACGAGAAGCAGCAGCAGGCGCAGTTCGAGCGCCAGCAGGCCATGCTCGCCAAGGAAATCAAGTTTATCGAACGCTTCAAGGCGCGCGCCTCGCATGCCTCGCAGGTGCAAAGCCGCGTGAAGAAGCTGGAAAAGATCGATCGCGTCGAGCCGCCGAAGCGTCGACAGACCGTCGCCTTCGAATTCCAGCCGGCGCCGCGCTCCGGCGAAGACGTGGCCGTGCTGAAGAACGTCCATAAGAAGTATGGCAGCCGCAGCATCTATGAAGGGCTGGATTTCATGGTACGCCGCCGCGAGCGTTGGTGCATCATGGGCATCAATGGCGCCGGCAAATCCACCCTGCTCAAGCTGGTGGCAGGCGCAGCAGAGCCGGATGAAGGCAGTGTCAATCTCGGCGCCAGCGTCAAGATGGGCTATTTCGCCCAGCACGCCATGGATCTGCTGGATGGAGAGCGCACCGTATTTCAGCAACTAGAACATGACTTTCCGCAGGCAGGCCAAGGCTCGCTGCGGGCGCTGGCTGGTTGCTTCGGCTTTTCCGGCGACGATATCGAAAAGAAATGCCGGGTGCTATCGGGCGGCGAGAAGGCGCGGCTCGTGATGGCGATCATGCTCTTCGATCCGCCGAACCTCCTGGTGCTCGACGAGCCGACCAACCACCTCGATCTCGACACGAAGGAGATGCTCATCCAGGCGCTGTCGCAATATGAGGGCACGATGCTGTTCGTCTCGCACGATCGGCATTTCCTGGCCGCACTCTCCAATCGCGTCCTGGAACTGACGCCCGACGGCATCCATCAATATCCCGGCGGCTACACTGAGTATGTCGAGCGCACCGGCTATGAGGCGCCTGGCCTCAGCAGCTGATGCTTACCAAATTGGCGCTATTGCGTATTCACTGACGGTGCGGCACCGGCATTGATGACGGCGACGGGTGCCGTCCTGCCGCGCACACGGATTTCAATGCGGCGTCGCGCCTCGACGGCGCCGCGCTGGCCCGAGGTGACGGTATCGCCGGGCAAGATGAGCTGCGCGGCGGACATCGGCAGGATGGTGGCATCCTTCAGCTTCGGATTGGCCTTGAGCACATTGGCAACGGCAATGGCGCGGGCAAGGCCAAGCCCGGCATTGTCGGCCGGCAGCAGGGCGGAGACCGGCAGCTTGCCGTCCATTGCGCCGATGATCGTATCGTCGAGATTGGATTTTTCGCGCGCCACCGGTTGCTCGTCGGTGTGGCCGATCACTTCGACGATATTGGCGCCATAGAGGCTCAGATTGCTGGCGATTTCATCGGTGATGGTCGTGCTCAGAAGCTGGGCGAAGGTGCCTGTCAGTTCAGCGCTGCCCGATTGGAAATAGTTCTTCTTGGCATCGTCGAGATTGATGATGGGCGGCCAGTCGTGTGCGCCCTTCCCGCCCGCGTTGCCGGCCAAGAGCTTGTTGACCTCATCGGGTGCTGCCGCCAGCGAAACACCATGCTCCTTCAGAACGGCGGCAACCTTGGAAAGCGATTGCAGATCGGCCGTTGTCGCGCCCTGATCCGCCATGCTGTCAAGTGTCTCCTTCGCCAGCACCAGCTCCCGCCATTGCTTGTCCACCACGGCCTTGTCGGCAGCGGAGAGATCGCCGGAGACGACCTTGGACTGGAGAAGCACGATCTCAGCCGCCTGCTCCGCTCGCTTCTTTTCCAGCACCGCGACTTGCTGCTCGGCCTTCTCAAGCTTCCGCTCGACTTCATAGCGCTTATTTCTCTCAGCGGAAATCATGGCGGCGGCCACGAGCAGCAGGCAGAAAACCAGAAGCAGCATGGATTCGGCCATCGTCAGGCCAAGGATGAGGCCACGATTATAGCCCTTGTGCTCCAGTTTCGGCTTGTTGTCCGAGCCTCCTGCTACCATAGATGCCACCAGCGTTTTCGCGCCAGAGCCGTAGGCTCGGCAGCGATATCACCGTCGGCCTTCGGCAGCGGCGTCTGCCCCATCGCTTCGGCCATCCGGCCGAGCGCCAGCTCGATATTGCGCAATGGCTGTAGTTGCGCCTCCGACATCTCCTTGATGGCGGCGATCGCCGGTGCCAGCTCGGCCCGCACCACATCTTCCGGCGCACGGATCTCCTCGAGCTTTTTGCCGACATTCTCGACAGCGGTACCGAACGTGCCGATGATCTCGGACAGCTGCGAGGTCGTCGCCGTCAGCTGCGCGGCGGCGTCATTGATTGGGGTCACTGCTTGCTTCGCCAGCAATTCCAGGATCTTGTTGATCTCCTGACCATTGCGCTCGGCCTGCCGTGCGATCTCCTCGAATCCTTCCGACAGCATCTGGTTGCTGACGCGCCGGTAATGCGAGAATTCGCGCGACGACGAGTCGAGTTCGGTGCGCACGCGCCGCGTCATCTCGGCAAGCTCGTGGCGGACGCTGCGCTCGATGTCGATCGGGTCGCGCCGCATCTGGTTGAAGAGGATGCGCAGCGTCACGCCGGCAATGGTCGAAGTGACGGCGATGCCGAAATTGCGGACGATGGTCTCGATCGATGTTTCGCCGGCAAAGAGATAGAGCGATACGCCGAGGCTCGACAGGGTGAAGAGGAAACCCATGTAATAGAGGTTATCGCCCGCCTGCTCATTGTGCAGCCGGAACCCGGCAACGGCCAGCGATACGATGAAGTAGATCCCCATCAACACCAGCGGCACACCGGTCACGATGGGCAGTGACCACCCCATGAGCTTCGACGACCAGATGAAGATCATGCCGCCCACGGTGATGAAGGCGAAAAGCACCAGCGGCCCGTAATCGCGGATGAGATATCTGGCGTCGGTATCGGCCATCAGCGTATCCCCTCCAGCCGCACGAAGCCGCCAAAATCACCGTTGCTGTTCTTGATCCATTGCGCCCAGAAATTCGCAAGATCCTCCATGCTGAACTTCATGTTGGGCCTTTGAAAGGCAAGGATCTTGACCGTGACGCCATTCAATGAGGTGCGGAAACGTTCGTTTGCCGGGCTTTGCAGGTATTTTTGATAGGAGACGCCATCCCGGTAGTTGGAGAAGGCGGTCGTATGCTCGATCATGTCGGAAGCGATGTAGAGGCGCTTCGAGATGCCGCCCGGCGCATTGGCGAAGACTTCCAGGTTGATCTTCTGGATGGCGGCCATGATCGGCGAAAGCCGGCCGGACTCGCCCGCGGTCAGCTTGCCGGCGATATCGGCGAGCGGCTTCTGGAAACCCTTCTCCCAGCGCGCCTGCGCCAAGCGCGGATTGCTGGTCCATTCATCGACGCTCGCGCCGCTTCCCGGGTTGCAGCCGTGGAAGGTCTGGATCAGCTCCCCTTCCTTCTCGGTAAGCGCATAGATATCGATGGCGCCGCCGATCGGCACGTCCGCGACGATCTTCTGGAACTCGTTGCGCAGATCGAGTGCCGTCGTATCTGATATCGGATCGGTGACATCGAGCAGAATGGCCGTTTCCGCCTTCGCGCCGTCCAACGGGCAGAGAGACGCCTGATCGACGGCGACATTGCCGCTTGCCTTGTAGCGCAGCCAGCCATAGGCGCCGACGATCCCGAGGGACAGGACGGCGAGACAAACCGTTGCGATGATGAGACCGGCGGATCCGCCGCGCCGGCTACGCCGCTTGCGTCGCGCCAAGGATGCTCTCCGGGAAAAGATTGTCGAGCTGATGGTATTTCTCGATGGCGCGCTCGAATTCGTCACCAATCCGCTTGATCTGCTCCGAAAGCTCCGCCTGGGCACTCTGGATGCGCGAGCCCAATACCTTGTCGTCCCATTCCTCTTCCGTGCGAATAACGGGCGTCAGGCGCTCCATCTTGTAAGCGGCTTTGAAGTATGACGGCTCCGGCTCGGTGCGCGCGGCCCGGTTCGCATCGCGATAAGAGGTGAGCAGCACATTGGCGGCACGCTCGAGATGGTTCTGGTGTTCGGCAAAGAGACCCGCGGTCCTGGCGCGATGCGCGATGATGGCAGCCGTTTCCTGACGGCGCAGCGAGAGGTCGCGGATGATCTCCTCGATCTTGCTATTGTGGTCGTCGCGGATCTCGCGGAGATCTTCGATCAAATCAAACTTGCGGTCGATGTAACTGTCCCTCGCCGCATCAAGGCGCTTCTGCACGCCGGCAAAGCCGGGATAGGGATCGGTCAGATAGCAGCCGTCGATGAAGGCGACGAGCGAGAACATCAGACCGATGGCAAAGAGCATCCAGGAGTTCAGCTCCTGCAGCCCGAGCGGCGCGGTCTTGAGCCGCTGGATCACCTCGGCACCGGCTCCGCTCAGGATCGTCGCGGAGACCTCGCGATAATGTGCCAGCGCAATATTGATGCCCAAAGCCACGGCGACATAGGCGATAAGCCCCAGCAGGCCGAGCAGCTTCAATGCAAAGGAGCGATGCACCAGAAAGCGAACGCAGAAGAAAGAGAATATCAACGCCATGCCGATATTCAGGAAGGCGAAGGCGGCAGCCTCGGTTACACCACCGACGAGACCCTGCTCGCTTCCCTTAGCAAGAAAGCTGCCGTTCATCACCATTTCGATGAGCACGAGGAAGACGATCAGCGAGACCTTGAAGCCCCAGGCTGCCCTGCTTGAAACCTTGGCGGCCCGCTGCAGCTTGTGCCTGGCCTTGAAGCTCACCATTTCATCCTCGGCGGTTTTCAGATTGCGGCGCAGGCCATGCAGCTCGTCGACGCCGCTTGCCACTTCCGCCTTGAAATCCGAAACGCTTGACGCGTTCGCCTGGCGGATCAGCCCGAACTGGCCCTCGAAATCGAGGTTGCGCAAGCGGCTGTCGAAGGTCTGGAACTGGTCTTCAAGGATCTGGTAGGAGCTTTTCTTCTCCGCCTCGACCCAGGCGACGATGCGCTGTTCGGTCTCGTCATACGACTGAGCATCAGCCGGCGGCCGGTTCTGACGCCCGGCAGCCGCACCCTTCTCCTTCAGGTCGAGGGTCGTGCCTAGTTTTTCGATATCGACGACGGGAAACACATCCGTCGAGGCGCGGAAATCATGGCTGGTCTCCCGAACACTATCCCAGAGACGGTTGAGGGCTTCGAAACGCAACGATCTTCCCCGGCGAATTCATCAACTTAGAAAGGACAATTGAGAAATCGATATCGCACCGGTTGTCCACGGTCCAGAGCGATCTAGCCGAAGTTAGGATGCGATTGTGGTAAAGACTAGCCCAAGCCCATGTCGGACGAAAAACCTCTTACTCAAACCGGACAAGCGTGGTGAATTGCGAGAGACCTGTGGTGCCGAAAGGCCCGGTGATTTTTCCGTATCAATTGCCAGCAATCTGATAAACCACTCACCAAATCATGGTCTCGCCTTATCTTGGCAGGCATGCGGTCTCGTTCGGAGCATCAAATCATGACGCCCTCCCCCTTCAAGAACATCTGTGTCTACGGCGCCGGCGCGCTCGGCGGTGCGATTGCCGCCAAGCTCGCCTCCTCCGAAGAGAGCCAGACCAAGGTTTCCGTCGTGGCGCGCGGAGCCCATCTGGAGGCCATTCGCGCGGGCGGCATAAGCCTCTGGGAGGCGGATGCGGACAGTCCCCTCGTTGCGCAGATGACCGCAACCTCCGATGCGGGAGAATTGCCGCCACAGGATCTCGTCATCACCGGCCTCAAAGGTCATCAGCTTGCCGCAGCCGCTCCGGGTATTGCGAAACTGCTGCATTCCGGCACCCGTGTCGTCATGGTACTCAACGGCATTCCGTGGTGGTATTTCCACCGGGACCGTCAGAGCGGCCATGCTGAATACCAGATGGAAGAGCTCGATCCGAACGGCGATCTCTGGCGCTTGATCGGGCCGGAGCGAGTCATAGGTTGCGTTGCTTATCAGGGAGCGGAGGTCGTCGCACCCGGCGAGGTCAAACTCGCCAACAACGGACATTTCATTCTTGGCGAGCCTTCCGGCGAGACGACGGGCGATATCGAAGCCATCGCAGCACTGCTGCAGCGGGCCGGCGTCAATGTCTCCATTTCCTCGCGCATACGCGACGATATCTGGAGCAAGCTCATGGGCAACGCCGCCTTCAATCCGATCAGCGCGCTCACCCGCGGTTTGATGTCCGATATCATGGAGGATCCCGCGCTTGCGACCATGGTTGGCCAGGTGATGAGCGAGGTGAAAGCGGTTGCCGAAGCATTGGGATCGCACATCGCCATGTCCGTGGAGGAACGTCTTGAGCGTTCCCGTCAGATCGGCCCTGTACGCACCTCGATGCTGCAGGATCTGCTTGCCGGCAAGGCGCTGGAAATCACGCCCCTCGTCGGTGTCGTCGTTTCCCTCGGCAAGCTCGCAAATGTGCCGACGCCGGTCTCGGCGACCATCCTGGCGCTGGTGACGCAGCTCGACTGCAAGAACCAGCAAAGCGCCGAATAAGCGACGCGATCTCAAGCGGATTTTCCGCCGCCCGGCAGCGATTTCACAAATCTGCTCCCGAAGGAAATCCGTGCAGGGCGGCTCTTTATATCTCACTTACTTCTTCGTCTTTGGCCCCGAATGGATTTCCTATGAGGGCCGGCGTTACGCTTGCGGTGGAATATGGAGACAGATCCCATGCTCGACACGCACGCACCCAATCTCACGGAATCCATCCGCGTCCTCGTTCATAACAGCGACGAGAAGCACCATCGCATTCCGGTGTCAGCTGAAACAACGAAACGACCGCGCAAGAACCAACCTCGCTCGCGCCAGGTCCAGGAAAAGCGCACCTTTCAGGCTATGCTCGCCTTCGGCTTGCTGCTCGGCGCTCTTGAGCTGTTCATCGTGCTGCATTACCTCTGAGATTTCACGGACATGAGTAGACCGACTTTTCGAAGGCGTGTCGGCGGTGCGATCACCGCCCTTGTCACACCTTTTCGCGACGGCGTTTTCGATGGCATCGACATGATGGCCCATATCGAGTGGCAGCTGCTGAGCGGCATCGACGGGTTTCTCGTCTGTTCGCTGACCGGCGAAGGCCCGGCGCTAACGGAGGCTGAGCGCATTCGCGCCATCGAAATCTGCATCGAGCTTTCGGAAGACAAGGTGCCTATCATCGTCGCGACCGGAACCAACGACACGGCGACGACCATAAAGGAAACGATACAAGCGCAGCGCCTTGGTGCCGATGCTGCCTTGGTAACGGTGCCCTATTACTCAAAGCCGACGCAAAAAGGGATCGTCCACCATTTCGAGCAGCTGGCGGCGCAGACCGAGCTGCCGATTATCGTGCATAATCAGCCCGCGCATACCGCAATCGATCTCGCTCCGGCAACAGTCGCGCGGCTTGCTGAAATTCGAGGGATTATCGGGATCGCGGACGGCGGCTGCGATGTCTCGCGCGTCGATCTCTGGCGACCTCTTTTGCCGGAGCGGTTCGGCCTGTTTACCTCGAATGACGCCAGTGCACTCGGCTTTACGGCTGCGGGCGGTCATGGCTGCTTCTCAGGAGCGGCCAATATCGTTCCGCGGCTCTTTCAATCGATGCAGCATTCGGCTGCCTGCGGCAATGTCGGCGCGGCACAATCCATCGACGAGCGGTTGCAGCCATTGTTCAGCGCGCTTGCCCGCGAAAGCGAGCCGGCGACGGTCAAGCACGCCCTGTCGCTGGTGAGAGACATCGAGGCGGAGGTTCGCCTGCCATTGGTCGGTGTCGGCACCGAGACGGCTGCGGCTATCCAGGCGGCAATCACACCGTTTCAGCTCGACGGAAGCGGCCGGTTTGCCTCGCGCCATGCCTATCGCCCAGGATTGTGAAATCGCTCCATCCCTATGAGATTTTTACATTTTTGCCGTTTCAGGCAAATGGAAAACCTAGCAACTCCCTTATAGATTTAGCAGCGTAGCACCGGAAATGGTCTTATCGGACCAGCGGTGCCGGTGACACTGAAAGGAACCATGATGTCACGCCATACGCATGCCGGCCTATCCGCCGATCCCCTCCAACGCCCTCGCATGGCCACCCTCGCAAGAAGCGAGCGGCCCATCTCCTCGGACGCATTGCTGAACGGGCTTCGTTCTGTCGCTCCGCGCCTCGGGCTTGTCCTCCTGATCGCCGGCGCCCTGCAGATGGCCCTGCACCTGACCGGACACTGAGCGAAATCGAAGAGATCCAAGAGGAAATAACAATGGCAAACGCACAGCATATTCAGCGCCACTCGGCGCACAGCGCGATTTCCCCGGCCTCGGCGCGCTTCATCATCGGCCGTGACCGACGCGGCAGCTGGATCGTTCAGGACCGGCAAGGCCTCGTTGGCGGCCTGTTCCGCAATGAAGCAGCCGCCCTGCACTTCGCAGCTGAAGAATGCAACCACAATCCGGCCGATATCTGCCTGGCGCCGGAAGGCGCTGTCCTCGATCTGGACGGCTTCGTCCAAGCCGCGTCCAATCTGCACTGAATTGATCCTTTGGCGGGCTTCGACAGCATCTCGCCGAACGCTTCCTTAACCGCCCTTAGGTAAGCTTTCAGCCAGATATCCAAAGAACAGAAAGCCATGTCGAAGCCTGCCTTCCGCTACAGCCACTACGACCTCAAAGAGCAGCGCGCCGGAACGGTGATCGAAATCACCCTGTCGGCCATTGCCAATGTCAGGCTGATGAACAGTTCGAATTTCGAGCGCTTCACGGAGACGCTCAAGCATCAGTTTCTCGGCGGCGTCGCAAAGAAATCGCCGATACGGCTGGTCATTCCGGAGGCCGGCCATTGGCATCTGGTGGTCGATATGGAAGGTCATAAGAGCCTGCCGGAATCGAGCGTCAAAATGGTAGACAGGATAACCGTTCCACGCATGCAAAAAGCATAGCGGCAAGCCGTCACCGTCAGGTGATATATGGACTAGCGTTCGCCGCGTTCCTTGCGCAGCTTCGACCACCAGTCCAGCCGCTTGCGGATCTCACGTTCGAAACCACGCTCCGGCGGATCGTAGAATGTCTGGCGACCCATCTTCTCCGGAAAGTAATTCTGCCCTGAAAAGGCATCTGGCTCGTCGTGATCGTAGCGATAGCCGTCGCCATAGCCTTCCGTGCGCATCAGCTTGGTCGGTGCATTGAGGATATGCTTGGGCGGCAGAAGCGAGCCGTTCTGCTTGGCGGCCTGGGTCGCGGCCTTAAAAGCCGTGTAGACGGCATTGGATTTTGGCGCTGTGGCGAGATAGACGCAGGCCTGCGCCAGCGCCAGCTCGCCTTCCGGCGATCCGAGATAATCATAGGCGTCCTTGGCAGCATTGCAGATGACAAGCGCCTGAGGATCGGCAAGACCGATATCCTCCACCGCCATGCGCACCAGCCGGCGTCCGAGATAGAGCGGATCCTCGCCGGCATCGAACATGCGGGCGAGATAGTAGAGTGCCGCATCCGGATCGGAACCGCGTACCGACTTATGCAGCGCCGATATCAGATTGTAGTGACCATCCTGCGCCTTGTCATATACGGGCGCGCGGCGCTGGACGATCTTGACCAGCATGTCGGGATCGAAAAGCTCGTCCTTGCGCGCAGCGCGCCAGACCTCTTCGGCCAGCGTCAGCACCGAACGGCCATCGCCGTCGGCCATGCGGATCAGACTGGCGCGGGCATCCTCCGTCAACGGCAGCGACTTGCCTTCCACCGTTTCGGCGCGGCGCAACAGCTCTTCCAGGCTTTCCTCGTCATGCGAACGGAACGTCAGCACACGAGCGCGGGAGAGAAGAGCGGCGTTGAGCTCGAAAGAGGGGTTCTCCGTCGTCGCCCCGACAAGAATGACGGTGCCATCTTCCATGACTGGCAGGAAGCTATCCTGCTGGGCGCGATTGAAACGATGGATCTCGTCGACGAACAGCAGGGTCTGGCGGCCATCCATGCGGCGCAGCCTTGCCGCCTCGAAGACCTTCTTCAGATCGGCAACACCGGAGAAAATCGCCGAAATCTGCTCGAAGGCGAGACCGGCTTCTCCCGACAGCAGGCGAGCAACCGTCGTCTTGCCCGTGCCCGGTGGCCCCCAGAATATCATCGATCCCAACGAGCCCGCCTCGATCATCCGGCGCAGCACGCCGTCCTCGCCGGTCAGATGTTCCTGACCGGTGACTTCGGCAAGTGTTTGCGGCCGCAGGCGATCGGCCAGAGGCCGCTTGTTGGCGACCTCCTCCGGTATCCGCGGTGCAAACAGGTCATCGCTCATCGGAAGAACTGCCTGATACGCTGGCCGTCACGCTCGATCTCGACGCGCCAGAAGCTTGGGTTTGACGTGAGGGTCTTCTGAAGGATTTCCGTCGTGTTGATCGCGACTCCGTTGATGGAAATGACGATATCGCGGGCGGCAAATCCAAGCCGGTCGGCGGGCGAATTCGGCTTCAGGCTTTCGATGACGACACCTGTGGAATCCGGCGGCATATGCAGATCATCGGCAACCCGCGGCGAAAGATTGGCAACGGTCGCGCCGGAGAAGGGATTGTTACCCTCGATCACCCGCTCGTCACGCGGCGTGGATTCGGGCGCTGCGGCGAGCGTCATCGTGGCCTGATGCTCCTTCCCATTGTCGAGCACCGTCAATGCCACCGTCGCACCAAGGCCAGCCGTCGTAAGGCGATAACCGAGCGCATCGGGATGCTCGATGGAAATGTTGTTCAGGGCTGTAATCACCTCGCCAGGCTTGAGGCCGGCCTTGGCCGCAGGCCCGCCATCGACCACCTTGGTGACAAGCGCACCACGTACCTTGTCAAGACCGAGCGCTTCGGCGACGTCCGATGTCACCGGCTCGAAAGTAGCGCCGATATAGGGGCGCTCGAAGGCCTTGTCGCCACGATCGGCAGCAGCGAGGAAAACCTTGACCAGATTGGCAGGAATGGCAAAGCCGATACCGTTGGAGCCGCCGCCCTGGGAGAAGATCGCCGTATTCAGCCCAATCAGCTCGCCGGTCATGTTGACGAGCGCGCCGCCGGAATTGCCGGGATTGATCGAGGCATCGGTCTGAATGAAGAAGCCGACCTCGTTCTTGACCTGATTGCGGGCGAGCGCCGAGACGATACCGCTCGTCACCGTCTGTCCCACGCCGAAGGGATTGCCGATCGCGAGCACGAGATCGCCGACCTCGATGCCATCGGAATTGCCGAGCGGCAGAATCGGGAAAGTCTCGTTCTTCGACTGGATTTTCAGGACGGCGAGGTCCACACGATCGTCCTTCAGCACGACCTTACAGGGAAATTCGCGGCCGTCCGAAAGCGCGATCTTGATATCGTCAGCGCCGTCGACGACGTGGTTATTGGTGATGACAGTGCCATTCGCCTCCACGATCACGCCCGAACCCAGCGACGACTGCTTCTCGGTGCGATTCGGCATGCGTTGACCGAAAAACTGCTCGAAGAAGGGATCGCCGGCAAACGGCGACTGACGCTGAACCACGCGCTCGGCATAGACATTCACCACGGCGCCAGAGGTCTGCTTGACCAGCGGGGCGAAGGAGAGCTGCATCTGCATCTTGCTTTCCGGCAGCGTCTTCGCCGTCTGAGCCTCAGCGGAAAGCGGCATCGCCATGACGAGGGCAATCATCGAAACGGCAGTGCGCTTCAGGAGGAGGTTCATGAAATTTCCCTTTTTAATTCTCTTTAAACAACGTTGTAGCGCCCGACGCTAGAAAGAAAAGAGGGCGGAACCATGAAGCATAAATGGAAGTTGGCGACGATAAAAAACAGGCTCGCCGAACAAAAACATGCTGTCATGCATTTCGCGTTGGGAATCGTCAAAGGGAGCCACATATGCGATTGATCCATCTTGCCGCCGCCACGTTCCTCGTCTCGCTAGGCATGGCCGGCGCCTCTCATGCTGCCAGCTTCGATTGCGAGGCGCAGAACCTGAAGCCGGACGAGAAGACGATCTGCGACGTTCGCGCCCTTAACGATGCGGACGTGAAAATGGTGACGACCTTCGACCTGCTCTCAGGGCTGCTTGCCATGGGTGCGCGGGGCACGATGCAGGACCAGCAGACGGAATGGCTGAAGAAGCGGCAGGCTTGCGAGGCGGATATCGCCTGCTTGAAGACGTCCTATGAGGAGCGCCTGAAGGTGCTGAACGACACCTACAAGCAGATCAATCGGCCGCTGTAAGAGCTTGGTTTGCTGTGATTTAGAGGCTTGCCTCAACAAGTCCCCTCGCCCCGCCAGCGGGGAGAGGGCTAGGGTGAGTGGCAAGCGCAGGAACAGGCAAACGCCGCCGTTGCGATGAAGCTCGAAAAGCCGCTCAACCGTCCTCTCGCAGCCGAGCTATGCTCGACCGCTCGAGTCCACCTTCTCCCCGCTGCGCGGGGTGAAGGGGTCTAGTTACTTCCCGCCCAGATCACGGACGGCGCCGCGGTCAGCACTGGTTGCGAAAGCTGCATAGGCCTTCAACGCTGTGGTGACGTTGCGCTTGCGCACTTCGGCCGGATGCCAACCCTTGGCGTTCTGGGCTTCGCGGCGAGCGGCAAGTTCCTTTTCGTCGACTCGCAGGCTGATGATGCGGTTCGGGATGTCGATGTCGATCATGTCGCCTTCGCGGACCAGGCCGATCGTTCCACCATTGGCAGCCTCAGGCGAAACGTGGCCGATCGAGAGGCCCGAGGTGCCGCCGGAGAAGCGGCCGTCGGTGATCAGCGCGCAGGCCTTGCCGAGGCCCTTCGACTTCAGGTAGCTCGTCGGATAGAGCATCTCCTGCATGCCGGGGCCGCCCTTCGGGCCTTCGTAGCGGATGACGACGACGTCGCCGGCCTTGATCTCGTTGCTGAGGATCGCCTTGACGGATGCGTCCTGGCTTTCGAAGACCCTAGCGGGGCCGGAGAACTTCAGGATCGATTCATCGACGCCGGCCGTCTTCACGATGCAGCCATCGAGCGCGAGATTGCCCTTGAGGACGGCAAGACCGCCATCCTTGGAAAAGGGATGCTCGACGGAACGGATGACGCCCTTCTCGCGATCGGTATCGAGTTCTTCCCAGCGGGCGTTCTGGCTGAAGGCAACCTGGGTCGGAATGCCGCCGGGAGCCGCGCGGAAGAATTCGCGCACGCTTTCGCTATTGGTGCGGGTGATGTCCCAGCGATCGATGGCGTCACCGAGCGTTTCGGCGTGAACCGTCGGGCAATCGCGGTTGATCAGGCCGCCCTTATCGAGCTCACCGAGGATCGACATGATGCCGCCGGCGCGGTGTACGTCTTCCATGTGGACGTCGCTCTTGGCCGGCGCGACCTTGGAGAGGCATGGTACGCGGCGCGAGAGCGCATCAATGTCGGCCATGGTGAAATCGACTTCGCCCTCATGCGCGGCGGCTAGGATGTGCAGAACCGTGTTCGTCGAGCCACCCATGGCGATATCCAGCGCCATGGCATTCTCGAAGGCCTTCTTCGATGCAACGGAGCGCGGCAGGATGGACGCATCGTCCTGCTCATAATAACGGCGGGCGAGATCGACGATCAGGTGGCCGGCTTCGACGAAGAGGCGCTTGCGATCGGCGTGAGTGGCGAGCGTCGAGCCGTTGCCCGGCAGCGACAGGCCAAGCGCTTCGGTCAGGCAGTTCATGGAATTGGCCGTGAACATGCCCGAGCACGAGCCGCAGGTCGGACAGGCGGAGCGCTCGATGACCTGGACATCCTCATCGCTGATCTTGTCGTCGGCAGCGGCAACCATGGCGTCGACCAGATCGAGCGCATGCTTCTTGCCATGCAGGACGACCTTGCCGGCCTCCATCGGGCCGCCGGACACGAAGACCGTTGGAATATTCAGGCGCAACGAAGCCATCAGCATGCCGGGGGTGATCTTGTCGCAGTTGGAGATGCAGACCATGGCGTCGGCGCAATGGGCGTTGACCATGTATTCGACGCTGTCGGCGATCAGCTCGCGCGACGGCAACGAATAGAGCATGCCATCATGGCCCATGGCGATACCGTCATCGACGGCGATGGTGTTGAATTCCTTGGCAACGCCGCCGGCCGCCTCGATTTCACGTGCGACGAGCTGGCCGAGATCCTTGAGGTGGACGTGGCCAGGCACGAACTGGGTGAAGGAGTTGACCACCGCAATGATAGGCTTGCCGAAATCGCCGTCCTTCATACCCGTCGCACGCCAAAGGCCGCGCGCACCGGCCATATTGCGGCCGTGGGTGGTTGTTCTGGAACGATAAGCTGGCATGATGTCTTCCTCGTCATCCTGGAATTTGCGCGGTGTCGGTCATCCGCCAAGGGTTTCAGGCCAAAGAGCGCCGGCAACTCCGCTTTTTGGAATTGTCCTAATCCAATCGGGCAATACTGTCACTATCAACTCTAGCGAATCCGGTACGCTGCCAGGCAAGGGCCGCGTTCGGGCAAGCAGGGCCTACGACCACAATTGGGAATGAAGCAGCCCGATCACAAGCGCACACAAAAAGTTGCTTTCACTTCCAAAGAAATGCCGGCCTAAGAGTGTAACAAAACCCGTGTCCGTTGCGTATCGCTCATATCGAAGCTGCTATCGCATAGAGGAATTGCTCCATGACCGCCTATCGCCCGCCGAAAATCGCATCCTCCGAGATTACACCCCGCTCGATCTATCTGAAGCGGCGCGAGTTCCTGACGGCCGCAGCGGCCGGCGTCGGCATGGCGGCTATCGGCGGCAAGACGGCGCTGGCCGAGGCGCTGACGGCGACCAAGAGCAATTATGCGGTCGATGAGAAACTGACGCCGCTCAAGGACGTCACCACCTATAACAATTTCTACGAATTCGGCCTCGACAAGTCCGATCCGGCCAGCCTCTCGGGCAAGTTCAAGCCGCGTCCCTGGACAGTCAAGGTCGATGGCATGGTCAATAAGCCAGGCACATTCGATATCGATGCGCTGATCAAGGAATTTCCGCCGGAGGAGCGCGTCTATCGCATGCGCTGCGTGGAAGCCTGGTCGATGGTCATTCCCTGGGACGGCTTCCAGCTTTCCGCCCTGCTCGACAAGGTAGAACCACAGGGCAGCGCCAAATATGTTGCCTTCGAGACCGTGGTGCGGCCGGAAGAAATGCCCGGGCAATCGGGCCTCCTGCAATCCCTGAACTGGCCCTATGTCGAGGGCCTGCGCCTGGACGAGGCACGCAACCCGCTGACGCTGCTTGCCGTCGGCCTCTATGGCGAGACCCTGCCGAACCAGAATGGCGCACCAATACGGCTCGTCGTGCCGTGGAAATATGGCTTCAAAGGGATCAAGTCGATCGTCCGCATCACGCTCACCGACAAACAGCCGCTGAACACATGGCAGGCAACCAACAGCCAGGAATATGGCTTCTACGCCAACGTCAATCCGGCCGTCGATCATCCGCGCTGGAGCCAGGCGACGGAACGGCGCATCGGCGAAGGCGGCTTCTTCGGCTCCAACCGCCACCCCACCCTGCCCTTCAACGGCTATGCCGATCAGGTCGCCAGCCTCTATAGCGGCATGGATCTCAGGGTGAACTTCTGATGGCCCTCTCCTTCGCTCTTCCCAGGCGCTGGCAGCCCGCCTCCGTCTGGGCGCTCTACTGTGTCGGGCTTTTACCGGCGGCTTGGGAATTCTATCTCGGCGCGACGGATCAGCTCGGCGCCGACGCGGTGAAGACATTCGAGCTCTTCCTGGGACTGTGGGCGATCCGCTTCCTGCTGCTGACGCTTGCTGTCACGCCGCTTCGCGATCTCTTCAGCTGGAACTATCTGCGCTATCGCCGCGCGCTCGGCCTGCTCTGTTTCTATTACGCATTGATGCATCTGACCGTCTATATGGTCCTCGACCAGGCGCTGGATGTACAGGCCGTCATCGACGACGTGCTGAAGCGGCCCTTCATCATGTTCGGCATGGCGGGGCTTGTCATGCTGCTGGCCTTGGCTGTGACCTCGAACAATTTCTCGATCAAGCGTCTCGGCAAGAAATGGATCTGGCTGCATCGCCTCGTCTATATCATCGCTGCCTGCGGTGCTCTGCACTTTGCGCTATCGACTAAGGTGCTGTCCGTGGAGCAGTTCGTCTATATCGGCCTGCTGATCGCGATGATTCTCTACAGATCCTACCGGCCGATCATGATGGAAAGGCGACGGGCAGCACGCAAGCCGGCTGCGGCCTCCAGTTCCAGAGCGGCCTGAGAACGGCCGCTCTATCTTTCAAGCGAGAGTTATTCGGCAGCGCTGGCGATCTTCGCTTGGCCCTGCTCCTGCACATCAACGGTCGCCGTCAGGCCGGCGATCAGCTTCGTGCCTTCGGGAACCTTGTCGAGCGCGATGCGCACCGGTACGCGCTGTGCCAGACGCACCCAGCTGAAGGTCGGCGTGATGTTGGCAAGCAGGCTGCCGGAGGTACGCTCGCGGTCCTCGATGCCATAGGCGATGCTCTCGACATGGCCGGTCAGCTTCTCGGTCTGCCCCATCAGGTGGATATGGACCTCGTCGCCGACATGGATACGCGGCAGCTTGGTTTCCTCGAAATAGCCTTCGACACGCAGGGAATCGCTGTCGATCAGAGCCACCTTGGCAGTGCCGGCGGAAACATAGTCACCCGGACGCAGGCTGAGGTTCGAGATCGTGCCGTTGACGGTGGCGCGAACCTCGGAGCGGTCGAGATTGAGCTGGGCGAGTTCGCGATTGGCGGTTGCCTGACGAACGGCGGCTTCATCCTGCTGCACGGTGGTCAGTGCCTGCTCCTTCTGCTGCAGGGAAGCGGCATCACCAAGGCGCGCCTGACGCGCGCTTTCGCGCTGAGCCTGCTCGAGAGCCGCCTTGCTGCTGACAAGGGCAGCATCCGCCTGTTCGAGAGCGATGGCGAAACGATCGCGATCGACGCGGAAGAGGATATCGCCCTTCTTGACCGTCTGATTATCCTTGACGAGGACCTCGCTCACCAAGCCGGAGACGTCAGGCGCGATACCGACGACATCGGCCCTCAGGCGCGCATCGCGCGTCCACGGTTCATCCATGTAATGGCCCCAGAGGTGACGGCCGACATAGACAGCGGCGGCGACGAAGATGAGAGTGACGGCCACGCGGCCGATGAGTTTTAACGCGTTCATGTGAAGTACCAACGAGAGACTGAGGAGACGGCGCCAAGCAGCAGGACGTAAAGCGCAAGATCGAAGAGACCGCGATGCCAGACCAGAGTATAGACTCCGATCCATGCGAGCAGGCGTCGAAGGATGATGACGACAAACAGCGTCAGGAGCATAAGAACGAGAAGGCGCGGGATATAAACGCCATAGAGATCGAATTCTGCGGGCATGATATTACTCGGCGGCAATGGAATGAGGTTGGGCTGTATCCGCTACAGGTGGCCGCCAGCTCGCCGGCGGCTCGGCATGCGGAAAGAGTGCGCGGCGAAGACCGACGAGCGCATCAAGGCTCGCCCGACCGGATTGCCGTTTTTCCTGTGCAACGGCTTCAAGGCTGTGGTCGATCGACACACGCAGGTCGTCGGCCGGATCCACGGCCCGTTTTGCCTTCAGGCGCGAACGATAGAAATCCGATACGCCGATCAGGACTTCGCTGACGGATGCAGCGGCAGCCGGCTTCAGCTGGCCACGCTCCTTCTGAAGCATCAGCACGTTGAAGCCGAGACGGACATCGGCGTAACCGTCGACCTTTTTCAGTTCGCGGTCCTCGATGCCTGCAAGCCGGGGCACGAGTTGGCCCAGGCGATCGAGGATGCGGGCGGAGAGGCGTTCATGATCGGCGCGGCGGATGCCGGCGGCAGTTTCGGCCAGATCTCTCCAGCCGGCCCGCACCAGCCGCCAGGCGGCAAGCTCGGAGCCGAATGGGCGGGTAAGCAAAGTCCAGACCAAGGCGAAGCCGACACCGGCCAGAGCGGCGATCGCACTGTTGGTGAAGCTGGCGAAATCGGCGGCGTAACGATCCTGCAGCGCGATGAAACTTGCGCCGTTTACAGCTAGCAGCATACCGAGCATGTTGGTCTGCGGGCGGGTAATCAGCAGCCCCATCACCAGGAAGGGCGGCGCAAAGACCAGCACCAGCATCTCGAAGCCGGAAATAGACGGCAATACGCCGAAGATATAGACACAGGCGATGACCAGGCTCACCGCAGTCCAGATGAACATGGTGGTGATGAAGGGCGCGGGACGATCGAGCGCGGCGAAAAACGAGCAGGCAACCGCCACCATGGCTATGAAGCCGGCACCATCCGCCCAGCCGGAATAGATCCAGAAGAAGCAGGCAACGGCAATTCCGGCGATAACGCTACCGGCTGAGAAGGCCAGAAGGGCGTAATCGTAATGCCTGCTGCGACCGACGACATTGCGATAGCGAAAGGCGGGGCGCCAGGTGCCGACCTGCTGTCCCGAGACGATCTGGGCGCGCAGCGCCAAGCAATCCTGCCACAAATCGACGATTTCTTTGAGGCGAGCGAGAGCGCTCGACCGGACGAGATCATCCCAGCCGATATCGAGGTCGTTCTCCTGCAACTCCTCGATCTTCCGCGACAAGGTCTCAGCGGTCTCGTCGGCCTTGCCGCGACCACCCTGCCCCAGCCAATCGGCCACCTCGTTCAAAACAACGACCAGCTCCTGCGGTAGCGGCTTGCCACCGGCCTTCAAGGCGTGCAGGCGATCGGCAAGGGAGGAGAAGAGCGGCAGCAGCATCAGCAGGCGGCCACGCAGCTCGCGCGAATGCCTGACGATATCGCGGCTGCCGGCATCATAGCGCAACTGGCTGATGACCAGATCCAGGCCGGAAACGTCAGCAGCAAGCTTCTGTCGCTTCAAAGGCGTTGCGGGTGAAGCGCCCTCGCCGCGCAGGATCTCGTCGGCCCAGGTGCCGGCGTCGTCCAGCCAGGAACCTATGCGCTGTCCGAGAACAGTGCCGACGCTGCTCGGAAAGACGACGGCGCTGACCACGCTCGCACAGACGATGCCGATAATAATCTCCTCAGAGCGAGCAAGCGCGACATCGAAAATGGTTTCGGGCGAGCCGACGGTCGGCAGCGCGATCAGCGGCAACGTATAGCCAGCCAGCATGAAGACATAGCTGCGCGACGTGCGATCGAGCATCGAGATGAACAGCAAGGTGCCGGTCCACAGCGCAACAACGATCGAAAGCAGCTCCGGCGCGTTGACGAAGAGCGGGATGAGGATCACCGATGCGGTGGCACCGATAAGCGTGCCGAGCGCGCGGTAAAGCCCCTTGGAGCTGGTTGCGCCGGCAAGAGGATTGGCGACCACATAAACAGCGGCCATCGCCCAATAGGGACGCGGCAGATCGAGCGACAAGGCGAGGAACAACGCCATGATCGCAGCCATGAAGGCTTTGATGGAAAATAGCCACTCGCGCCAGGATGGAATGCTCATGAGACCTTCTCCGGCTCCGGTTCGACGGCCTTGGATGCCTCAAACTCCTCGAAAGCCTTCAGGACGCGAACCGCAGCTTCGATATCCGCGGGGTCAATATTGGCGAGGATCCTGCTACGCAGCTCATCAAGTACGTCTTCCATGCGGGAAGCCAGCTTTTCGCCTTCCGGCGTCAGCCACAGACCTTTCGCGCGCCGATCCGTCGGATCATCCTTGCGGATGACAAGATCCATGCTTTCGAGTTGATCGATCAGCCGAACCAGAGACGGGCCTTCGATACCGACATATGTGGCGAGCACCACCTGCCGCACGCCTCCCCCCAGGCGGCCGATCCAAAGCAGCGGCGCGGCCACGGCCTCAGATATGCCATGGGAGCTCAGCGCGAGATCGACGGCCCGGCGCCATTGGCGGCCGGTGGTCAGCAGATTGGCGGTGAATATGCGTTGTAGGGCGTTTGACGAGTTCATGAGAACCTATTAGCACTAAACTAATTAGGATTCAAATTATTATTGTCGAAAGTGCTATATGAAATGCGAAATGCAGCTATGCGAGTATCGGAAGGCGCAGCTGTAACCGGCAGGGATCGCAAGCGAGCGATGTCCTAGTGAGTCACTCGGTGACGATCGACGCCGAGATAGGAGTTGGGCAAACATCAAACTGAGCGCTTCGCCCCGGACAGGACGCGATGAAGCGCCAGCGCCAGCGCAATGCCGGCGGCATAGGCGGCGATGTTCCAGAGCGAGAATACCCTGCCCAGCAACAGGGCTCCGGCGGCCGTCAATCGAAAGGCATCGAGATCAGGCGTGTGCCAAAGCCTGAAAAGTTCTACGGCGACCGCGATAAACAGCGCCGCCACGGCAATCCTGAAACGCCCCTGCGACACGAATATTGCAGCCAGGAGCCAATAGACCATCGCTCCCCACAATAACGAGCCGCCATATTTGACGATCGCGAAAGGCAGGTTGAGCGCATAGCCATAGCGCCGCAACGCAAGACCGGCGGCGATGGTCACCATCAGCGCCACGAACAGAAGCAGTCTGTCACGCGTCAATTTTCGCTGCATGTCCCACGACGCTCCCTGCCCTGATGCACCTGAGCCGCCTGCGACTCAGCAAGGCTGATTGTGATACTCCAAAGCAATCAGGGAGATTGAAAGGCCGCTCCCGTAGCAGAAACGGCAAAAGGCCGGATGATCGCTCATCCGGCCTTTGATATTTTATCCAAAGCCTAGCCTTAAGCGGCTGCGGCTTCTTCTTCAGCGGCAACGCGGGCCTTGTCGGCTGCGCCCTTGGCATTGACGTCGCGATCGACAAACTCGACAACTGCGAGAGCGGCATTGTCGCCCTGGCGGAAGCCAGCCTTCATGATACGCAGGTAGCCGCCGTTGCGGGTAGCGTAGCGGGTTGCAATCGCATCGAACAGCTTCGAAACGACAGCAGCGTCGCGGATCTGCGAGATGGCCTGACGACGAGCGTGCAGGTCGCCGCGCTTGCCGAGGGTTACCAGCTTCTCAACGATCGGGCGAATTTCCTTCGCCTTCGGGAGCGTGGTGACGATCTGCTCATGGGTGATGAGCGAAGCCGCCATGTTGGCGAACATCGCCTTACGGTGGCTAGCGGTTCTATTCAGCTTGCGGCCGGCTTTACCGTGGCGCATGGCTATTCTCCTTCACTTGCAGGCATCGTTCGCCTGCAGTTTGTTGGTTAGTATTGGTCTTCGTAACGCTTGGCGAGATCTTCGATGTTCTCGGGCGGCCATGCCGGCACTTCCATGCCGAGGTGCAGGCCCATGGAAGCGAGAACTTCCTTGATTTCGTTCAGCGACTTGCGACCAAAATTCGGCGTGCGGAGCATTTCTGCTTCGGTCTTCTGAATGAGGTCGCCGATGTAGACGATGTTGTCGTTCTTCAGGCAATTTGCCGAGCGAACGGACAGTTCCAGCTCGTCCACCTTCTTGAGGAGCGCCGGGTTGAAAGCGAGTTCGGTGACTGCTTCTTCTTCGGCTTCCTTCTGCGGCTCGTCGAAGTTGACGAACACGCCAAGCTGATCCTGAAGGATGCGAGCCGCAAAAGCGACGGCATCTTCACCGCTGATCGAACCGTCGGTTTCGATCGACATGCTCAGCTTGTCGTAGTCGAGAACCTGTCCTTCACGGGTATTTTCAACCTTGTAGGACACCTTCTTGACCGGCGAATAGAGGCTGTCGACCGGGATAAGGCCGATCGGAGCATCTTCCGCACGATTGCGCTCGGCGGGCACATAGCCCTTGCCGTTGTTGACGGTGAATTCCATGCGGATTTCGGCACCCTCGTCGAGCGTGCAGATGACATGCTCGGGGTTGAGGATCTCGATATCGCCGACCGTCTGGATGTCGCCAGCCGTTACAACGCCTGGGCCCTGCTTGCGGACGACCATGCGCTTGCTGTCATCGCCGTCCATCTTGATGGCGATTTCCTTGATGTTCAGCACGATGTCCGTCACGTCTTCCCGGACGCCCGGGATAGAGGAGAACTCATGCAATACGCCGTCGATCTGCACGGCCGTTACAGCGGCGCCACGCAGAGAGGACAGCAGAACGCGACGCAGCGCGTTGCCGAGGGTGAGACCAAAGCCACGCTCCAGCGGTTCGGCCACGAGCGTTGCCTTGGTGCGGCCGCTCGAGGTGAACTCGACCTTGTTGGGCTTGATCAGTTCCTGCCAGTTTTTCTGAATCATGTTTTTGCCTTCCGTTCGTTGCCACCATCCAATCGTGGCAACCGAGCTTGAGTAACACCAAGCCGGGCGCATCTACCCCGGCCGGTGTCGTGAGTGGCGATGATCAGACGCGACGCTTCTTGCGCGGGCGGCAACCATTGTGCGGGATCGGGGTCACGTCACGGATGGACGTGATCATGAAACCAGCAGCCTGGAGCGCGCGCAGAGCGGATTCACGACCGGAGCCCGGACCGCAAACTTCAACTTCGAGCGACTTCATGCCGTGTTCCTGAGCCTTCTTGGCGCAGTCTTCGGCAGCAATCTGAGCGGCGAACGGCGTCGACTTGCGCGAGCCCTTGAAGCCCTTGGCACCAGCGGACGACCAGGCAATTGCGTTGCCCTGTGCATCGGTGATGGTGATCATCGTGTTGTTGAAGGTCGAGTTGACGTGTGCGACGCCCGACGTGATATTTTTACGCTCGCGACGACGAACGCGTACGGCTTCCTTGGCCATGTTAGTCCTTTCTTGGATCTCTGCACCGCCGTAATGCCAGCGGCTACACCGAAGCGCCACCCATGGAGCATCGCTTCAAACTCAAAAGAGGCCGGCGGACCGCCAGCCTCCCAAATCCGGTTGCCCGGAAATTACTTCTTCTTACCGGCGATCGCCTTTGCCGGACCCTTGCGGGTGCGGGCATTGGTGTGCGTGCGCTGACCACGAACCGGCAGGCCGCGGCGATGACGCAGACCACGGTAGGAACCCAGGTCCATAAGACGCTTGATGTTCATCGCGGTTTCGCGACGCAGATCACCTTCGACCTGATAGTCACGGTCGATGGTTTCGCGGATCTGCAAAACTTCAGCATCCGTCAACTGGTTGACGCGACGCTCGGCCGGAATACCAACCTTCTCGCAGATTTCCTGTGCAAACTTCGGTCCGATCCCGTGAATGTAACGAAGCGCAATAACTACGCGCTTTGCAGTCGGGATGTTGACGCCAGCGATACGAGCCACGCCTGTTCTCCTTGCATTCCTTTTGCCTTGGCAAAGGGTCTTGTTATGCAGCCCGGGAGCTGCTTGTTCAATGTGTGTCCGCCACATGTCAAAACGACCGTACCCGGACTTCCCGTTGGAAATCCGCGCCGATCGCTTAGCATGTCGCGAGTTGGCGCGGTGTTTAGCGGAATCAGCGCAAAAAAGCAACCGCTCCGGCAAGTTTATTTTAGGCTATCTAAAGCTTAGCCAGGATAGCCTCTATGCTTTCGGTCACATGCTCGATATCGGCCATGCCGTCGATGCTCTGCAACTTGCCCTTGGCATAGTAGTAACCGATCAGCGGCGAGGTCTCCTTGTAGTAGACCTGAAGACGGGTCGCCATGGTCTCGGCATTGTCGTCCGGGCGGCGCTTGAAATGCGTCGAGCCGCATTTGTCGCAGACGCCCGCATTTGTAGGAACCTTGTCAGTGTCGTGATAGACACTTCCGCAGTTCGAGCAGGAATAGCGGCCGGAGACGCGGCGAATCAGTTCGGCGTCGTCCACTTTGAGCTCAATCACGACGGAGAGCTCGAGGCCCTTCGCGCTAAGCATCTTCTCCGTGGCATCGGCCTGTACGAGAGTGCGCGGGAAACCATCGAGAATGAAACCCTTGGCACAATCCGGCTGATCGATGCGTTCGGAAACGATCGCGTTGACGATCTCATCCGAAACAAGCTTGCCGGCGTCCATGACGGCCTTGGCGCGCTTGCCGACTTCCGTGCCGGCCTGAACGGCCGCGCGCAACATATCACCTGTGGAAAGCTGCGGAATGCCATGCTTTTCCACGATGCGCTGGGCCTGGGTCCCCTTACCTGCTCCCGGCGGCCCTAAAAGTATGAGTCTCATCGCCCCCTCTTTCCTCCACGCAACTTCGATTTCTTGATCAGGCCTTCATATTGCTGTGCGATCAGGTGACCCTGAATCTGCGCCACCGTATCCAGCGTTACGCTAACCACGATCAGAAGCGAAGTGCCACCCAGAGACAAGGGAATACCTGTCTGGGATACGAGAATTTCGGGCAGGATGCAGACGAAGACAAGATAGATCGCGCCGATGACCGTAATGCGGGTCAGCACGTAATCGATATATTCGGCAGTGCGCTCACCCGGACGGATACCCGGAATAAAGCCGCCGTGCTTCTTCAGATTATCGGCCGTGTCCTTCGGATTGAAGACAAGAGCCGTGTAGAAGAAGGCGAAGAAGGCAATCAGAGCACCGTAAAGCACCATGTAGACCGGCTGGCCGTGACCAAGCGCTGCAACGATCGAGGTGACCCAAGTCGGAAGCGCGGTGTTGTTGCCGAGGCCTGCAATGGTTGCCGGCAGCAGCAGCAGGGACGACGCGAAGATCGCTGGAATGACGCCCGAGGTGTTGAGCTTCAGCGGCAGGTGCGACGTATCGCCCTGGAACATTCGCGTGCCGACCTGGCGCTTCGGATACTGGATCAGCAGGCGACGCTGCGCACGCTCGACGAACACGATGAGCGCGATGACCAGAATGGCGACGACCAGCACGGCAAGAATAAGAGGCGTGGAAAGCGCGCCCGTGCGGCCAAGCTCAAGGGTACCGGCAAGCGCGGTCGGAAGACCGGCGGCGATACCCGCGAAGATGATCAGCGAAATGCCGTTGCCGATACCGCGCGACGTCACCTGCTCGCCAAGCCACATCAGGAACATCGTGCCGCCGAGCAGCGTGATGACGGTGGAAATTCGGAAGAACCAGCCGGGATCGACGACGACGCCGTTGCCATGCTCCAGGCCAATCGCAATGCCATAGGCCTGCAATGCGCCGAGCAGCACCGTGCCGTAGCGGGTGTACTGGTTGATGATCTTACGGCCCTGCTCGCCTTCCTTCTTAAGGTTTTCGAGCGACGGGACGACCGAAGTCATCAGCTGAACGATGATCGAGGCCGAGATATACGGCATAATGCCGAGCGCGAAGATCGCCATGCGCTGCACGGCGCCGCCCGAGAACATGTTGAAGAGACCGAGAATGCCGCCCGACTGATTCTGGAAAGCCTGGGCATAAGCGGCAGGATTGAGGCCAGGAAGCGGAATGTGGGTGCCGAGCCGGTAGACGAGGAGAGCGCCGAGCGTAAACCACAGGCGCTTCTTGAGATCCTCGGCTTTGGCAAAGGTCGAAAAATTGAGGTTGGACGCCAATTGTTCCGCTGCAGAAGCCATGCAAATCTCCGCATCACCAATTCCGGCATAGTCGGCCGAGTCCGGAATCGGTCTGTAAATTGTTCAAAAGCCGGGCTTCGGACGGATTGCGCTGCAATCGGGCGCCTCACCCTTGGTTCCCGTTATCGATCGGAAAGACACTTGCCGCATCGATCAGATTCGTGAGGCTCACATATGGGAGCAAAATCGCCCGAAGTGAAGTCACTTCGGGCGATTGTTGATAATATTATTCTGCGGCAGCAGCGAGCAGCTTGACGGAACCGCCAGCCTTTTCGATCTTCTCGACTGCAGACTTGGAAGCGCCTGCAACTTCGAGGGTAAGCTTCGCCTTCAGTTCGCCGTCCGAGAGAACCCGAACGCCGTCCTTGACGCGGCGAATAACGCCGGCAGCCTTGAGAGCTGCTGCATCAACAGTGCTCTTGGCATCGAGCTTGCCAGCATCGACAGCCGCCTGGATGCGGGCCAGCGATACGACAACGTAGTCGGATGCGAAGATGTTGTTGAAGCCGCGCTTCGGCAGACGACGGTAGATGGGCATCTGACCGCCTTCGAAGCCGTTGATCGCAACACCCGAACGGGACTTCTGACCCTTCACACCACGGCCACCGGTCTTGCCGGAGCCGGAGCCGATGCCGCGGCCGAGGCGCTTGCGGCTGTGGGTCGAGCCTTCGTTATCCTTGATTTCATTCAGTTTCATAGCGAATTACCTCCGGCTCACTTCTCGTCGACAACGCGAACGAGATGCTGGACAGCACGGATCATGCCACGAACAGCCGGAGTATCTTCCAGCGTGCGGCGACGGTGCATCTTGTTCAGTCCGAGACCGATCAGCGTCTTCTGCTGAACATCCGGACGGCGGATCGGGCTGCCAATCTGCTCGACCGTAACGGTCGCCTTAGCTTCAGCCTTCTTGGTCGTCTTGGCCATAGGTCAAACTCCCTTATTCTTCGGAGGCGTTGCCCGAAGCGGCGCGGCGAGCCTGCAGGGTGGCATACTTGATGCCGCGCTGAGCTGCGATGTCCTTCGGGTGAACCTGGTGCTTCAGGGCGTCGAACGTGGCGCGAACCATGTTGTACGGGTTCGACGAACCGGTCGACTTTGCAACGACGTCATGAACGCCGAGCGTTTCGAAAACGGCGCGCATCGGGCCGCCGGCGATGATACCGGTACCGACCTTGGCCGAGCGCAGCAGAACCTTGCCGGCGCCATGACGGCCATGAACGTCGTGATGCAGCGTACGGCCGTCGCGCAGCGGTACGAAGATCATGTCGCGCTTGGCGCTTTCGGTTGCCTTGCGGATGGCTTCCGGCACTTCGCGTGCCTTGCCATGACCGAAGCCTACGCGGCCCTTCTGGTCGCCGACGACGACGAGAGCGGCGAAGCCGAAGCGACGGCCACCCTTAACAACCTTGGCGACGCGGTTGATCGCGACCAGCTTGTCGACGAATTCGCTATCGCGCTCTTCACGGCTCTGACGGTCTTCCCGCGGAGCCCTCTTTTCCTGTGCCATTGTCCTCTTCCTTTTTCTTTTCCGGGTGCAACGGGCAAACAAAACGAAGACCGCATGTCTTCCCTCTCGGGAAACCTGCGGTCCGGTGAATATCCGGCCGAGATCCTGGGATCTTCGGCCGGAAATCTGATTAGAAGGTCAGGCCGCCTTCGCGGGCTGCTTCAGCCAGGGCCTTAATACGGCCGTGGTAGATGAAAGCGCCGCGATCGAACACGACTTCCTTCACGCCGGCCTTGGAGGCGCGCTCAGCAACGAGCTTGCCAACGAGGGCTGCGGCTGCGGTATCGGCACCGGTCTTCAGAGAACCGCGCAGATCCTTGTCGAGGGTGGAGGCAGCCGCGAGGGTCTTGCCAGCCACGTCATCAATGACCTGGGCGTAGATGTTCTTCGACGAGCGATGAACCGACAGGCGCGGACGGCCATTGGCCACCGACTTGATTTGGCGGCGCACGCGGTTGGCGCGACGCGCAAGTGCTTCTTTCCTGCTAGCCATTTCGCGTGTTCCTTACTTCTTCTTGCCTTCTTTGCGGACAATCCGCTCTTCGGCATACTTCACACCCTTGCCCTTGTAAGGCTCGGGGCCGCGATATTCGCGGATTTCAGCCGCAACCTGACCGACCTGCTGCTTGTTGATGCCGGTGACGACGATTTCCGTCGGCTTCGGCACAGCGATCGAGATGCCCTGCGGCGGCTCATAAACCACGTCGTGGCTAAAGCCGAGAGCCAGCTGCAGGTTCTTGCCCTGCATGGAGGCACGGTAGCCGACGCCGTTGATTTCGAGCTTGCGCTCGTAGCCGTCCTTAACACCCTTGAAGATGTTCTCGATCATCGTGCGGGACATGCCCCACTTTGCGCGAGCATCCTTGGAGTCGTTGAGCGGCGTCACGACGATTGCATTGTTTTCCAGCTTGAGACCGATTTCGTCGTTAGCGACGAAAAACAGCTCGCCCTTGGGGCCCTTGGCAGTCACTTTTTGGCCATCAACCGTGGCCGTGATCCCTGCAGGTACCTGAACGGGCTTCTTACCGATACGAGACATTTTTCAAACCTGTCTGTTTCGAAGGAGATATCTCTGTTCGATCTTAGAAGACCGAGCAGAGAACCTCGCCACCAACATTCTGTTCGCGAGCCTGGTGATCGGCCATCACACCCTTCGGAGTCGAAAGGATGGTGATGCCGAGACCGTTCGCGACCTGCGGAATGGACTTGACCGAGACATAAACCCGGCGGCCCGGCTTGGACACACGGCCGATCTCGCGGATCACCGATGCGCCTTCGTAGTACTTGAGTTCGATGTTGAGCTCAGACTTGCCGTTGCCGAAATCGACGACGGAATAGCCACGGATGTAGCCTTCTGCCTGGAGTACATCGAGAACGCGTGCACGGAGCTTGGACGCAGGCGTCGAAACCGACGACTTGCGGCGCGAAGCGCCATTGCGGATGCGGGTGAGCATATCGCCCAAAGGATCAGTCATAGACATCTAATCTGCTCCTTACCAGCTGGACTTGACGATGCCCGGCACCTTGCCGAGATTGCCGAGTTCACGCAGCGCGATACGCGACATGCGCAGTTTGCGGTAGTAGGCGCGCGGACGGCCAGACACTTCGCAACGGTTGCGAATACGGGTCTTCGATCCATCGCGCGGCAGCGATGCCAGCTTCAGGGTGGCCTTGAACCGGTCTTCGATCGAGAGAGACTGGTTCATGATGATTGCCTTGAGAGCAGCCCGCTTCGCGGCCTGGTTGGCAACCGTATTGCGGCGGCGCTTGTTCTTTTCAACTGCGCTTGTCTTCGCCATATCAGGGTTCCTTTTCTACGCTCGTCGTTACGGTTATTGACGGAACGGGAAGTTGAACTCTTTCAGAAGAGCCCGTGCTTCGTCGTCGGTCGTCGCCGTCGTGCAAACGATGATGTCCATGCCCCACATCTGATCAACCTTGTCGTAGTTGATCTCAGGGAACACAATGTGCTCCTTGATGCCCATGGCAAAATTGCCACGACCGTCAAAGCTCTTCGGGTTCAGGCCGCGGAAGTCGCGAACGCGCGGAAGCGCGATGTTGACCAGACGATCCAGGAACTCATACATGCGGGCGCCGCGCAGGGTAACCTTCGCGCCGATCGGCATATTTTCGCGGACCTTGAAGCCAGCGATGGAGTTGCGTGCGCGGGTGATGACCGGCTTCTGACCAGCGATGGCCGCCAGGTCGGCAGCAGCAACGGTCGGCTTCTTCGAATCAGCCGTCGCTTCACCAACGCCCATGTTGATCACGATCTTGTCCAGCTTCGGGATCTGCATCTCGTTAGCGTAGGAGAACTGCTCCTGCATGGCTGCACGGATGCGAGCAACATATTCCTTCTTGAGCCGCGGCTCGTACTTTGCCTCAGCCATCGATCACTTCTCCCGAGGTCTTGGCCACACGGACCTTCTTGCCATCCACAACCTTGAAACCGACGCGGGTCGGCTTGCCGTCCTTGTCGACGATCGCAATGTTGGACAGGTGAAGCGGGGCTTCCTTGCTGATGATGCCGGCTTCCTGGTTCTGCGTCTGGCGCTGATGGCGCTTGATGACGTTGACGCCACGAACGACCGCACGGTCTTCCTTCGGCAGCACTTGAATGACTTCGCCGGTACGGCCCTTGTCCTTACCGGTCAATACGACAACCTTGTCGCCTTTACGGATCTTCTGCATCGCTCCGCTCCTTACAGTACTTCTGGAGCCAGCGAGATGATCTTCATGTGGTTCTTGGCGCGAAGTTCGCGCGGAACCGGTCCGAAGATACGGGTGCCGATCGGCTCTTTCTTGTTGTCGATGAGGACTGCTGCGTTGGTATCGAAGCGGATGACGCTGCCATCCGGACGACGGATGTCCTTGGCGGTACGAACAACAACCGCCTTCATCACGTCACCCTTCTTCACACGGCCGCGCGGGATAGCTTCCTTGATCGAAACGACGATAACGTCGCCGATCGAGGCATACTTGCGCTTCGAGCCGCCCAGCACCTTGATGCACATGACACGACGTGCGCCGGAATTATCCGCCACGTCGAGGTTTGTTTGCATCTGAATCATGTCAGGTCGCCTTCTTGTTGTTACCGGAATGGTTGGGTCAGTCGACCCCCTACCCCGGCTTATGGACTAGTGTCTTGTCTGATTATGCCTAGGCTTCGGAACCACAACGGGTCGCCTCTACCGGCCATCAATAAAGCAAAAGAACGCCCGTTCGCGAGCGTCCTGCTTCCAAGCTCGTGCTTCATACAGATATTTCGCCCAAGCGCAAGGGCCTGAGCGAAATTCTGTTACTTGGACTGGGCGGAAACGACCGTCCAGGTCTTGTCTTTGGAGATCGGCGCGCATTCCTCGATGGAAACGACGTCGCCGGTCTTGTACTGATTGTTTTCGTCGTGAGCCTTATACTTCTTGGAACGACGAACGGTCTTCTGGAGCAGCGGGTGAGCGAAACGACGCTCAACGCGGACAACTACCGTCTTCTCGTTCTTGTCGCTGACCACGACGCCCTGCAGAATGCGCTTCGGCATGTTATTTTTCCTTTAGGCCTTTGCTTCTGCCGCCTTCTGGCGGGCAATGGTTTTTACGCGAGCGATGTCCTTGCGGACTTCGTTGATGCGCGAGGACTTCTCGAGCTGGCCGGTCGCCTTCTGAAAGCGCAGGTTGAACTGCTCCTTCTTCAGCTTGGCAAGCTCGTCCTTGAGTTGGTCGGCGCTCAGGGCGCGAACATCTGCGGCTTTCATGAGCTTCTTCCTTACTCTGCAATGCGCTGAACGAAGCGCGTCTTGACCGAGAGCTTGGCAGCGCCGAGGCGCAGAGCCTCACGAGCGATTTCTTCGCTCACACCGTCGATCTCGAACATCATACGGCCGGGCTTGACCTTGCATGCCCAGTATTCGACAGAGCCCTTACCTTTACCCATACGGACTTCGGTCGGCTTCGCGGTTACCGGAACATCCGGGAACACGCGGATCCATACACGGCCGGCGCGCTTCATATAGCGCGTGATCGCGCGGCGAGCCGCTTCGATCTCGCGAGCGTTGACGCGGTTAGGCTCTTGCGACTTCAGGCCGAATTCGCCGAACGCCAGATCAGAACCACCCTTGGCAACGCCCTTGATGCGGCCCTTGAATTGCTTGCGGTACTTCGTACGCTTTGGCTGCAACATTTTCTTATTCTCCGAACTTATCTGCCACGTACGCTATCAAGCGTTGTCGCGGCGACGGTCTCTATCGCGATCGCGGCTAGCCGGACCCTGGGCGTCGCCTTCGAGCGCGCGGCGTTCGGAGGCCATCGGATCGTGCTCAAGGATTTCGCCCTTGAAGATCCAGACCTTGATGCCGCAGATACCGAAAGCGGTTTCTGCTTCAGCCGTACCGTAGTCGATGTCGGCTCGCAGCGTGTGCAGCGGCACGCGACCTTCACGGTACCATTCCGTACGAGCGATTTCTGCACCGCCGAGACGGCCGGCGCAGGTGATCTTGATGCCTTCGGCGCCAAGACGCATCGCGGACTGAACGGCGCGCTTCATGGCGCGACGGAAAGCAACACGGCGTTCCAGCTGCTGCGCGATCGACTGGGCAACCAGCGTCGCGTCGATTTCCGGCTTGCGAACTTCAACGATGTTGAGGTGCGTTTCGGAATTCGTCATGTCCGACAGCTTCTTGCGGAGCTTGTCGATGTCAGCGCCCTTCTTGCCGATGATCAGGCCCGGACGAGCCGAGTGGATCGTGACGCGGCACTTCTTGTGCGGACGCTCGATGACCACCTTGGAGATACCAGCCTGCTTCAGTTCGTTCATGACGAACTTGCGCATCTTCAGGTCTTCATGGAGGAGCTGGCCGTACTCGGCATTGTCCGCGAACCAGCGGCTATCCCAGGTACGGTTGATGCCAAGACGAAAGCCGATCGGATTAATTTTCTGACCCATTATGCGGCCTCCCCTTGAGCTTCCACTTCACGAACGACGATCGTCAGGTGCGCAAACGGACGCTCGATGCGAGATGCGCGGCCACGACCACGAGCGTGGAAACGCTTCATGACGATCGACTTGCCGACGTAAGCTTCCGCAACGACCAGCGAGTCAACGTCGAGATCGTGGTTGTTTTCTGCATTGGCGATCGCAGATTCGAGCGTCTTCTTCACAGCGCCAGCGATACGCTTGCGCGAGAATTCCAGCTCTGCGAGCGCGCGGTCAACCTTCTTGCCGCGGATCGAAGCCGCGACCAGGTTGAGCTTCTGCGGGCTGACGCGGAGCGTGCGCGCAACTGCCTGCGCCTCGTTGTCCTTCAGCCGGCGTTCGGTTTTTGCCTTGCCCATTGTTACTTCCTCTTCGCCTTCTTGTCCGCACCGTGACCATAATAGGTACGGGTCGGGGCGAACTCGCCGAACTTGTGTCCGACCATGTCTTCATTGACGCTGACCGGAATGTGCTTGCTGCCGTTGTAGACGCCGAAGGTGAGACCAACGAACTGCGGCATGATGGTGGAGCGACGGCTCCACATCTTGATTACTTCGTTACGTCCGCCTTCACGCACCTTCTCAGCCTTCTTGAGAAGATAGCCGTCAACAAACGGACCTTTCCATACTGAACGAGCCACTTGAGACTTCCTCTCTTACTTCTTGCGCTGATGGCGCGAGCGCATAATCATCTTGTCGGTCGACTTGTTCGACCGCGTACGCTTGCCCTTGGTCGGCTTGCCCCATGGGGTCACCGGATGGCGACCACCGGAGGTGCGGCCTTCACCACCGCCGTGCGGATGGTCGACCGGGTTCATGACAACGCCGCGGTTATGCGGCTTCTTGCCACGCCAACGCGAACGACCGGCCTTACCGTCGTTGATGTTGCCGTGATCCGGGTTCGAAACCGCACCGATCGTTGCAAGGCAGGTGCCGTGCACGAGGCGCTGTTCGCCCGAATTCAGGCGAAGGATCGCCATGCCCTGGTCGCGGCCGACGAGCTGAGCGTAGGAACCGGCGGAGCGAGCGATCTGACCGCCCTTGCCCGGCTTCATTTCCACATTGTGGATGATGGAGCCGACCGGAATGAACTGAAGCGGCATGGTATTGCCCGGCTTCACGTCCACTGCCTTTTCCGAAGCGATGACTTTGTCGCCCGAAGCAAGGCGCTGCGGAGCAATGATGTAGGCCAGTTCGCCGTCCGTGTACTTCACCAGAGCGATGTAAGCGGTACGGTTCGGATCGTATTCGATACGCTCGACGGTTGCCTCGACGTCGAACTTGCGACGCTTGAAGTCGACCAGACGATAGCTGCGCTTGTGACCACCGCCCTGGAAACGGACGGTGATGCGGCCGGTGTTGTTACGACCACCCTTGGAGGTTAGGCCTTCGGTCAACGACTTGACCGGCTTGCCCTTGTAGAGCGAGGAGCGATCGACAATGACCAGCTGACGCTGGCTCGGGGTCGTCGGATTGAATGTTTTCAATGCCATTTTCTTATTCCTCAGAGACCGGTGGAGACGTCGATCGACTGGCCTTCGGCGAGCGTCACAACAGCCTTCTTCACGTCCTTCTGCTTGCCGACGAGACCTTTGAATCGCTTGGTCTTGCCGAGGCGCAGCAGAGTGTTAACGGCCGTCACCTTGACGCCGAAGAGCGCTTCGACGGCAGCCTTGATTTCCGGCTTCGTCGCGGTCTTCGCAACGTTGAAAACAACCTGGTTATTGTCCGAAAGCAGCGTGGACTTTTCGGTGATCGCCGGAGAAACGATCACATCATAATGGCGAAGATCCGTCACTTGAAACGCTCCTCTAGAGCTTCAACTGCAGCCTTGGACAGCACGAGCTTGCCGCGGCGCAGGATGTCGTAAACGTTGATGCCCTGAACCGGCAGAACATCGATGTTCGGGATGTTCTGGGCTGCGAGCTTGAAGTTGCTGTCGAGTTCAGCACCGCCGATGAACAGAGCGTTCGTCAGGCCGAGCGTCTCGAAAGCGCCAGCGAGTGCCTTGGTCTTGGCTTCGGTAGCGACGAGATTGTCGATGACGATCACGTCTTCAGCCTTGAACTTGGCCGAGAGAGCATGACGCAGGCCGAGGGCGCGAACCTTCTTCGGCAGATCATGCTCGTGGCTGCGAGCGACCGGGCCGTGAGCCTTACCACCGCCGCGGAACTGCGGAGCGCGAGCCGAATGGTGACGAGCGCGACCCGTACCCTTCTGCTTGTACATCTTGGCGCCAGTGCGCGCTACGTCTGCGCGGCCCTTGGCCTGATGCGTGCCCTGCTGCTTCTTGGCAAGCTGCCAGCGAACGACGCGAGCGAGAATGTCTTCACGCGGCTCGAGGCCGAAAATCGCATCAGAAAGGGAAACCTTCCCGGCGTCTTTGCCCTCAAGGGTCTTGACGTTGAATTCCATTGGTTTGGCTCCCTTACTTCGCTGCCGACTTGACGGCGTCGCGCACGATGATCCAGGCGCCCTTGGAGCCGGGAACCGCACCCTTGACCAGGATCAGACCGCGATCTTCGTCGGTCGATACCACTTCAAGGTTCTGCGTCGTGACGCGAGTCTGGCCCATGTGACCAGCCATCTTCTTGTTCTTGAACACCTTGCCCGGGTCCTGGCGCGAACCGGTCGAACCGTGCGAGCGGTGCGAAACCGACACACCGTGCGTGGCGCGCAGACCGCCGAAGCCGTGGCGCTTGATGGCGCCGGCAAAGCCCTTACCGATCGTCGTGCCGGTCACGTCGACGAGCTGACCCGCCGTGAAGTGACCTGCGTTGAGCTCAGTGCCAACTTCAAGCAGATTGTCCTCCGTGACACGGAATTCTGCGAGCTTGGCCTTTGGCTCCACGCTTGCAACGGCGAAATGGCCGCGAAGAGCCTTCGTCGTGTTCTTAACTTTAGCCTGGCCGGCACCCAGCTGAACTGCAGTGTAGCCATTCTTTTCAACTGTGCGCTGGGCTACGACCTGGCAGCCTTCCATACGCAATACGGTAACCGGGACATGCTCGCCGGCGTCGTTGTAGACGCGGGTCATTCCCACCTTTTGTGCAATCACACCTGAACGCATCGGTTCAATCCTTCTCACTCAGCTCGAGGACCGGAGGCCTTAGAGCTTGATCTCAACATCGACACCGGCGGCGAGATCGAGCTTCATCAGCGCGTCTACCGTCTGCGGGGTCGGGTCAACGATGTCGAGGAGGCGCTTATGCGTGCGCATCTCGAACTGCTCGCGGCTCTTCTTGTCGATGTGCGGGGACCGGTTTACCGTAAACTTCTCGATACGAGTCGGAAGCGGAACGGGGCCCCGGACGCTTGCACCGGTGCGCTTCGCCGTCGACACGATCTCGCGCGTGGAAGCATCGAGAATCCGGTGATCGAACGCCTTCAGGCGAATGCGGATATTTTGGCCGTTCATTCGACGTTATCCTTGTGTTTGTTATCTCGCGTGCCTTTCGAAAAGGCACGGTTTGTTCTGTTTCCTAAGGCGGACCACCGGTTTCAAAGATCGAGAGGGACGCCGACTGCGGCATCCCTATCCACTCTTTAGGCCTTTCAGCCCACCTTATTGTTAATTTCATTGGCCGCTTCGTCATCCGAAGCAGCGCGCAAATCGCGCTCGCGCGCCATTTGCAACATTTCTATGTCATAAGCAAGCGGCTAGTGCCGCTTGCATCATAATAATGTCATCGAATCGGCCATTCGGATGGAGTGGCCGTCTTCGAATTACTCGACGATGCTTGCGACGATGCCAGCGCCGACGGTACGGCCGCCTTCGCGGATCGCGAAGCGAAGCTTTTCTTCCATCGCGATCGGAACGATCAGCTCGACGTCAACCGTGACGTTGTCGCCTGGCATAACCATTTCCGTGCCTTCCGGAAGCGTCACGATGCCCGTCACGTCCGTCGTACGGAAGTAGAACTGCGGACGGTAGTTCGTGAAGAACGGCGTATGACGGCCGCCTTCTTCCTTCGTCAGGATGTAGGCTTCGGCCTTGAACTTCTTGTGCGGCTTCACAGAACCCGGCTTGCACAGGATCTGACCACGCTCGACACCGTCACGGTTCACACCGCGGATCAGCGCACCGATGTTGTCGCCAGCCTGGCCCTGGTCGAGCAGCTTGCGGAACATTTCAACGCCGGTAACCGTCGTCTTCGACGTCGGACGGATGCCGACGATTTCGACTTCTTCACCAACCTTGATGATACCGCGCTCGACGCGGCCCGTCACAACCGTACCACGGCCAGAGATCGAGAACACGTCTTCGATCGGCATCAGGAACGGCTGGTCGATCGGACGCTCAGGCGTCGGGATGTAGGCGTCAACCTGAGCCATCAGCTCGCGGATCGCGTCTTCGCCGATCTTCTTGTCCGAATCTTCAAGAGCAGCAAGCGCCGAACCCTTGACAACCGGGATGTCGTCGCCCGGGAAGTCGTAGGACGACAGAAGTTCGCGAACTTCAAGCTCGACGAGCTCGAGAAGCTCAGCGTCGTCAACCTGGTCGACCTTGTTCAGGAACACCACGATCGCCGGAACGCCAACCTGGCGGGCGAGCAGGATGTGCTCGCGCGTCTGCGGCATCGGGCCGTCAGCAGCCGAGCAAACCAGGATCGCGCCGTCCATCTGGGCGGCACCCGTGATCATGTTCTTCACATAGTCGGCGTGGCCGGGGCAGTCAACGTGCGCATAGTGACGGTTCGGCGTCTCGTATTCAACGTGGGCCGTCGAGATCGTGATGCCACGCGCCTTCTCTTCCGGAGCCGCGTCGATTTGGTCATACGCCTTGAACTCGCCGAAGTACTTCGTGATCGCTGCCGTCAACGACGTCTTGCCGTGGTCAACGTGACCGATCGTCCCGATGTTAACGTGCGGCTTATTGCGCTCAAACTTACTCTTTGCCATTTTCGGCTCTCCGTTTTCGTGTCCCCTGAGGGATCAATTCTTGTTATCGGTCAATTGGTATTCCGGTCACTTCTGACCGGAATACTTTGCCTGGATTTCCTGTGCGACGTTCGACGGAACCGGCGCGTAATGATCGAAGGTCATCGTGTACTGTGCACGGCCCTGAGACATCGAGCGCAGGTTATCGACGTACTTGAACATGTTCGCCAGCGGGACGTTCGCGCTGATGACGACGGCGATACCGCGGCTCTCCTGGCCCTGGATCTGGCCACGGCGAGAGTTCAGGTCACCGATAACGTCGCCGACGTAGTCTTCCGGCGTTACGACTTCGACCTTCATCATCGGCTCGAGGAGCTGAGCGCCGGCTTCGCGAGCTGCTTCACGGAAGCAAGCGCGAGCAGCAATTTCGAAGGCCAGAACCGACGAGTCGACGTCGTGGAAGGCACCGTCGATGAGCGTCGCCTTGACGCCGAGCATCGGGAAGCCTGCCAGCGGGCCCGAAGACAGAACACTTTCGATACCCTTCTGAACGCCCGGAATGTATTCCTTCGGAACAGCACCGCCGACGATCTTGGATTCGAACTTGAAGTCTTCGCCTTCCGGGTTCGGCTCGAATACGAGCTTGACGCGTGCGAACTGACCGGTACCACCGGTCTGCTTCTTGTGCGTGTAGTCCTTTTCCGTCAGGCGCGTGATGGTTTCGCGGTAGGCAACCTGCGGAGCGCCCACGTTTGCTTCAACCTTGAACTCACGACGCATGCGGTCGACGATGATGTCGAGGTGCAGTTCGCCCATGCCGGCGATGATCGTCTGACCGGATTCCTGGTCGGTCTTGACGCGGAACGACGGGTCTTCTGCAGCCAGGCGGTTGAGCGCGAGGCCCATCTTTTCCTGGTCGCCCTTGGACTTCGGCTCGATCGCGATCTGGATGACCGGCTCCGGGAACTCCATGCGCTCGAGGATAACTGGCTTCAGCGGATCGCAGAGCGTGTCACCCGTCGTGGTTTCCTTGAGGCCGGCGAGAGCGACGATGTCGCCAGCATAGGCTTCTTCGATGTCTTCACGCGAGTTGGAGTGCATCTGCAGCATACGGCCGACGCGCTCGCGCTTATCCTTGACCGTATTCATGACCGAAACGCCCTTCTCCAGCTTGCCGGAGTAGATACGAGCGAAGGTGAGCGAGCCAACGAACGGGTCGTTCATGATCTTGAACGCGAGCATGGAAAGCGGCTCGTTGTCGTCGGCGTGACGCTCGATCTCGGCTTCCGTCTTGGCATCGATGCCCTTGATCGCCGGAATGTCGAGCGGCGACGGCAGGTAATCGACAACGGCGTCGAGGAGCGGCTGAACACCCTTGTTCTTGAATGCGGTGCCGCAGAACATCGGATGGAACTTAACGTCGATCGTGCCACGACGGACGAGCGCGCGGATCTGATCGTTATCGGGCAGATTGCCTTCGAGGTAGGCTTCCATCGCGGCTTCGTCGATCTCGACAACGGTCTCGATCAGCTTCTCGCGATATTCTTCAGCCTTGGCCTTCATGTCTTCCGGGATCTCGACGACGTCCCACTGGGCGCCGAGCGATTCATCACGCCACACGAGGGCATTCATCTCAACGAGATCGATAACACCCTTGAAGTCGCTTTCAGCGCCGATCGGCAGCTGCATGACAACTGCGGTCGCGCCGAGGCGGGTCTTGATCATCTCGACCGAGCGATAGAAGTCAGCGCCGGTCTTGTCCATCTTGTTGCAGAAGATCATGCGCGGAACATGATACTTCTCAGCCTGGCGCCAGACGGTTTCCGTCTGCGGCTCAACGCCGGCGTTAGCATCGAGCAGCGCGATGGCACCGTCGAGAACGCGCAGCGAACGCTCGACTTCGATGGTGAAGTCAACGTGGCCGGGAGTGTCGATGATGTTGAAGCGGCGGGTCTTGCCGTCACGGCCCTTCCAGAAGGTCGTGGTAGCAGCAGAGGTGATCGTGATGCCACGCTCCTGCTCCTGCTCCATCCAGTCCATCGTGGCAGCGCCATCGTGGACTTCGCCGATCTTGTGCGACTTACCGGTGTAGTAAAGAATACGCTCGGTCGTCGTGGTCTTGCCGGCGTCGATATGCGCCATGATACCGAAATTACGGTAGTCTTCGATTTTATATGCGCGAGCCATTGTGGACTGCCTTTCCGAAACCGTTCGGGATTACCAGCGATAATGCGAGAACGCACGGTTGGCGTCAGCCATCTTGTGCGTGTCTTCGCGCTTCTTGACGGCAGCGCCGCGGTTGTTGGAGGCATCGAGAAGTTCGCCGCACAGACGGTCGATCATCGTGGTCTCGTTACGCTTGCGAGCAGCGGTAATCAGCCAGCGGATAGCCAGAGCCTGGCGACGCTCAGGACGCACATCGACCGGAACCTGGTACGTAGCACCACCAACGCGGCGCGAGCGGACTTCAACGTGCGGAGCAATGTTATCCAAAGCCTGATGGAACACGCCGAGCGGCTCCTGCTTTGCCTTGCCCTGCACGGCGTCAAACGCGCCATATACGATGTTTTCTGCTACGGACTTCTTGCCGTCCAGCATGATGGCATTCATGAACTTGGTAACGACCAGATCGCCGAACTTCGGGTCCGGATTGATCTCGCGCTTTTCTGCTCTATGACGTCGGGACATGTAACTTCTCGTCTCTCAACTGTTGCGACGCTCAACCACGCGGAGAACCTCGCGCAGCGCCGGATTATCTAAAAATCCGAATTACTTCGGACGCTTTGCACCGTACTTCGAACGGCGCTGCTTGCGGTTCTTGACACCCTGGGTATCGAGAACGCCGCGAATGATGTGGTAGCGAACACCCGGAAGGTCCTTAACGCGGCCGCCACGGATCATGACGACAGAGTGTTCCTGAAGGTTGTGACCTTCACCGGGGATGTAACCAATGACTTCGAAGCCGTTGGTCAGGCGGATCTTTGCGACCTTACGCAGAGCCGAGTTCGGCTTCTTCGGCGTCGTGGTGTAGACGCGGGTGCAAACGCCGCGCTTCTGCGGGTTCTCCTGAAGAGCGGGAACCTTGTTACGCTTTACCTGCGCCTGGCGAGGCTTGCGGATCAGCTGGTTTACGGTAGGCATTCAACCATCCCTTGTAAATCTATCTCGACACCCTTGCGGGCATGACTTTCGCCGTCACCGGCACGACACACGTTCGTCTCAATGCGCAAAACGTGGCCCGATCCGCTCTCGCAGATGGACCACAGAAAAGCAGAGGACACCGAAGGTGGCGTCGTGCGAGCAGCATTCGTGTCTTCAACGTGCGTTTAGAACCTTGTTTGAGGTGAACTCCAGGGCGCGTCGCCCCGAATAGCCATGCCTCACATGGGTTCCGATGGCGGCGGTACTACTGGTTTCCCGCCGGTTCGTCAAGGCCGGTTAAGAAATTATCTTTGTCATAAAGCCCGGAAACCCCGGCCAAACCAGCCATTTGACGCATTGGATACGGAAATGGAGCTACTTCGGCAAGATGGACTTTGGTATTTCGGCAAAATCCCTATAAGGAATCACGGAAGGCATTTCCATCCGACCGACCCGCGCGATGAAAAGGAATCGCCGGGTCGATTCGATATTCCCGAAGGAAGATCCATGATTACTGCGCCAGACAACGACAACAATTCCGACGGCCCCATGGTCTTCATCATCATCGGCAAGGGCTACGAGACCGATGGCGGCGAAGGCATCGACCTGCACGTCATGCTGAAAGCGCCCGACGACGATACCGCCGTGCGTGAGGCGCTGAACGCTCTTGCCGAAGAGGGTTTCATCGAAGCAGACCTCGACCAGATCGGCCTGCTGACGGATATACCGGACGAAGAGCCTCATGCATCCGCCTATCAGGGGGCGCTCGAAGGCGAAGTGGCGATCATCCGCTTCCGCTGACAGGACGGCCGCCAGCGGAAGCAGCCTCCCTCGCCTCATCGATTTTAGCACCGCACAAAAAGAAACCGCCCGGATCGCTCCGGGCGGTTTTGATTTTTGTCAATTCAGACCAGCTTATTCGGCCGGGCTGTTTTCGCTGGCGAGATCCTGCAGCATCGGCGTTGCGACGCCGGCATCCGTACCCTTGCGGCGCTCTTCGAGGATGAGCTCGTCGCGGGCCGTAGCGATACGGCGGATCTGCGTCATGGTGCCGCCGGTACCGGCCGGGATGAGACGGCCGACGATGACGTTTTCCTTCAGACCCTGCAGACCGTCGGTCTTGCCGGCGATTGCAGCCTCGGTGAGCACCTTCGTCGTTTCCTGGAAGGATGCAGCCGAGATGAAGGACGGCGTCTGCAGCGATGCCTTGGTGATGCCGAGCAGAACCGGATCGCCATAAGCAGGCTTCTTGCCTTCTTCGATAAGGCGGTCGTTGGCGTCTTCCAGCTCGATACGGTCGACGTTGTCGCCGACGATGTACTGGCTGTCGCCCGCATCGGTGATCTCCACCTTCTGCAGCATCTGACGGACAATCACTTCGATGTGCTTGTCGTTGATGACAACGCCCTGCAAGCGGTAGACTTCCTGGATTTCGTTGACCAGGTAGGAAGCCAGAGCCTCCACGCCCTTGATCGCCAGGATGTCGTGCGGAGCCGGGTTACCGTCGAGGATGTAATCACCTTTTTCGATATAGTCGCCTTCCTGAAGGTGGAAGGGCTTGCCCTTCGGGATCAGGTATTCAACCGGCTCGACACCGTCTTCCGCCGGCTCGATGATGACGCGACGCTTGTTCTTGTAATCGCGACCGAGGCGGATCGTACCATCAATCTCTGCGATGATGGCGTGGTCCTTCGGACGACGAGCTTCGAACAGTTCGGCAACGCGCGGCAGACCGCCGGTGATGTCCTTGGTTTTGGCGCTTTCCAGCGGCGAACGGGCGAGAACATCACCCTGCGACACCTTCGTGCCCGGCTCCACCGATAGGATCGCATCGACCGAGAGCAGGAAGCGGGCTTCGCCACCACGCGAAAGCTTGGCGACATTGCCGCTGGCGTCCTTGATGACAATTGCGGGTTTCAGATCGGAGCCGCGCGGCGTCGAGCGCCAGTCGATAACCTGACGCTTGGTGATGCCGGTGGATTCGTCCGTCGCTTCGAGGACCGAAAGACCGTCGACGACGTCTTCGAAGTGAACCGTACCGGCCACTTCCGTCATCATCGGACGGGTATAGGGGTCCCACTCTGCCAGACGCTGACCGCGCTTCACCTTGTCGCCGTCGTCGACATACAGCTTCGAGCCGTAGGCAACGCGCTGCGAGGAGCGTTCGACACCACGTTCGTCCAGGATCTGGACCGTCATGTTGCGGCCCATGGCAACGAGGTTGCCATCGGAGTTGCGCAGCATGTTGCGGTTCTTGATCTGAACGGTGCCCTCGTAGGAGGCTTCCAGGAACGACTGGTCGACCACGGTCGCCGTGCCGCCCAAGTGGAAGGTACGCATGGTCAGCTGCGTGCCCGGCTCGCCGATCGACTGTGCGGCGATGACGCCGACAGCTTCGCCGATGTTGACAGGCGTACCGCGAGCAAGGTCGCGGCCATAGCAGACCGAGCACACGCCCGTCTGGATTTCGCAGGTCAATGCCGAACGGATACGGATCGACTGGATACCAGCCTTTTCGATCTCGATGACATCCGGTTCCAGGATCATCTTGCCGGCGTCGACAATGCGCTCACCCGTGACCGGATGATCGATGTCGTCCAGGGCCGTACGGCCGAGGATGCGGGCGCCGAGCGAGGCGACGACCTGACCGGCATCGACGATGGCGGTCATGGTGAGGCCATTTTCGGTACCGCAATCGATATGCGTGACGATGCAATCCTGCGCGACGTCGACGAGACGACGGGTCAGGTAACCGGAGTTCGCGGTCTTCAAGGCGGTGTCGGCCAGACCCTTACGGGCGCCGTGGGTCGAGTTGAAGTACTCGTTAACGGTGAGACCTTCCTTGAAGTTCGAGATGATCGGCGTCTCGATGATTTCGCCCGACGGCTTGGCCATGAGGCCTCGCATGCCGCCCAGCTGGCGCATCTGGTTCGGCGAACCACGAGCACCAGAATGGCTCATCATGTAGATCGAGTTCATCGGCTTCTGACGACCGGTCTTTTCGTCGAATTCGACGGCCTTAATGCGGGCCATCATTTCTTCGGCGACCTTTTCGGTGGCCTTGCCCCAAGCGTCGACAACCTTGTTGTACTTTTCGCCCTGGGTGATCAGACCGTCGTTATACTGCTGCTCGTATTCCTTCACGAGCGCTTCGGTATCGCCGACGATCTTAACCTTGGTATCCGGAATGACCATGTCGTCCTTGCCGAACGAAATGCCGGCGCGGCAGGCATGGGAGAAGCCGAGCTGCATGATACGGTCGCAGAAAATGACCGTGTCCTTCTGGCCGCAATGGCGGTAGACCGTGTCGATCATCTTGGAGATGTTCTTCTTGGTCATTTCCTGGTTGCAGATGTCGAAGGTCACCTTGCCATGCTTGGGCAGGAGTTCGCCGATCAGTAGGCGACCGGGGGTCGTCTCATAGATCTTCGAATAGGGCTTGCCATCTTCGCCGACCGACTTGAAGCGGCCACGGATCTTCGAATGCAGCGTCACGACCTTGTTTTCAAGCGCGTGATGCAGCTCGCCCAGATCCGAGAAGGCCATGCCTTCGCCCGGCTCATTCTGGTTCATGATCGACAGATAGTAGAGGCCGAGAACCATGTCCTGCGAGGGAACGATGATCGGCGCGCCGTTTGCCGGGTGCAGAATGTTGTTGGTCGACATCATCAGCACGCGGGCTTCCAGCTGGGCTTCCAGCGAGAGCGGCACGTGAACAGCCATCTGGTCACCGTCGAAGTCGGCGTTGAAGGCCGTGCAGACGAGCGGATGCAGCTGGATTGCCTTGCCTTCGACCAGCGTGGGTTCGAAGGCCTGGATGCCCAGGCGGTGCAGCGTCGGAGCGCGGTTCAAGAGAACCGGATGCTCGCGGATGACCTCGTCGAGGATATCCCAGACTTCCGGCTTTTCCTTTTCAACCAGCTTCTTGGCCTGCTTGACGGTCGAGGAATAACCCTTTGCGTCGAGACGGGCATAGATGAACGGCTTGAACAGCTCGAGCGCCATCTTCTTCGGCAGGCCGCACTGATGCAGCTTCAGTTCCGGACCGGTCACGATGACCGAACGGCCGGAATAGTCGACGCGCTTGCCGAGCAGGTTCTGGCGGAAGCGGCCCTGCTTGCCCTTGAGCATGTCGGACAGCGACTTCAGCGGACGCTTGTTGGCGCCGGTGATGACGCGGCCGCGGCGGCCGTTGTCGAACAGCGCATCGACAGATTCCTGCAGCATGCGCTTTTCGTTGCGGATGATGATGCCCGGAGCGCGCAATTCGATGAGGCGCTTCAGACGGTTGTTACGGTTGATGACGCGGCGATACAGATCGTTCAGATCCGAAGTCGCGAAGCGGCCGCCATCGAGCGGAACGAGCGGGCGCAGGTCCGGCGGGATGACCGGGACGACCTTCATGATCATCCATTCCGGACGGTTGCCGGACTCCATGAAGTTCTCGACGATCTTCAGTCGCTTCATCAGCTTCTTCTGCTTGAGATCCGACGTCGTGTCGGCAAGCTCGGAACGCAGGTCGCCGGCGATCTTTTCGAGGTTCATGCTGGCCAGCATCTCGTAGATCGCTTCAGCGCCGATCATGGCGGTGAACTGGTCTTCGCCATATTCGTCGACGGCGAGCATATACTCTTCTTCCGTCAGGAGCTGGTGCTCCTTAAGCGCGGTGAGACCCGGCTCGGTGACGATGTAGTTTTCGAAGTAGAGAACGCGCTCCACATCCTTCAGCGTCATATCGAGCAGCGTCGAAATGCGCGAAGGCAGCGACTTCAGGAACCAGATGTGGGCAACGGGAGCGGCGAGCTCGATATGGCCCATGCGCTCACGGCGAACGCGCGACAGCGTGACTTCGACGCCGCACTTTTCGCAGATGATGCCCTTGTACTTCATACGCTTGTACTTGCCGCACAAGCATTCGTAGTCCTTGATCGGTCCGAAGATTCGTGCGCAGAAAAGACCATCGCGTTCCGGCTTGAACGTACGATAGTTAATCGTTTCCGGCTTCTTGATCTCGCCATAAGACCAGGAAAGAATCTTCTCCGGCGACGCAATCGAAATCCGGATGGAATCGAAATTCTGCGCAGGCACCTGCGGATTGAAAAGATTCATGACCTCTTGGTTCATGCCTATCTCCTTTAGGGGCGAAACGCCCTCGAATTGCGAACAGTACCGGCAAATCCCGGGAGCCGGACTGACGCTTTAAAACCGCCTTGCGGCGCCATGCATCCGAAGGGACGCCAGCGGCGCTGCAATATTCCAAGCGGTGCGCGCTGACCGACAGCGCGCACCCGCAGGCTATTACTCGGCTGCGTCCGGAAGCTGGCTTGCCGTCTGCAGATCGTCGACCTTGGAGTTTTCCAGTTCGACGCTGAGGCCCAGCGAGCGCATTTCCTTGACAAGAACGTTGAAGCTTTCCGGAATGCCTGCCTCGAAGGTGTCGTCGCCACGAACGATGGCTTCGTAGACCTTTGTACGGCCGGCCACGTCGTCCGACTTGACCGTAAGCATTTCCTGCAGCGTGTAGGCTGCACCGTAGGCTTCGAGCGCCCAGACTTCCATTTCGCCGAAGCGCTGACCGCCGAACTGCGCCTTACCGCCCAGCGGCTGCTGGGTGACGAGCGAGTACGGACCGATCGAACGGGCGTGGATCTTGTCGTCGACAAGGTGGTTCAGCTTCAACATGTAGATGTAGCCAACCGTGACCTGGCGGTCGAACTGCTCGCCGGTACGCCCGTCGTACAGCGTCGACTGGCCGGTTTCCTTGAGACCTGCCATTGCCAGCATCTTGTTGACGTCAGCTTCGCCAGCACCGTCGAAGACCGGGGTCGCGATGGACACGCCACGCTTCCACTGATCGGCCAGACGCAGCACCGATGCATCGTCGTACTCATGAACGTCGTCGCTCTTCGGACCGTCGCCGACGACCAGATCGATCGTCTTGCGCAGCGGCTCGATGTTGCCGCTTGCCTTGTAGGCTTCGATCAGTTCACCGATCTGCCGACCCATGCCGGCGCAAGCCCAGCCAAGGTGCGTTTCGAGAATCTGACCGACGTTCATGCGCGAGGGAACGCCGAGCGGGTTCAGCACGATATCGACATGCGTACCGTCTTCCAGGAACGGCATGTCCTCGACCGGAACAATACGCGAGACCACGCCCTTGTTCCCGTGACGGCCTGCCATCTTGTCACCCGGCTGGATCTTGCGCTTCACAGCGACGAAGACTTTGACCATCTTCATGACGCCCGGAGGCATTTCGTCGCCACGCTGGACCTTTTCGACCTTATCCATGAAGCGCTGTTCGAGGCGCGACTTGGATTCGTCGTACTGGCCACGCAGGGCTTCGAGCTCGCTCTGGACCTTTTCGTCCTCGACGGCGAACATCCACCACTGCGAACGCGGATACTCGGAAACGACGGCGTTCGACAGTTCCGTGCCCTTCTTGAAGCCCTTCGGACCAGCAAGAGCAACCTGACCACGCAGCATCTCGACCAGGCGGCCGTAGACGTTACGATCGAGGATCGCCTGTTCGTCGTCACGGTCCTTGGCAAGGCGTTCGATCTCTTCGCGCTCGATCGCCATGGCACGTTCGTCCTTTTCGACGCCGTGACGGTTGAAGACGCGAACTTCGACGACCGTACCGTAGGTGCCGGGCGGCATGCGCATCGAGGTATCGCGAACATCCGATGCCTTTTCACCGAAGATGGCGCGCAGGAGCTTTTCTTCCGGCGTCATCGGGCTTTCGCCCTTCGGCGTGATCTTGCCGACGAGAATATCGCCCGGCTGAACTTCGGCACCGATGTAAACGATGCCGGCTTCGTCCAGGTTCTTCAGCGCTTCTTCCGAAACGTTCGGAATATCGCGGGTGATTTCTTCCGGACCGAGCTTGGTGTCGCGCGCCATCACTTCGAATTCTTCGATGTGAATGGAGGTGAACACGTCGTCGGCAACGATACGCTCGGAGAGCAGGATCGAGTCTTCGTAGTTGTAGCCGTTCCACGGCATGAACGCGACGAGCACGTTACGGCCGAGAGCCAGATCGCCGAGATCGGTCGACGGACCGTCTGCCAAGATGTCGCCCTTGTTGACCACGTCACCGACGGTGACCAGCGGACGCTGGTTGACGCAGGTGTTCTGGTTCGAACGCTGGAACTTCATCAGGCGGTAGATATCGACGCCGGACTTCGACGGATCGAGGTCTTCGGTGGCGCGGATAACGATACGCGTTGCGTCGACCTGGTCGACCACGCCGCCGCGGCGCGCGCCGATAGCGGCACCGGAGTCACGCGCGACGACCGGCTCCATGCCGGTGCCGACGAACGGGGCTTCGGCACGCAGAAGCGGCACGGCCTGACGCTGCATGTTCGAGCCCATGAGAGCGCGGTTGGCGTCGTCGTTTTCCAGGAACGGGATCAAAGCGGCAGCGACCGAAACCAGCTGCTTCGGCGAGACGTCCATCAGGTTGATGTTGTCGCGCGGAGCGAGCATGACTTCGCCGGCATGACGGCAAACGACGAATTCCTCAATGAAGGAGCCGTCGGCGTCGAGCTCGGCGTTCGCCTGAGCAACGTAGTACTTCGCCTCTTCCATGGCGGAGAGGTAGAGCACGTCGTTGGTCACCTTACCGTCGATGATGCGGCGATAAGGGCTTTCGATGAAGCCGTACTTGTTGACGCGGGCAAAGGTCGCCAGCGAGTTGATGAGGCCGATGTTCGGACCTTCCGGCGTTTCGATCGGGCAAATACGACCGTAGTGCGTCGGATGAACGTCGCGGACTTCGAAGCCGGCGCGCTCGCGGGTCAGGCCGCCCGGGCCAAGAGCCGAAAGACGGCGCTTGTGGGTGATTTCCGAAAGCGGGTTCACCTGGTCCATGAACTGCGACAGCTGCGAAGAGCCGAAGAATTCGCGGACAGCAGCGGCAGCCGGCTTTGCGTTGATCAGATCCTGCGGCATAACTGTGTCGATTTCGATCGAGGACATGCGTTCCTTGATCGCACGTTCCATACGCAGCAGACCCAGACGATACTGGTTTTCCATCAGCTCGCCGACGGAACGGACACGGCGGTTACCGAGGTTGTCGATATCGTCGATCTCGCCCTTACCGTCGCGCAGCTCGACGAGCATCTTGACCACGGCCAGAATGTCGTCCTTGCGAAGGATACGGACGGTGTCTTCGACGTCGAGGTCGAGGCGCATGTTCATCTTCACGCGGCCGACGGCGGAGAGATCGTAACGCTCCGCATCGAAGAACAGCGAGTTGAACATGGCTTCTGCCGATTCCATGGTCGGCGGTTCACCCGGACGCATGACGCGGTAGATATCGAACAGAGCGTCCTGGCGGTTTTCGTTCTTGTCGGCGGACAGCGTGTTGCGGATGTAGGCGCCGACATTGATATGGTCGATGCCCAGGATCGGGATCTCGTCGAAGCCGGCCTTCAGGATGACAGGCAGCGTCTTCTCGTCGATTTCGTCGCCAGCTTCGAGATAGATCTCACCGGTCTGGAAGTTGACGATGTCTTCTGCCAGGAACAGACCGTACAGCTCTTCGTCCGTCGCCTTCAGAGCCTTGAGGCCCTTGTCCTGCAGCTGACGCAGCAGGCGCGGGGTAAGCTTCTTGCCGCCTTCGACAACGACTTCGCCGGTGTCGGCGTCGATCATGTCGGAAACGGTCTTGGCGCCCTTCAGGGTTTCGGGCTTGAAGGGAATACGCCAGCCATCGCCGTCGCGCTGGTAGAGCGACTTCGTATAGAAAGTCGACAGGATGTCCTCGCCATCCATGCCGAGCGCCATCAGCAGCGATGTCACCGGAATCTTGCGGCGGCGGTCGATACGAGCGTAGACGATGTCCTTGGCGTCGAATTCGATATCAAGCCAGGAACCGCGATATGGGATGACGCGAGCAGCAAAAAGCAGCTTGCCGGAAGAATGGCTCTTGCCCTTGTCGTGATCGAAGAAGACGCCCGGCGAACGGTGCATCTGCGACACGATTACGCGCTCGGTGCCGTTCACGATGAACGTACCATTGTTCGTCATGAGCGGCATGTCGCCCATGTAGACGCTCTGTTCCTTGATGTCCTTGATGGACTTCGCGCCAGTATCCTCGTCGATATCGAACACGATCAGACGGAGGGTCACCTTCAGCGGCGCGGCGTAGGTCAGGTCGCGCTGGCGGCACTCATCGACGTCGAACTTCGGCGGTTCGAATTCATAGGAAACGAACTCCAGCATGGACGCGCCGGAGAAATCAGTGATCGGGAAAACCGACTTGAAGACAGCCTGAAGACCTTCGTCCGGGCGGCCGCCCTTGGGTTCTTCGACCATGAGAAACTGATCGTAGGACGCTTTTTGAACCTCGATGAGGTTCGGCATCTCTGCGACTTCGGGAATCTTACCAAAAAACTTGCGTACGCGCCTGCGACCGTTGAACGAAAGGGTCTGAGCCATCGTCGCTCCTTTAAAATCCTGCACCCGGGCCTGCAACGGATGGGAATCGCTGGCCAGGCGACCCCATCAATCAATGAGTAGTTCAATCTCGTCTATCTAACCGAAAACCGCTCAGCCGGATTGCGTCGCGGTTCGGTTTGAGACCATCCTCTTGAAGAACCCATTACCCAAAAGCCGTTTTGCCCGCGGCTTTTGGGTAATTCGTTCAGAAAAACGGCAAATGGGAGGTAGCAAGAAGCCACCTCCCAAAGCAGTCTTAAGCTTACTTAACGTCGACCTTAGCGCCGGCGTCTTCGAGCTTCTTCTTGATGTCAGCAGCTTCAGCCTTGGAAACGCCTTCCTTGACAGCCTTCGGAGCGGCTTCAACGAGGTCCTTGGCTTCCTTAAGGCCGAGGCCGGTGATGCCGCGGACTTCCTTGATGACGTTGATCTTGTTCGCGCCGGCATCAGCGAGGATGACGTCGAACTCGGTCTTTTCTTCTTCAGCAGCTGCAGCAGCGCCGCCAGCACCACCGGCAACGGCAGCAACAGCTACCGGAGCAGCGGCGGAAACGCCCCACTTTTCTTCGAGAAGCTTCGACAGTTCTGCGGCTTCGAGAACGGTCAGCGAGGAGAGGTCTTCAACGATCTTTGCGAGATCAGCCATTTTAGTAGTTCCTTTTGTTCGGTTCGAACTGGTTGGTTATGAACAGCGAAAAACCGCCTTACGCGGCTTCGTCCTTCTTGGCGTAGGCCGAGAACACGCGAGCAAGCTGGCTTGCCGGCGCTGCAACAACACCTGCGATGCGGGTAGCCGGAGTCTGGATCATGCCCAGCAGCTTCGCGCGCAGCTCGTCCAGCGAAGGCAGGGTCGCGAGCGACTTGACACCTTCGGCGTTGAGCGTTGTTGTTCCCATGGCGCCGCCCAGAACAACGATCTTATCGTTGGTCTTGGCGAAATCCACGACGACCTTCGGAGCGGTAATCGGGTCATTGCTGTATGCGATCAGCGTCTGACCGGTGAAGAGATTTGAAATCCCTTCCGCATCCGTGCCCTGAAGAGCAATTTTGGCCAGGCGGTTCTTCGCGACTTTGACGGTGCCGCCAGCAGCGCGCATCTTGGAACGAAAATCGTTCATCTGAGCGACTGTAGCACCAGCATAGTGGGCCACGACGACCGAGCCCGAAGCCTTGAAGACTTCGTTCAGTTCCGTGACGAATTCGCGTTTTTCCGCTCTTTCCACTGCTTTTCTCCAGTTGACAGGACCGGATTAACGGGCCTGCCGGGTTGCCTTTTGCCTCCTGGGATCAATGAGATCCCAAGCGACGCTTGAGGATCCTGTCCCCTCGCGCTCGAGCCTGACGGCTCCAAGGCACAAGGCATCCAAGGCTCGAACCGAGTTCATCGAAGCAAAGCTTCTTCAAAATTCGGGTCTTACCCGTCTCATGCAGGCTTGAGTGATTAAGGGATAACCACCTGCAATCTCGGACAGGAATTCCGGATTTCTCCGGAAATCCCGGCCCCGAAAGGCCGGGAATTCTAAACGCCGGGCATAAAGCCCGGCATAATCATTAGGCGCTCGGCGCCGTAACCGTCGACGGCTCGATCTTGACGCCCGGACCCATGGTCGAGGAGATCGCTACGCGCTTGACGTAGTTGCCCTTGGCGCCAGCCGGCTTCGCCTTGATGACGGCGTCGGCGAAAGCGCGGATGTTTTCTTCCAGAGCCTTGGCGTCGAAGGAAGCCTTGCCGATACCGGCATGGACGATACCAGCCTTCTCGACGCGGAACTCGACAGCGCCGCCCTTGGAAGCTTCAACAGCACCCTTGACGTCCATCGTGACGGTGCCGACCTTCGGGTTCGGCATCATGCCGCGCGGGCCGAGAACCTTACCGAGACGGCCGACGAGCGGCATCATGTCCGGGGTGGCGATGCAGCGATCGAAATCGATCTTGCCGCCCTGAACGATTTCAACCAGGTCTTCCGCACCGACGATGTCAGCGCCGGCAGCCTTGGCTTCGTCAGCCTTGGCGCCGCGAGCGAAGACGGCAACGCGAACCGTACGGCCGGTGCCGTTTGGCAGGTTGACGACGCCACGAACCATCTGGTCGGCGTGACGCGGATCAACGCCAAGGTTCATCGAGATTTCGACGGTTTCGTCGAACTTGGCGACGGCACGTTCCTTGACCATGTTGATGGCCAGATCCAGAGCATAGAGCTTGGTCGGATCAACGCCTTCACGAATCTTCTGAATACGCTTTGCTACCATGGTCTTAGCCCACCACTTCCAGGCCCATCGCGCGGGCAGAGCCCTCGATCATGGCCATTGCGCCCTCGATATCGGCGGCGTTCAGATCCTTCATCTTGGCTTCGGCGATTGCCTTGACCTGAGCCTTGGTCAGGGTGCCAGCCTTGGCGCCCTTGCCCGGGGTCTTCGAGCCGGACTGGATCTTTGCTTCCTTCTTCAGGAAGTAGCTGACCGGCGGCTGCTTCATTGCGAAGGTGAAGGACTTGTCCTGGTAGTAGGTGATGACGACCGGGATCGGCATACCCTTTTCCATTTCCTGCGTGGCGGCATTGAACGCCTTGCAGAATTCCATGATGTTAATGCCACGCTGACCAAGCGCAGGGCCGATCGGCGGCGACGGATTCGCCGAGCCGGCCTTGACCTGCAGCTTGAGCTGGCCTGCAACTTTCTTAGCCATTTCTCTCTGCCTTTCTACATGACCGGTTGCCCGGCCGACTAATGCCGGATCGCTCCGGCGGCTGCGGTTGCGTGGTGCGGATCACCAGGCCCGGCTAAGACCCTACCCTTCCACGCGGATTGCGGCTTGGCCGCGAGATATAAGCAAGCATTTGCTTATATCCAAACTCGAACGAAAGGCCAGCCGCCAGGCCAACCTTTCGTAGAAATCACAATCAGACCTTCTCGACCTGGCTGTATTCCAGCTCGACCGGCGTAGCGCGGCCGAAAATCGACACTTCCACCTTCAGGCGCGAACGCTCTTCGTCCACATCCTGAACCGTGCCGTTGAACGAAGCGAACGGACCATCGGAAACACGGACCTGCTCGCCGATTTCGAAGGATACGGAAGCCTTCGGCCGTTCGACACCTTCCTGGACCTGACCGAGAATACGCTCGGCTTCATAATCCGGAATCGGAACGGGCTTATTGTCGGAGCCGAGGAAACCAGTGACCTTCGGCGTATTCTTGATCAGGTGGTAAGCTTCATCCGTCAGGTTGGCGCGCACAAGCACGTAACCTGGGAAGAACTTACGCTCGCTGTCGACCTTGCGGCCGCGACGAACCTCAACAACCTTTTCGGTCGGCACAAGGATCTTCTCGAACAGATGCTCGAGACCCTTCTGCCTGGCCTTCTCCTCAATGGATTCAGCCACCTTCTTTTCGAAATTAGAATAAGCGTGGACGATGTACCAACGTGCCGCCATGTTCATCTCCACCCGATATCAGTTGCCGGTATTCAGCACGTAGCTGAGAATCCAGCCAATAAGCTGGTCGGCAGCAAAGAAAAACAGCGAGGCGAAAACGACCATGACGAGCACCATCACCGTCGAGATCATCGTCTCGCGACGCGAGGGCCAAGTGATTTTCGACGTCTCGGAGCGCACCTGCCGCAGAAACGCTAGTGGATTCGTTTTGGATGCCATTGACTGCCCACGCAATTACGGCGCGTAAAGCTGAAACTATCAGCCCCACGCACCGCGTGTCTGTTGAACCCTACATAAACACCGATTCCCAATTTAACAAGAGGCAATACGGCGCTTTCTAAAATTTGCCGACAATCCGGCATAACCCTCAACCAGAGAAGCTGCGAAACAACGCGCCAGTCAAATCAAGGAAAATGGCAGGGGCAGCAGGGCTCGAACCTACGACCTGCGGTTTTGGAGACCGCCGCTCTACCAACTGAGCTATACCCCTTCTTCCTTCGAATATTCACTTCAAGCGGTGGACCGCTCGAGCAGTTCGAAGACTTGGCGCTCCCTTTAAGGCGGGACGAAACGATTGGCAAGAGCGTTTTTTGCTTTTTCCCAATCGGACCTGCAACTTCACATGGGACATGCCCGAGCGGATAGATCTGCCGGACAGGCAAAGCCGCCGCGAACGCTACGGAAAGGATGCCCCTCACCCTCGTTACTCTCCGGGAGAACCTTTCGGCTTGCGCTTGAGAAATTTCGGTCGGAGGCGACGCATGAAATTGTCCGCGGAGCGAATCACATTGGTCAGGGAGATCAGCTTGTCTATTTCGGCATCGGTATTGCCGAGCCGCTCCGACAAAACTTCGGCCGCGGCCAAGGCAATCTCGGCCGGAGGCACCTCCGTGAAGCGCTGGGCAAGGCTGATATAGGGGTTCAGCGCGACCCCGCCATGGATGGTGATCTTTCCCAGGCGGGCAAAGAGACGAAGAAAGGTCTGCTCGAAGCTCCAGTCATGGGCGGAAACCACCCTCCACTTCTGGCTGCGCCTGGCCGAGAAGCCGGCAAGCACGATCGCGCCGGGCAGTTTCAGATCGCTGAGCCAAAGCGCCATGGCAAAGCCGCTCGTCGGCGTCTTGCCTTCCGTATAGAAATCCGAACAGAAGCCAACGAGGTCGAGGTGGCCGGTCGGCGCGCCCTGGAAGTCGGCGGCCGGATTGAGCTTCTCTTCCAGGCCAAGGCGTATGTTCATGATGCCGAGGAAATCTTCCTTCGGAAAGAATTTGACCACCTCGCCCACTTCGCCGCGATAAACAATGTTGGCGCCGCGCGGCTGGCCACGCGAGATTAGCAGGGAACGCCCATGGAACGGGCGATCCAGAACCTTGTAGACCTTGTTGAAGAAGACGAAGAGCGCGGTCTCAGGAAACTGCGCCTGCAGGCTTGCGATATTGACCGCGTCGCTATTGGCCACCAGCACGATATGCGAGAAACCCGCCAGCACCCTGCGCCATTCGTCGGCGCCATTCAGGCCGGCTGCGGACGCCGCAGCCGGAAGGCCGACATCAATGGCACCTGACGCTCTTTGGTCCAATTCCTTCATTTCTGTTGGACGTGCAGCATCCGGTCGCGCATGGCGAACCATTCCTCGGCGTAATCGTCGTTGCGATATTCATCGAAATAGGGGCCGCCATCGGTGAAATGCACCAGCTTGGCATCGTCGCGGTAATCATATTCGTTGACGAGATAGTTCCAGACGACCGGCACCTCGCCGATCTGATCGTCGTTCTCCAGCCACTTGAACTGATGAAGCTGAAGGCCCGTCGCCGTATTGACGAAATCCTTCGACAAAGCCGTGCACTTGGCATTGTTGAACAGGATCATGCTCGACCAGTTCTTCTTTTCATACTTCGTCTGCGTCTGACCGAGGAACTTGGTTTCGATCTTCGGCTGATAGTCGTGCTTGACGCACATGGCGGCATAGCGATCGTCACGCAGCGCCCAAAGCTCGGCAATATCGGCGCGGGCGAGCATGTCGCAATCCATGAAGATGCTCCAGCCCTGGTAATCGCTGAGGTAAGGCACGAGGAAGCGCGAGAAGGAAAACTCGGTCGACTGCAGCGGGTTGCGTTCGCGCGTGAAGATGCCCTCGAGATTGTTGAGCACGATCGGCGAGAACACCACCGGAATAGACGAGCGTTCGATGATGCTCTGAGTCAGGACGTGGTACGCCACGACCTCCTTGGAATCGAACCCGACAAAAATACGTGCAACATTATCCTTCATGATACCTCCGAAACGGCTGGTCTGTTTTGAATCAGCCGGCAAATTATCTTTCGCCGTGACGCAAGCAAGGCTCAATTCATCTCATGAAGCCTATCGGCTGCGGGATGAGGGTTCAACACATGTGCCCGAATACGCCGCACGACGCGCTGCAATCTACGGGAGATGCCGCGAACCTGATCCTACTTAAAGAAACGGGGATATTTGTCGAGTGTTTGCGGAAGCATTTTTGGTTATGCTGCGTAACAAATGGAGAGATTTCCGCTTGCCCCTCTCCCGAGCGCGCTAGAGAGCAGCGCCCGGGGTATTTCTCAGGCTTTACGCCTCAGACCTTCACATATTTCCGCCAGTCGTGCTCTTCCTTGAAGCCCAGGACCTCGCGGATCTTGCGATTGGACATCAGGCCCTCATATTCGCCGATCTCGCGCGTGAACGGGACGTTCGGAAAGTGCTTGGCGGCCAGCTCTCGCGATGGGGTATTGGCCGATACCGTGTCATTGGCGGCATTGAACACCTGGAAGCCGAGGCCGCTCTTCTCGATGCAGAGATGGACGATCTGGCCGAGGTCGCGGGCGTCGATATAGCTCCAGGCGATGCGCTTGCGGATTTCACTGTTGGCGAAGAACTCGGGGAACCGCTCATATTCATGCGGCTCGATGACATTGCCAATGCGCAGCGCATAGATGTCGATGCCGAAACGCTCGGCGAAAGCCCGAGCGGTCTTCTCATTCACGACCTTGGACAGACCGTAGGAATCCATCGGGTTGACATCATAGTCCTCTTCCAGCGGGAACTGATGGAAGTCGCGATGGCCTTCAGCGAAGCAGACGCCATAGGTCGTCTCGCTGGAAGCGATGATGATCTTCTTCACGCCGAGCTTCGCAGCCGCCTCGATGACATTGTAGGTACTCATCGTGTTGATGCGGAAGGTTTCATTGTCCGGCTTGATCAGGATGCGCGGAATGGCTGCGAAATGCACGACGGCGTCGAAAGGCTGCACGCCCTTGCCCTGATCGAGATCCGGAAAATCCCGGTGCATCGTCAGGACATTATAGACCTGTCCCGCATCGGTGACATCAGCCTGCAGATTGGTGACGCCCGGGCTGTTCAGCGGCACGAGATCGACATTGTGGACCTCATAGCCGGCATTCACCAGCCACGGAACCGTGTGGCGCCCCGCCTTGCCGCTGCCGCCGGTGAACAAAATACGTTTCTTCATGAAATCTCCTCCTTGGAAAATCGAGCGATAAATAGGCCCTTGCTTCCGTTTCGCAAGACACGGCTTGGTGAGCTGACGCTTTCCCGCCAAAATAATGGGGACGACTCAGTAAAGCATATGCCGCGTCGCGAAAACGACTGAAGGAGATGAGTGGGATGCGGCCGGTCACGCTGGTCGATTATGATCCGCAATGGCCCCTTCTCTTCAAAAGCAGAAGTAAGGCCATCGGCCGGATTCTCGGTCGCCCCGCCGAGTTCCATCATATCGGCAGCACCGCCATTGCTGGGTTATGTGCTAAGCCCAAGCTCGATATCGATGCGGTCCTCTTCTCGGAAGATGCCAGGCGCGATGCGACGGAGCGCCTGAAGGAAGACGGATATCGCTTTCATGGCGATCCGCATGATGCCGGACGTTGGGCCTTCACCAAGGATGAGACGCCTTGCGGCACGCGACTTTATCTTTGCCTGCCTGACAACGAGGCGCATCGGGAGCGCCTCCTCTTTCGCGACTATCTGCGCACCCATCCCGATAGTGCTGCCAAATATGCGACCCTGAAACGGCGCTTGGCCGAAGAGGCCGGTGGCGATTGGGACCACTATACCGGCGGCAAGAGCGATTTCGTTGCGGATGTCGTGCGCCGCGCGAAGGCCGAATTCGGATAGACGAAATATGTCACCGACTGGTGATAGCCATTCTGGGACTAATCGAGCAGGTACTTCAGTACAATATCCGCGCTCTGCTTGAGGGAAGATGGCTTGTGTCGAGAATCTCAAGGCCAGATGCCTGGGCTTCGCGGCGCAGATAGGCCGCCCAATTCATCATGTTCGCGTCAGCAAGTTCCGGCTGGCCTCGCTCAGCGGACAAGCGATGTGTCCTCGTTGCATCATCGCAATCGACCAATATGAGGCGATAGACATCGATCCTGGCAGCCACGGCAGCTTCGATGACGAAGGATGGGCGCATCTGCCCCTCGAAAAGAACGCCCCTGCCCTTCTGCGTTTGCGGCACAAGCCGTTCCAGCCATTCGATGGTCTTGTCGCGTTGCCAAGCCTCGGGCGAACCATGATCCCTGACCATCGCGTCAAGTGATGGTACGCCGATGCTGTCGAAATGATAGACGGTTAACCTTCGCGCATAGTCCCTGGCTATTGCCTCCGCGATAGCAGTCTTTCCCGAACCAGAAGCGCCGGTCAGAATGATCAAGCTCATGCACCATCTCCCAATGCAAGAAGGCCCCGCTGTTTCCAGCGGGGCCTTCTTATAAGGGAATAATCCTGGGATTACTCGACGATGCTTGCGACGATGCCAGCGCCGACGGTACGGCCGCCTTCGCGGATCGCGAAGCGAAGCTTTTCTTCCATCGCGATCGGAACGATCAGCTCGACGTCAACCGTGACGTTGTCGCCTGGCATAACCATTTCCGTGCCTTCCGGAAGCGTCACGATGCCCGTCACGTCCGTCGTACGGAAGTAGAACTGCGGACGGTAGTTCGTGAAGAACGGCGTATGACGGCCGCCTTCTTCCTTCGTCAGGATGTAGGCTTCGGCCTTGAACTTCTTGTGCGGCTTCACAGAACCCGGCTTGCACAGGATCTGACCACGCTCGACACCGTCACGGTTCACACCGCGGATCAGCGCACCGATGTTGTCGCCAGCCTGGCCCTGGTCGAGCAGCTTGCGGAACATTTCAACGCCGGTAACCGTCGTCTTCGACGTCGGACGGATGCCGACGATTTCGACTTCTTCACCAACCTTGATGATACCGCGCTCGACGCGGCCCGTCACAACCGTACCACGGCCAGAGATCGAGAACACGTCTTCGATCGGCATCAGGAACGGCTGGTCGATCGGACGCTCAGGCGTCGGGATGTAGGCGTCAACCTGAGCCATCAGCTCGCGGATCGCGTCTTCGCCGATCTTCTTGTCCGAATCTTCAAGAGCAGCAAGCGCCGAACCCTTGACAACCGGGATGTCGTCGCCCGGGAAGTCGTAGGACGACAGAAGTTCGCGAACTTCAAGCTCGACGAGCTCGAGAAGCTCAGCGTCGTCAACCTGGTCGACCTTGTTCAGGAACACCACGATCGCCGGAACGCCAACCTGGCGGGCGAGCAGGATGTGCTCGCGCGTCTGCGGCATCGGGCCGTCAGCAGCCGAGCAAACCAGGATCGCGCCGTCCATCTGGGCGGCACCCGTGATCATGTTCTTCACATAGTCGGCGTGGCCGGGGCAGTCAACGTGCGCATAGTGACGGTTCGGCGTCTCGTATTCAACGTGGGCCGTCGAGATCGTGATGCCACGCGCCTTCTCTTCCGGAGCCGCGTCGATTTGGTCATACGCCTTGAACTCGCCGAAGTACTTCGTGATCGCTGCCGTCAACGACGTCTTGCCGTGGTCAACGTGACCGATCGTCCCGATGTTAACGTGCGGCTTATTGCGCTCAAACTTACTCTTTGCCATTTGAATGCTTCCTGTGAACGTAATGAGTGACCCCGGCGAACCGGTTTAGTGCCGCCGTTTAAGGCTTTCGTTGCGTTTGCGCAAGACTTAATTGCAGGCCCTACTCCCGGCAAAGTCCGGCCGATGGCGTATGATCCGCAGCCCTCGGCATTCCTTCGCCGCGCAAGCTTCGCCAGCCGATCCGGTAAGGTGTAAAAGCATTTGCCGGTTCAAGCGCTTAGATAGGAACGCTGAGGAGGAATTCCAGATGTTCCGCCTTAGAGCCTCGGAGATCTGGCCATTGCACAGCAAAACGCGCCCTCGCCCATCGGCGGGAGCGCGCAACTATCGGACGCAATCATGGCTCATTGCTTATTGGCTGCCATCCGGCGGTGAGCGCATTGCCAACCGCCGGACGAAAGACGATCAATCGAGAAGATCGGCAGGTACCTTGCCGCCATTGTCCGCAAGCTTCTTCAGAAGAGCTTTGTGAAGGAACATGTTCATCTTGGCGGAATCGCCCGTATCGCCGGTATAGCCAAGCTCCTGCGCCAGTTCCTTGCGCTCGGAAAGGCTCGCATCCATGCCAAGTGCCTTCATGAGGTCGACGATCGAATGTTTCCAGTCCAGCTTCTGGCCACTTTTCTTGACAGCAGCATCGAGGATCGAAGCGATATCCACCGGCGCGGACGGCGCGCTGGTCGCAGGCGAGGTTGCTGCCGTCGTCGCTGAAGGAGCTGGCGTCGGCGCAGGCGCCGGATTGTCAGTTGCGGCGGTGGTCGACGGTGCCGGAGCTGCCTCGGCAGCCTTTGCCTCTCCCCAGATTGCCCCCTTGATCTTGTCGAAGATACCCATTTGCGCTCTCCCGTTTCGGTTGCCTGAGCAATATGTATCGCTCGCGCAAATATAAGCAACCCTTCATGTCAAATATGCAAAGATGGTGTCGATACGCGCCGGCGAGGCACGTGGTGATCGAAGCGACTATCAGGACACCGACAAGCATGGCAAGCACAACACCCTCTCCGCGCGGCGAAGAACGAGTGAAGATACTAACAAATTGAAATTCTTGGAGCGGGTAGCGGGAATCGAACCCGCGTATTCAGCTTGGAAGGCTGCTGCTCTACCATTGAGCTATACCCGCGGGATGGTCAAGATCCGGCTCGGAATGGTGGAGGGAGTTGGATTTGAACCAACGTAGGCTGAGCCAACGGATTTACAGTCCGTCCCCTTTAACCACTCGGGCATCCCTCCAGTTTTCCGACTGGATCTTGCGGCCAAGCTTGTCAGACGTTGGCGTCGCCGCCGTCATCTGCGCCGCGTATATGACCGGACGATTTCCGTCTGTCAACACAAGGAATTGCCAAAAATGACGAAAAAATTTCAGCCTGTGGGAAAAGCCCGGCACTGAAAGAGGCTAGGCGCTCGGGAAGGCGGTGGTTATAAAGCCGCATGAGCAAAGACAAATCATCCGGCCGTCAGGGCCAAGATAGCACCGCCGGCGATCGCTCGGCCAAGGACACTCATTATGCAACGCTGCGCCGTGCGCATCGCGATGCCAAGCGCGAGCGTGGCGAAATCCCGACGCCCACACCGCAGAAGCGTAAGAAGGCTGGCGCTGACGATTGGAAGCCGCCGGCGCTCGCACCCGATCAGGTCTTTCTCTATGGCCTGCATACGGTTCGCGCGGCGCTGAGCAATCCACAACGCAAGAATGTCAAGCTCTCCACGACGCAGAATGCCCTGGTGCGGCTGGAGGTTGGCCCGGCAGATCAACTCGGCATCCCCGTCGAGATCGTTTCGCCGCAGGACATCGACAAGGTGCTTGGCCCGGAAGCGATTCACCAAGGCGTCATGCTGGAAACGCGCCCCCTGCCCGTGCGCCGCCTCGAGGCATTGAAGGACAGCCCGTTACTCCTCGTTCTCGATCAGGTGACGGACCCGCACAATGTCGGCGCCATCATGCGGTCGGCCGTCGCCTTCGATGCGGGGGCGGTGATCACCACGCAGCGCCACAGCCCGACCGAATCAGGCGTAATGGCAAAATCGGCCTCGGGCGCGCTCGAGCTCATACCTTATATACAGATCACCAATCTTGCCGATGCGCTCGAAGAACTGCACCGTCTCGGCTTCACGACCATCGGGCTCGATTCGGAAGGTCCGGCACCGCTGGAAGGCACCTTCAGCGGAGATAAAATCGCCCTCGTGCTCGGCTCCGAGGGCAAGGGCCTGCGCCAGAAGACACGGGAAACGGTGAGTGCGCTCGCGCGGCTCGACATGCCGGGCGCCATCAAATCGCTGAATGTCTCGAATGCAGCCGCGATCGCGCTATATGCGACGCGGTCCTATCTCAAATCATAGTGGCGCCTTTGGCGGCCGCAGCATGTTGGGAGAATTTGCTTTGATCCGTCTTCTTGGTCCTGCGGCAGTTGCCGCCGCCCTCGCCTTGACAATGATCCAGCCGGCACGCGCCGCCGATGACGAAATGATCCAGGCGCAAGCCGGCGTCTGGTTGGTTGCGCCGGAAAACGGCTCCAAGGGCTGCCGCCTTACCTTCGGGACGAATACGGTGTCCGGCGGCTACGATATTACGGGGGCGGATGCGTGCGCAACGCCGCTTCCAGCGCTCGCCGCAGCCAAGATCTGGAATTTCACCGATGACGGGTCGCTGACGATCGCGGACAGTGGAGGAAAACCTCTCATGCGCTTCCAGCAAGAGGAAGGCTCGCCATGGGAAAGCGATGGCGGCGATCGGACCTGGCTGCTGCCGGCGCTCGGCGATGTCGATCACGTGCCGACCACCGAAAGCCTTGCCGGCGCCTGGCGCATCCAGACGCCGGACGGCAAGCCTGTCTGCGATATCACGCTCACCACCGAGAAGGATCAGGATGGCACCGCCAAGATGTCATCGGGCGGCAACTGCGCCGGCGAAGTGGGCGATCTCAAGCTTTCCCTGTGGGCGACAGAAGGGTTCGGGCTTGTCATGCTAGGCAATGACGGCTCGTCTCTGTCCTTCGATATGAAGCCCGACGGCAGTTTCCAGAAGTCCGAGGAAGAGGAAGGCGAGCCGCTGGTGCTGGTCCGCAAATAGGCCGGCTGAAGCATATCGAAGCACGCTCACTGCGAGCGCTAAATCAAGCACGCAATACTCATCGTACGATCATCGGCGCCAGGTGCCAGGCCGATTGGCGCCAAAGCACCCTCTCGGTAACCGGGCAGCCGTCCTGTATCTTCGCCCAGGAGGTGACATTGAGGTTCATCTCGCATTGCGCGAGGTAGCTCCGCCCTCCGACGGTCATACAGGCGATCTCGCCGACCGCATGCTGCTTTCCATCCGCATTTTTACAGTAGCAGTTTTCGCCAGCCAACGCTGATGCACCTGTAAACGCCGTGATCATGACAAGCGGTAATCCCAAGGCCGCATGCCGCGATATCTCGCGCATGAACGTATCCTCCCCACCATTTATGGATGAAGTGTATGCCGATTTCCGACGTTGTAAATGCGTCTACAATCCCGAGCAGGCGGGCGAATGGATGCATGAAGAACCGGGCGGCGATTTGATGCGCTCGCCGAGACCTATCGGCAGGTTCAATGAACCATAGGGTCGGCTTCGTCGAAGAACGACCGGATGCCGTCGCGCGCAATCGTTGCAAGGAACTCGTCGAATGCCTCGCGGTCGGTCGCGAAGGGCTCTTCCCATTCGATCAGGTCTTCCTCCGGCGTGATGACCTCCATCCGCCAGTCGGCATTGGTGCCGGCCGGGCGAAAGATATCGACCAGGACGGTCACGCCATCGTCGGTGAATTCACCCGAAAGCTCGGAGTGTTCGAGTTTAGGCTTCTTGGGCTTGCTGGGCATAGGGTTCCAGGCACACGAATATAGGAGTGATGGCTGCTGCGCGTGTTCGGTATTCGCGCGCGACTACATATTATGTCGCTGCTGCCGGTTTTCCATACCGGAGATAAGATGATCGACGATATACAGGAAAAATGGTGCCCCCGGCAGGGTTCGAACCCGCGACCCCCTGATTACAAATCAGGTGCTCTACCAACTGAGCTACAAGGGCGTATGGGCATGCCAAATAACAGACTTTGAAATCCTGTAAAGAGAAAATCGGCCGATCGGCGTCAAAGCTGGGGATCGACCGATTCACCAGTTCGCGCGAAACGTCTTGTCGCGACAAGGGAATAACATTACGAAGAATCGCTATTCAGAGGACGTTGCATGTCGCGCAATCTTCAATCCGTCTGTTTTCTCGCCTCCACCGCGCCAGAGGCCCAAGCGGCGCAAGAGGAGCTTATCGGTCTCTACGGCCAGACATCGCAGGAAGATGCGGATATCATCGTGGCTCTCGGCGGTGACGGCTTCATGCTGCAGACGCTGCACAAGACGATGAACACCGGCAAACGCGTCTATGGCATGAATCGCGGCTCCATCGGCTTCCTGATGAATGACTACCGCACGGACGGCTTGGCCGAGCGCATCGAAGCGGCCGTCGAAAACGCATTTCACCCCTTGCAGATGACAACACGCAATGCCGACGGCAGCTCCTGCGTCGCGCTCGCCATCAATGAAGTGTCATTGTTTCGCCAATCCTATCAGACGGCAAAGCTGAAAGTGGAGATCGACGGGCGGGTTCGCCTGCCGGAACTGATCTGCGACGGGCTGATGGTGACAACGCCTGCTGGCTCCACCGCCTACAATCTTTCCGCCCACGGCCCGATCCTGCCGCTGGAAGCACCCTTGCTTGCCATGACGCCCGTCAGCGCCTTCCGCCCCCGCCGCTGGCGCGGCGCCCTGCTTCCGAACAAGGTGACGGTCGACATCACCGTGCTCGAAGCGGAGAAGCGTCCGGTCAACGCCGCTGCCGACAATACCGAAGTCAAATCGGTTCTCGGCATTCAGATCCGCCAGAGCGAAGATACGACGGCTCGCATTCTCTCCGATCCGGACAGGTCATGGTCGGATAGGATTCTGGCGGAACAGTTTTCGGATTGAGTGAGCTATCAGGCCCCAAAGGCAATGCACCATGAAAAAAGCCCCGTCTCCGGGGCTTTTTTCATGCTCGAGCGGATGCGTCTTATTCGACGTCGTCGATGACGGCATCTGCAGCACCGCTGATGCGATGCGCAAGTGCCGCTTCCATGAACTCGTTGAGATCACCGTCCAGAACGTCGCTCGGCGCCGTGCTGGAAACGCCGGTACGCAGATCCTTGACCAGCTGGTAGGGCTGCAGAACGTAGGAGCGGATCTGGTGACCCCAGCCGATATCCGTCTTCGAAGCGGCTTCGGCATTAGCAGCCTCTTCCCGCTTCATCAATTCGGCCTCGTACATGCGGGCGCGCAGCATGTCCCACGCCTTGGCGCGGTTCTTATGCTGCGAGCGCTCCTGCTGGCACTGCACGACGATCCCTGTGGGAATGTGCGTGATGCGCACGGCCGAATCGGTCGTGTTGACGTGCTGACCACCAGCGCCCGATGAGCGGTAGGTATCGATGCGGCAGTCGCTTTCGTTGATCTCGATCTGGATCGAGTCGTCGACGACCGGGTAGACCCAGATCGACGAGAATGACGTATGACGGCGCGCATTGCTGTCATAGGGCGAGATACGCACCAGGCGATGCACGCCCGATTCGGTCTTCAGCCAACCATAGGCATTGTGGCCCTTGACAAGCAGCGTTGCAGATTTGATGCCCGCTTCTTCGCCGTCATGAACTTCCAGCAGCTCGACCTTGAAGCGCTGGCGTTCGGCCCAACGGGTGTACATGCGCAGAAGCATATTCGCCCAGTCCTGGCTCTCGGTGCCGCCTGCGCCGGAGTGGACTTCGAGGTACGTATCATTGCCGTCGGCCTCGCCCGAAAGCATGGCTTCCACCTGCCGGCGCGCGGCTTCCGCTTTCAGGCCCTTGAGCGCTTCTTCAGCCTCGCGGACGACATCGGCGTCGCCTTCTTCCTCGCCAAGCTCGATCAGCTCGACATTGTCGGCAAGCTGCTGCTCCAGCGCGCGCACGCCACTGATGCCATCATCAAGCTGCTGGCGCTCGCGCATCAGCTTCTGCGCTTCAGCGGCGTCATTCCAGAGGGTCGGATCCTCTGACTTATTGTTCAACCAGTCCAGTCGTCTTATCGCCTGGTCCCAGTCAAAGATGCCTCCTCAGCAGGGTGATAGCCTGCTTGGTTTCATCGACTACTTTCTCGATTTCGGCTCGCATAGTCCCACTTCTTCATTTCACCGCTCGTTGCGAACGGCCATCCAATTCAAAGAGTGCAGGTGACATAGATATACATGCCGCTGCTGTAAAGCCCCGCGGCATGATGATCAAATAGGCCAGTTTCAGAAAAGACCGCCCGCTCCGGAGGTAACAGCCTGGTTCGCCTGAGGCGAGGTGCGCAGGATTTCCTCTGGCGCCACCTGCGCTGCGGCATCCCCGCCGCCGATGACCTGCAGGCTGGTAGCCGGACCCGTGCCGGGCTTGAAGGCTTCCATGATGGCATTCGGCTCGCCGGGCTGGGCGGCCATGCCGGTCGCGCGGTTGACGGCAACCATCGTCATGCCGGCGGGCACCTGGAATTTCTCCGGCGGCTCGTTCTTGGTCGCAGCCTGCATGAACTCGTTGAAGATCGGCGCGGCAAGCGCACCGCCGGTACCGCCGCGTCCGAGCGTAGCCGGGGTGTCGTAACCGATGTAAAGGCCGGCAACGAGGCTCGGTGTGTAACCCACGAACCAGGCATCCTTCTCATCATTGGTAGTGCCGGTCTTGCCAGCGACATCGGTATTGAGCTTGATTTTGCCGGCTGCCGTGCCGCGGATGATGACGCCCTGCATCATCGACGTGACCTGATAGGCCGTCATCGGATCGAGCACCTGTTCGCGGTTGTCGGCGATGACAGGCTCCTCCTGATTCTGCCAGGCGCTGACGTTGCAACTGTCACAGACGCGCTCTTCGTGCTTGAAGATGGTCTTGCCATAGCGGTCCTGAATACGGTCGATCAGCGTCGGTTTGATCTGCTTGCCGCCATTGGCCATGACCGAATAGGCCGAAACCATGCGCAGCACCGTCGTTTCGCCGGCACCGAGGGACATGGCGAGCACCGGGTTCATATGGTCGTAGATACCAAAACGCTCGGCATATTCGGCAACCAGAGGCATGCCCATATCGGAAGCAAGACGCACAGTCATCAGGTTGCGCGAGTGTTCGATGGCGAAACGAAGCGTATGGACGCCACCGCCCTCGCCTTCGTAGTTCGTCGGCTTCCACACATCGCCATTGCTGAGCGTGATTTGCAAGGGATCATCGAGAATGACCGAGGCCGGCGTATAGCCATTGTCCATAGCGGCCGCGTAGACGAAAGGCTTGAACGACGAACCGGGCTGGCGTTTCGCCTGCGTTGCGCGATTGAACTCGGACTGAGCGTAGGAAAAGCCGCCGACCATGGCGAGAACGCGGCCGGTATGCGGATCCATGACGACGAGACCGCCCTGCACCTTCGGCGGCTGACGCAGACGATAGCTGCTAGAATCCGTGCTACCGGTTTTCTGCACGTAAATCACGTCACCCGGGCTCAGGACACCGCTGGGTGATTTGGCTGACTTGCCGCCAGCCGAGCGATAGGCCCAGCGCATGTCGGCGGGAGCAATCGTACCGCGCTTGCGCTCTGTCGACACCTTACCCGCGGCATCGACACGCGGCTGCAAGCCGATATCGACACCCTGATCCGATACGGAAAGCACGACGGCGACCTGCCATTCCGGCACGTCGCTCAGGCTTGGTACCTTGGCGAGTTCGACGCCCCAATCCTGCGAAGTGGCGATCTGCTTGATCGGGCCGCGATAGCCGCGGCGCTCGTCATAATCCAGCAGACCATCCTGAAGGGCCTTGCGGGCTTCGAGCTGCATCTGCGGGTCGAGCGACGTACGAACGGAAAGGCCGCCCTCATAGAGGGTCTTTTCGCCATATTGGTCGATCAGCTGACGACGAACTTCCTCAGCGAAATAATCGGAAGCAAAGAGCGACGGGCCGCTCTTCGGCGGCACGACGCCGAGCGGCTGCTTCTTCGCTTCTTCGCCGTCGCTCTGGCTGACATAGCCGTTCTCGACCATGCGGTCGATCACCCAGTTGCGGCGGGTGAGTGCTGCTTCGGCGCGGCGGAAGGGATTGTAGTTCGACGGGCCTTTCGGAAGCGATGCGAGATAGGCCGACTCGGCGATGGTCAGCTCGTTGACCGACTTATCGAAATAGGTGAGCGCTGCGCCGGCGATGCCGTAGGAATTCAGGCCGAAATAGATTTCGTTCAGGTAAAGCTCGAGGATCTTGTCCTTGCTGTAGGCCTGTTCGATGCGGAAGGAAAGGATCGCTTCCTTGATCTTGCGGTCGAACGTCTGGTCGGCCGAGAGCAGGAAGTTCTTGGCGACCTGCTGCGTGATGGTGGACGCACCGACAAAGCGACGGCCGGAACCGATATTCTGCAGGTTCACAGCTACGGCGCGGATAAGGCCGCCGACATCGACACCGGGATGATTGTAGAAATTCTTGTCTTCCGCTGAAAGGAAAGCCGCCTTGACGCGATCGGGAATAGCTTGGATCGGCACAAAAAGCCGGTTCTCGCGTGAATATTCCTTCATCAGCGCGCCGTTGCCGGCGTGAATGCGCGTCGTTACCGGCGGCGCGTATTTGGCAAGCACCTCGTAATCGGGCAGTTCCTTCGAGACCACGCTCAGATAGATAGCAGCCGCAGCCGCCACACCCAGAAACAGGAGGCAGCCGAGGCCAAAGAAATATCCAATCAGTCTGATCATCTGATACTACCGGTGCTTGTTCTTCATGCGGCACGTGCGCGAGATCATCGCATAATCACGGGCGTTTTGCACGCTCGCGGCGTGAATGCAAGACGGCAATGGGGCAAAGCCGTGCTTCATACGCGAGCAAATGATACTTCGCTGTAACGGCGGGAATGTGAGCAAAATAGGGCTCGTCGCCGGTATTCCAATTTCATCCAGTTCTAAAGTGCATCGCTGTTACATGGAAGCCACGGCGGGTCGTCCCCATGGGAGCCGTCATCCGCCGTTTGCGATAATCGATACGCGATACCGCTTTACGGCTTCCGCCAGCCGGTCGACGACCTTCTGCCGCCAGTCGGGATCGAGCAACAGCTTCTCATCCTCCTTATTGGAGAGAAAGCCGAGCTCAAGCAGGATCGAGGGCACGTCCGGCGCAGTCAGGACCTGGAAACCAGCATGGCGATGTGGATTGTTGATCATGGCGATCTGACCGTTGAACGAAGACAATACGTCCTGCGCCAGGGAAATGGAGAAGGCCTGCGTCTCGCGGCGCGTCAGATCCATCAGAATATCGTTGACAGCGGCAGGTTGTGCCTGCCTTTCGGCACCAGCAATCTGATCGGAATTGTTTTCACGATCAGCCACCTCTCCGGCGAGGCGGTCCGACGCCTTGTCCGAGATGGTGTAGACGGTCGCGCCGCGAATATCCTTCTGCTTCAGCGTGTCGGCATGCAGCGAGATGAAGAGCGACGCATGATTTTGCCGAGCTATCGTCACGCGCTCCGACAGCGTCAGGTACTGATCCTTATCGCGCGTCAGGAAAGCCTTGATGCCAGGCAGGGCATTCAACTTGTCGGCTAGGATTTTGGCGAAGGCGAGCGTGATATCTTTTTCCTGGGTGGTGCCGTCCGTGCCGGTCGCACCCGCATCGATACCGCCGTGGCCGGCATCGACAGCCACAAGGAACGTATTCGGATCGGTCTTTTGCGTCGGCTCGACAGGACCGACATCCTTGGCGGTGTCGTCGCTCATCCAGCTTTGCTTTTTCACCAGTTCCGCGAATTGTTCGGCCGGCAGCATCTCGGCATCCAGCACGAGGCGCTGCCCCTTGCCGCTCTCATCGGCCTGAACCTTGGCCGTGACCAGCTTTACCGGCTTCTTTGCCGTCAGCACGATGCGCGCGCTGTCCGCATCCATGGTGCCGTAGCGAATGTCCTTGAAAAGACCAGTCGGCTTGAGACTGCCGGCCGGGAAGCCGAATGCAGTTGATGGGAGATCGACGACGACGCGGACGGGATTGTCAAGATAGTGAACGGTGAAGGTGGGAGCCCGATCCATATCGATGACAATACGGGTGCGGGCATCGTCACCGGCAATGCGGGCGCCATAGGCGAGCACGGAATCATCCGCCGCCGCTATAGGCGCAAATGCCGAAACCAAAACGAGAATTACCAGAGCGAAGGCCGCTGACGCAAATCGCAAAGCCCTCACGCCAATCTCCGCCACATGCCGCAATCCCTTTACCAAGTGCCCAACGCGCCCCATATTGGTTTCGACGTTGTTTTTGAAGTCCCAATAACGGAAACCAGGTTTGACCTGATGGCTGCATCGATGATGCCCGGGAGACGAATCGACAAGATACCCTCCCCGTCTCCTCATCATCCGACGAATCCATCAATATTATGGCATACTTGGCTTTTCCCTTGCTATTGTGACAGATAAAACATACAACGCATATTAGGGTAGAAGTGTTGACGGGATAGAGTCGTCGCGAAGGCAGCCGCCTCGAGTACCAGGCGCCAATAAGCGGCATTCATCCGCCGTCTGCAGTACTTCTGCTCGAAACAGTGGATATCTGAATTTCCGGCTTCAAACGGGAAATTCATCGGTGGAGAGCCACCAAACGCTCTTTAGAGAGCACATTCATCGGACTCATTTGTGGGTCTAAGGCATAGTAGATCTCGCTTGGTTACGGATGTCACCGCAGCAGCTTTTTCAAAAAGTCAACAGACCCCAGGGAACTGATGCCCCGGCTGCCGTCTGGATGCTGTCATCGCCGAACCAATCGCGACTTTCATTATCCGGTGCAGCAATTGCGGATCATATCCGGCCTGTCCCTGCGACAGGCAGGCCCCCATCCGATTGTCTGCGCCGAGGAGCACAGCTTTCATGGCAGACAAAATGCTTATCGATGCGTCTCACGAGGAAGAGACGCGGGTCGTTGTCGTTCGCGGGAACCGCATAGAAGAGTTTGACTTCGAGTCCCAGCACAAGAAGCAAATCCGCGGCAACATCTATCTTGCAAAAGTAACGCGGGTAGAACCTTCGCTTCAGGCCGCTTTCGTTGACTACGGCGGCAACCGGCACGGCTTCCTGGCCTTCGCCGAAATCCATCCCGATTACTACCAGATCCCGCTGGCCGACCGGCAGGCGCTTCTGAAGGCTGAGGCTGAAGAGCATCGCCGCGACGACGATGTCGAGCATGTCGAAACGGCGCTCGATCTTTCGCAGCAGGAACAACCCGATATCGGTATCGTCCCGACGCAGGGTGAAGAAGCCGTAGTGCCGGCCGCAATCGCGGAAGAGGCGCCCGCCCCGGAGGCTGTCGAAGCCGCCGAAGAGGCCCCCGCCAAGAAGGCAAAACCGCGCCGCAGCCGCAAGAAGGCTTCAGCCGAAGAAGCACCCGCCCCTGAAGCGACGGCCGCCATCGATGCGCCGAGCGATGAAGAAGAGGGACCGTCGGGTGAAATGGCTGCGATGGTCGAAACCGATTCGATCTCGGAAGACGTTGCCACCTCCAAGCGTCGCCGCGATGACGACGACGATGACGACGATCATGACCATGAAGAGGAAGTGATCGAATCCGTCGGCGCCGAAGACGCGATGGAAGAAGTCCCCGATCGCGCCCAGCGCAAGCCGCGCAAGCAGTACCGCATTCAGGAAGTCATCAAGCGCCGCCAGATCCTGCTGGTGCAGGTTGCCAAGGAAGAGCGCGGCAACAAGGGTGCAGCACTCACAACCTATCTCTCGCTCGCAGGCCGCTACTCGGTCCTGATGCCGAACACGGCGCGCGGCGGCGGTATCTCCCGCAAGATCACCAATCCGCAGGACCGCAAGCGCCTGAAGGAAATCGCCAAGATGCTCGAAGTGCCCCAGGGCATGGGCGTCATTCTGCGCACCGCCGGTGCCAACCGCACCAAAGTCGAGGTCAAGCGCGATTTCGAATATCTGATGCGCCTTTGGGAAAACGTTCGCACGCTGACGCTGGCTTCGACCGCGCCGTGCCTCGTCTATGAAGAAGGCAGCCTGATCAAGCGCTCGATCCGCGACCTTTACAACAAGGATATCGGCGAGATCATCGTTGCCGGCGAAGAAGGCTATCGTGAAGCCAAGGACTTCATGAAGATGCTGATGCCGAGCCACGCCAAGGTGGTTCAGCCCTATCGCGACATTCACCCGATCTTCTCGCGCTCCGGCATCGAGGCGCAGCTTGACCGTATGCTGCAGCCGCAGGTGACGCTGCGTTCCGGCGGCTATCTGATCATGAATCAGACGGAAGCGCTGGTTTCGATCGACGTCAACTCCGGTCGCTCGACCCGCGAACATTCGATCGAAGACACCGCGCTCCAGACGAACCTGGAAGCGGCTGAGGAAATCGCACGCCAGCTGCGCCTGCGCGACCTTGCCGGCCTGATCGTCATCGACTTCATCGACATGGAAGAGAAGCGCAACAACCGCGCCGTCGAGAAAAAGCTGAAGGAATGCCTTAAGAACGATCGCGCCCGCATCCAGGTCGGCCGGATCTCGCATTTCGGCCTTCTGGAAATGTCGCGCCAACGCATCCGCGCTTCGGTTCTTGAAAGCACGACGCAGATCTGCTCGCATTGCGGCGGCACGGGTCACGTCCGCTCGCAGTCTTCCGTTGCCCTGCACGTCCTGCGTGGCATAGAGGAATATCTGCTCAAGAACACAACGCATGACATTACCGTGCGCACGACGCCTGATATCGCGCTCTATCTGCTCAACCATAAGCGCCAGACGATCATCGATTATGAAAGCCGCTTCGGCGTTGCGATCGTCATCGATGCCGACAATGCTGTTGGCACGCAGCACTTCGCGATCGACCGCGGCGAGCCGGTCGCCAATCCGGTGAAGATCGAAAGCCTGTTCAACTTCGCAGCCATTCCGGATGATGATGACGACGATATCGTCATCGAAGCCGATGAGGATGAAGACGAAGAGCTGGAAGAAAAGGCTGCAAGCACCGAGCAGCAGCCTGCAGCCCGCTCCGAAGGCAATGATGGCAACCGCAAGCGCAAGCGCCGGCGCCGTCGTCGTGGCCGCGGCAACGATACGCAAGCCGCTCCTGCCTTCGAAGATGGCTCCCTGGCCAATGTCGCCGAAGATGGAGACGAAGGCGACGATGACGAGACTGATGCCGGCGCAGACAACGCCGCGTCCGGCGGCAATGACGATGACGCGCAGCAAAAGCGCAAGCGCCGTCGTCGCGGCAAGCGTGGCGGCCGACGCAATCGCGAAAACGAAGGAAACGAGCAGACCGCTGCAGGCGACGAAGCCAATTCCGGCGAAACTGATGAGAATGATGCCGAAGACGGCGACGAAGCAACCGTAACGGTGGCCGAGATCGCGGTCGCCGAAGGCGAAGCTGCCGTCGAGGCGCAGCCCGCCATGGCAGCGGTCGAAACCGCGGCCGCCGTCACCGAAGACGTCAAGCCCGCCAAGGGCCGCGGCCGTCGCAAGACAAAGGCGATCGAAGCATTGCCGGTCGAGACGCCCGTGGTCGACGAAGCGCCGGCAGCGGATGTCGAAATCGAAGCGGTCGCCGAGACCACCGAAGCTTTGGACAATTCGGCAGAAGGGGCAGCACCCGAAGCAACTGAGGAAGCAGTCAAGCCGGCCCGCGCCAATCGCGAATCCAACGTCTCCTCCTCCGCCCCGGTGGTGAAATCCACCCGCGCCAATGAAGGTGGCGAGAGCGACGGAGAGCCGGCCAAGCCGAAAAAGGCAGGCTGGTGGCAGCGCCGCGGCTTCTTTTAAGAAGATCAATTCGCGATAAGTTCAGAATCCGGCTGTGGCGACACGGCCGGATTTTCTGTTTCCGTTGCACGTCTTATTCGTCGGTCATGCCGAAACACCAAACTGATCGAGAGTTAAAGCGCATACGGTTCCCCGACTTACGAAAACACTTCCGCAAGCTCGCTCAAACCATTGATTGCGGATTCTATTTCAGCCAAGTCGCCATGCGTTCGGTGGCTTTCTCGATCTCTGCATTCGAGCCGGCATAGGAGAAACGCATCGCGCGATGTCCTTCCACGGGATCGAAATCAAGGCCAGGCGTGGCGGCAACATTGATTTCGGCCAGCATCTTGCGGGCGAAAGCCATACTGTCATTTGTGAAGCGGCTGACATCGACATAGGCATAGAAGGCGCCATCCATCGGCGAAGCAATACGGAAGCCGATTTCCGGCAGCCGGCGCATGAGGAAATCGCGGTTGCGGCCATAGCTCTTACGATAGACATCCAGTTCGGCGCCTGCGCCGAGCGCCGCCTCGGCGGCGATCTGCGACAGTTCCGGCGCGGAGATATAAAGGCTCTGAGCCACACGTTCGATAGGGCGAACGAGCCGCTCCGGCAGGACCATCCAGCCAATGCGCCAGCCGGTCATGCAATAATATTTCGAGAAGGAATTGATGACGATCGCCTCGTCCGTCAGCTCCAGTGCGCTCGCCTCCTCGCCGACAAAGGTCAGCCCGTGGTAGATCTCATCGGAGATGAAGGCGATGGAACGATCCGCGCAATAATCAGCCAGCGCCTTCAAGGCCGCCCTGCCCGTCACCGTGCCTGTGGGATTGGCGGGGCTTGCCAGCAGTACTCCCTTCAAGCGCTTCCCACTTTCAGACTGTGCTGCCTCAAGGCTCTCGGGCGTGAGCGTAAACTGCGTTTCCTCCGTGACCGGCACTTCGACGACATCAAGGCCGAGTGCCGCAAGAATGTTGCGGTAAGCCGGATAGCCCGGCCGGGCGATGGCGACGCAGTCGCCGGCGTCGAACAAGGTCAGGAACGCTAGATTGAAGCCGGCCGACGATCCGGTCGTGATCGCAATGCGCTTCGGATCGATGCTGAGGCCGTGGCGTACCTGGTAATGGGCAGAAAGCGCCTGCCGCAGGGCCAGAGTGCCGAGGGCATCCGTGTAACCGATGCGGCCATGGCCCAGAGCTGCGCGCGCCGCCTCCAACGCCGCTTGGGGCGCGGGATGAGATGGCTGCCCAACCGCCATGGAAATGACGGAATGCCCAGCCTGGCGACGCCGTGTCGCTTCCGCCAGCACATCCATAGCATGAAAGGGTTCGACATCGCTGCGCTTAGATAGGGAAAACACGGTCAATTCTCTCTCGGATCGGATTGGCAAGCGACATTTGCCGCAATATCGGCTCGTTCACAATCCTGCGATTGCGGCGTTGTCGTGAAAATTCCTGTTTCTGGAAGTAAGGACGCACCGTAAATTGTCGATGCCTATTTGCGGATGTTAACCCGACGATGTTATTGCGCATCCGAGAATGACGTCTCCGCCCAGATCCAAACGAGGACCCAATGACCTTTTCTCTCAAAAGCCTGCTGACGGTTTCGGCGATTGCCCTGACAGCGTCCTTCGCCACAATCCAGCCGGCCGCCGCGCTGGACGACCTGCAGAAGAAGGAAATCGGGGATTTCATCAAGGAGTATCTCGTCGAGCACCCGGAGGTGCTGCTGGATGCACAGGCCGCGCTCGAAAAGAAGCAGGACGAAGCCCGGGTCGCACAGTCGTCGCAGGTGATCACACAGAACAAGGATGCGATCTTCAACTCCAAGAATGATATCGCCATCGGCAATCCGAAGGGCGATATCACCGTTGTCGAGTTCTTCGACTATAACTGCACCTATTGCCGGCATGCGCTTGGCGACATGGACAAGCTCCTGCAGCAGGACAAGAATGTCCGTTTCGTGCTGAAGGAGTTTCCGATCCTCGGGGAGGATTCGGTTGCCGCCTCCCGGGTTTCCAGCGCATTCCGCCTGCTCGCGCCGGAAAAATATGCCGAGTTCCATCACAAGCTACTGGGCAGCGACGGCCGCGCTTCCGAGGACACGGCCATCGATGTCGCCACCTCGCTTGGCGTCAGCGAAGCGGCCATCCGCGCCGAAATGGCAAAAGCGCCGAATACCGCCATGATCAAGGCGACCTACCAGCTTGCTACCGATCTCGGCGTCAACGGCACCCCCGCCTATGTCATCGGCAACGAGATGATTTCCGGCGCGGTCGGCCTCGATGCCATCAAGGAGAAGATCGCCAACGTTCGCAGTTGCGGCAAGACGAGCTGCTGAGCGGCGCAAAAATGCCAAAATCGCGGCGTTTCCACATCTAGAGGCACGCAACCTTCGCACCGGGGCTTTCCTATAGGGCCTCGGGAGTCTATAGGTTGCGCTGCACTTTGACGGAACCACTGATGGCGCAAACTATTTTCGTCCTTAACGGACCCAATTTAAATGCTCTCGGCAAGCGCGAGCCGGGCATCTATGGCGGCAAGACGCTTAAGGATATCGAAGCCGACTGCAAGTCCGTCGGTGAAAGCCTGGGCTTCGTTGTCGACTTCCGGCAGAGCAATCACGAAGGCGTGCTGGTGGACTGGATCCATGAAGCCGGCGACAAGGCCGTCGGTGTCGCGATCAATCCCGGCGCCTACGGTCACACGTCGATCGCCTTACACGATGCGATCCGCGCTATCTCCATTCCCGTCGTGGAGGTTCATATCTCCAATATCCACGCACGCGAAGAATTCCGACACAAATCGATGATCGCACCCGCCGCAAAGGGCATGATCTGCGGTTTCGGACCTCATAGCTACATCCTGGCGCTTCAAGCGCTGAAATCCATCACCCAATAACAAAAATACAGGGCAAGAAATCCAATGGCTGAAAAGAAATCGGGTATCGACCAGGCGCTGATTCGCGATCTCGCCAATATTCTCAACGACACGGATCTCACCGAGATCGAAGTCGAACAGGAAGATTTGCGCATCCGCGTATCACGCGCTGGCACGACGCAATATGTTCAGGCGCCGATTGCCGCCCCGGCCGCTTATGCCGCTCCTGCCGCCGTTACGGCAGCACCGGCCGCCGCCGCTCCGGCAAGCAACGCACGCAATCCCGACAACGTCGTCAGCGCGCCCATGGTCGGCACTGCTTACCTGGCGTCGGCACCAGGCTCTGCTGCCTTCATCCAGGTCGGCGCAACCGTCAAGGAAGGTCAGACGCTGCTCATCATCGAAGCCATGAAGACGATGAACCAGATCCCCGCCCCGAAGTCCGGTACGGTGACTGAAATCCTCGTTCAGGACGGCCGTCCGGTCGAGTATGGCGAAGCCCTGGTCGTCATCGAGTAAGGTCGGCCCATGCCCATTATTTCGAAGATTCTCATAGCCAATCGCGGAGAGATCGCTCTGCGCGTGCTGCGCGCCTGCAAGGAGCTCGGCATTGCGACTGTTGCGGTGCATTCGACCGCTGATGGCGACGCGATGCATGTGCGCCTGGCGGATGAAAGCGTTTGCATCGGCCCGCCGCCGTCGCGCGATAGCTATCTCAACATCCACCAGATTGTTGCCGCTTGTGAAATCACCGGCGCCGACGCCGTGCATCCCGGCTATGGCTTCCTATCGGAGAATGCCAAGTTCGCCGATATTCTCGAGGCGCACGGCATTACCTTTATCGGTCCGACGGCGGAACATATCCGCATCATGGGCGACAAGATCACCGCCAAGACCACGGCGCAGCAGCTCGGCATTCCGGTTGTTCCCGGTTCCGACGGCGAAGTGAAAACCGAGGCGGATGCGCTGAAGACGGCGCGCGAGATCGGCTATCCGGTTCTCATCAAGGCAACCGCCGGCGGCGGCGGTCGCGGCATGAAGGTTGCCCGCACTGAAGACGACCTTATCGAGGCTTGGTCGACGGCACGCACGGAAGCTGCGGCCGCTTTCGGCAACGAATCCGTCTATATGGAAAAGTACCTCGGCAAGCCGCGCCATATCGAAATCCAGGTTTTCGGTGATGGCGAAGGCAATGCGATCCATCTCGGCGAACGCGATTGCTCGTTGCAGCGCCGCCACCAGAAGGTCTGGGAAGAGGCCAACTCGCCAGCACTCAACGTCGAACAGCGCATGAAGATCGGCCAAATCTGCGCCGACGCGATGAAGAAACTGAAATATCGCGGCGCCGGCACCATCGAGTTCCTCTATGAGAACGGCGAGTTCTATTTCATCGAAATGAATACTCGTCTGCAGGTGGAACATCCGGTGACCGAAGCCATCACCGGCATCGACCTCGTTCATGAGCAGATCCGCGTCGCCTCCGGCGGCGGCCTTTCGGTCACGCAGGACGAGGTGCATTTCCAAGGCCATGCAATCGAATGCCGCATCAATGCCGAGGACGCACGTACCTTCGTCCCCTCGCCCGGCACGATCACGCATTTCCATGCGCCAGGCGGCCTCGGCGTGCGCATCGATTCCGGTGCCTATCAGGGCTACAGGATCCCCCCCTACTACGACAGCCTCATCGGCAAGCTCATCGTTCACGGGCGCACCCGCGTCGAATGCATGATGCGCCTGCGCCGCGCGCTGGACGAATTCGTGGTGGATGGTATCAAAACCACCCTGCCGCTCTTCCAGGATCTGGTTTCCAACCAGGATATCGCCAACGGCGATTACGATATCCATTGGCTGGAAAACTACCTGGCAAACACATCGGCCTAGCCAATGCCCGGAGCGCGCGGCAGACATCCCGGCATTACCCCGGAGATCCTGTTGCGCGCCTATTCCATCGGACTTTTCCCGATGGCCGAATCGGCGGATGACCCGGAAATCTTCTGGGTCGAGCCGGAATTGCGGGGCATCATTCCTCTCGATACGTTTCACGTCTCCAAAAGCCTCGCCAAGAAAATCCGTCAACACCCCTTCGACATCCGTTTCGATAGCGATTTTGAGGCGGTCATCGCGGCCTGCGGCGAACAGACGAGCGATCGCCCCAGCACCTGGATCAACGAGACGATCCGTTCGCTCTACGCTACCCTGCACCATATCGGCCATGCTCATTCTGTCGAAGCCTGGGAAGGTGACCGGCTGGTCGGCGGTCTCTATGGCGTCTCACTGGGATCTGCCTTCTTCGGTGAGAGCATGTTTTCTCGCCGCACCGATGCTTCCAAGATCTGTCTCGTCTATCTGGTGGAGCGCCTGCGCGAACGCGGCTTCACCCTGCTCGACACGCAATTCACCACCGAGCACCTGAAGACATTCGGCGCCATCGACGTACCGAAGGATGCCTATGCAAGAATGCTGGAGAAGGCGATGGAATCGCCTAATCTCAGCTTCTCCCACGGTGGAAATCTGCCCGAAACGAATTGATTCCGAAACGGACTGCCCTAAGTTCGGCACAACAGCCGAGGGTAGAATCGTGAAGAATCATATTGCAATTTTCTTTATCGCCGCGCTGAGCATCGCGACGGAGGCCAGCGCCAAATCATTCCACGACATGTTCGGAGCCGAGCCGCCGGTGGGCGACGAAGGCGCCGTGCTTAAAACGCTGGATTTTCAGCAGGGCGCAATCAAAATCCCCACCGCCAATGCCACGCTGAATGTTTCTGACCAGTTCTACTATCTCAATCCGCAGGATTCGAAGAAGGTGCTGGTCGAGCTCTGGGGCAATCCGGAGAGTTCGGTCGGTAATCCGCTGGGCATGATCTTCCCGGCCAAATACCCGCCGACCGACCCACATTCATGGGGTTCCGTTATCGATTATGACGGCAGCGGTTATGTTTCCGATGAGGATGCCGCATCGACCGATTATGACGATCTGCTGAAGAAGATCCAGGACGCGATCAAGGAAGCGAACCCTGAACGCGAACGGCAGGGTTTCGATCCGATCACAATGGTCGGCTGGGCAGAGCCACCGCATTACGATAAGGCGACCCATGCCCTCCACTGGGCGCGCGATCTGATTTTCGGCAAAGGTTCCAATGCCGGTCACACACTGAACTATTCTGTGCGCGTGCTGGGACGCGAGGGCGTCACTGAGCTCGATTTCGTCGCCGGACTGGATCAGCTGCAGGAAATCAACGCCGCTATCCCCAACGTCATCAACACCGTGCAGTATGACAACGGCAAGCGCTATGCCGACTTCACCAATGGCGACAAGATCGCTGCCTACAGCATGGCGGGCATGATCGCTGCCGGTGCGAGCGTAAAGGTTGCGGCAAAGCTTGGCCTGCTTGCGGTCGTTCTCGGCTTCTTCAAAAGTTTTGGCGTCGCCCTTCTGGCATTGAAGAAAGGCCTCATCGTCGTGCTGGCGGGTGTCGTAGCGGCCGGCCGCAAGATCCTGAGTCTGTTCCGCCGAAAAGAAAATAGTGACGCCTGAAGCAATCCACGCCTGAAGTTTTTTGCGACTTCAAATCCTGATTGTGGTCTGCTATCCCTGCTGACGAAGAGTTTGGCGCATAGAGGTTCCACTTTGCCGTCGTAAATACCGGTCTCATCCAAATCACCCAATGCATCGGGTTGGCGCAGCGCCATCCGATGCATGTTTATGTCCATCGGGTGATGGCCTGAGACCGGTTTGGCATTGTCAAAACGCGCCTAATACAGCGGCCTGTCTCAGCTCTTCAGTCGTCCCGCAACATCGCCACACCGTGCCCCGACGGGCTTGTCTCACTGCCACTTGGTGGACTTCCATACGGAAGACCAAGACGGTATGTGCAATATTCTTCAGGTCCGGTGGACCCTTATGCCCAAAACATCGCCTCAACCATGGATCGCCTGCAGTGGCTGTGGATCTCCAAAACCCTTCAGATCGAGCGGCAAGATCAGGCTCAACGCCAATGGCAAGCGACTCGATGCCTGGCTCGTCTACAAGTGCATCGATTGCGACAAGACATGGAACCGAACGCTCTTCGAGCGCCGGACCGTTCACGACCTCGCCCCTTCCACGCTCGAGGCACTGCAGCGCAGCGATCCGAACTGGGTGCGCGCGCAGGAATTCGATCTCGACGGGTTGAGGCGGAAAGCCAAACGTATTGAGGAGCCGCCCGATGTCTCAATCCTGAAAGAGGCTATAGGTGTGGCAAGCGGCTGGACTTTGCTTGATATCGGAATATCAGCCCAATTCCCGATAAACCTGCGTCTTGATCGGCTGCTTGCCTCGGAGTTGGTAATCTCGCGCTCGCGGCTTCAGGCCCTTCGTGATCGAGGCAAATTGAAAGCCTATCCGGAGCGCAACGACTTGTTGCGCCACAAGATCAAAGATGGCGTGCGGATCGTACTTGACTTATCGGAGGTGGCTGATCGTCTGGCGATAGGTGAAGCGGCGGCCAATACCGACTGAGAATGAAACTATGCCCGCAGGAGAAAGGCTTCTGCGGGCTACATAATCCTGCTGTGAATGTCTCGAAACCTATTACTTCGCGCCGGCAGTATCCGGCGCCGGAACGTCGGACTTCTGCTTGCACTCTTTCAGCCAGACGTCATAGATCGGATGCTCGACGGCGTTGAGGCCGGGGCTGTCGGCGAACATCCAGCCTGTGAAGATGCGGCGGATGCGACGGTCGAGAGTGATCTCGTCCACCTCGACGAAACCGTCCACCTTCTGTTGCTCGGTATCGTCTCGCGAATAGCAGGCGCGCGGTGTCACCTGCAGTGCGCCAAACTGCACGGTTTCGTTGACATAGACGTCGAAGGTGGTGATGCGGCCGGTGATCTTGTCGAGGCCGGAAAAAACGGCAACCGGATTGGCGATGCGGGCAGCCTCGGCAATGGGGGCTGCCATGATGCCGGCGAAGAGGGTCATTCCCGCTGCAGCCATTGCACGCAAAGAAGCGCTCCGCGTGAAAACCATCATATTCGCCACTCTCCGCTTGGTCTCGGTCAAAGCGCCGAGCAAAAGCCGGCCTATGTCGCGCCTAAAGCCCAATTGTGGCCAAAGGACGAGCCGGCTTCTCCGCTCAGTTGCCCGGGGTCCAGGCGTCGTAGTCGCCGGTCACGCGTGGACGCTCGCCGGCAACAGCGAGAGAGCCCGGCGGGCGGTAAGCCTGCGGCGAGCCCGTGGGATTGGCACGATGTTCCTTCTGCCATTCCTTGGTGACGTAGTTTTCCTTGGACGGAGGCACATCGGTGCGATGATGCATCCAGCCGTGCCAACCCGGCGGAATGGCCGAAGCTTCGGCATAGCCCTTATAGATCACCCAGCGCTTGGGAAGACCGTAGGAAGACATGCCGCCTTCGTAATAGACGTTGCCGAATTCATCCTCGCCGACACGCTTGCCAAACCGCCAGGTCGCGAAGCGCGTTCCCAGAGTTTGGCTGTTCCACCAGGTGAAGGTCTGTACGATGAAATTCCACATGTCTTTTCCTCGATACCCGCTGAGGGGCGAGCGATACCAGAATTTGATAGTTTGCTTATGCCGCCCCTAGGCGTGCTTGTCCAGTGATTCCAGCGGGCAAAAGGCTTCATTTCAATAGCATCTTGAAGCCTAAATGCGTCGGCTTAAAACCCAGCCTTTCATAGAAGCGGTGCGCGTCCTTGCGGGCATTATTCGATGTCAGCTGAATCATCCGCATCCCGCGGCTTTTTGCCTCGTCGATGCAGAAATTGATCATAGCGGCGCCAATCCCCTGCCCGCGCATATCGGCTCGCGTCTGCACCGCTTCGATGATCATGGCAGAACCGCCCCGCCCGGTCAGCGTCGTCGTGATCATCGTCTGGAACGTGCCGACCACTTCGCCGGCCAGTTCGGCGACATACAGCGTCTGGTTCGGCGATGCCGCGATGGCGCGAAACGCACGGAGATAGTCGTCATAGGCGGAGGGATCGGTCGTATCGCCGTGACCGCCCATAGCGTCGGCGGCGAAGAGATCGATCAACGAAGGAAGGTCGGATTCTTTCGCTTCGCGGATAAGTAGTTCTTGTGAGGCCAATGTATCATACCTACGTCTTTGTTCCGTAGAGGAACTTAAAGGCAATCATGTCGACTAGTGAAACGTATAGGATCGAATACGATAATTCTGCGTTGGGTTCCGAGGCAGCAGCACATATATTTTTTACGGTATTGCTTGTTTTTATAGCCTTTCTTACAAGAGGCCACATCATCACAAGCATCGCGTGGATATCACTTGCTCTGATGACCGCGTACGTCGCTGTCAAGGCATTGCTAAAGCTTATCTTTCAGGCGCGAAAAGCGATTTTGATCATATCGCCGAAAGGCATAAAGGATGCTCGATTGAGCTCAGATTTTGTCCCTTGGGACGACATCGAGAAAATAGACGTTCCCACGCCACGCCGAAGCCTGGGCAAGATGTTGGGCATCATACTCCTGGGCTTTTTCTTGCTCGTCGTTACGATAATTCTATCCGAAAGTGCGGTTATCCCTATCGAGGCGTTCGATTGGAGCCGACCAGACCACCATGTGTGGTTGCTATTGGCCCCAGGCCATCGCATTACGGGGCAACTACGCAGCTCAAAGCACCTCGTCCGACAAGTGACCGGGAATATGCAGCACGTTTGCATCGCGGTTTCGGATCTGACCTACCAAAAGCCAGAGCTTCTCAAGCTAATGGTCAAATTCCATGCACGCTATAAAAAAGCATAGAAAACTGAAGAGGCGGCCTAACCAACAAAGGCCGCGCTAGTGACCCAAAAGAACGGCACGCGGGCCAAAGGCAGCCGGCTGTTACGTAGTCAGCGGCTTCTCGAATATCAGCGCAGGAATGCCCGACTGCCCGTTGCCGCAGTTTTCCGTGCGACCGACCTCGACAAAGCCATGGGCTTGGTAAAAGGCGATCGCAGGCGCGTTCTGCGGATCGACCTCGAGGCGCATGATCTCCGCATCCGGGAAGCAGGTTTCCAGTTCGGCGAAGATATCGCGGCCGATACCCTGCCGCTGATGTTTCGGGCTGACATAGAGCATGTAGAGCATGACTGTTTTCGTCATCTCTTTGGACATGGCGGCATAGCCCATGCCGCCGATTGTCCTGCCGTCGTCGGCTACCAGGAACTCGGAATTCTTGTTCGCTAACCGCGCCTTAAGCGAAGCCGGCGAATGCCAAGAGGCGTGCAGCTCGCTGACCTTTTCCGGGCCATAAATCCCGTCATAGGTCGCATGCCAGGTTTCGCCGAGCAGAGCACGGACCTTTTCCAGGTCCTGCTCGCTGGCGGTGCGGACGAAGAACACCGCTTATTCCTCTTCGATGCCGAGCTTGGCCTTGACCAGCGCCTGGACGGCCTGCGGGTTGGCCTTGCCGCCGGTCGACTTCATCACCTGGCCGACAAACCAGCCGGCGAGTGTCGGCTTGGCCTTGACCTTGGCGACCTGATCCGGATTGGCAGCGATGATCTCGTCGACGGCCTTTTCGATCGCACCGGTATCGGTGACCTGCTTCATGCCACGCGCTTCGACGATCTCGGCGGGATCGCCGCCTTCGTTGAGCACGATTTCGAACAGATCCTTGGCGATCTTGCCGGAGATGGTTTCGGCCTTGATGAGATCGATGATCGCGCCGAGCTGGGCGGGCGAAACCGGAGTCTCTTCAATGTCTTTGCCGGTTCTGTTCAGAGCGCCCAGCAAGTCGTTGATGACCCAGTTTGCCGCCATCTTGCCGTCGCGGCCGACGGCAACCGCTTCGAAATAATCGGCAATCGCCTTTTCCGAGACAAGAATGGAGGCGTCGTAGATCGAGAGGCCAAGCTCGCGGACGAAACGCTCCTTCTTGTCGTCGGGCAGCTCCGGCAGGTGCTCGGCAAGATCCGCGACGAAGGCATCGTCGAATTCGAGCGGCAGCAGATCCGGATCGGGGAAATAGCGGTAGTCATGCGCATCTTCCTTCGTGCGCAGCGACCGCGTCTCGCCCTTGTTCGGATCGAACAGGCGGGTTTCCTGATCGATGGTGCCGCCATCCTCCAGAATACCGATCTGACGGCGCGCTTCATATTCGATCGCCTGACCGATAAAGCGGATGGAGTTGACGTTCTTGATTTCGCAGCGCGTGCCGAATTTGCCGCCCGGACGGCGGACCGAGACGTTAACGTCGGCGCGCATGGAGCCTTCGTCCATGTTGCCATCGCAGGTGCCGAGATAGCGCACGATCGAGCGTAGCTTGGTCATGTAAGCCTTCGCCTCGTCCGCCGAGCGGATATCCGGCTTGGAGACGATTTCCATCAGCGCGACGCCGGAGCGGTTGAGATCGACATAGGACATGGTCGCGTGCTGATCGTGCATCGACTTGCCGGCATCCTGTTCCAGATGCAGGCGTTCGATGCCGATCTCGATATCCTCGAACTGACCCTGACGGTCCGGACCGAGGGAGATGACGATCTTGCCCTCGCCGACGATCGGGTCCTTGAATTGCGAGATTTGATAGCCCTGCGGCAGATCCGGATAGAAGTAGTTCTTGCGGTCAAAGATCGAACGCTTGTTGATCTGCGCCTTCAAGCCGAGGCCGGTGCGCACGGCCTGCTTCACGCATTCTTCGTTGATGACGGGCAGCATGCCGGGCATGGCGGCATCGACCAGCGACACGTTGGAATTCTGCGGCTTGCCGAACTCCGTCGAGGCGCCGGAGAAGAGCTTGGACTTGCTCAGCACCTGGGCGTGGACTTCCATCCCGATAACGACTTCCCAATCACCGGTGGCACCGGGAATGAAGCGTTTCGGATCTGGCGTACGGACGTCGACAATGGTCATGGGAAGCTCTTGTATAATGCTGTTTTCTGCTTTGGTGAGGTAGAGCAATTGGCGTGATGGCGCAAGGCTTTCGGCATCGGCTCCGCGCTATATGCCCGGGCCGTAGGCGCCGTCGCTCTCCTCGACCAGCGATTTCGAAAGCCCGACTGTAGGAACATCGCTGTCGAGCTTGGGGGAGTAGACGATCGATAGCCAGCGGATCTCGTAGCCGCGCGCCCTGAAGAAGGCGATAGCATCGGTGTTGCCCGCATGGCTCTGCAGGGAGACCTTTTCCAGCCCCTGCTCACGCACATCCTGCTCGATCCGCGCAAGCAAAGCCGAGCCGAGGCCGCGCCGCGCGAAATCCGGATCGATCCAGAAATCGGAGATCGCCTCGTCCAGCGCCTCGCGCGCCGCCCATCCCACAGCCTCGCCGTTCAGCTCTATGACAGTGATCGTCAGCCAGAGATCGCGGGTGAAATTGGTAAAGGCTTCGCTCGCGCTTTCCAGCAGTTCACCCGTGCCGCCGATAGCACTCATCGCCTTCTGCCAGGAGCGTAGGCCGATGCTTGCCAGCACGGCCTTTTCACCTTCATGCGCGTTGCGAATATGGATCATCGAGCCCCCGCTATTTGCGACCAGTAAAGCACCGGCCAAAGGCTTTTGCCAGCAGCGAGATTCGCCGGCAGGACCGATAGCGGGAAAGCCCTTTCGGGTTGAATTTGACATTGGGGCGCAACCTGCCTTAGAAAGGGTGCATCAACGGAGTTTTGATGTCTAACTTTTGTCAGTGCCGTTAAAGGCCCCGCTCGCAAGTTTTCTTGCGTGCCGGGCCTGAAAAACGAAGCCCCGACTTCCCTAAGGGAAGGCTCGGATTGGTTTTGTGCGCCCTTTGGCGCTATACGGATTCTGACAACAATGGACATTTCCCGCGCCGAACAGCGCATTCTCCACCTGCTCGCCCAGGGCGGGCGCATTGAAATCGAACGCAGCGACAACAAGAAGATCGAGACCGTCTACTGCTTCACGCGCGACGGCTGGGTCTATCCCGATTTCGGTATCGACCTCTTCCGCCGGCTGAAGCGCCTGAAGGCGATAAAGTCCACCGACGGTCATCCCTATCGCATCAGCGAAAAGGCATTGCGACTGGTGAGGGCGCAGCTGAACAATCGATAGAACAAGCCTGAGAGCCGCCCCCCGTTGGGCGGCCCTCGCCGATCGATATGAGAGCGCGGCGATCAGAACGTCCTGATGATGTCAGTCACGTGGTCGCCCCGACGATCGCTCTCAGCCTGCACCGCATCGCGCCTTTCATTCAATGCGGCGATTTGATCCTCGCTGTCAGCTAGAGCCTTCAAATAGCGCTTCTTCAAATCGCTGTTGTCAGGCACGGCGCCGAGATTTTGTCTTATCCGCTCCTGCTCATTGACGGTTTTCTCGATTTCACTGTCTAGTCTCGCTAGTTCGTTCTGGATCGCTACCTGTCTTTTGCGCGCATCGGCGAGATTTGCGAGCTTGTCGGTGAGCCCCTTATCATGCGTCGAAGCCGACCAGCCGAGCAGCATGTCCGGCTCTGCATCGACCAGAGCATAGCTGTTGCTTTGAAGTTGCTCGTCGATTGCGGTCAACGTCTTCTCCGCGCCTGCCGGCACCACGGCCTTGAGCCGTTGGTGCGTTGCCGTCTTGCCGGAGCTTTCAGCCGAGGAAAACGACCAGCCGTCTCGGATCGGATGTTCGATGACGACGGTCCTTTCGCCGTCCAGCGCGCCGGACACGGTGTATGTCGTTGTCTGGCGATATCTGACAGTGGCATTCATCACCCCATCGGCAACCGTCAAAGAGGCAATCTCCTCGGTCGGCGTCTGCTGCTCGCTGATCGAGACTTTCCGATCGGTTGCGAAGCTGGCGAGGCGCGTATCGTCCTTGGGCAGCGCGGACAATTGGGAATCACCGACGTAACCGATTTTGCTGTCATATAGCGTCAAAATGCCTGGCGGCATGCTGATGCCGGTGGTGTTCCTGAGCATCACGGCGGCGATGGGATTGCGGGAGGAGCTGCCGGCCCGATACATGTCCACCATATCGGCATCCACCTCCGCATCCATGATCGGCACCGATAACGTGTCGCCATTGGCCAGGTTGTAAGTGCCGGGGAGTGCAAACGTGGCAGAGATGTCGCTTTCGGTTGCCGTGGCGGGATCGGCTGTGGCCGTTTGCATGGGGGCTGCCGGTTTTTCCAGCTCGTCAGCCACGTATGCCTTTCTGCTGACGCCGCCCATCATCGCTTTTGCAGGGGCAGGTGCGGCTCGCTCCTCGACATTGGCCGGCAGACGCTGCCGATTGGACAGATCCCCGCTATCGGCATCAGGAACCATATTCGAAGCCGTGTTGACCGGCACCTCCTGCCGCTCTCTCCAATAGAGCTGGTGCAGGCCCTGCTTCAGTGTCACCGGCTCGGCCGAAGTCAATGTCAGCTTCACGTCCTTCCAGTCCTCACCGCTGGCATTTTCCAGCACCGTCCATGCCTGCAGGCGCGCCTTGTTCTTTTCGTCGATCACGACCTTGTAAGCCGTTTTCCAGATCGGTGACGGCACGACATAGGTCAGGCCGATGGCGCCGCTGTCCTTCACGCCGTTCACCTTAATATCGATCGCGCGGGTGCGATCGTTCTTGCCGCGGGCAATGGCTGCCGTCGCCTGGGCGAGCTTTGCTCTTACGTCGGGGTCATCAAACCGGACGGAGGCATCTTCACCAAGTGTCAACGTCTCCACCGCTCCATCCTTGTCGATGACAGTCAGCAGGTAAGTCGGGGCCTTCTCGTCGGCCATTCTCGTCTCAATGCCAAGAATGCTTCCCTCGACGGTCTTTCCGCCGCTGCTGACCGACACTTTGGCACCCTGCATCGATGTCAGAAGCGACGGCGCGGATGAAAGCGCTTCGGGCGTGAAGGGCAGGCCCTTGAAAGTCTCCTGCAACGGCTGAGGGCCGGCCAACGACAGGCTGGCCACTGAGCCTGCGGACCCATTCACCACAAGGCTCTTGAGGATATCGTCGACCTGATCGAGCGGCACCTCGATCCGCACCACACCGTCGCCATCGACCTCAGTCGATCGGGAAACCTCGGCCAGGCCACCCGAGGACAGGGTAATGGCTCGGATGACCCCATTATCGGCGGCCAACGACATCGCAGGAAATGCGACACTGAGGAGCAGGATCGCGGAGACTTGCTTGAGCATGAAGAGACCTTCCGATTCGGTTGCAGAGGACGAGACCAAGCGGCCTTCTGCAATTTATGATCGTATTTCGGTCCAAAATATGATGGCGCGCGGGCGGAATATCGGCACATGAAAAAAGGCCATCCGGATTTCGGATGGCCTTCTCAGAATTGGCGTCAGATATCGCGAAGCTTGACGAGATCGTCCGTCAAGCTGCTCGTCTCCTTGCAGTGCTTACCACCACTTCGCCGGCGTGAACTTGCCGGCCGCCTGTTCGATGACGTGGGCGGTCCTGAAGAGGGTTTCTTCTTCGAATGGCTTGCCGATGAGCTGCAGGCCGAGCGGCAGGCCCTTCGGGTCGAGGCCGGCGGGAACCGCGATACCGGGCAGGCCGGCCATGTTGACCGTCACGGTGAAGATGTCGTTCAGGTACATCTTTACCGGATCGGAAGCGAGGTTTTCGTCGGCGATGCCGAAGGCCGAGGACGGCGTGGCAGGCGTCAGGATCGCGTCGACGCCGGCGTTGAAGACGAGCTCGAAGTCGCGCTTGATCAGCGTGCGGACCTTCTGGGCGCGCAGGTAATAGGCGTCATAATACCCGGCCGACAGGACATAGGTGCCGATCATGATGCGGCGCTTCACTTCCTGGCCGAAGCCGGCAGCGCGCGTCTTCTCGTACATGTCGACGATATTGTCACCGTCAACCCGCAGGCCGTAACGGACGCCATCATAACGGGCGAGGTTCGAGGAGGCCTCGGCGGGCGCGACGATGTAATAGGCCGGCAGCGCATATTTCGTGTGCGGCAGGGAGATGTTGACGATCTCGGCGCCGGCATCCTTCAGCCAGGCAATGCCCTGCTGCCAGAGCGTTTCGATCTCTTCCGGCATGCCGTCGACGCGATATTCGTTCGGGATGCCGATCTTCATGCCTTTCAGCGACTGACCGAGCGAAGCTTCGTAATCCGGCACCGGCAGGTCGACGGACGTCGTGTCCTTAGCATCGACGCTGGCCATCGACTTCAGAAGGATGGCGGCATCGCGCACATCGCGGGCGATCGGGCCGGCTTGGTCGAGCGACGAGGCGAAGGCGACGATGCCCCAGCGCGAGCAGCGGCCATAGGTCGGCTTGATGCCGACGGTGCCGGTGAAGGCGGCAGGTTGGCGGATGGAGCCGCCGGTATCGGTCGCTGTGGCACCGGCGCAGAGATGCGCGGCAACGGCCGCGGCCGAACCACCGGACGAACCGCCGGGAACGAGCTGCAGGTTGGATCCCTCGGCGCGCCAAGGGTTGATCACCGGCCCGTAATAGGAGCTCTCGTTGGAGGAGCCCATGGCGAACTCATCCATGTTGAGCTTGCCCAGCATGACGGCGCCGTCGTTCCAGAGGTTCTGCGTGACGGTCGATTCATAGTGCGGCTCGAAACCGTCCAGGATGTGGCTGCAGGCCTGCGTATGAATGCCTTCCGTGCCGAACAAGTCCTTAATGCCAAGCGGAATGCCTTCCAGCGGGCCGGCTTTGCCTTCCGCAAGGCGAGCGTCCGACACCTTGGCCATTGCCAGCGCCTTTTGCGGCGTCACCTTCACATAGGCATTGAGCTGACCGTTGGCCGCCTCGATCGCCGAGATATAGGCCTCGGTCAGTTCGGTGGCTGTAATCTGCTTGGCGCGCAGCTTGTCGCGGGCTTCGGCAATGGTCAGGCTGGTCAGTTCGCTCATTTTGTTTCGCTTCAGATCTGGAATTGGGCAACGGGTCGGAAAAGGCTCCAAAGGAGCGGTTATTCGACGACTTTAGGCACCAGGAAGAAATTCTGATCGGTATTCGGCGCATTGGCGACGATGTCAGCGGCCTTGTTTCCGTCCGTTACTTCGTCGGCGCGCTTCTTCATCGCCATCGGGGTTACCGAGGTCATGGCCTCAACGCCATCGACATTCACTTCGGAGAGCTGCTCGACGAAGCCCAGAATGCCGTTAAGCTCGCCCATCATCCGCTGCGCTTCGTCTTCATTGACGGCGATGCGGGCAAGATGGGCGACGCGTTTGACAGTGGCGAGATCGACGGACATGGCATTCTCCGGATAGGTGACTTATCCACTAAAGTGAATTTGCTTCACGCTATAAAGGCCATGCCCGCCATACGCAACGGGTATCGTCAGGCAGAAACGCTCTCGCCCGCCTTCGGCGCCGCAACCGCGGTCTTTGAACCTTCCATGCCGGCGATGAACTTTTCCGGCGTCTGGTCGATGATCGGGAAGGTGCCGTAGTGGCAGGGAATGGCAGTCTTGAAGTTGAAGAAGCGCTGGCAGGCGAGTGCCGCCACCGCACCGCCCATGGTGAAGCGGTCGCCGATCGGCAGGATGCCGATATCGGGCTGATGCAGCTCGTTGATGAGAGCCATATCCGAGAAGATGTCGGTATCACCCATATGGAACAGCGTCGGCTCGTCGTCGAAATGCAGCATCAGGCCGTTCGGATTGCCGAGCGCGTGGGAAACGCCGTCTTCGGTGATCTGCGCTGAAGAATGCAGCGCATTGGTGAAAGTGGCCGAGAAGCCGCCGAGGCCGACGGTGCCGCCGGTATTGCCCATTTCCAGCTTCTCGACGCCCTTGGTGCCGAGCCAGGAGGCCAGATCGGCATTGGCGAGAACGACGGCGCCAGTATCCTTGGCAATCTGAACCGTGTCGCCGACATGGTCTGCATGGCCGTGCGTCAGCAGGATATGGGTCACGCCGGCGGCAACGTCCTTGATGTTGAGACCGGCGGCCGCAAAGGAAGAATTATAAGACAGAAATGGATCGATCAGTATTTTTGCTTTGGCCGTTTCAATGCGAAAAGCGGAATGGCCGAGCCAGGTGATCTTCATTGGATTTCTCCTTATGACTTGATTTGAAATATAAGGCTGGTGTCTAGGAGATATCTCAAACCGCGACAAAGAAAAGCGGCTTGGCTTCAATTTGTTTTGACAGGAGCAAGACCCTGATGACGACGCTGACCATCGAAGATCTAGCCGTGATGCTCCTGCCCGGTCAGCCGATCGCTGGTCTCGATCTCGGCACGAAGACGATCGGACTAGCGATGTCGGATCTCGGGCGGCGCTTTGCCACGCCTCGCCCCGTCATCAAGCGCGTGAAATTCACCCAGGATTCCCAAACATTGCTCGCCTTCGCCGAGAAGGAAAAGGTCGCAGCCTTCGTCATAGGGCTCCCGATGAATATGGACGGCTCTGCCGGACCGCGGGTGCAGGCAACGCGTGCCTTCGTGCGCAGCATGTCGGAAAAGACCGCCCTGCCCTTCGTCTTCTGGGACGAGCGGCTTTCGACCGTTGCGGCCGAACGGGCGCTGCTGGAAATGGACGTCTCGCGTGCCAAGCGCGCCGAGCGCATCGACTCGGCCGCTGCCAGCTTCATCCTTCAGGGAGCCTTGGACAGGCTGTCGGCGCTCGGCAGAGTCGCCTTGCCCGATTCGGACGCCTCCTGACGGCGCTTCCACCATCCAATGATGGTTGCCCGTCGGCGGAAGCCGTAGATTGCGAAGACCAGCAGGCTGTCGAATGCAATCGCACGCGCGACCAGCGGCGGAATGGTTTCCGGCGGAATGCCGAGGATCTTCCCGTAGATATCGAAGACCAAGTCATGCATCTGCCGCGTCAGCATGAAGATGCCAAAGCTCATGTCGTAGTACGACAGGTAATACCATGCCCCGAGAAACGAGACCGGTCCGGCCCAGCAAATCAACAACCACTTCATGCGGTACCCCTTCGACGCTGAAATTGCGTCGTGCCAGCCGAAAGGACGAGCCAATTCGACAGCGCCATGGCGCTCAAAACCATCGCGGGCAGCGTGATATCTAGCGCGAGCACGGCGAAGAACATCACCGCAGTCACGAGAAACACTAATTTAGTGGGCTTCAACCCCATGGCTTGCACGCTTGATGGTTAACTAATCATCTTCCAACAGTGACGAGTTAACCGTTGCGGCGCAATGTAAACCATTTGTTAAGGTTAACGACGGAGTGGATCTGTGGAGATCCCCCTGCTCGATGGCCGCTATCAGCCGTAGACGCCGCGCACGATCCGCTTCAAGGCGATGGCCGCCTTCTCCCAATCCCTGCCATTCTTTAAGGCGAGACCGGCGCATTGGTCGCTGACGGCCGCAGCCAGGACGATGTGCTGGATAGCCGCAAAGATCATGGCATTGACCGCTTGAGCATCGACGCCTTTGGGCGGCACGAGCGAGCCGCGCATGCGCTCAATCCAGCCGGCGAGCGCCTTCGAACGCGCTTCCGACAGGCGGCGCACCTGCTCGCTGTTTTCCGAGACTTCCCAGGCGACGATACGGCGCATGAGGGGATCAGCGCGCAGCGCATCGAGGAAGAGCATCGAAAGCCGCTCCATGAGATCGCCATAGGTCAAAAGGAACATGCCGCCGGTGTCGTCAGGAATGCGATCCGTCACCCAGCTGCCGAGATCGGTGCCGATGGCCTCCACAAGGCCATTCAAGCCACCGTAATAGCGGTAGATAAGCTGCTTGTCGCAGCCGGCGCCGCGGGCGACCGCATTGATACCGAAATTCTGGAATCCTTCATCCGCCAGAAGGCGTTTGGCTGCATCGAGGATCGCCTGCTCAGTCGCGGCGCGATTGCGCACGCGCTTTTCCACTACGGGCACTTCCAAAGGGATTTTAACGGCAGCGTTTGCGGGGGCCATCGACTCGACTCCAATCTGTCACCGAGCGGTGAATAACAAGCCAAGTCGCCCTGAACAACAAAACCGTCAGACCTCTGTCCGTCAAAACACGCGAATCCACAGATTAGAGAAACTGACCAAACCATACTGTCGTTTCAGATGCCAGACCTAGCGGAAATTCAACAGGAACGAAACCGCGTGATGACCAGAAGCGGATACCGCCATGATTGCCGGCATTGGCGCCAAGATGGATGCCCTTGATACCGTTGGCGCGGGCGTTCGCGACCCAGCGATCGAGAAGCGCCGTACCTATGCCCTTCCCCTGGGCTCGCGGCAGAAGATTCATGTGAATATGGGCAGGGAAGCGCTCAATGAGGATCGCCGGCGCCGACTTCGGATGGTGGATCAGCGATATCCGCTTCTGATCGGCGTCCCACAGCGCCGGATCACTTTGCGGGTCTGCATAGCGCCGCCGCAGATGCGGCCACCACTCACGCTCCAGCCGCTCGTCGAAGGTAATCGTATCGAAGACACCGGCGATATAACCGAAAACACCTTCATCATCCTCGGCGACGAACACCAGCTCGGGATGAAGCTTGGCATAGGGCGCGGAATAGATGTGTCCGATCAGCCGGCCGTCGCGGTAGAGCGACGTCGCATCCTTGCCGGCATCGCCGGTCAGGAGCGAGATGGCGTAGAGCTGATCAATATCCTCGGGCCGAACGGTTCGAACGGAAACCATCGCTTATGTCGCCGGCGGATACAGCAGATCAACGATATAGCTGGCATCGAAGCGCGAATCGAGCATGCCGTAAGTCGCGCGCCAGCCACCGGCGAGCCGCGTTTCGATGAAGGCATCGGCAATCTTGCCAGCTCCGAGGCGATAAAGCTCCGCGGCACCGGCTGCGAGCGCCATTTGCTCGACCAGCAGACGGGCGGCGCCCTCGTCCTGCTCACAAAGCGCCATGGCCGCGCGCAGGACATCGATGGTCTTCTTGCCGGCCGGGCCGAGATCGCGGGCGAGACCGGCAAAGACGGTCTCGAACAGGTCCTTGCCCCTGTTCAACACCCGCAGGACGTCAAGCGCCATCACGTTACCGGAGCCTTCCCAGATCGCATTGACGGGGGCTTCGCGATAATGGCGGGCGATCGGCCGCTCTTCGATGTAGCCGCTACCGCCGATGCACTCCATGGCTTCGTAGATCAGCGCCGGCGCGATCTTGCAGCACCAATATTTGGCGACCGGCGTCATGACGCGCGCATAGGCCGCATCTTCCGTGCTGCCGCTGGCCTTGTCGAAGGCCTCGGCCAGGCGGAAGGCGAGCGCGGTCGCAGCGGCGACGTCGAGCGCCATATCGGCAAGTACGCGCGTCATGATCGGCTGGTTGACCAGCATCTTGCCGAAAACGCTGCGGCCGCGAGCGTGATGCACGGCTTCGGCGAGCGAGGCGCGCATGATGCCGGCGGATGCCAGAGCGCAGTCAAGCCGCGTCAGCGTCACCATATCGAGGATCGTGCGGATGCCGCCATCGGGCGCGCCAAGCAGAAAGCCGAAAGTGTCGGTGAACTCCACTTCCGAGGAAGCGTTCGAGCGGTTGCCGAGCTTATCCTTCAGCCGCTGGAAGTGCAGGCCGTTGGCTGAACCATCTTCCAAAAGACGTGGCACCAGGAAGCAGCCCATGCCGTCCTTGGTTTGCGCGAGCATGATGAAGGCATCGCTCATCGGCGCCGACATGAACCACTTATGGCCCGAAAGTCTGTAAATGCCTTCGCTGACCTTGTCGGCACTCGTCTTGTTGGCGCGCACATCCGTGCCGCCCTGCTTTTCCGTCATGCCCATGCCGATGGTGACGGCGCTCTTCTGCATGGCGGGTTTGTTGGACGAATCGTACTTACGCGAAAGAATCTTCGGTGCCCAATCCTTCTGCACCGCCGGCGAGGCCATCATTGCGGCCACGGAGGCGCTGGTCATCGTGAGGGGGCAGAGGTGGCCGCATTCGAGCTGCGCCGTCAGATAGAAACGGGCGGCGCGCACCTTGTGCGAATGACCCTTCGCTTCAGGGTCGGCCTGCGCATCCCAGATCGAGGAATGCAGGCCCATCGCCATGGAGCGGCGCATCAGCGCATGCCAGGCGGGGTGAAACTCGACGACATCGAGACGCTCGCCGCGCGGGCCGTGGGTACGCAGCTGCGGCGTGCCCTGGTTCGCCATGCGCGCCAGTTCCTGCGCCTCGTGCGAAGTGACGAAACGACCGTGCTGCTCCAACTCTTCCCGTATCGAACGCGGCAGGCCGGAGGTAAGATCGACGATCAGCGGATCGGAACGATAGGCATTGATGCCGGTCCAGAGGCTCGGCTGGTTCAGGTCGGCAAAAGGGTCGTCAGTCCGGGTCGCTTGGGTCATGAATCGCTTGTAGAGCAAGTGGGTTGCAAAGGGAAACTGGAAGTTATGTCTCCCACCGGCATAGCTCCTGTAGCGGGATTCGGGCGAAATTGCATGGGGAACAAACGGCCTCCATGCAGCCCCCCGCTTGCCCCATCGGCGCTCCCTCTTTATAGACCGCCTGACGAAATCCAGAGGGCAGGTTCATGGTCTTCTTTCCCCACCGCCATCTCATCGGCATCAAGGGCCTCACCGAGCAGGATATCACCTATCTTCTCGACAAGGCCGACGAGGCGGTCAAGATCAGCCGCCAGCGCGAGAAAAAGACGTCGACGCTTCGCGGGTTGACGCAGATCAATCTCTTCTTCGAAGCATCGACGCGCACGCAATCCTCCTTTGAATTGGCCGGAAAACGGCTGGGCGCCGATGTAATGAACATGTCGGTCGGCAATTCCTCCGTCAAAAAGGGCGAGACGCTGATCGACACAGCGATGACGCTGAATGCGATGCGACCAGACGTGCTGGTCATCCGCCATTCGAGCGCGGGTGCCGCAGCACTTCTGGCGCAGAAAGTCTCCTGCTCGGTCGTCAATGCCGGCGACGGCCAGCACGAGCATCCCACCCAGGCCCTGCTCGACGCACTGACGATCCGCCGCGCCAAAGGCAAGCTTTCGCGCATCATCGTGGCGATCTGCGGCGACGTGCTGCATTCGCGCGTGGCGCGCTCAAACATCCTCCTTCTCAATGCCATGGGAGCACGCGTCCGGGTCGTGGCCCCCGCTACACTACTGCCCGCCGGGATTGCCGACATGGGCGTCGAGGTCTTCCATTCGATGAAAGAAGGGCTGAAGGATGTCGACGTTGTCATGATGCTGCGTCTGCAGCGCGAGCGCATGTCGGGCGCCTTCGTGCCTTCGGTGCGCGAATATTATCACTTCTACGGCCTCGACGCCGAGACGCTCAAGGCCGCCAAGGAGGATGCGCTCGTGATGCATCCAGGCCCGATGAACCGCGGGGTGGAAATCGCCTCCGAAGTGGCCGACGGCCCGCAAAGCGTCATTGCCGAACAGGTGGAAATGGGCGTCGCCGTGCGCATGGCCGTGATGGAGACCCTGCTCGTTTCGCAGAACCAGGGACCCCGCACTGAGGGAGTGGGCGCATGAGCAACTCGATCGTCCTTCAGAACGTCCGCATCATCGATCCCTCCCGCGATCTCGATGAGGTCGGCACGATCGTCGTCGAAGATGGCGTGATAGTTGCCTCCGGCAAGGATGCGAAGAACCACGGCATTCCCAAAGGCGCGACGGTTCGCGATTGCAATGGGCTTGTCGCCATTCCCGGCCTCGTCGATGCGCGCGTACATGTCGGCGAACCCGGCGGCGAGCATCGCGAAACCATTGCCTCCGCCAGCCGTGCGGCAGCAGCGGGCGGCGTCACCTCCTTCATCATGATGCCGGACACGGATCCGGTCATCGACGATATCGCGCTGGTCGAGTTCGTCAGGAAGACCGCGCGCGATACCGCCACCGTCAATGTCTATCCGGCAGCCGCCCTCACCAAGGGGCTTGCCGGCGAGGAGATGACGGAAATCGGCCTGCTGCGGGAAGCCGGAGCCGTCGCGTTCACCGATGCCCATTCGGGCGTCCACGACAGCCAGGTTCTGCGTCGCATCATGACCTATGCGCGCGAATTCGGCGCCGTGATTTCCTGCGAAACACGTGACAAATATCTCGGCGCAAACGGCGTCATGCACGAAGGGCTTCTGGCAAGCTGGCTCGGGCTTTCTGGCATTCCGAAGGAAGCTGAACTGATCCCGCTGGAGCGCGACCTTCGCATCGCGACGCTGACGCGCAGCCGTTACCACGCTGCTATGATCTCGGTGCCGGAATCAGCAGAGGCGATCCGTCTCGCCCGCTCGCGCGGCGCCAAGGTCACCTGCGGCATTTCGATCAACAATCTCGCCCTCAACGAGAACGACATCGGCGAGTACCGGACCTTCTTCAAGCTCTACCCACCGCTACGCTCCGAGGATGACCGCACGGGGATGATCGAGGCGCTGGCAGACGGCACGATCGACATCATCGTCTCCTCGCATGATCCGCAAGATGTCGATACGAAACGCCTGCCGTTCGGCGAGGCAGAGGACGGTGCGGTCGGGCTGGAAACCCTGCTTCCGGCGGCACTCCGGCTCTATCACAGCGGTCAGGTCAGCCTGATGCGGCTCGTCGATGCGCTCTCCACGCGGCCGGCACAGATATTCGGGTTGCCCGCCGGCACATTGAAGCCCGGCGCCAAGGCGGATATCGCTCTCGTCGATCTCGACGAGCCTTGGCTTGTCGCAAAAGACATGCTTTTGTCGCGCTCGAAGAATACGCCCTTCGAGGATGCGAGGATGAGCGGCCGGGCGGTTGCAACCTATGTCGCCGGCAAGCTGGTTCACAGTCTCTAAGGCAAGTGCCAGGGTTTACGGAGAAAAAGACGCGATGGCTGATTTCTGGACTTGGCAGCTTACCTTGCAGACAGCGCTTGCCGCCCTCGTCATCGGCTATCTGCTCGGCTCCATCCCCTTCGGCCTTCTGCTGACCCGCATGGCCGGTCTCGGCGACGTGCGCAACATCGGCTCGGGCAATATCGGCGCGACCAACGTTTTGCGCACCGGTAACAAGGGGCTTGCAGCCGCAACCCTGCTGCTCGATGCCTTCAAGGGTACGGCCGCCGTCCTGATAACAGCGCATTTCTTCGGCGAGGATGCCGGTGTGCTCGCCGGTTTCGCCGCCTTTATCGGCCACATCTTCCCGGTCTGGATCGGCTTCAAGGGCGGCAAGGGTGTCGCTACCTATCTCGGCATCCTGCTGGGGCTCGCACCGCTGATGGCCCTGATCTTCGCCATCGTCTGGCTGGCGATCGCCTTTACCACCCGCTATTCCTCGCTTTCCGCACTGGTTGCAACTCTTGTCATACCGGTTGTATTGTGGATATTGGGCGCCGACAAGATCGCCGCTGTCATGGCGCTGATGACCGTCATCTCCTGGTACAAGCACAGGGCCAACATCGCCCGGCTGACGGCAGGAACGGAAGGCAAGATCGGAGCAAAGGGATAATGGACACAGGCAGCGCAAGACGGACCGGAGTTGCGCTGACAGAAAAACAAAGGATCGCCTGGCTCAGGCTCATCCGCTCCGACAATGTCGGTCCGTCCACCTTTCGCGATCTCATCAACCACTATGGCTCCGCCGAAGCTGCGCTCACGATGCTGCCGGAACTTTCGCAACGCGGCGGCTCGACGCGCGCGATCCGCATCGCCGATGAGCGGGACGCCCTGCGGGAGCTGGAAGCGGCGCATCGCTTCGGCGCACGTTTTGTCGGCATCGGTGAACCGGACTATCCTTCTGCGCTTCGCGAGATCGACGGCGCGCCACCTCTGCTCGCCGTCAAAGGCAATATGTCTGTGGCAACCAGACCGGCCATCGGCATGGTCGGCTCTCGCAATGCCTCGATCAGCGGCGCCAAATTCACCGCGATGATCGCACGCACTTGCGGCGAGGCAGGCTACGCGGTGGTTTCCGGGCTGGCGCGCGGCATCGATACGGCAGCCCACCGCGCCAGCCTCGCCACCGGCACGATCGCCGCCATGGCGGGTGGCCTCGACCAGCCCTACCCGCCCGAGAATATCGGCCTGCTCAATGACATATGGAATGGCAACGGGCTTGCCGTCAGCGAGATGCCGTTCGGTTGGGAACCTCGGGCACGTGATTTTCCGCGCCGCAATCGCCTCATCGCAGGCATATCGCTCGGTGTCGTTGTTGTCGAGGCGGCAACACGATCCGGCTCTCTGATCACGGCGCGCCTTGCCGGAGAATTCGGCAGGCTTGTCTTTGCCGTTCCCGGCTCGCCGCTCGATCCACGCTGCGAGGGAACGAACGGCCTGCTGAAAGACGGCGCGATGATCGTCACGTCGCCAGATGACGTCATCGAAGCGCTGCGGCCGCTCGCCGAACCGGACCTCTTTCGCCCGCGCCCCGCAGCTCCGCCGGTTGAAAGAAGCGGATCGCTCTCCGCGCCGCCCGATGATGCTGAGCGCGACCATATCATCGAGGCGCTGGGGCCGACACCGGTCGAGATCGACGATATCGTCCGCCACACCGGCCTGCCGATATCCGCCGTTCATTCCGTTCTTCTCGAACTCGACATGGCCGGTCGGCTGCACCGCCATCCCGGCGGGCTGGTCTCGATCTCCATGCTGGATTGAAAACTGTGACGTGCGTACCGATTCTAAGCATTGCGTCGTCTCGCCAAGCGCAAAAACCGTATTACAGTGCCGCGCGTCACATATGACGCAGTAAAGGTCGCCGTAACACGTTAAAGGCGCTGCATAATTTTATTCTTCAATCGATCCCCGATTTAAGGAATTATGCAATAGCCTCTTGACCGCGACGATTTCCCTGTCCATGTCGGAGGGCCGGGTAGACGGAAAAACCCGGTATCTCCCGCGTCTTATACCGGCGCGACCTCGTATTCAGAGACTTGATGATGAACGTTGTAGTGGTGGAATCGCCTGCCAAGGCCAAGACAATCAATAAATATCTGGGACCCGGATATAAGGTTCTTGCATCCTTCGGCCATGTGCGCGACCTACCCGCCAAAGACGGTTCGGTGCTGCCGGATCAGGATTTTGAGATGCTGTGGGAAGTCGATGGCGCCTCGCAAAAGCGCATCAAGGACATCGCCGACGCGCTGAAAACCTCCGACGGCCTGATTCTTGCGACCGACCCGGATCGCGAGGGTGAAGCCATTTCCTGGCATGTGCTCGACGTGCTGAACAAAAAGCGCGTCATCAATGGTAAGCCGGTGAAGCGCGTCGTCTTCAACGCCATCACCAAGAAGGCCGTCCTCGACGCGATGGCCGAGCCGCGCGACATCGACGTGCCGCTGGTGGATGCTTACCTCGCCCGCCGCGCCCTCGACTATCTCGTCGGCTTCAACCTGTCGCCGGTTCTCTGGCGGAAGCTACCCGGTGCCCGCTCAGCCGGACGCGTGCAGTCCGTGGCCCTTCGCCTCGTCTGCGATCGCGAGTCAGAGATCGAACGCTTCATCTCCGAAGAATACTGGAATCTTTCGGCGATCCTGAAGACACCGCGCGGCGATGAATTCGAAGCTCGCCTGGTCTCTGCCGACGGCAAGCGCCTGCAGCCGCGTGCGATCGGCAACGGCGAGGAGGCTGGTAGGCTGAAGGCGTTGCTGGAAGGCGCCTCCTACGTGGTCGATACCGTCGAGGCAAAGCCGGTCAAGCGCAATCCGAGCCCGCCCTTTACCACTTCGACGCTACAGCAGGCAGCCTCCTCGAAGCTCGGCTTTTCCGCGTCGCGCACCATGCAGGTGGCGCAGAAGCTTTATGAAGGCGTCGATATCGGCGGCGAGACCGTCGGTCTCATCACCTATATGCGTACAGACGGCGTGCAGATGGCGCCGGAAGCGATCGACGCGGCGCGCCGCGCCATCGCCAATCAGTTCGGCGACCGCTACCTGCCGGAAAAGGCGCGCTTCTATTCCACAAAGGCAAAGAATGCCCAGGAAGCGCACGAAGCCATCCGCCCGACCGACTTCGACCGCGTACCGGACCGCATCCGCAAATTCCTCGATGACGACCAGCTGAAACTCTATGACCTGATCTGGAAGCGCGGCATCGCCAGCCAGATGGCTTCGGCCGAAATCGAGCGCACGACCGTCGAGATCTTGGCCGACAACGCCGGCAAGAAGGCCGGCCTGCGCGCCGTCGGCTCCGTCATCCGTTTCGATGGCTTCATCGCCGCTTATACCGATCAGAAGGAGGATGGCGAGCAGAGCGACGACAGCGAAGAAGGCGGCCGCCTGCCGGAGATCAATGCCCGCGAAAATCTCGCCAAGCAAAAGATCAACTCGACCCAGCATTTCACCGAACCGCCGCCGCGCTATTCGGAAGCATCGCTGATCAAGAAGATGGAAGAGCTCGGCATCGGCCGTCCCTCCACCTATGCGGCAACGCTCGCAACGTTGCGCGACCGCGATTACGTAACCATCGACAAGCGCAAGCTGGTGCCGCAAGCCAAGGGACGGCTGGTGACGGCTTTCCTCGAAAGCTTCTTCACCAAGTATGTGGAATATGATTTCACGGCCGATCTGGAAGAGAAGCTTGACCGCATCTCCGCCGGCGAACTGAACTGGAAGGACGTGCTGCGCGACTTCTGGCGCGATTTCTTCGCTCAGATCGAAGATACGAAAGAACTACGCGTCACCAATGTCCTCGATGCACTGAACGATGCGCTGGCTCCGCTCGTCTTCCCGAAGCGCGAAGACGGCAGCGATCCGCGCATCTGCCAGGTGTGCGGCACGGGCAATCTTTCGCTGAAGCTCGGAAAATATGGCGCCTTCGTCGGCTGCTCGAACTATCCGGAATGCAATTATACCCGCCAGCTTTCGTCGGAAGGCGGCGCGGAAGCCGAATCCAACGGATTGAACGAGCCGAAAGCTCTCGGCGCCGATCCGGTGACGGGCGAAGAGCTGACGCTGCGTTCGGGCCGCTTCGGGCCATACATCCAGCGTGGCGACGGCAAGGATGCCAAGCGTGCATCGCTGCCGCGCGGCTGGAAGCCCGAAGATATCGACTATGAAAAGGCGATGGCACTGATCTCGCTGCCACGCGACATCGGCAAGCACCCCGAGACCGGCAAGATGATCTCGTCCGGCATCGGTCGCTATGGACCGTTCCTGCTGCACGACGGCAACTACGCCAACCTCGAAAGCGTGGAGGATGTCTTCACCGTCGGTCTGAACCGCGCCGTCACTGTTCTTGCGGAAAAGCAAAGCAAGGCAGGCGGCGGAGCGCGCGGCGGTACGCCCGCGGCGTTGAAGGATCTCGGCGCGCATCCGGACGGCGGTGGCGCGATCACTGTTCGTGACGGCAAATACGGCCCCTACGTCAACTGGGGCAAGGTCAATGCGACGCTGCCGAAGGGCACGGATCCGCAAGCGATCACGGTCGAGGAAGCTCTCGCCCTGATCGCCGCCAAGGCCGGCAAGAATGGCGGCACCACCAAGAAGGCACCCGCCAAGGCAAAGGCCGCGGCAGCCGGCGCAAAAGCGACGAAAACGACTGCCAAGCCGAAGGCTGCTGCAAAGAAGCCCGCAGCCAAGACGACAGCGAAAAAGAAGAGTGCAGAGTGAGCAGGGAACCGCGCGGCAGGACCCCATCGTCGGAACGACGTTCCGGCAAACCCGGCCGCGCCGGTAAGGCAAGCGGTGACGCGGAGCCGATGATGGCGATCGTTCACGGCGTGCTGCCGCCGCGCGAGGTCATCCTGCGTTTCATCGCAGATCACCCGCAGCAGGCATCCAAGCGCGAGCTCGCCAAAGCCTTCGGCCTGAAGGGCGAGAGCCGCGTCGCACTGAAGGAACTGCTGCGCGAGCTTGAAGAAGAAGGCATGGTGCAGAAGAGCCGCAAGTCGCTCATCCGCCCCGGCGCGCTTCCGCCGATCGCCGTGCTCGACATCACGACGCGCGACAAGGATGGCATGCTGATCGGCCGTCCCGCCGAGTGGGCTGAGGAAAATGGCGTCGCGCCTGCCGTGTTGATCAAGCAGTCTTCCTCGCCGGCCGGCCGCAACGGCAAGGGCAAGGCGCCGGTCGCCGGCATGGGTGACCGCATCCTCGCGAAGATCTTCTCGGCCGTAGATCGCGGCGGTCCGGCTTACACCGCCCGCATCATCAAGGTCATCGATAAACGACAGGGCGGCTCCATGGGCGTCTTCCGGGAAACGCCTGGCGGCGGCGGACGGCTGATGCCGATCGAACGGCGCGGCGAGGAGATGGTGATCGACCCGGATTATACCGGCGGCGCCAAGGACGGCGACCTGGTCGAAGTCGAAGTGGCGCGTCTTGGCCGCTTCGGCCTGCAGCGCGCCAAGGTTCTGTCGGTCATCGGCTCCGTAGCCTCGGAAAAGGCAATCTCGATGATCGCCATTCACGCGCACGGAATACCACATGTCTTCCCTCCCGCCGTGATCGCGGAGGCCGATGCCGCAAAGCCGGCCACCATGTCCCATCGCGAGGATTGGCGCAGCCTGCCGCTGATCACCATCGACCCGGCCGACGCCAAGGACCATGACGACGCCGTCTACGCGGAAATGGATCCCTCGGCCGACAATCCGGACGGCGTGATCGTTACAGTCGCCATCGCCGACGTCTCCTGGTACGTGCGCCCGAACTCGCCGCTCGACCGCGAGGCGCTGAAGCGCGGCAATTCGGTCTATTTTCCCGATCGCGTCGTGCCGATGCTGCCGGAGCGCATCTCCAACGATCTCTGCTCGCTGAAGGAAGGCGTGGACCGCCCCGCCCTTGCGGTTCGAATGATCTTCTCCAAGGAAGGCCGCAAGGCCGGCCATACCTTCCATCGCGTCATGATGAAGAGCGCAGCCAAGCTTTCCTATCAGCAGGCGCAGGCGGCGATCGACGGCAAACCCGATGACAAGACCGGACCGATGCTGGAGCCGATCCTGAAGCCGCTCTGGCACGCCTATGAGATTCTGAAAAAGGGCCGCGACCGGCGCCAGCCGCTCGAGCTCGACATGCCCGAGCGCAAGATCCTGCTGAAGCCTGATGGTACCGTCGATCGCGTCTTCGTGCCGCCGCGTCTCGACGCGCACAAGCTCATTGAAGAAATGATGATCCAGGCGAACGTCGCCGCCGCCGAGACGCTGGAAAAGCGTAGGCAGGTGCTGATCTATCGTATCCACGATGGCCCGACGCTCGCCAAGCAGGAGGTGCTGCGCGAATTCCTCGCCACCCTCGGCATATCGCTTGCCAAGGGCGGCAATGTGCGCGCCAACAGTTTCAATGGCATCTTGGCGAAAGCCGAGGGTACGGCGCATCAAACCATGGTCAACGAAATGGTGTTGCGCTCGCAGAGCCAGGCGATCTATAGCCCGGATAATATCGGGCATTTCGGCCTGAACCTGATGAAATATGCCCACTTCACCTCGCCGATCCGCCGCTACGCCGATCTGATCGTGCATCGCGCGCTGGTGGGCTCGCTCGGCCTAGGCGAAGGTGCGATCACGCCGGATGAAGAAGCCTCGCTCGACGATATCGCGGCCGAAATCTCGACCTTCGAGCGCCGTGCCATGGCCGCAGAACGCGAGACGGTGGACCGGCTGATTGCCCATCATCTGGCCGGCCGCGTCGGTGCGGAATTCGAAGCTCGCGTCGGCGGTGTCACCAAGTCGGGACTTTTTGTGACCCTGCCGGACTATGGCGCCGACGGTTTTATCCCTATATCCACGCTTGGCACCGATTACTTCATTTATGATGAAGCCCATCAGGCGCTGACGGGCGAAAGGACGGGACTCGGCTATCGTCTCGGTGACGATGTAACAGTGAGGTTGGCGGAAGCCGTGCCGCTTGCCGGAGCCCTGCGCTTCGAAATGCTGAGCGACGGCAAGCCTATGCCGACGGCGGTGCGTTCCTTCCACAAGGCGACCCGCCGCAACAAGAACCCGGCCCGCAAGGCGCCGGGCACGAGACCACCGCGCGGCCGCAGGTAAAGAACGGCTGCCGGCACGGAGGAAGCGTATTCATGACGGGCAGCCCATCCGACTCTCCCATCCGTTTTGGTGGTTCAGACGAGAGCGAACGTCCCCTCGGACGGTCGATTTTGCGTGGCACACTGAACCGCTGCCCCCGCTGCGGCACCGGCAAGCTCTTTCGCGCCTTCCTGAAGCCCGTCGACCGATGCGCGGTCTGTGATGAAGATATCTCTCACCAGCGCGCCGATGACCTGCCGCCCTATCTGGTGATCCTCGTTCTCGGCCACCTCATCGTCGGCGGTTACATGCTGATTGATATGACCGTCAAGCTGCCACTGTGGGCGCATCTCGCCGTCTGGGCACCCATCACCATCATCGCGGCGCTTGCCATCATCCAGCCGATCAAGGGCGGCGTCATCGGCCTGCAATGGGCGCTGCGCATGCATGGCTTCGGCGGTCATGACGACAGCCCGGAGGAATGGGACCAGGGAAACGACCGGTCGTGACCATGGTGTCCGGTTCATGCCGTCAGTCTCTATCGTTCGCAGCGATTGTTTCCGCACATTGCGGTTCTATATCGGAAACTGCTGGGGTTTTGTCGCTTAATCGTGCTTCAGGGGAACTGCTTTGCCGGCAACCGCTTGACATGAGCAGCATTTCTTGTCTGAACATGCCGCGCGTCATAGGGACTACTCCGGAGGGTGTGACCGATCACATGAAGGCCGACCTGTCACCTGAATTTGGCCGAGCCGTGGCTTCCTGTGTTCCACATTCCGATCGATTCGCCTGCCTCATGCCCCAGGGATTTGTTTATGCTTGAACCGACGAACGACAAGGCCGGCCATGTTGAAGAAATTCACTGGCCTTCGCTCGTCGCAGCCATTACCTCCGTATCCGCTGTCGGCATCGCCATCGGGCTGGGGCTGCCGCTTTTGAGCATCATTCTCGAAAAGCGCGGCGTTCCCTCAAGCCTCATCGGCCTCAATACCGCCATGATGGGCGTCGCCTCGATGTTGGCAGCTGTCGTCACGACCAAGCTCGCCCATCGCTTCGGCGTCGTGCAGACAATGATCTGGGCGGTTTTCCTATCGGCCCTGAGCTCGCTCGGCTTCTACTATGCAGAAAATCTGCTTCTGTGGTTTCCGCTGCGTATCGTCTTCCACGGAGCGACGACAACGCTCTTCATCCTGTCGGAATTCTGGATCAATGCCGCCTCGCCGCCTTCCAAACGCGGATTCGTGCTCGGCCTTTATTCCACCGTCTTCTCTCTGGGATTTGCTGCCGGCCCTCTCGTCTTTTCCGTCGTCGGCAGCGAAGGCCTGATGCCCTTCCTCATCGGCGCCTGCATCATCCTGGCCGCTGCCATCCCGATCTTCATTGCCCGTAACGAGAGCCCGATCGTCGACGAGAAGCCGGAGCTGCATTTCGTGCGCTACATCTTCCTCGTGCCGACGGCAACCGCTGCGGTCTTTGTGTTCGGCGCAGTTACCGTCGGCGGCGGATCGCTCTTTACCAGCTATGCAACGCGGCTCGGTTTCAACGAATCACAGGCGGCACTGCTGCTGACGGTTATGGGTGTGGGCAATTTCGTCTTCCAGATTCCGCTCGGACTGCTCGCCGACCGAATGCGCGACAAGCGGCCGCTGCTGTCGATCATGGCCACTATCGGGCTTGTCGGAGCACTCCTGCTGCCGTCGCTGTCATCGAACTGGATCATTCTCGCCATCATCCTGCTCTTCTGGGGTGGCTGCGTCTCCGGCATGTATACGGTCGGCCTCAGCCACCTCGGCACGCGGCTGACGGGCGTCGATCTCGTTGCCGCCAATGCTGCCTTCGTTTTCTGTTACGCGGTCGGCATGGTTCTCGGCCCGCCGACGATCGGCACGGCGATGGATTTTGCCAATCCCAGCGGCTTTGCCTGGGCCGTAGCCTTTTTCTTCGGTCTTTATGTCCTGCTTTCGGGGATACGCCTGCTTTTCATGGGCAACAGAGGTTGACTTTTCGGGCGCGATTTGTATTTTCGCGCCAGAATTCGCCGTGGACCTCCGCACTGGCCGTCCACGGCGTTCATTTTTATTAAAGGCAGGACGACCATGGCCAAGGCTACCACCATCAAGATCAAGCTGCTGTCGACGGCCGACACCGGTTTCTTCTACGTCACGACGAAGAACAGCCGTACGATGACGGACAAGATGACGAAGACGAAGTACGACCCGATTGCTAAGAAGCATGTCGAGTTCAAGGAAACGAAGATCAAGTAAGTTTCCTAAACTTCAGGTTACAAAAAGGCGCGACCTTCGGGTTAGCGCCTTTTTTGCTTTATAAGCCTCATTCGACCGCCGTCCGATTTTGCAACAGCAGTTGATACCGCCTTAGCTGACAAATGCCTTACCGGTACAGCAAAAGAAAAACGCCGCCCTCCAGAAATGAAGAACGGCGTTTTGAACGGGGGCCGGCTAGCCTGCAAAACGGCACGAGGAACCGTTATCTTCTGCCTGCTAGCCGACCGACCCCACGACCCAGGAGATGCGGCGGACCTGAGCATCATGGGGTATCTTTGATACCTTAATGGGTTGTCTGTATCCGGGACTAAATTCGCGCGAAATCAGAAGGAAATCAACTAATTCTTAATGATAAAAAATACCTGTCTGCTCAGATGGTTAAAATTCATGACTGCAATGAAAGAGGATGCCCGATAGGATTACCGAAAATTGGTCAAGAAATCATCAAGAATAAGATGAGATTTTCCATCTCAGTAGAAAATATTCAATACATATCTTCATGTAAAATTTAATATGCAATTTAGCTTCAATCGAGCCCCTGCCTTGCCAGCCCTCACCTCGTCACCAGGGTGCGAACAAAATAAATATAAGCAGCAGGACAAAACGAATATTTCAGCGCCAAGCGGAAAATGCGGACTTATACAAAATCGGAAGTATAAGTATTGTTCTTTATTTTAAATTAGAACCAAAGTGGCTATTCGGGGTAAGGTAAAGAAGGAAAAGCTGAATCGGGGCTCAAAAACCTGAAAGCTTCCTTCAATATTGATGGGGAATCGCCATTTCCAGTCGTTTACCCCTATGCGGCAGAAGCTACGACCCTATTGCGGCCTGCTCTCTTGGCTTCGTAAAGCGCAAGATCGGCCTGTTTCATCAACTGCTCCGGTGTATCGATTGTCTCCAAACGGCACGAGATTCCAAAAGAAGCGGTAATGTTAAGCGCAACCCCGGTGTCGCGTAGCTTTATAGGCATATTTTCAACTACAGCACGTAGACGTTCTGCGACGGCTGCGGCGATATCGGCAGGCGTATCCGGCATGACCACCACGAATTCCTCGCCCCCATAACGGCAGGCAAGATCGGCGCCGCGCACCGTCGAACGGATTCTTGCGGCAAACTCCTTTAGAACTTCGTCGCCTGCATCGTGACCATGCATATCGTTGACGGCCTTGAAGCGGTCTATATCGGTGATCAGGACCGAGAGCGGCCTGCCCCGCGCCAGGGATCGGTCGAAAAGCACCTTGAGGTGATTGTCGAGGTAGCGCCTGTTGTGCAGGCCGGTAAGCGCATCGGTGACGGCAAGCTCGATCGTCTGCTGCACGCTGGCACGCAGACGGTCGTTATAGCGTTTACGGCGTATCTGTGTGAGGCAGCGTGCGACAAGCTCATTCGGATCGATCGGCCGGACGATATAATCATTAACGCCGAGATCCAGCGCGCGAACGATCATGTCATCGGCCCCCTGCTCGGTTACCAGCAACACCGGCAGGAAGCGCGTGCGCTCTAGCGAGCGCAGCTGCGAGCAAAGCCGCAGCGGGTCATAATCGTCGAAATTGGAATTGACAATGACGAGCTCGAACGGCCGTTCGGCCGCTTCGAACAAAGCCGCCTGCGGATCGGACATCGCAACGACCTGAGCAATCGGCTTCAGCGTACGGATGATACGCTCCTGCGAATTGGCGCGGCCGTCGACCAGCAGTATCTGGCCGGATTCCTCGGGGCGGCCGTCGCCGGAGCGCATCAGATCGTCAATGCCGAAGTTGCGCGCGGTCTCGTTGCGCATATGCAGCTCATCGCTCAAAGTCTTCAGGCGAAGCAGGCTCTTGACGCGTGAAATCAGCTGAAGGTCATTGACCGGCTTTGTCAAAAAATCGTCGGCACCGGCCTTCAGGCCACGCACTCGGTCGGCGGGCTGATCGAGCGCCGTAACCATGATGACTGGGATACGCGCAGTACGGGGATCGGATTTCAGGCGCTCGCACACCTCGAACCCATCCATACCGGGCATCATAATATCGAGAAGGATGAGATCGACCTGCGTGTTCGCACAAATGGCGAGCGCCTTAAAGCCATCCTCAGCCGTCAGCACCTCGAAATATTCGGCCAACAGCCGAGCTTCCAGAAGCTTTACGTTGGCCGGGATATCGTCGACTACCAGGATGCGTGCGGTCATCAGCTCTTTCCCATCATCAGGCGTCGCCCAGATAGGTTTTAATGGTCTCAATGAATTTCGGCACTGAAATCGGCTTCGAGACATAGGCCTCGCATCCACCCTGGCGAATGCGCTCCTCATCACCCTTCATGGCGAAGGCCGTGACCGCGATCACCGGGATCACGTGCAGATCGTCGTCCTCCTTCAGCCATTTGGTGACCTCCAGGCCAGAAACTTCCGGCAACTGGATATCCATGAGGATCAGATCAGGACGGTGCTTGCGCGCGAGATCGAGCGCTTCCATACCGTTGCGGGTCTGAATCGTCGTGTAGCCGGACGCTTCGATCAGATCGCGAAAGAGCTTCATATTGAGCTCGTTGTCTTCTACAATCATTACCTGCTTAGCCATGGAAAGCTGTCCCTGCATCCGGTATTGCATCCATTCTCTCGAAATATAGGGTCGCGAGGAACCGATTCCAGAAATAGTTGAATCGCAAATTACCGGCATTTGGTTGAAAAATAGGTAACTCACCCTTCAAAATGCAAAGTAACTTCAAGAACCCGAAGAAGAATGCGGCCGACCCGCAAGAGACTGCCATCGCCGTACTCGGCTGGCTTGCCAATGAACCGGATATGTTCGGCCGCTTCTTAGCACTCACCGGCGTAGAGCCGGCGCAGGTGCGCAACGCCATCAACGAGCCCGCCTTTCTTGCCGGCATGCTCGATTTCCTCATGAACCACGAGCCGACATTGCTGGCCTTCTGCGAGGCCAGCGGCATTCCGCCGGCGGCCGTCGCCGCTGCGTCGGCGCATTTTTCGCCGCCCGGCCTTGCCTCTGGAGAATACTGATCATGGATGCCCCGCTCGAATTCGACGTATCGCATATCCGGCTGCAGGAGCGGCCACTGATCGTCTGCGATGTCGATGACGTTGTCCTGCATTTCTTTGCGCCTTTTCTGACTTTCATCGAGGCCGAGGGCCATGAATTCCTGCCGCGCTCCTTCCGGCTGACGGGCAATATCGTCTCCAAGGTCAACGGCTCTGCACTGGAAGAAAAGGATGTTCATCGGCTGATCGAGGCCTTCTTCGAGGCGCAGGAACAATGGCAGACACCACTCGATCGCGTGGTCGATACGCTCGGCGAATTCTCGAAAGACGCTGACATCGTTTTCCTCACCGCTATGCCGCCCCAATTCTGGGAGCAGAGACGGCGGCTTCTCGACAGCCTTGAGCTTGCCTATCCGTTGCTGGCGTCGCTGCAGCCGAAGGGGCCGATCGTGCGTTCGCTGCATCGACAGCGCGAAATGCCAATCGCCTTCGTTGACGACATGGCCCATAACCTGCATTCGGTCAGCGAATATGTTCCAGGATGCCTCCTTATCAATCTGAAACCTGACTCCGTCGTTCATCGCATGGCGCCCGCTGTGGCCGCCGGTATTCCGCAAGCCAATGAATGGGGCCAGGCAGCACCGCTGATCCAAGCTCATATCGCACGCTGACTTCATCCGACGTTGCCCTCAAAGAGCGAGGCGCATCAAAGGCCTGCCATCCTTCCGCTTTGCGACCTCAGAAAATCCGGCCGCCTCGAATATGCGCTGCGAGCCGACGTAGAGACCGACGGATTTCGACTGTTTGGTACGTTCGATCGGACAGCCTTCGAGCAACCGCGCGCCTGACGCGCGGGCAAAATTCACCGCTTCCGACAGCATGCGATGGCTATGCCCCTTGCCGCGATCCTTCGAATTTATGAAGAAGCAGCTTACCGCCCAGACGGAGCTGTCTTCCGCATCGGCTGGGTCGAGCGGACGCGATACGGTTTTGGGCGAATTCCATTGCGGCAGCTCTGCGCGCGGACCAACTTGCACCCATGCGATCGGTTGTCCATCATTGTAGCCCAGGAGGCCGGGCGGTGGCCCGATCGAGATTCGCTCGCGGATCAACTGCTTCTTTGCTGCACTATCCATCGTCTTGCGCTGCGATGTCGGGACACGGAAATAAGTGCACCAACAGCCATAGCAGGCACCGCTTGGTCCAAACAGCGTCTCGAAATCGCTCCAGCGATCCGGCGTCAATGGCTGCACAATTAAGTTCTGCACTCGCGCCTCCCCGGCGGTTTTCCAGCTTGAGACTCGCGAGTTTAGATCATAAAGTGGCGATGTTCAATTTTTGTTCTCGCTCTATGACCCATGCGCCCGACAAGATCTCCGGCTTCTGTCGCGATTGCTTGAGCGAGCAATCGGCAACGCGCACGCGCTGCCGGAGCTGCGGCAGCCCCTGCCTCGTCTACCACCGGGAACTCTACGCACTGACGCTGGCGCATATCGATTGCGACGCCTTTTATGCTTCCATCGAGAAACGTGACAATCCGGAGCTGGCAGACAAGCCGGTCATCATCGGCGGCGGCAAGCGCGGCGTGGTCTCCACGGCCTGCTATATCGCCCGCATCCATGGGGTGCGCTCCGCCATGCCGATGTTCAAGGCCTTGGAAGCATGCCCGCAGGCCGTCGTCATCCGGCCCAATATGGAGAAATATGTGCGCGTCGGCCGCGAGGTCCGTGCGATGATGCAGGACCTGACACCGCTGGTGCAGCCGCTTTCGATCGACGAAGCCTTTCTCGAACTCGACGGCACGCAGCGACTGCATCACGATCCGCCAGCCCGCATCCTTGCCAAGTTCGCCAAGCGGGTGGAGCAGGAAATCGGTATCACCATCTCCGTCGGGCTTTCCTATTGCAAGTTCCTCGCCAAGGTGGCTTCCGACCTGCAGAAGCCGCGAGGCTTCTCCGTGATCGGCAAGGAAGAGGCCCTCGCCTTTCTGAAGCCACGGCCAGTCACGACGATATGGGGTGTCGGCAAGGCCTTTGCCGCGACGCTCGAAAGCGACGGCATTCGCACCATCGGCCAGTTGCAGGCCATGGAGGAAGGCGATCTCATGCGCCGTTACGGCGTGATCGGGCAGCGGCTTTTCCGTCTCTCGCGGGGGATTGACGACCGAACCGTGCATCCAAACGAAGCGGCGAAAAGCGTGTCTTCCGAAACCACCTTCTTCGAAGATATCGGGCGCCATGAAGATCTCGTGCCGATCCTGCGCGATCTGTCCGAGAAGGTTTCCCGGCGCCTGAAACGCAGCGGCATTGCCGGCCAGACTGTCGTACTGAAGCTCAAGACCTCGGATTTCAAGACCCGCACACGCAATCGTCGGCTGGAAGATCCGACCCAACTGGCGGACCGGATTTTTCGCACTGGCTTGCGGTTGCTCGAGCCCGAGGCGGACGGCACGAAATTCCGTCTCATCGGCATCGGCGTAACCGATCTTGGCGATGCCGGGCGCGCGGATCCGCCCGACCTTATCGACGTTCAAGCCGCGCGACGGGCCGCTGCGGAAGCAGCCATGGACAAGCTGCGAGAAAAATTCGGCAACAAGACAGTCGAAACCGGCTACACGTTCAGCGACAAAAACCATAAATAACAATTATTTAGCATATGTCACCTGGCGGTGATTTTTGGCTGCCCCGCAAATAATGCATTACGCGCGCGATTCTTTCGCGGGAGAAAGCTCGGATTCAAACTTTTTTGGTAAATTTCCATTAGGACTTGGATTCTGTAACTTTCCGGCGGCGTGAACTCGTCGCCTCTCGTGTTTTGCGTACGGGTTCCTATGCGTCTATCGGCTGTATCGACCATTTTTCTCGCTTGCCTGACAATTTCAGGCTGCGCCGCCCGAGGTGAGCGCGAAGCCGCGCAAGCCGCCCCGCCTTCAAATGAAGTGACAAGTTCCATCACGAAAACCAGCAGGCCGGTGCCATCCGTCGAAATCGGCGAAACCGTTTCGCGCGTCGAGCGGCAGCAGGCACTTGCGGTTGCGATGCCGACAAATCTCCGGCCTGAGGGGCTTATGCCCTCCGACCAGAGCAACGACGGTGACGCACCGGTCCCGCTGCAACGGCCACTCGCGATGCTCTCGCCATCGAATCCGGTGCCCCGCGCCCTGCGGCAGCAGCCGATGCAGATCTACAGCCATCGCTTCCGGGATGCCAAGCCGATCAACTTCGGTACATCAACCTCGCCCCGGAAGCTCGCTGTCCATGGCGTCGACGTCTCGCGCTGGCAGGGCGAAATCGACTGGGATACGCTGCGCACCCAGGGTGCGAACTTCGTTTACATCAAGGCAACGGACGGCGGCGATCATCTCGATCCCATGTTCAAGAAGAACTGGCGGGCCGCCCAGCAGGCCGGCCTGAAGCATGGCGCCTATCATTTCTTCTACTGGTGCCGAACTGCCGGAGAGCAGGCCGACTGGTTCATCCGCAACGTGCCGAAGGAAGCCGGAGCCCTTCCGCCAGTCATCGACGTCGAATGGAACGGCGAGTCGAGCTGCAAGCGGCGTCCTTCGCGCGAGCAGGTTCTCGCCAAGATGCAGGTCTTCATGGACAAGCTGGAAAAGCATTATGGGCAGCGTCCGATCGTCTATACCGCACCGGATTTCTATCGCGACAATCTGAGCGGCGAACTGCTCAACTATCCCTTCTGGCTACGCGCCGTGGCTCAACATCCGTCCAAGGTCTATCCGGGCCGCAAATGGCTGTTCTGGCAATATTCCGGCTCCGGCGTATCCCATGGCGTCGAAGGCAGGATCGACCTCAACGCCTTCCACGGCAGCGAGCAGGACTGGCACAACTGGGTGGCCTCCAACGTCCACTGATCGCTGATAAGCTTGAGATTTCAACCATCGCCGAGGCAGGGTTTAAACGCTCCGCTTCGGCGATGCCGTATCGGGCCTGCGTTCTGCGATCTCCCGCTTTCATACACACGGAAAGGCATGAGTTTTCGGCAAGTCTTCCTTAAACTTCGAAGTCTAACCTTCGGCACAACGAGTATTGCGTTTTGGTTGTGTCTATGAAGCCATTTTTGTTGCTGGGGCTCGCGCTGTTGTCAGCCACCGCCCTTTCTCATCCGGTCTTTGCTGCGTCGGATGCTCGCACCCTGCAGATCGTGGTGTCAAAGGACAGGCAGTCGCTTGCGGTCTATGACGGCGATAAGATGATCGCTACTTCGAAGGTTTCCACCGGCAAGCGCGGGCATACGACGCCGAGCGGCATCTTCTCCATTCTGGAAAAGAAGGTCTATCACGAGTCCAACCTCTATTCGGCCTCGCCCATGCCCTTCATGCAGAGGCTGACTTGGTCAGGGATCGCGCTGCACGAATCCAATTCCGTCCCGAATTATCCGGCATCCCATGGCTGCGTGCGCATGCCGAAGGCCTTTGCCAAGATGCTTTATCAAATGACCGAGCGCGGCGTGCATGTCGTTATCGCCGATCAACCGCTGGTGCCACAGCCATTCGAAAACGCGATGCTGTTCCAACCGCTGCCAGCTCCACCGCCGGCACTGTTTTCCGGCATCGAACTTCGTCCGATGACCGCGAGCTTCCTGCCGCAGGCACAATCGCTGCAGGTCGCGACGAACGACGTAACCTCGATCAAAATACCGAAGGCGCAGGAGACTCTGGCGCCCCCGGCCGATCCCGCGCCGCTCAGCATCCTCATCACCCGGCGTGGTCTGCGCGAAAACGTACGCGACCTGCAGGGGATCCTGAACGGAATGGGCTTCATCACCGGAACGCCTGACGGCATGCTCGGACCGGCAACGGTGCAGGCAATCGAGGACTTTAAGAAGGCACATGATATCAAAATAACGGGCGGCCTCGTCAGTCCCGCGCTGATGAAGGCAGTCTATGCCGCCGCCGGCAGGGGCGAACCGCCGAACGGCGCGATCATGGTCCGGCAGAACTTCAAGCCGCTGCTCGAAGGCCCCGCCATTATCGCCGAGCCGCAAGAAGCGCTCGGTGTGCATTTCTTCACCGCCAACGCGATCGACCGGATCAGCGGAAAGGCCGACTGGTTTGGCATGACGCTGGAGGAAGATCTGAGCAAGCAGGCGAAAAAGCGCTATGGCATCACCAGCGAGGAACAATCGCAATCGTTCGACGCAGCCGGGCAGGCGCTCAATCGCATCACCATTCCCGACGATATCCGTCACCGCATCGAGGATTTGCTGACAGCCGGATCGTCGCTGACGATTTCCGATACCGGCATCGGACCGGAAACCGGCAACGAAACCGATTTCATCACTATCACCAACAACGGCGCGCTGGGTAAGAAGGGCTAGAGCCTTTTGTTTTACGCAATTCCGGACGGCAAACCGCTATACACTTTTCCTGGAATTGCTTCAGACCAGCTCCACGTCGATCACGCCCGGTGCCGTGCGCAGAGCAGCAGCGATTTCGGGCGTGATGCGATATTTCTCCGGTAGTGCCACCTCGACCTCGCGCAAGCCCTCTTCCTTGATGACAATGAAGGACACAAGGCCGTCGCCTTTGGTGTTCAGATGCGCAGCAACGGCTTTTAATGGGCCGGAATCGCGGACATAGACGCGCAGCGCCTTCTGCATCTGCAACGACTTCTCCTCCAGCGACTGCGCCGTCTGCAGGCGCAGGCTGATGCCTTCGGGGCGCTCGTCCGCCTGGGCCGTAATGACAAAGGATTTGCCGACTTCGAGAACGTCGCGATACTGGTTGAGCGTTTCCGAAAACAGCACGGCTTCGAACTGGCCCGAAGCATCGGAAAAGACGAAGATGCCCATCTTGTTGCCGGTGCGGGTCTTGCGCTCCTGCTTGGAGATGACCGTGCCGGCGAGACGCCCGTTGCTGGCGCCTTGCTTCACCGCGGCGGAAAAATCGGCGAAAGGCTGCACCCGCATCTTCTCGAGCACGCTCTTATAAGTATCGAGCGGATGTGCCGTCAGATAGAAGCCAAGCACCTGGAATTCGCGCAACAGACGCTCTGAGGCGAGCCAGGGCGTGTAGGGTGGGAACACGATCTTTTCCGGCCCGGAGGCGGCACTTCCGAACATATCATGCTGGCCGCTGCGTTTGTTTTCCTGCGCCACCTGGGCGTAGCCTATAACGCGGTCCAGGCCGGCGATCAGCTGCGCGCGATCGATCTCGAAGCAGTCGAAGGCGCCCGCGCAGATCAGGCTCTCCAGAACGCGGCGGTTGATCTGCTTGGGATCGATGCGCAGGCAGAAATCCTCGATGCCGGCGAAGGGCTTGTCGCCACGCACCTCGACGATGTGGTCGACCGCGGATTCACCGACACCCTTGATGGCGGCCAGAGCATAATAGATGCTGTTATCACCCGTCTCGAAATGGCGGAACGAGGTCTGCACGGAGGGCGCGATGACCTCGATGCCCAGTCGCTTGGCATCCTGACGAAAGTCGTTAACCTTCTCGGTATTGGCCATGTCGAGCGTCATCGACGCTGCGAGGAATTCTACCGGATAGTGTGCCTTCATATAGGCAGTCTGGTAGGAGACGATGGCGTAGGCGGCGGCGTGCGATTTGTTGAAGCCGTAGTTGGCGAATTTCGCGAGCAGATCGAAAATGACATCGGCCTGCCCCTTCGAAACGCCGTTCTTGATGGCGCCGTCGACAAAACGCTCGCGCTGCTTGTCCATTTCCTCCTTGATCTTCTTACCCATAGCACGGCGCAGGAGATCGGCTTCGCCGAGGGAATAGCCCGAGAGTACCTGGGCAACCTGCATCACCTGTTCCTGATAGACGATAACGCCCTGGGTTTCCTTCAGGAGATAATCGATCTTCGGATGGATCGATTCGATCTCTTCCTCGCCGTGCTTGCGGGCATTATAAACGGGGATGTTCTCCATCGGGCCGGGACGATAAAGCGCCACGAGCGCGATGATGTCCTCGATGCAGTCCGGACGCATGCCGATCAGCGCCTTGCGCATGCCCGCACTTTCCACCTGGAACACGCCGACGGTCTCGCCGCGCGAGAGCATGTCATAGGTCTTCTTGTCATCGAGCGGGATGCTGGCGAGATCGATCGATATGCCGCGCTTGGCAACGAAATCGACCGCCGTCTTCAGGACAGTCAGCGTCTTCAGGCCGAGGAAGTCGAATTTCACCAGGCCGGCCTGCTCCACCCATTTCATGTTGAATTGGGTGACGGGCATGTCCGAGCGCGGGTCGCGATACATCGGCACGAGCTTCGACAGCGGACGGTCGCCGATGACGATACCGGCGGCATGGGTCGAGGCGTGGCGATAGAGACCTTCGATCTTCTGCGCGATATCGAGAAGACGGGCGACGACCGGCTCCTTGTCCGCCTCCTCCTGCAGGCGCGGCTCCTCCTCGATCGCCTTGCTCAGCGGTGTCGGATTAGCGGGATTGTTCGGCACCAGCTTGCAGATCTTATCCACCTGGCCATAGGGCATTTCGAGCACGCGGCCGACATCGCGCAAGGCTGCGCGTGCCTGCAGCGAACCGAAGGTGATGATCTGCGCTACCTGCTCGCGGCCATACTTGGCCTGCACGTAACGGATCACTTCTTCGCGCCGGTCCTGGCAGAAGTCGATATCGAAGTCCGGCATCGAGACGCGTTCCGGATTGAGGAAGCGCTCGAACAGCAGCGAGAAGCGCAGTGGATCGACGTCGGTGATGGTAAGAGCATAGGCGACCAGCGAGCCCGCACCGGAACCGCGGCCCGGGCCGACGGGGATATCGTGGCGCTTGGCCCATTTGATGAAGTCGGCAACGATCAGGAAGTAGCCGGGAAACTTCATGCGCTCGATGACGCTCAGTTCGAACTCCAGCCGCTCGCGATAATCCTTTTCCGTATAGCCCGGCGCCATTCCAAGCGATGCGATGCGCTGCTCCAGCCCCTCGACCGCCTGAGCGCGCAGCTCGGCCGCCTCGGCGCGCCCAGCCTCTTCAGGATCGTCAGTCGCCCCGGTGAAGCGCGGGAGGATCGGCGAGCGTGTTTTCAACACGAATGAGCAGCGACGGGCGATCTCGACCGTGTTATCAAGCGCTTCCGGCAAGTTGGCGAAAAGCTTCGCCATGTCTGCGCGGCTCTTCAGATAGTGGTCCGGCGTCAAGCGGAACCGGGTATCGTCCGAGACGATGGCATTGTGGGCCACCGCCATCAAAGCATCATGCGCATCATAATCGTCCCGCGTCGGGAAAAAGGCTTCGTTGGTGGCGACGAGCGGGATCTCGTGCTCGTAAGCCAGCTTGATCATCTTCTGCTCGTGACGACGATCATAGGTGCCATGGCGCTGCAATTCGACATAAAGCCTGTCGCCGAACAGCTGCTTCAGCCTCAACAACCGGGAGAGCGCTTGCGTGGAATGCCCTTCTTTCAAAGCCATATCGACGGGGCCGGTGAGCGAACCGGTGAGCGCAATCATTCCTTCCGTGCCGATCTCGTCCAGCCATGAGGCTGCGATGTGAACGGCGCTACTACCCTCGCCGCCGAGATAGGCGCGGCTGACGAGATCGACGAGGCGCTCATATCCCCGCTCGGTCGCGGCGAGCAGCACAATGGAGGGCAGCTTCGCCAGAGCCTGCTGCGGCCCGCGCTTCTCGCCCTCGCCGCCATCCTCCATATCGATCGATAGCTGACAGCCGATGATCGGCTGCAGTCCCTCATCCATCGCCTTCTGCGAGAACTCCAGGGCAACGAACAGATTGTTAGTGTCGGTGATCGCAATGGCCGGCTGGCTGTCCCCGGCAGCCTTGGCCAATATCTTCTTGAGCGGCAATGCGCCCTCTAGCAGAGAATAGGCGGAATGAACCCTGAGGTGCACGAATTCCGGCATTTCGCCGACCGGCACCACCGCGCCGCTGCCACCTGCATCCGCCATTTCATACCCTTCCGCACGCCTGAATGAATCAGCGGCATTTTCGGCAGTGCGGACCGTAAAGTCCAGAAGTTGCCCCCATCAAATATGGGAACAGCATGTGCAAACAGGGGACAAACTTACATCGCCATCATGATGAGAGAAAAGCTGGCGACGAACATGACGATGGAAGTGAATGCTGCAAGGTCTCGAATAATGTCGGTCATTTAGGCGCTCCTTACTCGTTATGTTTCTTTTTTGTTCCATTTTTGTTCGAGAGTCAATAGACACATCAAGAAATTTCATCAGACGGTTTTCAGCCTCCGATGGACGCCGGCACAACCGGACGTTATGCAAAGGCAAACAGGGAAATCACGATGAAATCACTTGCCTGCACTCTCATTCTTCTTTGGACTGCAACTGCGGCTCACGCCGAGGATACAATTACGTCCGGCCGCATCGTCGACGCCGCAATCGGCGACTGGAACAAGGACGGCAAGCCGGACCTTGCCATTCTGGTCGCGCCCCCAGCGGACAAGCCGGCTGAAACTTCCATCAGCATCTACATCTATCTTCGCGACAACGAGCATTCTCTGTTGCAGTTGACCGCAAGCGGTCCGGACAAGATCTGGGGCAGAGCCGGCCCTGACATTTACGGCCAGGAACCCTCCATCGCCGCGCTGCCGAACGGCTCGATTGCAATCACCTCGCAGAACGATTCCGTCGGCCGCGACCGCTGGCATCAAACCCTGACGCTTGCCTATCGCAACAATGGTTTCGTGGTTGCCGGCTACACCTACGATGCCCGCGATACGCTCGAACCGGATAACAGCCAGAGCTGCGATTACAACGTGCTGACCGGCAAGGTGACGAAAGGCGGCAAGACGCTGAAGGCCGATTCCAAGACTATCAGCATCCAGGATTGGCAGGATGATATCGGGGAGAAGGCCTGCGGAGTCGGTCAATAGCGCCAATGTTACCCTTTTGTTCTTTACAATTTCATGGATCAATGGCGCTGTGTCGGCACACCAGAATTGGAGAGGGCCGTGCCGGATCTTGCCGAGCTGAACGATTTTATTGTCGCCGCCAAAGCCGAGACCTATGTCGGCGATGGCGAGCGGCTACCATCCTGCCGAAACGGCTCGCATGAAATCGGTTATGCGAGCGGCCGCTGGCGCTATCTGGACAGTTACTTCGGTGGCACGGATTTCGCTGGACAGGAGCTCGTCTGGCATGATGACCAGCCTGTATGGGCCATGAACTATTTCGGCCATATCGTTGAACCCGATCTGATCGACGGAACGCGAGCCGGCATGGTCATCAAGGCGGCACTTCTGCGCCTCTATCAGGATGAAAAACGCTTTCTCGGCGGATTCGAATTCGAACATGTCTATGGCCGCTATATCGACCGAAGCACCGGGGCGTGCGATCACTTCACCGGACATGAGGCTATCATGGTGAAGGACCGCAAGGCCTATGAACTGGATTACCGCGGCGGCCTGATCGTCCCATAACAGGCGCTCAGACCTCGACCACTTTGCCTTCGCTCAGGGTAACACGGCGATCCATGCGAGCTGCAAGCTCGTGATTGTGGGTAGCGATCAATGCGGCGAGGCCCGACTGACGCACGAGTGCCTCGAGCGCATCGAAGACGTAATGTGCAGTCGCCGGGTCGAGATTGCCCGTGGGCTCGTCGGCCAGCAGCACCAGCGGCGCATTGGCGACGGCACGGGCGATCGCGACGCGCTGCTGCTCGCCGCCGGAGAGCTCGGCGGGGCGATGATCAGCGCGATGGCCGATGCGCATGTAGTCGAGAAGCTGGGCAGCCCGCTCGCTCGCATCCTTACGCGAAAGCCCGGAAATAAGCTGCGGCATCATGATGTTCTCAAGCGCCGAGAATTCCGGAAGCAGGTGATGAAACTGATAGACGAAGCCGATTTCGCTGCGGCGCACGGCCGTACGTTTATCGTCGGACAATCCCTCGCAGGCCTGACCGTTGACGAGCACCTCGCCGCCATCCGGATGCTCCAGCAGCCCAGCCACATGCAGCAGCGTCGACTTGCCGGTTCCTGACGGCGCTACGAGCGCGACGATCTCGCCGCTGTGCAGGGTGAAATCCGCCCTCTTTAAGATCGACAGCCGCGTCTCGCCCTGCCCGTAATGACGCTCCACGCCAGAGAGCTGGAGAACGACGTTGCGTTTCATCAAATGGAATATCCTTATTCGTAGCGCAGCGCTTGCACCGGATCGAGCCGCGAGGCCCGCCAGGCCGGAAAGATGGTGGCAAGGAAGGAGAGAGTAAGCGCCATCACGATAACGGAGACGGTCTCGCCGAGATTCATCTGGGCCGGCAATTTGCTGAGGAAATAGACCTCCGGATTGAAGATCACGGTGCCGGAAATCCAGGAGAAGAACTGGCGGATGGACTCGATGTTGAGGCAAACAAGGACGCCGAGTATGACGCCGGCAAACGTTCCGACGACGCCGATTGCCGCTCCCGTCATGAAGAAGATGCGCATGATCGCGCCTGATGTCGCGCCCATGGTGCGCAGGATGGCTATATCGCTGCCCTTATCCTTCACAAGCATGATAAGGCCGGAAATGATGTTCAGCGCAGCGACGAGAACGATCAGCGTCAGGATCATGAACATCGTGTTGCGCTCGACCTGCAGGGCCGAGAAGAAAGTGGCGTTGACCTGCCGCCAGTCCGTCAGGAAAATCTGCCGTCCCGCCGCCTCTTCGATCTTGGGCCGCAATTGATCGACGTCATCTGGATTGGTGATGAAGAGCTCTATCTTCTCGACAATACCCTCGGCATTGAAGAAGACCTGAGCCTCCTCCAGTGGCATGAAGACAACGGAGGAATCATATTCCGACATACCGACCTCGAAGATACCGGAGATCGTATAGGCTTTGACGCGCGGATTGACACCAAAAGGCGTCACATCGCCATCCGGTGCTGTAAGGGTGATCTGATCGCCGACCGTCAGGCCTAATTGCCGGGCCAGCCGGCTTCCAACGAGCACACCCTGTCCCGAAGCGAAACCGACCATATCGCCGGAGACAACGTGATCGGAGACCGATTTGAGCTTGGTTAGATCTTCCGAACGGATGCCGCGCACCAGTGCGCCGGTGCCCGAACCGCCGCGGCCGGAGGCCAGCGTTTCGCCCTCGACGAGCGGCAGGGCCATGGTGACGCCGGGAACGGCTGAAAACTTCTTTGCCAGATCGGCATAGTCGTTCAGCGGCGAATCGATCGGCTGAACGACGACATGACCGTTGAAGCCGAGAATCTGCTTGAAGAGCTCGGCACGGAAACCGTTCATGACGGCCATGACGATGATCAGCGCGGCTACGCCAAGCATGATGCCGACCAGTGAGAAGCCGGCAATCACCGAAATCGAGGCTTCCTTGCGCCGAGAGCGCAGGTAGCGCCAGGCAACGAGCCGTTCGAAACCGGAGAACGGGCGAGACGATGGGCCGGCCTTGAACGAATTTTCCTGCTGTTCCACTGCCGCGCTCACCGCCATTCGCCTTTCATCCTTTGTATCGTCAATCAGCCTGCCAGCCGATTGATCGCTGCTTCAACCGTCATCGTCTCGCGAGCGCCGGTCTTGCGGTCCTTCACTTCCACTTCACCGTTCGCGATCGAACGCGGGCCAACGATAATCTGCACGGGCACACCGATCAGGTCGGCCGTTGCGAACTTCGTTCCGGCGCGATCGTCGCGATCGTCGTACAGCACGTCCTTGCCGGCCTTCGAGAGAGCCGCGTAGACCGTTTCGCAGGCGTCGTCGCAGGCCTGATCACCGGCCTTCATGTTGATCAGCACGACATCGAACGGCGCGACCGATTCCGGCCAGATGATTCCGTTCTCGTCATGCGATGCTTCGATGATGGCGGGAACAAGGCGTGTCGGGCCGATACCGTAAGATCCCATGTGGACAGCATGTTCCTTGCCATCCGGACCCTGCACCTTCGCACCCATCGGCTCGGAATATTTGGTGCCGAAATAGAAGATGTGACCGACCTCGATGCCGCGCGCAGACAGACGATCACCTTCCGGAATGGCGTTGAAGGCGGCTTCGTCATGCATTTCCGAGGTGGCGGCATAGACGGAGGTCCACTTGTCAAAAATCCCCTTCAGGCCGGCGACATCATCAAAATCAGTATCCTCGCCGGGAATGTCGAAATTGACGAAATCCTTGTGGCAGAAGACTTCCGACTCGCCGGTATCGGCGAGAATGATGAATTCGTGACTGAGATTGCCGCCGATGGGACCGGTATCGGCGCGCATCGGGATTGCTCTCAGGCCGAGACGACTGAAGGTACGCAGATAGGCGGCGAACATCTTGTTATAAGAATGTACCGCGCCCTCCTGCGTCAGATCGAAGGAATAGGCATCCTTCATCATGAATTCGCGCGAGCGCATCGTGCCAAAACGCGGACGAATTTCGTCTCGGAACTTCAGCTGGATATGATAGAGGTTCAGCGGCAAGTCTTTGTAAGACTTGATGTAGGACCGGAAGATATCGGTGATCATTTCCTCATTGGTCGGACCATAGAGCATCGGCCGATCCTGTCGGTCCTTGATGCGCAGCATTTCCTTGCCGTAAGCGTCGTAACGGCCGCTTTCCTGCCAGAGCTCAGCCGACTGCAGCGTCGGCATCGACAGCTCGATGGCGCCGGAGCGGTTCTGCTCCTCGCGGATGATCTTGTTGACCTTGTCCAGTACGCGCTTGCCTAGCGGCAGCCACGAATAGATACCCTGCGACTGCTGCCGGATCATGCCGGTGCGCAGCATGAGCCGATGGGAAACAATTTCAGCCTCTTTAGGATTTTCCTTCAGAATGGGCATGAAGTAACGAGACAGACGCATGACGCTTGTTCCAGATGGTTTGACGTTCCGCTCACGGCGGAATCGTTAGCAAATTATGTACTGGAGGCAGTTCATAACTGCTTCGGCGAAGGAAGGAAACCCGCATTCTTCAACAGAGGATTTTGGCAAAAGCCTGCAAATCCAGGGGAAAGCACCTATTTCGGTCGTTTCGAAAAAGCGCACATTTATAAGGATTTACGGCGAAAATCCGTCAACAGAAAAATTCTGCGCGAGTGTAGCAAAAAAGCAAAAAAAAGGATGACAAAGCTCAATGTTTGAGCTAATTTCAGCTCACAAAAGAGGCAGGAAGGCTAAATTCTTGTCGTTTCGCGGTCAAGTCTTGGGAGGATCAGATCTTAGGCGCGCTCGTTCGCTGCCCCGGTAACGGATAAGGATCACGCGATACTTTAAAACAAGGCTTATAGCCTTGTTTTTTTTTGCTTTCTCAAGTCGCTCTACTGTAAATCGATCCGCTTGTCGCAAAGCTTATTTCAGCTTTTCAGCAAAGCATCTCAAGCATTGTCAGAAATTTGATGCGCCATGCACGTGACAGGCGTGTGACGAATTGATGGCGATTGCGAGGCGCGAGCAAATCCGAAAAAAGTCCGTCGCGGTTATCCATCGCGTCTTCCCACAGACAAAAGGCATCAAGCGTCTTCGCTATTCGGAAGAAAGCGGGAAGGTTCAGCTGACTGACCCGCGTTTTCACCCCGTCCTTTGCTAGATCAATTATAGTTCGGAACGAACCGCGGAATGGAATCTATGTTCAGTCCAAGGTAATGCGACGCAACATACCAGGTGCCATACAGGAGAGCCGACACAAGCGTCGTAATGAGGACCACTCGCCAGGCCCGGAATTTCGTCGGCGCACTTTCGACCGTACCTAGAACCACATGCTCATCTTCGGCCTGGGTGCGTAGACCGAACGGCAGGACGGCAAAAAGCGTAATCCACCATACAACGAAATAAACGGCGATACTGGCGATGATCTGCTGTGCCATTATGCTCCCTTCGAAACGAGCCTGCTCGTCTCCTCCTCATCCAAACTGCTTATAGGGGCAAAGCAGTCGCCTTTCAAAGCGCCAATGAGCGCACCTAAAGCAGATTCAGATTTTAGGCCGGTTCCGTCAGAAATCATCCAGCTCTGATGTCACACCTGCTCAAGCTCGATGAGCGTGCCGAAGAAATCCTTTGGATGCAGGAAGAGTACAGGCTTGCCATGGGCGCCGATCTTCGGTTCGCCGTTGCCAAGCACGCGCGCGCCCCTGGCGGCCAGCTGATCGCGTGCCACGAGGATATCCGTGACTTCGTAACAGATATGGTGCATGCCGCCATCCGGATTCTTGGCAAGGAAGGAGGCGATGGGCGAAGCTTCGCCCAGGGGCTCGAGTAGCTCGACCTTACTATTCGGCAGCTCAACGAAAACCACAGTTACGCCGTGTTCCGGAAGTGCCTGCGGCTGAGAGACGGTAGCACCGAGTGTTTCACGATAGGCCTTGGAAGCCGCGGCGATGTCCGGCACGGCTATCGCAATGTGATTGATACGTCCCAGCACGGCACTCTCCTCGCCGATCGGCTGTTGGACTCAGCCGCCGGTGCGCGTGACGAATACGGTCACGACCGGCTTCTTGCCCCAGCCCTGGTTAGCGGCGGCACGCACCGCGCGGCGTACAGCCTCCTGCAGCATGTCCAGATCCTTGCGGCGCGCCCGTGGAATGCTCTCGATGGCACTGACAATGGCGTCGAAGAGCGTGTCCTCCATCTCCTCACCTTCATCATCATAAGCCGGCAGACCGATCGGGACGACATCGGGATCGCCGACGATATCATAGCGTGCATCGAGAACTACGTTCACAGCAACATGGCCGACATAGGAGAGTTTCTTGCGCTCGCCGATGCCCATCTCATCGAAATCGCCGATCAGTATGCCGTCCTTGAAGATGCGCCCATGCGGCGCCTCTCCGATCACTTCGACGGGACCGGGCGCAAGGCGCACGACATCGCCGTTACGGACGCGCGGCACGGTGGCGATACCGCTCTGTTCGGCCAGTTCCTTATGCGCGGTCAGATGTGTCGCCTCGCCATGAACGGGGATAACAACCTTCGGACGCGTCCACTCGTACATCTTCTGCAGCTCGTTGCGCCGGGGATGGCCGGAGACGTGCACGAGCGCTTCGGCATCCGTCACCACATGCACGCCCTGCTCGATCAGGCCGTTCTTGATGTCCTGAATCGCCTTCTCATTGCCGGGAATGGCGCGCGAGGAAAAGACGACGATATCGCCCGCAGCCAATGCGACGTTGCGCATCTCGTCCCGGGAGAGTTTGGCAAGAGCTGCGCGGGGCTCGCCCTGGCTGCCGGTGAGGATCACCACGACCTTGTCGCGCGGGATATAGCCATATTCGTCTTCAGCGATGAAGGGCTTGATGCCTTCCATAAGGCCAATATCCCGGGCCACATCGACGACACGCTTAAGCGAGCTGCCGAGCAGCAAGATCTCGCGGCCCGCTGCCTCGGCGGCTTCGGCGATAGTGCGGATACGGCCGACATTCGAGGAGAAGGTGGTGATCGCCACCCTGCCCTCGGCATCCTCGATAATCTTGCGCAGGCTTTCGGAAACATCCTTCTCCGAAGGCGAAACGCCATCACGCAGCGCATTGGTGGAATCGCACATCAGCGCCAGCACACCCTCGTCGCCGAGCTGACGGAAGCGGGTTTCGTCGGTCAGCGGACCAAGCGACGGCTCGTGATCGATCTTCCAGTCACCCGTATGGACGACATTACCGAGCGGTGTGCGGATCATCAGCGACATCGGCTCGGGGATCGAATGGTTGACGGCCACGCCTTCGATCTCGAAGGGACCAACGTTGATGCGGTCGCCTGCCCTGAACAGCGTAACCGGGATCTCGCCCATCGACTTCTCATAGTCGCGCTTGGCTTCGAGAAGGCCGGCAGTGAAGGCGGAGGCGTAGATCGGAACGTTCAGGCCCGGCCAGAGATCGTTCAGCGCGCCGTAGTGATCCTCATGGGCATGGGTGATGATGATGCCCTTGAGGTTCTTGCGCTCCTTGGCGAGGAAACGGATATCCGGCAAGACGAGATCGACGCCAGGGAGATCCGGCCCCGGGAAGGTGACGCCGCAATCGACCATGATCCACTGGCGTTGGTCCGCCGGGCCATAACCATAGAGCGCGAGATTCATGCCGATTTCGCCGACGCCGCCGAGGGGCAGAAACACAAATTCGTCTTGCTTCGCCATGTGATCCCCAACCATTATCTAAAGAAAACGTCGCCCGCCGCGATCGGCGTGATCCTGCCGTCCTCGGTTTCGAGCATCAACAAGCCATTATCATCGATTCCCGAGAAATGGCCCAAAATCGAGCGATCGGGCAAGTTGACAGTGATCTTTTCCCCGACGCCGCATGCGAACTCTCGCCAGCGCGCCGTGATCTCGCGAACACCCTTGCCACGGTTCCAAACGTTGAGCGCCTCGGCCATATCGGCGTAAAGATGGGCAAACAGCTCGTCCGACGACACCATCGAGCCCTGCTGCCTGAGGCAGGTGACCGGATACATCGGATTGTCAGGCATGACGGCAATGTTGATGCCAATGCCGATGACCAGCGCATAACGCCCATCCGGCAAAGCCTCGCCTTCGATCAGAATGCCACAGGTCTTCTTGCGACCGATCAGGATATCGTTCGGCCATTTGATCTCGACCGGCTCAGCCCCCAGTGGCAGTACTCCACGTACCGCCTGATGCACGGCAACCGCGACCGCAAGCGGCAGCGAGCCGAGGCGGTCCATCGGAGCGGGATCGATCAGAAGGAGAGATGCGTAGAGATTACCGGCCTCCGACACCCAAGGACGACCACGGCGGCCGCGTCCACCCGTCTGTCGCTCGGCGGTCACCCAAAGGTTCCCGGGGTCACCCGCACGTGCACGCTCGAGGCACACGCTATTCGTAGACGAGGTTTCCTGAAGGGCATCATGCCGGAAGTCGGCGAGCGACTTCCGGCTATTCATGTCAGACGCCATCAAAACAGCGTCGCAGCGGCCAGATCGGCCGCACCGCCGATTGCGCCGCCGAAGAAGACGTAGGCAATGACGAACAGGCCGGAGAGACCGAAGACGAGGCGCAGCGAACCGGCGGTCCGTGCGAATTCGTCCTTGGCTTCATCGAACCACATCACCTTGATGACGCGCAGATAGTAGTAGGCACCGACAACCGAAGCCAGAACGCCGATAATGGCGAGCGCATAGAGATGCGCCTGGATGGCTGCAACGAAGACGAAGTACTTCCCGAAGAAGCCGGCGAGCGGCGGAATGCCGGCGAGCGAGAACATCAGCGCCGTCAGGACGACCGCCATGAAAGGATTGGTCGTCGAAAGGCCGGCGAGATCGTCGATGTTTTCGACCTGACGGCCATCCTTCCGGCGCATCGCCATGATGATGGCAAAGGAGCCGAGCGTCATGACCATGTAGATGACCATGTAGAGCATGACGCCGGATACGCCGGTCTTGGTGCCGGCAGCGAGGCCGACAAGCGCATAGCCCATGTGACCGATCGACGAATAGGCCATCAGTCGCTTGAAATTGCGCTGACCGATCGCTGCGAAGGAGCCGAGCACCATCGAAGCGATCGATATGAAGACGATGATCTGCTGCCAATCGGCCAAGACAGGATGGAAAGCCGTGACCACGATGCGGGTCAGGATAGCCATAGCGGCAACCTTGGGTGCCGCCGCGAAGAAGGCGGTGACCGGGGTCGGCGCACCTTCATAGACGTCCGGCGTCCACATGTGGAACGGCACGGCGGAGATCTTGAAGGCGAGGCCCGCCAGCACGAAGACCAGACCGAAGACAAGGCCGAGCGAACGGGTCTCGGCGCTGAGTGCGGTCGCGATCGCATCGAATGTCGTGTGGCCGGTGAAGCCGTAGACCAGCGACATGCCATAGAGCAGCATGCCGGAGGACAGCGCGCCGAGCACGAAATATTTCAGGCCGGCTTCGGTCGACTTGATGCTGTCGCGGTTGATGGCGGCCACGACGTAGAGCGCCAGCGACTGCAGCTCCAGCGACAGATAGAGAGAGATCAGGTCATGCGCCGAGATCATCAGCAAAATGCCGAGGGTCGCGAGCACGAGCAGAACCGGGAACTCAAAGCGATCGAGCTGCTGCTCTTTCGCCTGCCCCATGCTGAGGAACATGGCGACGATCGAGCCGACCAGCGCGACGATCTTCATGAAGCGGGAGAAGCCGTCGGCGAGATACGCGCCGCCGTAGGCCAGCCCCTCGCCCGGCACGAAGATGATCCAGAGGCCGGCCACCGCGAGAAGCGCGATGGCAAGACCCGTGACCGTGGGACCCGACCGCTCGCCCGAGAAGACGCCGATCATGAGCAACACAAGCGCACCGACCGCGAGGATGAGCTCCGGAATGGAAAGATGCAAGCTTGCAAGAATTGTGTCAGCAGTCATGTCGAATAGGTCCCGTCATCAATTCATCGACAGCGCAACATTCTGCGCAGCGTGCAGGGCAGCGGTATAATTGTTCACCAGCAGATCCACCGAAGCCGCCGTGGCATCGAAGATCGGAGCCGGGTAGACACCGAAGAGGATCGTGAGCGCGATCAGCGGATAGAGGATGAGCTGTTCACGCGGCGACAGATCCAAAAGCTTCTTCAGGTTTTCCTTCTCCAGCGCGCCGAAAATGACGCGGCGGTAGAGCCAGAGCGCATAGGCGGCCGACAGGATGACGCCGGTCGCGGCGAAGAGCGCAACCCAGGTGTTGGCACGGAAGACGCCGATCAGGGTCAGGAATTCGCCGATGAAACCAGAGGTGCCGGGCAGGCCGACATTGGCCATGGTGAAGACCATCATGGCGACGGCATATTTCGGCATGTTATTGACCAGGCCGCCATAGGCCGCGATTTCGCGGGTATGGGTACGGTCATAGATCACGCCGACGCAGAGGAAGAGTGCGCCCGAGACGATGCCGTGCGACAGCATCTGGAAGATCGCACCCTGGACGCCCTGCTGGTTGGCCGCGAAGATACCCATCGTCACGTAACCCATGTGGGCGACCGACGAATAGGCGATCAGCTTCTTGATGTCGTCCTGCATCATCGCCACCAGCGAGGTGTAGATGATGGCGATGACCGAGAGCGCGAAGACGAGCGGAGCGAAATATTCCGAGGCGTTCGGGAACATGCCGAGCGAGAAGCGGATGAGGCCGTAGCCGCCGAGCTTCAGAAGAACGCCAGCCAGGATGACCGAGCCTGCCGTCGGCGCCTGAACGTGCGCGTCCGGAAGCCAGGTATGGACCGGCCACATCGGCATCTTCACCGCAAAGGAGGCGAAGAAGGCGAGCCATAGCCAGGTCTGCAGCTGCGGCGGGAACTTGTAAGCGAGCAGCGTCGGGATGTCGGTCGTACCGGCCTGCCAGTACATCGCCATAATGGCGAGCAGCATCAGAACCGAGCCGAGCAGCGTGTAGAGGAAGAACTTGTAGCTGGCATAGACGCGGTCCTTGCCGCCCCAGACACCGATGATCAGGAACATCGGGATGAGGCCGGCTTCGAAGAAGACGTAGAACAGCACGATGTCAAGCGACACGAACACGCCGATCATCATCGTCTCAAGGACGAGGAAGGCGATCATGTAGTCCTTCAGGCGCTTTTCGACCGAGAGCCAGCTTGCGAGCACGCAGAAGGGCATCAGGAAAGTGGACAGGATGACGAAGAGCATGGAGATGCCGTCGACACCCAGATGATAGCTGATGCCGCTGTTCAGCCACTCATGCTTCTCGACGAGCTGGAAGCCCGGATTGGCATTATCGAACCAGATCCAGACGAACAGCGACACGATGAAGGTGACGATGGTCGTCGCCAGCGAAATGTTCAGGACGTTCCGGCGACCATTGGCGCCGTTCTCCTGCGTGAACAGCAGAAGGAGAACGCCCACCAGCGGCAGGAAGGTGACCGTTGAAAGAATGGGCCAATCGGTCATCAGAGGGAACTCCCGAGCATCATCCAGGTAACGAGGGCTGCGATACCGAGCAGCATCGCGAAGGCATAGTGATAGAGATAGCCGGTCTGCAGGCGCACGACGCGGTTGGTGACATCGACGACGCGGGCCGCAATGCCGTTCGGGCCGATGGTGTCGATGACCCCGATATCGCCCTTCTTCCAGAGGAAGCGGCCAAGCGCCTTGGCCGAGCGGACGAAGAGGAAGTCATAGAGTTCGTCGAAGTACCACTTGTTCAGCAGGAACTGGTAGAGCACCTGCTGCTTTTCGGCGAGGCGACGCGGTGTTTCCGGCGACTTGATATAGAAGTACCAGGCGGTGACGAGACCGAGGAGCATGGCGATGAAGGGGCTGAGTTCAACCCAGACCGGCGCATGTTCCATTTCCTCGAGGATCTTGTTGTCCGGGAGCGTGAACAACGCATGCTTCCAGAATTCCTCGTAGGCGTGACCGACGAAATCGGCGTTGAAATACATGCCGGCGGCGACGGCGCCGATCGCCAGCAGGTAAAGCGGGATCAGCATGACGTTCGGCGATTCATGCACGTGGTGCATGACCTCGTGCGAAGCGCGTGGCTTGCCGAAGAAGGTCATGAAGATCAGGCGCCAGGAGTAGAAGCTGGTGAACATCGCAGCAATAACCAGCAGCGTGAAGGCGAAGCCGGCGGCTGCGTTGTGCGAGGCGAAGGCCGCCAAAATGATCGCATCCTTGGAGAGGAAGCCGGCAAAGCCGATATGGGTCAGCGGAATGCCGACGCCGGTGATTGCCAGCGTGCCGACAATCATCATCCAGAAGGTCTTCTGGATATGGGGGCGAAGGCCGCCCATATGACGCATGTCCTGCTCGCCGTCGACGGCGTGGATGACCGAGCCGGCGCAGAGGAAAAGCAGAGCCTTGAAGAAGGCGTGCGTAAAAAGATGGAAGATGGCTGCGCCGTAAGCGCCGACGCCGAGGGCGACGAACATGTAGCCGAGCTGCGAACAGGTCGAATAAGCGATGACGCGCTTGATGTCGTTCTGCACGAGGCCGACGGTCGCGGCGAAAAAGGCCGTGATCGCGCCGATGATAGTGACGAAGGTCAGCGCATCCTGCGACAGTTCGAAGATCGGCGACATGCGGGCGACAAGGAAGACGCCGGCGGTAACCATGGTTGCGGCATGGATGAGCGCGGAAACAGGCGTCGGGCCTTCCATGGCGTCCGGCAGCCAGGTATGCAGCAGGAACTGCGCCGATTTGCCCATCGCGCCCATGAACAGCAGCAGGCAGACGGCCGTCAGCGCGTGGCCGCGATCGAGATGCATGCCGAGGAAGTTGAGCACGATATCGGTCGGCTGGCCGCCCTGACCGGAAGCGAAGCTCTGGGCATTGCCGAAGATGACATCGAAATTGATCGATCCGAAGAGGACGAAGACGCCTGCGATACCGAGAACGAAGCCGAAGTCGCCAACGCGGTTGACTATGAAGGCCTTCATCGCGGCGGCCGAGGCCGACGGCTTCTTGAACCAAAAGCCGATCAGCAGATAGGAGGCGAGACCGACGCCTTCCCAGCCAAAGAACATCTGGGCGAGGTTGTCGGAGGTCACCAGCATCAGCATGGCAAAGGTGAAGAGCGAGAGATAGGCAAAGAAGCGCGGACGATGCGGATCGTGATGCATGTATCCGATCGAATAGACGTGAACGAGGGTCGAAACCGAGTTCACGACGATCAGCATCACCGAGGTCAGCGTGTCGACGCGCAGCGCCCAAGAAACGTCGATGCCGCCGGATTGGATCCAGCGCAGGACTTCAACCTTGATCGGGCCATCCGTATGGCCGAGCGCCACCGTGAAGAAGACGATCCATGAAAGGACGGCCGCGATGATCATCAGGCCGGTGGTAACATATTCCGAAGCCTTGGCGCCGATCGCGCGGCCGAAAAGGCCGGCGATGATCGCGCCAATCAGGGGAAGAAAGACGATAGCCTTATATAAGAACATAGCTTTATCAGCCCTTCATCACGTTGACGTCTTCGACGGCGATGGAGCCCCGGTTACGGTAGAAGACGACGAGAATTGCCAGACCGATCGCAGCTTCAGCCGCGGCGACGGTCAAAATGAATAGAGCGAAAACCTGGCCGACGATGTCGTTGAGGAACGACGAGAAGGCGACCATGTTGATGTTGACGGCAAGCAAAATAAGCTCGACCGACATCAGGATGATGATGACGTTCTTGCGGTTCAGAAAGATACCGAAGACGCCGAGCACGAAGAGGATGGCGCTGACTGTGAGGTAGTGGGAAAGTCCGATGACCATGTTCTTGTTCCTTTGATCCTCGTGCCTCGCCTCAGACGCCCTGCCCCGGCTTGACCTTGACCACCTCGACGGCGGTCGCAGGCGTGCGGGCGACCTGTTGGGAAATGTTCTGGCGCTTGATGTGTGTGCGATGCTTCAGCGTCAGCACGATTGCGCCGATCATCGCGACCAGCAGAACGAGGCCAGCGATCTCGAAGAAATAAACGTAATTGGTATAGAGCACGTCGCCGAGGGCGGCGGTGTTCGTCCGCTGCGTCAGAGCCGGGATCGGCATCGCGACGGTCTTGGCAACGGTCGGCGAGATGACGCTGCCGCCGATGACGACGATCAGCTCGGCCGCCAGGATAACGCCGATCAGCGCGCCGATCGGTGCATATTCCAGAATGCCGGCCCTGAGCTCGGAGAAGTCGATGTCGAGCATCATGACGACGAAAAGGAAGAGAACCGCCACTGCGCCGACATAAACGACCAGCAGGATCATTGCCAAGAACTCAGCCCCCATCAAGAGGAAGAGGCCGGCCGCGTTGAAGAAAACCAGGATGAGGAACAGGACCGAATGGACCGGATTCCGCGCCGAGATGACCATGAACGCCGACGCCACAGCGACAAAGGCGAAGATATAGAAAAAAAGAGCCTGCAGACCCATGTTGGTGCCTTTTTCGTCTTCCCCCGGGCAGCCGGGAGTTTCCCTGCCCGATGGAGCTCGGCCGGACGATAGGTCCGACAAAACTCCGGTCTAGATTCAACCGCGACGGCGACAATCGGCCGCCCGTCGCGGCATATTCAGAATTCCGCTCAGCGGTATGGCGAATCGATCGCGATGTTGCGCGCGATTTCGCGTTCCCAGCGGTCGCCATTGTCCAAAAGCCGCGCCTTGTCGAAGTAGAGTTCTTCGCGGGTCTCAGTGGCGAATTCGAAGTTCGGCCCTTCGACGATGGCGTCGACCGGGCAAGCTTCCTGGCAGAAGCCGCAATAGATGCACTTCACCATATCGATGTCGTAACGCACCGTGCGGCGGGTGCCGTCGTTGCGGCGCGGCCCGGCCTCGATGGTGATGGCCTGGGCAGGACAGATGGCTTCGCAGAGCTTGCAGGCGATGCAACGCTCTTCGCCGTTCGGATAACGGCGCAGCGCGTGTTCGCCGCGGAAGCGCGGGCTGACCGGCCCCTTTTCGAAGGGGTAGTTGATCGTTGCCTTCTGCTTGAAGAAGTAACGCATCGACAAAAAGAATGCGCCGACAAATTCCTTGAGGAACAGCGAGCTGACGGCGTTGGAAATTCCGGCCATCTTCAACCTCCAAATCTGCTTGAAGCGAGGATCGACATCATCATGCCCATCCCGTCAGCTTCAGCACGAATGCAACGATAACGACCATGGCGAGCGACAGCGGCAGGAAAACCTTCCAGCCGAGGCGCATGAGTTGGTCATAGCGGTAGCGCGGCACGAAGGCCTTCACCATCGCGAACATGAAGAACACAAAGCACGACTTCAGCAGGAACCAGATGATGCCCGGAACCCAGTTCAGGATCCAGATATCGACCGGAGGCAGCCAGCCGCCGAGGAAGAGTATCGTCGTCAGCGAGCACATCAGGACGACGGCGGCATATTCGCCGAGCATGAACATCATGTAGGGCGAAGAGCCATATTCGACCATGAAGCCGGCAACCAGCTCCGATTCCGCTTCCGGAAGGTCGAAGGGCGGACGGTTCGTTTCAGCGAGCGCCGAAATGAAGAACACGATGAACATCGGGAACAGCGACAGCCAGTGCCAGTCGAGGAACGAGGCCGGCAAGCCGAGCTTGGTGCCGAGGCCGGTCTGCTGCGACAACACGATATCCGTCAAGTTGAGCGAACCGACGCAGAGCAGAACGGTGACGATGACGAGACCGATCGAGACTTCGTAGGACACCATCTGCGCCGCCGAACGGAGCGCGCCGAGGAACGGATACTTCGAGTTCGAAGCCCAGCCGCCCATGATGATGCCGTAAACTTCGAGCGACGAGATCGCCAGAATGTAGAGGATGCCGACGTTGATATCGGCGACGACCCAGTTCTGCGCGACAGGCACGACGGCCCAGGTCGACAGCGCCAGCACCACGGAAACCAGCGGCGCCAGCAGGAACACAGTCTTGTTGGCGCCAGCCGGGATGATCGGCTCCTTGAACATGAACTTCAGCAAGTCGGCAAAGGACTGGAACAGGCCGAAAGGACCGACGACGTTCGGGCCGCGGCGCAGCTGGACAGCGGCCCAGATCTTACGGTCGGCAAGCAGAATGTACGCGATGAAGATCAGCAGGCAGACCAGGAGCAGCAAGGACTGGCCGATCATGATCAGCGCCGGCCAGAGATAGGTCGAAACGAATGAATCCATAGTCCTCTGCCCTTACTCTGCCGCAACGCGGAAATTGTTGCGGGCCAATGCCGAGCATTCGGCCATGACAGCCGACGCGCGCGTTATCGGGTTCGTCAAATAGAAGTCTTTGATCGGCGAAGCAAATGCCGATTTGCCCATCGCGCCGGCTTTTTTCGCAAGTGCGGCAATTTGGGCGCTATCGCCTTCGGCAATCTCGTCGATCTCGGCGAAATGCGGGAAGGCTGCATAGAGCTTGGCGCGCAATTCCCTCAGCGAATCAAAGGGAAGCTTCTTGCCGAGCACGTCGGAAAGGGCACGGATGATCGCCCAGTCCTCGCGGGCGTCGCCCGGAGCGAAACCGGCGCGGTTGCCCATCTGGACGCGGCCTTCGGTGTTGACCCAGGTGCCCGACTTTTCGGTATAGGCAGCCGCCGGAAGGATGACATCGGCGTTTTGAGCGCCGTTATCGCCATGCGAGCCGATATAGACCGTGAACTTCGCGGCCTTGCGGCTGAAGTCGAGTTCATCGGCGCCCAGCAGGAAGAGCACGTCCATAGACGATAACATGGTAGCGGCATTGACGCCCTTTGAGCCCGGCACAAAGCCGAGATCAAGGCCGCCGACGCGCGCAGCTGCCGTGTGCAGCACGGCAAAACCGTTCCAGTCTTCCTTGACAACGCCGACGGTGGCAGCGAGCTTGGCAGCATTTGCCAGCACTTCGGCACCGTCTTCGCGGGTGAGAGCGCCCTGGCCGATAATGATCATGGGCTTCTGAGCATTCTTCAAGACATCAGCGAAGCTGTGTGAGCCGCTGACGAGATCGCCCAGCGTATCCGGGCCAGCGCCGAGATAATCATAAGCGTAGCGAAGATCTGCAGCCTCGCCGATCACGCCGATCGGGAACTTGCCGCGGCGCCAACGCTTGCGGATGCGCGAATTCAGCACCGCAGCCTCGAAGCGAGGATTGGCGCCAACGATCAGCAGCGCGTCGGCGGCTTCGATGCCTTGGATGCTCGGGTTGAAGAGGTAGCTTGCGCGGCCGAGCGACGGATCAAGCGCCGTCCCGTCCTGGCGACAGTCGAGATTCTCCGATCCCAGCGACTTCAGCAGCTCGCCGAGGGCATACATTTCCTCGACCGAAGCGAGATCGCCGGCGATCGCGCCGATCTTGTCACCGCTGGTGGCGGAAACGGCCGACTTGATAGCGGCGAAAGCGTCGCTCCAGGTCGCCGGCTGCAGGCGGCCGTCCTTGCGGACATAGGGCTTGTCGAGGCGCTGCGTCTTCAGGCCGTCCCAGATGAAACGGGTCTTGTCGGAGATCCACTCTTCGTTGATCTGCTCGTTGACGCGGGGCAGAACGCGCATGACTTCGCGGCCGCGGGTATCGACGCGGATTGCCGAGCCGAGAGCGTCCATGACGTCGATCGATTCGGTCTTGTTCAGTTCCCACGGACGAGCCGTGAAAGCGAATGGCTTCGAGGTCAGCGCACCGACCGGGCAAAGGTCAACGACGTTGCCTTGCAGCTCGGAGGTCATCGCCTGCTCGAGATAGGTGGTGATTTCAGCATCTTCACCGCGGCCGATAAGGCCGAGTTCGGAAATGCCGGCAACTTCCGTCGTGAAGCGGACGCAGCGCGTGCAGTGAATGCAGCGGTTCATCACGGTCTTGACGAGCGGGCCGATATATTTGTCTTCGACAGCGCGCTTGTCTTCCTGATAGCGCGAGCTGTCGATACCGAAGGCCATGGCCTGGTCCTGCAGATCGCATTCGCCGCCCTGGTCGCAGATCGGGCAATCCAGCGGGTGGTTGATCAGCAGGAATTCCATCACACCTTCTCGGGCCTTCTTGACCATCGGCGTGTTGGTGAAGACTTCCGGAAGCTCGCCGTTCGGGCCGCCGCGAATATCGCGCACGCCCATGGCGCAGGAAGCCTGCGGCTTCGGCGGGCCGCCCTTCACCTCGACGAGGCACATGCGGCAATTGCCGGCCACCGACAGTCGTTCATGGAAGCAGAAGCGCGGGACTTCGGCACCGGCTTCCTCGCACGCCTGAATAAGCGTGTAGTGATCCGGAACTTCGATCTCTTTACCGTCAATCTTCAGTTTAGCCATCGTCCACTCAGTCCTATGTCACGTCTCCAGCCCAACCTGGCCGCAGACAATTTCATGATCGCAAACCGGGTTGCCATCGGAGCGGCTCAAACGCCTGATAGCACCGGTTTGCTCACAATAAGCTTTGCCGAATCTTGTCCCCGCAAGACCAGCTTTGCGACCGAACCATTGCGGACATCCCCGCTATGATCTCACCCGCGTTCATTCACCCTCCCCGGCGGCGACCCAGCCGAGGAAAAATTCAGCTCCGGCCTTTCGGCAGAAGCGCCTTCGCCTGGCCAACCCAGTCGTCGCGCCGGATGCGGCCGTCGAAGCCAAGCTCCGTGTCGATCCGCTCGATATCGACGTCGCTCCAGGCGGCGATATCGGCAAAGCGCTTGATACCGCGTCCGTTCAGCACCTGCTCCAGCTTCGGCCCGACGCCGGAAATCCGCTTCAGATCATCAGCCTTCACTGCTGCCTTGCGGCCGCGCGCAGGGGCCGGCTTGGCTGCAACTGGTGCAGCGATTTCAGCCTTCGCCATCTTCTTTGCAGGTGCAGCGACCGCCTTGTGCGCGACAACCGCGGGCTTCGGCTCGGCTTTCTTCACGGCAGCCGCCTTCTGCTTCGCAGCAGCCGGCTTTGGTGCAACAGGCTTGACTACAGCCTCTACCTTTACAGGTTTTGCATCCCCTGCCCCATTACTCCCGGGAGGCAGCTTTGCAGCAGCGTCACCCTGATGCTTTTCGTCTTCCAGGGCTTCGGCCAATTTGGTTGTCGCTTCAACAGCACCTTGGAAAGCGCCAAGAAATGCGCCGGCCAGTTGCGAGGTAAAGCCGAAACCGATTGCGGTCGCAGCGGCAATAGCCGCAGCTGGATGGGCCATCAGCGGATGGATCGGCATGACCGGCGCGTTCCCAAACATATCGGCAGCAGCGCGGCCAAGATCGGCCGATGCATTACCGGCCGCTCCGCTCTCCTGCCTGATATCGTTGGTTTTCGCCATCTTCGATCCTTACTCGGCTGCTTCCAGAACCGCGCCGTGGCTCGTCGCGTTGGCGGTGTACTGGTCGATGCGCTTTTCGATCTCGGGACGGAAATTGCGGATCAGGCCCTGAACCGGCCATGCGGCTGCGTCACCGAGCGCACAGATGGTATGACCTTCGATCTGCTTCGTCACCTGGAACAGCATATCGATTTCGCGCTTCTGGGCGTTGCCACGAGCCATACGCTCAAGAACGCGCCACATCCAGCCCGTACCTTCGCGGCACGGCGTGCACTGGCCGCAGCTTTCATGCTTGAAGAAAGCCGAGATGCGGGCAATCGCCTTGATGATGTCGGTCGACTTGTCCATGACGATCGCCGCAGCCGTGCCGAAGGACGACTTGACTTCGCGCAGGCCGTCGAAGTCCATCGGGCAGTCGATGATGTCGGCAGCCGGAACGACCGGGCACGATGCGCCGCCGGGGATGACGGCAAGCAGGTTGTCCCAGCCGCCGCGAATGCCTCCGCCGTGCTTTTCGACCAGTTCGCGGAAGGTGATGCCCATCGTCTCCTCAACCGTGCAGGGACGGTTGACGTGGCCGGAAAGCATGAACAGCTTCGTACCGACATTGTTCGGACGGCCGAAGGAGGAGAACCAGCCTGCGCCGCGACGCAGGATCGTCGGGGCAACGGCAATCGATTCGACGTTGTTGACGGTCGTCGGGCAGCCATAAAGACCCATATTGGCCGGGAATGGCGGCTTCAGGCGCGGCTGGCCCTTCTTGCCTTCCAGGCTTTCGAGCAACGCCGTTTCTTCGCCGCAAATATAGGCGCCGGCGCCGTGATGGACGAAAACATCAAAATCCCAACCGAGCTTGTTGTTTTTTCCCAGCAATCCAGCATCGTAGCATTCATCGATGGCAGCCTGCAGAGCTTCGCGCTCGCGCATGTACTCGCCGCGGACATAGATATAAGCGGTATTCGCACCCATAGCGAAACCGGCGATGACGCAGCCTTCGATCAGCGTATGCGGATCGTGGCGCATGATGTCGCGGTCCTTGCAGGTGCCGGGTTCCGACTCGTCGGCGTTGACGACCAGATAATGCGGACGGCCGTCGCTTTCCTTCGGCATGAAGGACCACTTGAGGCCTGTTGGGAAGCCCGCGCCGCCGCGACCGCGAAGACCGGAAGCCTTCATCTCATTGATGATCCAGTCACGGCCCTTTTCGAGGATTTGCTTCGTGCCGTCCCAATGGCCACGCGACATCGCGCCCTTCAGGGATTTATCCTTGAGGCCGTAGATATTGGTAAAGATGCGATCCTGATCCTGTAACATGCTTCACCTCTTACCGCGGCTTCTTGCCGAAGACCTTGATATATTCCGCTTCGCCACCCTTAGCGAGTGCCTCGGCCTGCCTGACCCAGTCGTCACGATCGATCCGGCCCTTGAAATTCAGATAGCCGTCAACCCAATGGCGCTCGGCCTCATGCCAGCTTGCAATCTGCGCGAAGGTGAAGATGCCGAGCTCATGCAAGGTCCCTTCGATCTTCGGGCCGACACCTGAAATAAGCTGCAGATTATCGGGCTGTGCGGGTCTTTCGATACCGGCAGGACGATTCTTATCGTCGAGTGACGGCTTCCCGGCAACGGGCTCCGCAGTCGCCGTGCCAGAAAGCGGCTGCGTTTCGGCAACCTTGGCGTTCTTGGCTGCTTCTTTAGGCGCCGTCGCCGGCGTCTTCAGGCTCTGATTGGTTTCAGCGTCTGTGCTCTTGACGCGAGCGGCCTCGGATGGCGGGATCGACACCGTGTCAGCGGTTGCCTTGGCCGTCTTATCTGCCGTGCTCTTTGCCTTCGCCTCATCCGACAGGAGAGACGTCAAGCCGCCTTCCGGCGCGGAGAAAACACGATCGATCTGTGGGCCGGTCTTAATCTCATGACCCTTGCCTGCGGCGAATGCATCGATGATCTCTTCGAGACGTGCCGGGGTCAGATCCTCATAGGTATCCTTGCCGATCACCACCATCGGTGCGTTGACGCAGGCTCCCTGACATTCGACCTCTTCCCAGGAGAGAGTGCCATCGGCATTGCGCTCGAAAGCGTGATCGTTGATCCGGCTCTTGCAGACCTTGATCAGCCCCTCGGCGCCGCGCAGCATGCAGGGCGTCGTGCCGCAGACTTGGACGTGGGCGCGCGTACCAACCGGGTGCAGCTGGAACTGTGTATAGAAGGTCGCAACTTCGAGCGCGCGGATATAGGCCATGTCCAGCATGTCGGCGATCGTTTCGATAGCCGCCTTGGTGACCCAGCCTTCCTGCTCCTGCGCACGCATCATGAGAGGGATGATCGCGGACTGCTGGCGGCCCTCGGGATATTTATTGATCGTCTTTTCAGCCCAGACCGCATTCTCCGCATTGAAGGCGAAGGCGGCAGGCTGGAATTGATCTTCGGCTAGTCGACGAACGGACATCTTTCACGCCTTATCTCAGTTTAAGGACCCACACCGCGTATTCGTCAGAGACGAGAATTCACAGGCATAGGCCGACTGGTCTTTCTGCATAAACACAACGAACTTGCCACCGTTCGGTACGGCGGCCTTGATCTGGTAGCCACGGGAGAGAAGGTCCGCAACGGTCGAATCTCCGCCCGATGTACCCTCATTTCCGCCTTTTGCAGAATTCGTGCTCGTCGCATTCGAACCCTGCAGGTTGAGCGTCGGCAGGCTCGGCGTCTTGCCGGTCTGCTGTGCCGAGGCACCGCAAGCGACCAGAAGCGCCGGAATTATCGCCTGCCAGACCCGCATCAGCGATCTACCTCACCGAAGACGATATCGAGCGAACCGAGCACGGCTGCGACGTCGGCGAGCTGGTGACCGCGGCACATGAAGTCCATGGCCTGCAGATGCGCATAGCCCGGCGCACGGATCTTGCAACGATATGGCTTATTGGAGCCGTCCGAGACGAGATAGACGCCGAACTCGCCCTTCGGCGCTTCGACGGCTGCATAAACTTCGCCGGCCGGCACGTGATAGCCTTCGGTATAAAGCTTGAAATGGTGGATTAGCGCTTCCATGGAGCGCTTCATCTCGCCGCGCTTCGGCGGAACGACCTTACCATCGAGCGACGAGACCGGTCCGGCCTTGGCATCACCCAGCAGGCGATTGACGCACTGCTTCATGATACGGACGGATTCGCGCATTTCGATCATGCGAATGAGGTAGCGATCGTAGCAGTCGCCGTTCTTGCCGATCGGAATATCGAATTCAAGGTCGGAATAGCATTCGTAAGGCTGTGCCTTGCGCAAGTCCCAGGCGGCACCGGAGCCGCGGACCATGACGCCAGAGAAGCCCCAGGCCCAACAGTCTTCCAACGATACCACGCCGATATCGACGTTACGCTGCTTGAAGATACGGTTGCCGGTCAGAAGGTCATCGATATCGTCGAGCGCCTTCAGGAAGGGATCGCACCAGTCGCCGATATCCTGCACGAGCTTTTCGGGCAAGTCCTGGTGAACGCCGCCCGGACGGATGTACGCGGCATGCATGCGCGAACCGGAGGCGCGCTCGTAGAACACCATCAGCTTTTCGCGCTCTTCGAAGCCCCAAAGCGGCGGCGTCAGCGCACCGACGTCCATGGCCTGCGTGGTGACGTTGAGAAGATGCGACAGGATACGGCCGATTTCCGAATAAAGCACACGGATCAGCTGGCCGCGGATCGGGATTTCGATGCCGAGCAGTTTTTCGACAGCGAGTGCATAAGCATGTTCCTGGTTCATCGGCGCCACGTAGTCGAGGCGGTCGAAGTAAGGAACGGCCTGAAGGTAGGTCTTCGTCTCGATCAGCTTTTCCGTGCCGCGATGCAGCAGGCCGATATGGGGATCGACGCGTTCCACAATTTCGCCGTCCAATTCGAGGACAAGACGCAAAACGCCGTGCGCAGCCGGATGCTGCGGACCGAAATTGATGTTGAAGTTGCGAACGTTATGTTCTGTCATGGCGGCGATGCTCGCGTTTTCAGAATTTCAGAGGATGGCGGACCGAAGCCCGCCACACGCCAACAATCAGGCCTTAGCCTTCTCGTCGCCCGGGAGCACGTAATCAGTGCCCTCCCACGGCGAAAGGAAGTCAAAGTTGCGGAATTCCTGCTTCAGCTCGACCGGCTCGTAGACAACGCGCTTAGCGGCGTCGTCATAACGAACTTCGACGAAACCAGTCGTCGGGAAGTCCTTGCGCAGCGGATGACCTTCGAAACCATAGTCCGTCAGCAGGCGACGCAGATCCGGGTGACCGGTGAAGAGAACACCGTACATGTCCCAGGTTTCGCGCTCGAACCAATCGGCGCCGGGGTAGACGCCGCAAGCGGAGGGTACAGGCTGATCCTCGCCAACGGGAACCTTGACGCGAATGCGCAGGTTCTTCTTGGGCGACAGCAGATGGTATACCACGTCAAAACGCTCGGCACGCTGCGGCCAGTCGACACCGCAAATATCCGTCATATTGACGAAACCGCACTTGGCGTCGTCGCGCAGGAAGGTCAGCAGGGCGATAACGTTTTCGGTCGTCGTCGTCACGGTCAGTTCGCCATACTTGATCTCGCTCGACGAGATCAAGGCGCTGCGAACTTCCGTGAGGTAGGCGGCGAGCTCGTTCAGGGCTTCACTCATAGTACCTTGTCCCCTGCCTTACCGTTCGATCGTGCCGGTGCGCCGGATCTTCTTCTGCAGCAGAAGCACGCCGTAAAGCAGCGCCTCCGCCGTGGGAGGACAGCCCGGAATATAGATGTCGATCGGAACTACACGGTCGCATCCGCGAACAACGGAATAAGAATAGTGATAGTAGCCGCCGCCGTTCGCACAGGATCCCATCGAAATGACGTAACGCGGCTCAGGCATCTGGTCGTAGACCTTGCGCAGAGCGGGCGCCATCTTGTTGGTGAGCGTGCCGGCGACGATCATGACGTCGGACTGGCGGGGCGAAGCGCGCGGCGCAAAGCCGAAACGCTCCACGTCGTAACGCGGCATGGAAACCTGCATCATCTCGACGGCGCAGCAAGCGAGACCGAAGGTCATCCACATCAGCGAGCCAGTGCGAGCCCAGTTGATCAGCTCATCGGTAGAAGTGACCAGAAAGCCCTTGTCGGCGAGTTCATTGTTGATTTCGCCGAAGAACGGATCGTTGCTGCCGACGGGCCGGCCGGTCGCGGGATCGATGATCCCCTTCGGCTGCGGCGCAACGAGCGTCGTGTTGCTTGGAGCTACTCCCATTCCAGGGCTCCCTTCTTCCATTCATAAATAAAGCCGATGGTCAGCACCGCGAGGAACACCATCATCGACCAGAACCCGAACCAACCGATGGCACCGAAAGATACGGCCCATGGGAAGAGGAAGGCGACTTCCAGATCGAAGATGATGAAGAGAATCGATACGAGATAAAAGCGGATATCGAACTTCATGCGGGCGTCATCGAATGCATTGAAGCCGCATTCGTAAGCCGACAGCTTTTCCGAGTCAGGCGCCTTGAAGGCGACGGCAAACGGCGTGATCAACAGCGCCAGGCCAATCACCAGGGCAATACCAATGAAAATCGCTATCGGAATATAGGAACTGAGCAGTCCAGTCATCATGTCCATCCCTGCTTGCGGTCAGCGCCGGGGCGGCGCATCTGAGCAAATGCCCAGCAAGCGAAAGAGCGTTGCAACAGAGCCGTGGTTAGCGCAGGCGGAGCGCGCGCGCAAGCCTTTTGAATCTGTCGTTCGGGGTCCTGTCGAGCGGTAGATATCAATGTGTTGCGACGACAACGCGACAAATTGGCGCAAACGCGAAAAGGCTCGTTCGCAATTGCAATAAATTGACGTTTGATTGTAATGGCTTGAAGAGAATGGCGCGAGTGACGGGGCTCGAACCCGCGACCTCCGGCGTGACAGGCCGGCACTCTAACCGACTGAGCTACACCCGCGCATTGTTTGGCCTTTCAGCCAGGACGGATCCGAAATTTGCCATGAAATGGCGCGAGTGACGGGGCTCGAACCCGCGACCTCCGGCGTGACAGGCCGGCACTCTAACCGACTGAGCTACACCCGCATTACATTTCAAGCATTCCAGATGCTTCCGCACCCATCAAAGCGGCCCTCGCCGTTCGATGAGCGGCTAACTACGGGGTTCGTGTTTGGGTGTCAAGCAGGTTTGAATACAAATCGATGACAGAGTGTGAATTGTTTTGGAGAAGCTCGCCCGCAATTTCTTGTTCCGTCGATTTGGCATGGCAGCTTCTCACCCTACGCATTTCAACGACACCTGATATGCACAGCGGCAATGCCGCAAGTATCGCCTCCGTCTATGTGGATGGTCACGTCCGGAGAGGTGTAAAATTCAAAAAAATCAAAAAATCTTCACAAACACTCTTGCGGTTTGTCGTCGTTCCGCATAGATCACGGCCACCGAACGCGGCGGGCCAATGACCCGCTTCGCAGAAGGGCGATTAGCTCAGTTGGTAGAGCGCCTCGTTTACACCGAGGATGTCGGGAGTTCGAGTCTCTCATCGCCCACCATTCCCCAGATAGATTGAATTGTTCGTCGATTTGCTGGCAGCTTTGTTGCAATGAGCGATGTCGCGCCCTACCGCGGCGATTCAGTAGTTTCCGATAATAATGACCGCCAAAAGCACCACGGAAACGAGCACAAGCGCCGCTATGATAATCAGCAGCTCCTTCAACATGAATCGTTCCATCTTGCTGTCATCCATGGCGTTTGCTCCCGGCAAACCGTTATACAAATTCACCCCCGACATCGAATCGCTGCGTCGGGTTCTCCGTCAGTCCACATGTAGGCAGTCGTATTGTCAATTTCAGCCTGCCCCCGTCGCGGAAGCAATTCTTCTTCCATCCCATTGCATCTTCATTACGGCACATGAAGCTTTATCGGTCGTTGCCTTGGCGGCGGGTCGATGTAGGCATCAGGCAAATTAACCGTTCGCGATCGCAGCCTCTCTGCTATCTGCACGGCGGCGGCGCGCGCGCCCTCGCGCGAGCAAAAGTTGCCGCGCACCTGTACGGCCGCGGCCAGCAGGCGAAAGAATGCGCCGCGCAGTTCCGGTGACGGCGGCGTCGGTTCCAGCCAGAATCGATTCAAGCCATGCTGATCGCTCAGTCCATCGATATCGTAGATCGCCGCGCCCAGCGCTTTCACCGGCTTTCCCAGCTGCAGCGCCGAAAGTGCCGCGGTCGAGTTGACTGTTACCATGCCCTGGCTGACGGCAATCAGCCGGTCGAGGCTGCCGCCGTCGATCAGATGGATGCGCGACGACAATCCGCATGAAGCGCCGACGTGCTCGACATAGGCCCGCCAGTCCACGAGCCCGTTGTCGAGTGGATGAAGCTTTAGGACGAGATGTGTGTCCGACGCGGCATGCTCCGCAAAAGAACGGAGAATCAGCCGGATCGCATCCTGCTGCTGATGGAAAGGCGAATGCGCCCGGAGCTGGAAATCGGTCTGAAGCTGCAGGGGATAGACGAAGAATCGTTTGCCGCCTGCAATCAGCTCCTCGATCACACCATGCGCTTCCCGTGTCTTTCTGCCGCTTAAAGGCAGTTTTTTCAGCCATCCGGCATATTCCATTAGGGGATGGTAGAGCCCATGCCGCCGATAGCCGGGATAAAGAAACCACAGAAAGACCGTCGGCAGATAATAGGCGAGATCGTAAAGCGCTTCCGCCAGGAAAGTCTGATTGTAACGACGTGTCCAATCCGGCTCCGGCAGATTGGAGGCTGCCTCCAGAATATGGACCGGATTGGTGGGAAAGTGCGAGTTGGAGGAGAGGCCATCTCGCTCCAGCGTCACCCAATCCGGCCGCAGATATCCCATTTCCACAACATTGACGGCAACGCCGGCGTGATGCGCCTCCTCGATGGCGACCCGATGATAGGGTCGCTCTTCTCCATGCAGGATCAGATCTGTGACATTCTCGGCTTCGATTCGCTGTCTGACATAGGCGCGCCATCCGGCAAAGTCGCCACTGTAGTTGAACGCCTTGCGGCAGCGCCATGAAATCCAGTCCCCGGCATTCAGGTTGATGCGGATGCAGCGGCCGCCGCCTTTCTCCAATATCCTGGCAGTCTCGACGAACAAAGGCGAGGACGGGCCCTGCAGGAAGAGGAAGACGCGCGGGCGCGCGGCCCCTTCCCCGCTAGGCATCATTCCGCAACCTCGGTGGCAAGCCCGGCATAGCGCAGCAATGTGCCGATCAGATTCCAGGGCGCCTCTTCCTGCGGCGGCTGCGGCTTTTGCGAATGAGCACGCGCGCGGCCGAGCGGAACGATGACATAATCGGTGCGCGGATCGGGGAACGGATCGGCGAAAGCCTTCAGCAGAGGTGCGTGATCGCCATAGAAGAGCAACCAAACCGGGCGATCAAGCCTGTCGAGATGATGGGCAAGATTTCCGAGTGCATGATCGGCGCGCATCAGGAGTTCGCCGTAGATATCCACCGGATTGACGAGGTCGCCGCAGCGGCCCGGCTCCCAGGGACCGTGATTCGCCATGGACGCGACAAAGAGGAAGTTCTTGCTCGTGCCGTCTTCATCGATCGTCCGAATCACGCTTTTCGTCAGAGAGAGGTCGCTGACGTAAGGACCATCGCGCTCGGGATTGTGATCGAACTCGTCCAGCATCATCATCCGATCGAAGCCAAGCTGCGGCAACGCCTTGTGACGCAGGAAAAACGTCTTGTCGTAGGGATGGATGAACTGCGTCTTCCAGCCGGCTTTTTTCAGCCGCGCCGGCCAGACGACATCCTTGTAATGGCTGGCGCGCAGATAGGGATAGCTGGCGTCGATATGGACATTTTCGGGCAGCAGCCCGCTCAAGACAGCAAATTCGGTTCGCAGCGTATAGCCACCCTCGAAAACGCTGGTCATGCGGCCCCATTGCGCAGCCTGTTCCCTCAGACGGTCGAGATTGGGGAGCTTGATATTGTCGACACCGAAATGCCTAAGATCGATGAAGGATTCGGATTGCCAGACGACGATGAGCGGCTCGTCTTCGCCATGCTCCCATAGCTCCTGCAGTGCAGACATGAAGCGCCCGGACAATTCCGAAACGATCGCCTCGCGCCGGACACCGACCCAGATAACGAAATGAAAGACGACGGAGGCGAAGGTGCCGAATCGCACCGTATCGCTCTTGACGTTAACCTTGCCGAGAAACTTCTGTGTAAAGCGGCAGACCGGTTCGCTGACGACCCGGCTGAACAAAGCGATCCATGGCATAAAAGCCGCAGCCAGCATCAGCAGGACCCAAAGCGCGCCATGGTTGTCCGGCAGAACCGCAGGCTCCAGATACATGTAAAGGCCACTGAGGCCGAAGACGTAGGCAAAGGCGATGATCCAGAAGACGATGTTCAGCGATGTCGCGTAGAAGATCTCCTTGTATTTGAAGACATCCACGACGAGTGCGATGTCCGAAAATACCAGAGGCTCGCGGATGAACTCGAATTTCGCCCTCGATATGCCGGTGAAGATGACGAAGAAGCTGATGACGGCCTGGGTGCTGTAGATCGGGCGCCAGGATATGGCGAAGAAAGCCGCGTAGATCAGGATGATGACCGGGATTCTTGCTGCGCAGTCGCAGACCACTCGCCGCCAGCTTCTTCTCGCACGATTCTCAGCGTTGACAGTTGCCGGCATCGCCAGAGGATCAGTCAGAAAAATGATGACGCAGGAAAACGCGAAGCAGGCAAGCGTCAAAAGAACTGGAAAATCATGAAGCTTCAAGACTGCGCCATCCCAATGCCCGCCGCCTCTGCAGCATTTCTCATATCCGCGAGGAACGGGCCGCCAATTCCCTGACTTACCTTCTCTTGCACGTGTTTCACCGACAGCGCAACACCGATAGTTGTTTCGTATTACTTATCACTATCAAAGCCTTGCTCGGCGGTATCGGCAAGACCGTGATCCCCCTCCCCACCAAATATTTTTCGCGTCTTGCGCGAAAACCACCATAGCAGCGGCGGTTTTATCAATGGTCCGAAAAATGCAAGCGCCGTCAGCGAAAATCCGAAATGGATTCTTTGCTTGCCGCGGTCCATCCCACGGACGATTCGTGCAGCGACCGCCTCCGCGCTCCAAGGCTTGACGGTTCCCATCAAAATCTCCGCTTCGCGCGGCCTAAGAGCGATTTCCCGAGCATATTGCGGCGTCATCGTATCGGGCGGGAAGCAGATGGATATCTGCACGCCCCAAGCGGCAGCTTCCGCGGTCAAAGCTTCGGCAAAGCCCGCCAGCGCCGATTTGGATGCGCAATAAGCGCTATATCCAAAGATGCCGATCAAGGAGGCCCCCGAAGAAATCATCATGATCCGGCCACCGCGCCGGCTTTTCATGCCGACGTAGACGGCACGGACCGCGTTGGCCGTCCCTAGGAGGTTGATGGAGATCTGCTCATCGAAAACCGATGCCGGCATTGCATCGAAGGCGCAAGGCTCCACGATGCCCGCAGAGGTGACAAGGATATCGCAAGGGCCGAAGGATGCTTCGCAAAACATTACCGCTTCCGCGGTCTGTTTGGCCGAGGCCACATCAACAGAAGCCGCCCTAATAAAGGCGCTGTCGACACCGGGAAGCGCTGCGATTTCGGCGCGTGCAGCTTCGAGACGAGCCATATCGCGAGCAAGGAGTGAGATTCGAGCGCCCCTAGCCGCATAAAGCTTGGCTATCGCCAGACCAATTCCGCTTGAACCTCCCGTGACGATAACGTGCATGAGACGATCGCCCCGAAACTTAAGAGCTGCCTGGAACCTGAGCCATGGGCAGCAGTTGCATCATCTTCTCCATATCCAGCGAAGCAAGGCCGAAATTGCGGTCCTTCAAGCTCTTGAGCTTTTCCGCCGTCAGCGCGACCGCGCGCCGGATCTGCTCCTCGGTGTGATTGCAGGTAATGAAGAAACGAAGGCGCGCCATGCCTTCCGGCACGGCCGGATGAATGATGGGCAGCACGTTGATGCCTTCGGCGAGCAGGTCGTTGGAAAGCTGCGCTGCCCGAAGCGAATCGCCAACGATCACAGGCACGACCGAGCGCCCTACGCTGAGGCCGGTATCGAGGCCGGCCGCCTTTGCCTCTTCGAGAAAGAGACGGCCGTTGCGCCTAAGCCGCTCGGTTCGCTCCGGTTCGGATTTGAGGATATCAAGCCCGGCGATCGCGGCGGCGGCGAGAACGGGCGATAGGCCGACGCTATAGACGAAACCGCCCGCTTCCGCCTTCAGAATATCGGCAAGCGCACGCGTGCCGGCAATATAGCCGCCGCAACTTGACGTCGTCTTCGAGAGCGTGCCCATCCAGATATCGACATCACGCGGATCGAGATCGAAGTGCTCGAACGTGCCGCGGCCCGTCTTGCCGAGAATGCCGAGCGCATGCGCCTCGTCGACCATCAGCCAGAAGCCATAGCGCGCCTTGAGTTCCAGCAGCGCCGGCAGGTCGGCAATATCGCCATCCATCGAATAGATGCCTTCAACGATGACGAGGATACGCCGGAAATCCGACGACAGCGTCTTCAGTATATTTTCGAGGCTATCGACATCATTATGCTGGAACAGCCGGCGGGCAGCACCGGAAAGCCTAATGCCGGCAAGCGCGCTGTTGTGAATGAATTCGTCGTGGATCACGAGATCCTGCGGCCCCATTAGGCAACCGATCGCAGCGACATTGGTCAGATAGCCGCTGACGAAGCAGACGGCGGCATCGACGCCATAGACCTCCGCAAGCCCGCGCTCGAGCTCTACATGATCAGGCCGCTCGCCTGCGACCAGGCGGCTGGCAGACGCCGAGATTCCGAAGCGATCGATCGCTTCCTTGGCGCGCTTGGCGACATGGGGGTCCGTATTGGTCGCCAGATAATCATAGGAGGCAAAATTGACGAATTCGCGCCCGCCAATGCGCGTTGTCGCGCCAGCGGCGGCATCATGCGATCGATAGAACGGATTGGCGACGCCGAGCAGTTCGCCTGCCATGCGCTGCGTTGCGACACGCTTATATTCAGGCAGATCCTCGAAGCGGGTCGCCTGGCGCGGCTGTGAGTGTGGCTGGCGGTTCAGCCTTTCGGTCCGATTGCGGCCGGAAGATTCGCCGACACGGCGCATCTGCTCAAGCAGCCTGCTTTTCTTCTGCTCCGCCGGTTCGCCATCATAGGTCACTGCACGGCCCTTTTCTCGTGTTCTGCGCCATGACTGCGCGCCAGGCGCTCGACCACCTCATCGCCTGCCATATCACCAGTGCCGTTATCGCCGTTGCGATTCATGACCCGATCACGCAAACGGCTGACGACATCGCCCACGGTTGTGCCCTCTCCTACCCCGCTCAAAGGAATATCGAAGCCGGTTTTCTGCTGGAAGCTCATGCCGAGCTCCATAGCCATCAGGCTGTCGAGGCCGATATCCTTCAAAACCTTGTCGGGCGTCACCGTGTCTTCGGTCACGCGCAGGATGGCGGCAATCTCTGCCGCGACAAGCGCATGCAGCGCGGCCCGAGCCTCCTCTTCCGATTTCCCTCTGATCAGTTCCCTGAGATCGATGCTGTCTCCCTCGTTGAGGGCCTGATGGCTGCCTGAATGGCGCATCAGCGGCTCGAACAGAGAACGTCCGGCGATCGGCAGCAAACGAGCTGCATTCCAATCGATCTCGGCGATCATGACCGCCGCCGCATCGACATCCCCTCTGTCCGCGAGCATATAACGCTCAACCTGTTCCAGCGCGTCGCGTGCCTTCAACGCCGCCTTTCCAATACGCTTGGAGAGGAGATCATTGACCTCGATGTTGCGAGCAAGGAAGCCCTTGTCGGCGATTGCGCCGAAGCCGACGGCGAGCGCGGGCTTGCCGGCGCTCCGGCGCGCACGCGCCAGGCCTTCCAGATAGCCATTTGCCATTACATAGTTAGCCTGACCGGGATTGCCGAGCATGGTCGTTGCCGAAGAGAACAGCAGGAAGAGTTCCAGCCTGTCATCTCGTGTCAGACGATCCAGATTTTCCGCGCCGCGAATCTTGACCTCGAGAACGGGGCGATTGCGTTCCGGCGTCAGATTAGCAAGGAGCGCGTCGTCCAGGACCATGGCGGCGTGAATGACGCCTTTCAGTGCCCCTTCGGTGCGAAGCGAGGCAAGCAGCGTCTCGACCGCGGCGGCATCGGTGATATCGCGGGCATGCAGCGTCGTAACGACACCCCGCTTTGCCCAATCTGCTATCGCCTGCTTCGTTTCAGCGTCGGCAATGCCGCGGCGCGAGCATAGCGCTATGCGGCGCGCGCCCTTCGAAACGAGCCAATCGGCGGCGGCGAGCCCGAAGCCGCCAATGCCGCCCGCGACCAGGAAAACACCCTTCCCATCCACACGCAGGGATTTTGCGGGCGCGCGCAAGACGCTGTCAACACCCGCAACGGGCGGTCGCACCACGATTTTGCCGATATGGCCGGCATTCTGCATCAGCCGGAAGGCATTGCCGATCTCGTCATAATCGAAGGCGCGATATGGCAGAGGCGTCAGCTTTTCCTCGGCGAAAAGCTGACCGATCTCCCTGAAGATACGCCGAGTGAGGTCGGGTACGTTGACCAGAAGCTGATCCGCATCGATACCGAAATAGCTGACATTGCGCCGGAACGGACGCAGGCCGATCTTGCGGTCGGAATAATAGTCGCGCTTGCCGAGCTCCAGGAAGCGGCCGAATGGCTTGACCAGCTCGATGCTCCGCTCCATCGCTTCGGAAAAGAGCGAATTGAGGACAAGATCGACACCCTCGCCATCCGTAAGCCGCCGCACGCCGGAAACGAAATCCAGAGAGCGGGAATCAAGCACATGATCGGCGCCGAGCATTTCGAGGAAGCCACGCTTCTCGACCGTGCCCGCGGTGGCGATCACCTTGGCACCCTTAAGCTTGGCGATCTGGAGCGCCGCCAGACCGACGCCGCCGGCAGCTCCATGTATTAGGATGGTTTCGTTAGGCTGAATGCGCCCAAGCTCGACCATCGCATAATAGGCGGTCAAAAAGGCCACCGGCACGGTTGCAGCCGCGACGGTGTCCATCCGTTCGGGGAGCTTCGTCACTCCGTCGCGGTGAACACGGACATGGGTCGAGAACGCAGCAGGCCCGATCCCCATCACCTTGTCCCCCGGCTTGAGATCGCCGACGGCATCGCCAACGGCAAGAATTCGCCCAGCGAATTCCATGCCAATGGTGGCACCGGCAAAGCCGTCTTCCAGCGCCTCCTCTGGCAAGAGCCCCATAGCCCACATGACGTCGCGGAAATTGAGGCCGGTCGCTTCGACGGAGACGACAATCTCCCTCTCGTCAGGCACAGGAAGGCCTACTTCCTCCCAGACGACGCTATCGAGACGACCGCCCACATGTTGCCGGATCATCGCCGCGGCAAAATCCCGGCGGCTTGCTTCGACGGCAGCAAAGGGACCTGCGGCAGCTCTGATCTCCCGGACCGTTCCGGTCGCGCGATCCATGAGCCATTCGCGGTTATCCGTTTCCGCCGTCATGAGAGTATCGACGGCGGAAAATACTCGCCCGTCATCCGCATCGGCATCCAGCAGATGAATGTCAAAGGCATCATATTCGTTTTGAAGAACGCGGCCCAAAGCCCACAGACCGGCATTCGCGTCATCGACGGGACGAGCCGACAGCGGAGAACCGCCCGGCGCCAAGATCACCAGCCGAGGCCGTGCTCCATCGCCGTGCTGCGACAGCAGGTTCGCCAGTTCGGTGAAGATCGAGAGACGCGATAATGAGAGTTCCGCCGCATCGCCGCGCTTTACGCTGGCAAGATACACGATCCGGCTGGTGTTCCGGTCGACCGGATCGAGAGCACCGGCAATATCTGGCGACAACGCACTGAGATCGATGACTTTTGCATTCTCACCCAGCTTGCCAAGACCCTTCTTGCCCTGCTCCGACAAGATCAGGATTGGCTCGGCGGTCTCTAAGATGGCAGCTGTTTCCGGTTGCCGTTCGGACATAGCCGATACCGCTATCAACGCTCCCTCGGGGAATACCTGCTCGCGGATCAGCGGCTTGGCAAAGCCTAAACTGCCTAGAAGTTCGGCAATCTGCTGCGGCGTACCGAGCCGCCCAACGGGGAATTCGGGCGACGGGCTATCGGCAAACCAGCCTTCGGAAAGGCCGAAGACGAAATCATTGAAAGCGCTCGGCGCACGGTCGACCAGCAACAACCGCGCGCCGCCAGCGGCAACCGTCCGGACAGCCCGCTTGATATCGTCATTGTGGAGCATCAGGTACTGGCTCTGATCGCCGGAGGCGACCACGAGGTCCCCGACATAGCGATCCGTCAGTTTGGCCGGATCGGTGACGATGACATGCGCATCGCGTTCGAATGCGATCTCCAATGTCCGGCGCGCCTGCTCACGCGGCTCGGCGATCACGAGACATGCGCCCGCGGCTGCGGTGATCGTCGCCAGTTTCCGGCTGAAAGCGGCCGAAACCGAGCCGACTTCCAAAACGTGTGCGATCGCGCCGGCATCGGCCTCGATGGCGGATGTCAATGCTTCCGCGAGCATCGAAAGCCGCCGTTCGCTCAAGGGCGAATGAACAAGCACATGCTCCAGAGTCGCCCCGCCCGGAATGTTTGCCCCCTGGGCAGCAGGCTCTTGCTCCAAGACGTGCGGCCGTATCGTCGCCAGATGTTCGAGCGTCTCGCGATAGGCATCGCCAACGAGAACACTTTCGGCTACGCGCCCAGCATCCTCACGATAGATTTCCTGCAGCAGCTCAGCCACAGGCGGCAGTGTCGGCTCCAGGGGAACGTGCCACTTTCCGTCTCCCGTCTCCGCGATGCCGGCATCCTCCAGAATGTAGAGGCAATTGACCAGGAAAGACCGGAATTCGGCATCGCCGGGAAGGCCGGAAAATGCGACGGCGCCGTTGCGGTCCGCAACCTTCAGCGCGATATCGTGGCAGGCGCGATAGACCGCGGCTTCAAGAAGAAGGCTTGCATTGTTGAGCGCATGGTTCTCGCCGGAGCCGCCGTACAATGGAATCTGTCGCCCATCAGCGCTGGATTTATGGGCGCCGACGAAAAGAGCAGAAGGCACGCTCTCATAATGAAATGCAACGGAATCGAGCGTTGCCCTGCGGCGCAGCTGCGTGCGGCGGAAACGACAATCGTCAAGAACGGCAACCGCGCTGCCCTTTGCATCGAACAAGGTGAAACGGGCCTTGATCGAATTCGCGCTGAAACGCTCGATCTCAATGAAGGCTTTGACGATCGATCTTTCCTTGCCGAAAGCTCTCACGGTGCCAAAGTGAACGGGAATATAGGGAGCGCCGGTTTCATCGCCGGAAAATTGATCGAACAATGCGACGAGACCGTGAAAGGCCGCGTCGATCGACATAGGGTTGAGATTATAGCTGGCGAAGGGATGAGACGGTGAGGCAGCCGGCTTCAGGTCCACTTCGATCGCATGATGACCGAACGCCGCAGCTTTTGACAGAAGCTGGAAATGTGGGCCGTAATGCAATCCGAAACGTTCCGCGGTTTCGTAGGCCACCTCGGACGTCAATATGGATTTACGGTCCCCGCTCGATCGCGCGGAGGCCTTGCTATCCATCTCAGCTGCCAGCGGCTTGCGGCAACGTCCGACCGCATGCACCGTCCATTCGTCATGGCTGAGGCGCTCTCGCGACCGGATCTCGATATCTCCCGTCTCGGGCGACAGAATGGTGGACAATTCGACCATCCTGTCCTGAGACAATTCAAGCGGCCGGATAATTTCGAGATTGCCGATTTCGACTTCATCAGTCCCGTAATAACGCTGAGCAGCCGTTACGGCGATTTCGATAAAGCCACTGCCGGGCAGGATTGCCTTGCCGTCGACCACATGTTCAGCAAGGTCCGGGAAAAGACGTGCGTCGAGATGGTTCTTCCAATTCGAGCCATTGTGATCGGTGCGCCAGCCAAGCAGCGTGTACGGGCTTTTGCGATCGCGACCGAAAATATCGATCTCGTCTGTCGTCGCGTGAGCACGAAGCTCCACCGGCTCGAAAGGCAGAGGCGGCAGCTCGACGAAGGCGTTGCGCGCGGCACTGCCGCGTGCGCGCAGCGCAGGCGCGCCATTGGCAACCGCTCGCGCAAATGACTGCGAAACAGGATCGTGGCCGCCAATGGGAGCCTCTCTCAGCAAGGTCGGTATCGCGATGGCCTGAACCGATGCTTGTTTTGCGATCTCCGCGACATAGTTCGACAGGATCGGGCGGGGCGAAATTTCTATGAAGAGGTTGCATCCCATTGCCAAGGCGACCTGACACGCGGCCTTGAAAAGAACGGGATCGCGAACATTGCGCCACCAATATTGCGTATCCAGCAGGCGCCCATCACGTAGTTCGCCGGTCACCGTCGAGATAAATATTCCCGTTCCGCTATCCGGGGCCAAGTCGGGCAGATCGGCTAAGAACGCCTCCTTAGCGCGATCAATGATAGGATGATGGAATGGATAGTTGATATCAAGAACATGCGCGACGATCTGAGATTTACGCGCAGCATCGCGGTAGGCTTCTATCTCATCGGCAGGACCGGAGATCGTTACCGAATTCGGCGCGTTGACGGCCGCGATGCATATATTGTCCAGGCCCTTGGTTTTCGCAAAGGCTAGCGCTGCATCCTCGCCAAGGACGACGGCCGCCATCTTGCCTTCGCCGGCAAGAAGATCCTGGTGCAGCGAACGCTTCGCGACAATGGCGACCGCCTCGGCTGCCGTCAGCGCCTTAGCAGCATAGGCGGCTGCGATTTCACCGACAGAGTGGCCGAAGATAGCATCCGGCTTGACGCCCATCGACCAAAGACAATCCGAAAGAGAGGCCTGGATCGCGAACAACAGCGGCTGCGCGATCTTGGTATCGGCCAGGCGTGCAGCAAGATCGGAGGCGACCAGAACATCGGTCAGCTTCTCGCCGAGATAATATTCAAAAAGCGCGCTGAAGGACTGGAAACATTGCCGGAAATGGCGGTTTTCCTCATAGGCACCGATACCCATTCCCGCCCATTGCGAGCCATTGCCAGAAAAGACGAAGGCGATCCTGGTAGCCTGGGCCGGAGCTTCGCCTGCCTCGCCGACCGAATTCCTACCCGCAAGATGCGCATCGATCGCGGCGAGTACGGCTGCACTGTCCTTTGCCCGGGCCGCGAAGCGATGACGCATGGTTTCGCGATTGGCCGCAGCGGAAGCAACGATCTGACGCGCTTCCTTTGGCTCGGCAGTTTCAAGACGGGTCCTATATTCCTCAAGCAATGTCGAAAGAGCGGACGCCGTGTGAGCGCTGACGGCAAAAACAACGCCCTCGCCCCGGACCGGCGGCTCAGGCGGCGCGATCGGATCGGGATCGCTGATGACGACATGAGCGTTCGTTCCGCCGAAACCGAAGGAATTGATCCCGGCAAAGCGTGCGTGCTTGGCTGGAAGAAGCTCGATCGTTGACGTGTTGACCCGAACGTTCAGACCCTCAAAATCGATAGACTCGTTCGGGTGGTCGAAATGCAACGAGGCCGGCAGGAAATTATTTTCGAGCGCTATTACGGCCTTCAGCAGTCCGAAGAGGCCAGATGCCGGTTCGGTATGGCCGATATTCGTCTTTACCGAGCCGATCGGCACAGGCGCCCGCCGATTGCGACCTATAACTTCGCCGATTGCCCAGATTTCGGCGGGGTCGCCTACCTTCGTTCCCGTTCCATGCCCTTCGATGAAGGCGATGCGATTGACGTCGATATTTCGCCCTTCATAGATCGACTGGAGCAAGGCGGCCTGCGCCTCACGCGACGGCATGGAAATGCCGTTGGTTCGGCCCGAAGAATTGACGCCTACGGCATGTATCCTGGCATAGCTGCGGTCCTTCTCGCGCAGCGCAACGTCCGTCCGACGCAATACGATCGCCGCACCACCTTCTGCACGGACGTAACCGCGGCCGTTGTCGTCATAGGCGCGGCAGAGTCCTTCCGGCGACAGCATGCGAGCCTGTGCGAAGCCCACGAAGGACATGGGGTTAAGCAGAATATTGATGCCCCCGACGATCGCGGTATCGATCTCTCCGTTTTCGAGGGCTCTCACCGCCTGGTCGAGCGCTACCAGCGACGACGAACAGGCCGTGTCGATCGTCATGCTTGGCCCACACAAGCCGAATATATGCGAGATGCGGTTGGATACGATGGAAAGCGCATTGCCCGTCATGAAATACGGGCTACCCGAGGCGGGATCCTCGATCGTAAGGTTGCCGTATTCAAGGGAGGATGCGCCGACATAGACGCCCACGCGCTGGCCTTCGAATCCATCGATCGGCAGGTTTGCATCTTCCAAAGCTCGCCAGACAAGATTCAGAAGGATGCGCTGCTGCGGATCCATTTGCATCGCTTCACGCTGGGAAAGGCCGAAAACCGTGGGATCAAAGTCGTAGACATTCTCGAAGACGCCGGCTGCAAAACTGTAAGTTTTTCCCTGGACGCCCACAGCCGGATGCCAAAAGCGCGCAAGATCCCAGCGCTCCTCAGGTATACGGCTTACGGTGCAACGCCCCTCCTTTAGTACGAGCTGCAGTTCATCGATAGAACCCGCCCCAGGGGCAATGCTTGCACGTCCGATAATCTCTACTGTCATGATCTCTCAGCAACATACCAAACTGACGAAATTCAATATCAGCTACTCGCGCTTTCAGCACCCGTAGTTGTCGCTGACAAGAACTTTGCGTGTGCAGCCAATTTGCAGCAGCACAGCAAATCAACGCGATATATGATTACTTGGACCCTCAATTCAAATCAAAGATCGCTGTTCTCGCTTGCGGCGGCTTCAGTTCTTTCACTAAATCAATTCGCGACGAATTTCCGTTACCGACAAGGCACGATCCGTCACAATCATACAGATGTCGGCATCGATCAACGAATACGATGGATGCTGATAGGCTACGTAGAGCCCCTATCGTTCCGATTCTATTGATCACTGGCCTGGATTTGTTAGCGTTCTCGCTCCCTAGGACGCAATATTAAGTGGCGTAGTGACGTGGATTATTGTCTGCGGGCGCACAAGGCAGGATACCGTATCGTCTGGACGCCCTTTGCCTGCCTTTATCACCATGAATCGCTATCGCGCGGCTCGGATAAATCCGGCGAACGAAAGAAGCGCTTCGAGCAGGAGAAACAGAACCTGCGTCGGCTGCACACCACACAGGGTTTCATCGACCCCGCGCTCAATCCGGCCTATAGCCGCGATAAATCGGACCCCAAGATCGTAATACCGACGCGACTGCATATCCCGTCGATGTCTTAGCCCGGCCCTGGATCGCTCCTCATCAAAGCTGAATCAGATCGAGACCTCGGCCGATTTCGCTTTTAGCGATCTCGACTACACTCTTCTCGTGGGTAAACAGGATCGTCTGGAAACGATCGGCCGTGGCAGCGAGCACCTGCAGACCGGCGCTGACGCGCTCGTCGTCAAATGTCTGGAAGATATCGTCGACGATCAGCGGTACAGGCTCGTTGCGGGCGGAATAATCTTCGAGGAATGCCAGCCGCAGTGCGAGATAAAGCTGATCGCCCGTTCCCTCGCTCAAGCCGTCGAGCGGCACGCGCTCGCCCGCGGCACGTTCGGCCAGCAATTGCAGCGTGTCGCTTTCATCATGCGCTTCGACGAGACGCGAGAAACGGCCGCCAGTGAGCTGCGAGAACAACTCGCCCGCTCGTTTGATGACGGGATCGGCCTGCTTTTCTCGATAGGCTTCCATCGAGCCGGCCAGCATTCGCGCGGCGATCTTGAGGACGACCCATTGCCGCGCAAGGTCCTTTGCCTCCTGCTCAGCCGCGAGCCTCTCGAAAACCGCATATTCTGCACTAATGCCGGTTTCCAAAGCCTGCCGCTGACGCCGGTTTTCCGCCAGCCGGGCCGAAAGTTCGCCATGTATGGCAAACTGCCGCTGGTCTTCCTCGGTCAGCCGCTCGATTTCGAGATCGGCTGCAACCCGTTCAAAACCGGCAAGCTCGGCACGAAGCTCGCTTTCGGCTTTGCCGTCAGCCTGCTGGCGGAACCGATCGTGGCTTTCGGCAAGCCGTGCGGCGAGACGCGTACGTTCGCGCAGCCGCGAAAGCAGTCCCGACAGATCCCCGCCACCGGGAAGATCCGCGGTCAGCTGATCGAGATCGGCAGTAATGACGGCGAGCGCTGCCTCATGGCGGGTCACCAAGCTTTGCCAACGCTGCCGCTCCTCTTCGAGGCCGTCGCGTTTTTTCAGCTCTCCGCGCATGGCGTTGACACGGGTATGCAGCGCCTCCGCGGCGGCGTCCGGCGGCAGATGGTCCAGCTCGTAGCCGCTATTTGCGGCAAGCGTCGCCAGTCGCCGCTCGAAATCCGCCATATCACGGCGCATGCCGTTAACGCGGCGCAAGCGGTTTTCCCGCTCCGCCAGGACATCGGGCAGTTCCCGCCATGCCTTTAGGGCAGCATCCGCCATCTCCATGGTCGTGTCGGATGGCAGTCGAAGCAGTTCGACGGCTTTGCCGAATGCACCGCGCCAAGCGACCTGCTGTCGTTCTAAGCTTTGCTGCAGGTCGTCGAACCGGGCCAGCCTCTCACGTGCCGCGCCGATTTCCCCTTCCCGCGTGCGGCTTTCGCTCCAGCGTTCCGAAAGAAGGCGCAGATGCTTGCGCAAGCCTTCCGCAATGGCGGCCGGCGGAAGGCGACCGCTCTTATAGCCGGTTGCTTCGACGATATCCTGCAGCGCGGGCAAGACGCGGACTTCGGCCAACGCATTCTCATCGCGTTCGTCCAAGAGATCCCGCAGTGCTTTGCGCTCGCGTCGCAGCAGCTCCACACCGCGACGCCATTCCAGCATCGTCGATGGATCGAGGGCATCGACACCGCAAGGCTCAAAAAGGGCTACGAAGGCTTCCTGGGCATCCTTCAGCGCTTTCTCAAAGCCCTTGAAACGACCGGAAGCCTCCTCCCGCTCCCGCAGTAGACAAGCTTGACGCAGACGATAGTCGGCGTGACGCGCAACACGATCCGCATCACTCAGAGCTGCATCGGCCAGACGGTCCGCTTCAGCTACCTCGACGGCCAACGTGGCAAGCATTCTGGCTTCCGGAGCCGCACCATCCGCCCACCTCTGCTGGATAGAGGCCCATTGCGCATCGCGGCTCTCACGCGCGGCGATGATCTGTTCGCGCGTAATAATCGGCCCGGTGCGTTCGGCATCCACAAGCGTTCGTTCTATCTCCGCCAGCTGCTCGTCATAAGTCTGCAGCTTGGCAGTAGCGTCGCGCACCTTCGATCGCGCGGCGTCGATCGCATCGCGATGTCCCGTAATCTCCGTCGTTTCCGGAAGCGGTACCGTGAAGAGCAGATTAATGTCACCGACCGGTGGCTGCAGCCGTCCGGCCGCTTCACGGAGATCGGCTTCCGTGCGACGTATCTGGGTTTCCAGCCCATCAAGGCGAGCCAAGGCGGAGAGATCGCCGCTCAAAGCCTCAAGCTGGTCAATGTAGGGTCTCGGATCGATCAACCGCCCGTTAAGGCTGTCCTTCTCGAGCGCGGCCAACTGCCTGCGCTCGCTGTCGGATTGTTCGACAAGCGACTGTATCTGCCGCGCAAGTTGCCTACCCTGCTCCACAAGTTCGGACAGGCGCGCGCGGTCGATATCACTCGGCTGTTGCCGTTCCAACTCAGCCTCGCCAAGACCGAGACGGCGGGCAAGCTGGGACAGCGTTGTGTCGTAGCCAGCAAGCTCCTGATCGACGCGCGGCAGGTCCTGACGTTGAGCGCGGTAGTTGCCGGTATCGGCAAAGAGCTGGGTGATATCGCCCGATATCTGCAGCAACGCTTCATCGATGTGCACGCGTGCGAGGTCTTCCTCGGTGCGTGCAACGGCTTGTTGCGCGCGGCGCAGTTCCTCTTCGCTCGCTTGTTTATCGCGCAGTTTCTGTTCAAGCCGGTCAGCGAAGCCGTCCGGTATGGCGGCGAGATCGGAAAGACCATCGAGCGCAACGGTTTCCGCATCCATCTCGGCAAGCAAGGGCTGCAAGGTCTTCAGCCGCTTGAGCCGGTCCAGTGCCTCGCGCGTGCGGCGGCGCTCCACCTGCAGCCGCTCCAACTCCGCTTCCAGCTCGGCGGCTTCAGCAAGAAGCTTCTTCCAGTCGCCGGATTTCAGCTCGTTGTCCCGCTCAGCCTTGCGGGCATCCTCATAGCGATCGAGAGCCTGGTAGAAGCCGCGGTCCTTCGAACGTCGGGCGGCATAGATGCCGTCGGCCTCCGCTTCCAACGACTGGCGCAGGCGCGACAGACCGGTAAGCCCCGAAGCTGCAGAAAACAGCAGGCTACCGATCTCCCCGCCGCTGCGCAGCATGGCGGTCGCACCTTGCCGCAACCGTTGAGAGTCGAGGCCGAAGGCGCGCTCGAAGACATCGCGGCTGAGATTACCTAGGAAGGGTGAAAGCGCATCATCGGCCAGCGCTGTCTCCTTGTCGTCCGGCGCGAGAAGCGTTCCCTTACGACCGCGACGACGGCGAAAACTCAAGCAGGCGCCATCGCGCGCTCTAAGATCGGCGCCGATTCGCAAGGTATTGGGCTCATGCAGGAAGCTCTGCTCGGCAGCGGTCGGGAATCCGAAGAGAAGATCGGAGATAGCGCTCAGAGCCGAGGATTTGCCCGCCTCGTTCGGACCGTAGATCACATGCAGCCGTGCGTCGGGGCGAAAATTGATCGCGCGATCGGTCAGCGCGCCATAGCGGAGAATATCGAGCCGGGTGAAGCGCATCAGCCTGCCCCCTGCCCGCGCGCCAGCAGCAATTGCCGGGCCTCTTCGATAAGGGTTTCGAAGCTGTCGTCAAGCGGGGTATCGGTAGCCCCTAGGCCGCCCGGCAGGCGCACGGCGATCTCGTCGATCAAGCGGCTTGCTTCCGCCATAATATCGGCGTCGCCAGCATGCTCCGCCAATAGCTGGCGCAGGTCGAGCGCGCCGTCCGCATCAGCCGATTTCTCCGGCGGCGGCTCAAGCCGCAGCTCGAGCTTTTCCAGCCAGATATCCTCATGCACACGATGACAGGCAGCTTCCACCTCATCGCGCCATTGCTGGCGATTGGCGGCGATCGCCCCCTGCAGCGGCGTTACGCCGGAAAGCCGCACGCGCAGCGCCATCATGCGCCCGTCCATCTGGTCGGCCAAGGGCTGCACTGCGTGCTCCACGCGACGGAGGATCGCCGCCTGATCGTCCTCCGGATCGACGACAATATCGGCCTGCGCAAAACGGGCCTCATCGACGATGATGCGCTCATGCACGATGCGTCCGTCTTCGACGGTCACCAATACCGCACCCTTGGCACCGCGTTCGCGAATGTTGCGTCCTTGCAGATTGCCCGGAAAGATCACGAGCGGATCCTCCGCAACCACTTCAAAGTCGTGCACATGACCGAGCGCCCAGTAATCATAGCCGCGCGAACGCAGATCCTCGACGGAGCATGGCGCATAGGGCGCATGCGGCTCGCGGCCGGTGAGCGAGGTATGGAGAATACCGATATTGAACCAGCCGGAGACGGGCGCGGGATAGGTAATCGCCAGATTGTCGTTGGCGGAGCGCTCGGCAAAGCCCTGGCCGTGCAGCGCCACCCTCAGGGCTTCCAGCCTGACACTACCCGGCTTGCCGGTCGGGAACTCATGGACGTTTGATGGCAGAGTGATGGTCTTGGTGATGACGCTTGCTGCATCGTGATTGCCGCGCAGCAGGTAGACCGGAATGCCCGCCCGCTCCAGCCGCGCCATTTCGCGATTGAAGAACAGGCCGATCTTATTGTCCTTCCAGTCGCCATCATAGACATCGCCGGCAATGACGAAGAAATCGACGCGCTTTTCGATCGCCAGCCCCACAAGGGTCGAGAATGCCTTGCGGCTCGCTTCGACGAAGACGGCAGCGACGGCGGCGTCCTTCAAGGCCAGCCCCTGGAAGGGGCTACCGAGGTGCAGATCGGCGGCGTGGATGAAGCTGAAAGAGGGCATGGGCTCCAATAACAGTCAGAAATCCGGTCTTTCCTTTTAAGGAAATAGAGGCGCAATGAATACCGCGCCGGCAACGTCATCCAAGGGTTTCATCACTAGGTCCGGATTGTCATATTCCTCGGTCACGTGATTGCGATCCTCGATCGCCAATGTGCGCTTGTGGCCCTGTCGGACGGCTGCTACTGCGCTATCATCTTATGATTAAAAGAGAGGAGACTTTTCATGAGACATCATGCTTTCGGACGAACGCCCTTTATCGTGACCGATGTCGGCTTTGGCGCCTGGCAGATCGGCGGCGCATGGGGCGATGTCAGCGAGGCCGACGGCCGTGCAGCATTGAACGCCGCCCTCGATGCCGGCATGACCTTCATCGACACCGCCGACGTCTATGGCGACGGCCGCTCAGAAAAGATCATCGCGGATGTACTGAAGGCACGCGGGGCCCAACGCCCGATGGTGGCGACGAAGGCCGGCCGCCGGCTGAACCCGCATGTTGCCGACGGCTATACCAAGGTCAATCTCGAAGCCTTCATCGACCGCAGCCTGAAGAACCTCGGCGTCGAAAGCCTTGATCTCGTGCAGCTTCACTGCCCGCCGACCGAAGTTCTTTATCGACCTGAAGTTTTCGACGGTCTCGACGAATTGCAGAAGGCCGGCAAGATCAAAGGATACGGCGTCAGCGTCGAGAAAGTCGAAGAGGCACTGAAGGCTATCGAATATCCGGGTGTCGTCAGCATCCAGATCATCTACAACATCTTCCGCCAGCGACCCGACCATCTGTTCTTCAAGGAAGCCAAGCGCAAGAACGTCGCCGTCATCGCCCGCGTACCGCTGGCCTCCGGCCTACTCTCCGGCAAGATCACCCGCGATACGCAATTTGCCAGCGACGACCACCGCAATTTCAACCGTCATGGCGAGGCCTTCGATGTCGGCGAAACCTTTGCCGGCGTGCCGTTCGAAGTCGGTCTGCAGGCCGTGGAAGAAGTGCGCAAGCTGGTTCCGGCCGGTGCGAGCATGGCAGCCTTTGCGCTGCGCTGGATCCTGATGAACGAAGCCGTCACCGTCGTCATTCCAGGCGCCCGCAATGCTGAGCAGGCCAAAGCCAATGCGGCAGCAGCCGATCTCGCTCCGCTCTCCGCCGACGTCATGGCGGCGACGCGCGAGATCTACGAGCGCCTGATCGCTCCGCATGTTCATCATCGCTGGTAACATCCATCTGAAGTGGGTGGTCGGAACGCGCTTTCGGCCATCATGGGCATATTGTTCCTTAGGTGCAAAGACAGCATCAACATGCTGCTGCCTCAAGCTTGACACCATTGAGGAAAAGGGGCCGGATAGGCTCCAAGGAGGAATGTCATGAACGTAGCGCTGGTAACGGGCGCCTCTCGCGGCCTGGGTGCGGTGATTGCCTTGGAGCTTGCCAAGGCTGGCTGGGCCGTCGCCGTCAATTATGCAAGCGACACGCAGGGGGCCGAGAAGATCGTCGATACCATTCGGCAGCGCGGCGGGCAGGCATTTGCCGCCCGGTTCAGCGTGATCGACAAGGAGCAGCTTGTCGACGGGCTGGAAAAGATCAGGTCATCGCTCGGCCCCGTCGATCTCATCGTCAACAACGCGACCGGTCCCCAGCCGAGCATGCCGCTCATGGAGCAATCTTGGCGGACCTATCTCGATCAGCTCGAATTCTTTGTCAAGGCGCCGCTGGAGCTGCTGCAAGCCGTATTGCCGGACTGGCGGGCGCGCAAATCAGGGCGTATCATCAACATAGGCTCCGAGATCGCCGAGCTCGGCAATCCGAATATCGGCAATTATGCCTCCGCCAAGGGCGCGATGCTGTCGATGACGCGCTCCTGGGCGAGAGAGCTGGCGCCGGAAGGGATTACGGTCAATCTCGTTGCGCCAGGCTGGATCCCCGTCGAGCGCCATGCCGACGCTTCGAAAGAAGCGATAGACGACTATCTCGCACAAACGCCTATGGCCCATTTCGGTAGGCCCGAAGATATTGCCGATGCCGTCGTCTTTCTGGCCTCGAGCAAGGCAGATTTCATCACCGGCCAGAAGCTCGCGGTCAATGGCGGCCGGACGCTGCTCTGAGAACGCCTCGCAAAGGCGGGCTTCGGTGGCAGATTGCTGCGCATGAAACGAAAAAGGGCCCGCGAGAAGCGAGCCCTCGATGTTGTCCACCCGCAAGGCAAAAAGCCTCGCAGCGGGTGAAAACGAATTAGCTGTTGACCGAGTCCTTCAGGCCCTTGCCGGGCGTGAACTTCGGTACGTTACGGGCAGGAATATCGACCTCGGCACCGGTGGACGGGTTACGGCCCTTGGTGGCTGCACGGTGAGAAACGGTGAAGCTGCCGAAACCAGCAAGGCGAATGTCGCCGCCCTTCTTCAGTTCGGCCTGGACAGTATCGAAAACAGCGTCGACAGCGGAAGCAGCGTCAGCCTTCGTGATACCGGCCTTCTCGGCCACTGCGGACACGAGCTCATTCTTGTTCATGTTTCCACCCCTTTCTCTGGTATGAAACGACTTATCAGTAAGCGGGGCGCAAAATATAAATGCTCTTACCCGCCGCAACCCCAAAAGCCCTGCAAATCAAGGAAAAGCAAGCGTTGCCATGCGCTTTTCACAAAAAAAGACCGGCAAAAATGCCGGTCTTTCGTCCATTTATGTCAATTCGACAGAATTGAGGCGAAGGGGCTCAATGAGCGATGGCGGAACCTACCTCGTCGACGCCTTCGACCGTTGCGATCACAGGCGTTTCCACGGTGCCATCCCACTCGATCGGCTCAGGACGGCGAACAAGCGCATGCTTGATCACCTCGCCCATGCGCGACACGGGGATGATTTCCATGCTGTTCTTCACGTTGTCCGGAATCTCCGCCAGATCCTTGGCGTTTTCTTCCGGGATCAGCACCTTCTTGATGCCGCCGCGCAGGGCCGCGAGCAGCTTTTCCTTCAGGCCGCCGATCGGTAGCACACGGCCGCGCAGCGTGATTTCACCCGTCATGGCAACATCCTTGGAAACCGGGATGCCGGTCATGATCGAGACGATTGCGGTTGCCATAGCGACACCGGCCGACGGGCCATCCTTCGGCGTCGCACCTTCCGGCACGTGCACGTGGATGTCGCTCTTGTCAAAGCGGGGCGGCTCGATGCCGAAATCGACAGCGCGCGAGCGGACGTAGGAGGCCGCCGCCGAGATCGATTCCTTCATGACTTCCTTCAGGTTGCCGGTAACCGTCATGCGGCCCTTGCCCGGCATCATCACGCCTTCGATCGTCAGCAGCTCGCCGCCGACTTCAGTCCAGGCGAGACCGGTGACAACACCGACCTGATCGTCGCGTTCGGCTTCGCCATGGCGGAAGCGCGGCACGCCGAGATAGTCGGAAATATTCTCCGCCGTAACAGCAACCGACTTCACCTTGCCCTTGATGATCTCGGTGACCGCCTTGCGGGCGAGCTTCATCAATTCGCGCTCGAAGTTACGAACACCGGCTTCGCGGGTGTACTGCTGGCTAATCGCCATCAGGGCGCCGTCGGTGACCGAGAATTCTTCCGGCTGCAACGCATGTTCCTTGATGGCCTTCGGCAGCAGGTGCCGCTTGGCGATCTCGCGCTTTTCATCTTCGGTATAGCCGGCGATACGGATGACTTCCATGCGGTCCATCAGGGGTGCAGGGATATTCAGCGTATTCGCCGTCGTGATGAACATCACGTCCGACAGGTCATATTCGACTTCCAGGTAGTGATCCATGAAGGTCGAGTTCTGCGCCGGATCCAGCACCTCAAGCAGAGCCGAAGACGGGTCGCCGCGATAGTCCTGGCCGAGCTTGTCGATCTCGTCGAGCAGGAACAGCGGGTTGGACTTCTTCGCCTTCTTCATCGACTGGATGACCTTGCCGGGCATCGAGCCGATATAGGTGCGGCGATGACCGCGGATCTCGGCTTCGTCGCGAACGCCGCCAAGCGCCATGCGGACATACTCACGGCCGGTCGCCTTGGCGATCGACTGGGCGAGCGAGGTCTTGCCGACGCCCGGAGGGCCGACGAGGCACAGGATCGGGCCTTTGATCTTCGTCGCGCGAGCCTGGACGGCCAGATATTCGACGATGCGCTCCTTGACCTTCTCCAGACCGAAATGATCCGCTTCGAGGATCTTCTCGGCGTTATTCAGGTCGGCCTTGATCTTCGACTTCTTGTGCCAGGGGATACCCAGCAGCCAGTCGAGATAGTTGCGCACAACAGTCGCTTCAGCCGACATCGGGCTCATCTGCCTGAGCTTCTTCAGCTCGGCATCGGCCTTTTCCTTGGCTTCCTTCGACAGCTTGGTCTTGGAGATGCGCTCTTCCAGTTCGGCCATCTCGTCACGGCCTTCTTCGCCGTCGCCGAGCTCCTTCTGGATCGCCTTCATCTGCTCGTTCAGGTAATATTCGCGCTGCGTCTTCTCCATCTGGCGCTTGACGCGCGAGCGGATGCGCTTTTCGACCTGCAGAACCGAAATCTCGCCTTCCATGAAGCCGAGCGCCTTTTCGAGGCGAGCCTTGACGCTGGTGGTTTCCAGCATTTCCTGCTTTTCGGTGATCTTGATCGAAAGATGCGATGCAACAGTGTCCGCCAGCTTCGAATAATCATCGATCTGGCTGGCTGCACCGACCACTTCCGGCGAAATCTTCTTGTTGAGCTTCACATAGCTCTCGAATTCGGAAACGACGGAACGGCTCAAAGCTTCGAGCTCGACCTGGTCTTCTTCCGGCTCATGCAGGACATGGCCAAGGGCTTCGTAGAAGTCTTCACGGCCGGTATATTCGTCGATTTCTGCGCGCGCACGGCCTTCCACCAGCACCTTGACGGTGCCGTCGGGCAGTTTCAGCAGCTGCAGGACATTTGCAACGGTACCGACCTTGTGGATGGCGTCCGGCGCGGGATCGTCATCGCTGGCGTTGATCTGGGTGACGAGCATGATCTGCTTGTCCGAACCCATGACCTCTTCCAACGCGCGAATGGATTTCTCCCGTCCGACGAACAGAGGCACGATCATGTGGGGGAAGACCACGATGTCGCGCAACGGCAATACCGGATAGGCAATGCTGTCGTGTGCCGCAGACGTTTTCTTACTCATGTCATTTCCTTTCCGTCGTCCCGTTCCCGGGCTCTCTGCCGGCTTGGGGGGAGTTAGCCGGCTCTCTCACTTGGTAAACAAGTGGAGCTTCACACTGCCTATTTCAAGTCACAGGAAACGCCCGCCACAAGGCAACGATCCCGCATATCCGCAAGGAGGAACGCAACAACAAAACACCAAAGCCCGACAACTCGAACACTGCTGGCGACGTTAAGATCCGAAGAAACCCGCCGGGCCTGCGCCCCATCCGCCTCGTGCTTCAGAATCATGCCATCATGGCTGCAGCAGGGCCTCTTCACAACCGGTTCCGATGGCATTCCCTTAAGCTTATCCAAGACTTTATCAGCAAACCGTGCGATTTTTCAAACAGAAAGGGGCCCGTCGATGACGAGCCCCCGATTCGTGATCACGGATGATGGATCAGGCCGTTGCGTTGGCCTTCTCCTCCTGCCGGTCGGCATAGATGTAGAGCGGGCGGGCCGAGCCGCGAACCACTTCCTCGGAAATGACCACTTCGCGCACGCCTTCCAGCGCCGGTAGCTCGAACATGGTATCGAGGAGGATCTTCTCCATGATGGAACGCAGACCACGGGCACCCGTCTTGCGGACGATCGCCCTGCGGGCGATTTCGCGCAGAGCGTCCTCGTGGAAGGTCAGCTCGACATCTTCCATCTCGAACAGGCGCTGATACTGCTTCACCAGCGCGTTCTTCGGCTCGGACAGGATCTGGATCAGCGCATCCGCGTCCAGATCTTCCAGCGTCGCCAGAACGGGCAGACGGCCGATGAATTCCGGGATGAGACCGAACTTCACCAGATCTTCCGGCTCCAGCTCGCGCAGCACTTCGCCGACGCGGCGGTCATCCGGCGCCTTGACGGTCGCGCCGAAGCCGATCGAAGTCTTCTCGCCGCGGGCGGAGATGATCTTGTCGAGGCCGGCGAAAGCGCCGCCGCAGATGAAGAGGATGTTGGTCGTGTCCACCTGCAGGAATTCCTGCTGCGGATGCTTGCGGCCGCCTTGCGGGGGAACCGAAGCCACCGTGCCTTCCATGATCTTCAGAAGCGCCTGCTGCACGCCCTCGCCCGAGACGTCGCGCGTGATCGACGGATTGTCCGACTTGCGGGAAATCTTGTCGACTTCGTCGATGTAGACGATACCGCGCTGTGCGCGCTCGACATTGTAGTCGGCAGCCTGCAGCAGCTTGAGGATGATGTTTTCGACGTCTTCGCCGACATAGCCTGCTTCGGTCAGCGTCGTCGCATCGGCCATGGTGAAGGGGACGTCGATGATGCGGGCGAGCGTCTGGGCAAGATAGGTCTTGCCGCAGCCGGTCGGGCCGACGAGCATGATGTTCGACTTCGCCAGCTCGACGTCACCGTTCTTCGATGCGTGAGCGAGCCGCTTGTAATGGTTGTGAACGGCTACGGAGAGGATCTTCTTCGCCTGCCGCTGGCCGATGACGTATTCGTCAAGAACCTTGATGATGTCCTGCGGGGTCGGAACACCGTCACGAGACTTCACCATCGAGGATTTGTTTTCCTCGCGGATGATGTCCATGCATAGCTCGACGCACTCGTCGCAGATGAATACGGTCGGTCCGGCAATCAACTTCCGGACTTCATGCTGGCTCTTACCGCAGAACGAACAATAAAGCGTGTTCTTTGAGTCGCCGCCGTTGCTGCCGCTGACTTTGCTCATATCACTTTCCTTCCAGCACGCCGCAAATTTCCAATTTGAAATCGCGGTCCACTCTATGCGCCCGCCGGACCTGCCCCTCGTTTGCAGATCGCGGCGCCCTTCAGGGTACTGAACGCAGGCCAGGCAACCAAACCGGAACTGCGTGGCAACGATCCCCCTTCGAATGCCGAATGCTATGTCATAAAAACGCTACATAGCATTAATGCGTACTATTACCGCGTTCTGCTCCACATTAAACCCCTATTCGATCACAAATGGGATAGAACTGTGGCGTAGAAGTCACCGCTTAGTGGATAATCACGAGACGGTTTCACCTTCTATTTCAGTACGCGACGTCAGCACCTTGTCGATCAGACCCCATTCCTTGGCCTCATCGGAGGACATGAAATGGTCGCGATCAAGCGTCTGCTCGACCTCTTCATAGGTCCGGCCGCAATGCTTGACGTAAACCTCATTGAGACGGCGCTTCATCTTGATGATGTCGCGTGCGTGGCGTTCGATGTCCGAAGCCTGGCCCTGGAAACCGCCCGAGGGCTGGTGAACCATGATCCGGGAATTCGGCGTTGCGAAACGCATGTCCTTGTCGCCGGCGGCCAGAAGCAGCGATCCCATCGAGGCAGCCTGGCCGATGCAGAGCGTGGAAACGGCCGGCTTGATGAACTGCATCGTATCGTAGATTGCCATACCGGCAGTGACGACGCCGCCCGGCGAATTGATATAAAGGGCGATTTCCTTCTTCGGGTTTTCGGCCTCAAGGAAGAGAAGCTGTGCGCACACCAGCGTCGCCATATGGTCTTCGACCGGTCCGGTCAGGAAAATGATGCGTTCCTTCAGCAGGCGGGAATAAATGTCATAAGACCGTTCCCCGCGGTTGGTCTGCTCGACAACCATCGGCACCAGAGCCATAGCTGTATCGACTGGATTTCTCATGTGCGTCCTTTATCAAACTTGTCCCGGCGACGGAAACGCCGGGAATCGGAGTAAAAATCCTTTACTCCTACATAGAGTGTCCCTGCCCTTCACTTCAAGACGCCCGAAAGCATAACGTCAAAAAGCTCTCATGACCCGCGAAGCGTTCACAAAGCATTTCTAACCGCGGCTCCTCGAATGCCAAGGTGCTGCAGCGACACACAAGCTGCTACTCACCATATTTCCAGATCGCAAGGTGAAGGAAACATGAAGGCCCGGATCGGGCCGACGTACATCTTCAGCATAGGCAAAATTTACCAAGGCACTTAAGGAACTTGCCATCTTATTGGGCAAGGATGAAACGAACACGGAAATCGTCGCGCAGTTTGCGCCGACAGCCGAAAACAGCGGAGACGTCCGATCGTGCTGAATATGACCACAGGCCTGACCATCTGGTGCTCGGAAGCCATAACGCTGGCGACCGTGCTCCTTCTCGCCTGGCGGCATGATCGCAAATCCCCAGCCTATTTGATCTGGGCACTGGGCTTCACCGTCAGCGCCGTGGGATTCGCGTTGGTGGCTGCTCGAGGTCTCATCCCCGATATATGGTCGATCCAGATCGGCAATGCCGTGGCCCTGCTCGGCGAGAGCGCCTGGATCGTCGGATTCCGGGTCTTGGACAGGCGCCGGCTGGAATGGTCCGCATTTCTGCCACCCGCCATCTGGCTGATCGGCGTCAGCCTTCCCTGGGTCACCGGCGTTTTCGCCAATCGCGTCATCGTCTATGACCTTGCCGGCGCAGTCGGCGCGACCTTGCTTGCCTTCGCCGTGCATCCGGGCGACGGTCGACGGGAGCCGGCGCGCGGGCAACTCGGCATCGTCTTCGTGGCGCTCGCCTGCTTCTGTTTCGGCTCGGCTCTGTGGATGGTGCTTGCTACTCCTTCACTGGAAGAGGCCATGATCTATCGCGGCTACATGGCGCTTGGCTACGGGCTGCTCGTCATCATCGCCATCGTCCTCAACGGCAAGCTTCTCATGGAACGCGCCGAGCGCCGCTGGCGGGCAATATCCATCACCGATACTCTGACGGGAGTTCTGAACCGGCGCGGGCTTCAGGAAAGTTACGAGATTCTCGTTGGCAAAGGGCAGCAACAACAGCAAAAGCTTGCCGCCCTACTGTTCGATCTCGATCATTTCAAGAAGATCAACGATCGCCATGGCCATCAGGCGGGCGATGCGGTGCTCGTCGAATTTGCCCGCATTGCCCGTCAGTTTGTGCCTCGCACCGGCGCATTCGGCAGAATGGGCGGTGAGGAATTCATCGCCTTCGTTCCGATAGACGAGCAATCGCACGCCGAAGCGCTGGCAGAAACCATCCGCGCCGATTTCTGCCGCGTGCCGTTACTTGCCGGCCGCACGCTGGTGCCGGCAACCGTCAGCATCGGCGTCGCGATCATGCCGCGCGACACCGTCAGTTGGGATCGACTGGTCTCTTTCGCAGACCATGCGCTTTACGCTGCCAAGCGCGCAGGCCGCAACTGCACCATCGTCTTCAACGAAACTGAGACTGCCAGGGAGCCCGATGCCGCATTTGCGGCGGACGAAGGCGAACTTGTGCCGACCCTCGACGACCAGATCCACGCCTTGCGGCGCATGGGTACACTCGCGAGGATGTGATCGGCTTGTTCGGCGCATCCCATTCTATCGGGGCTTTGGTTTGACCAAATTGCATAGCCGCCCGACACGACGGCCATTCCCCAACGCAAAAAGCGCGCCTGGATAGCGCGCTTTCGCAAGTTTGGCGGCAATGTCCGACTGTATCAGCCGTAACGACCGGTGATGTAGTCTTCCGTGCGCTTGACCTTCGGCGCCTGGAAGATCTGCTCGGTCTGGCCGTATTCGATCAACTCACCAAGATACATGAAGGCAGTGCTGTCGGAGATACGGCTCGCCTGCTGCATGTTGTGCGTGACGATAACGATGGTGAAGTCGCCCTTCAGCTGCGACACGAGTTCCTCGACCTTAGCGGTGGAGATCGGGTCCAGAGCCGAGGTCGGCTCGTCGAGCAGCAGGACCTCAGGACGAATGGCAATGGCGCGAGCGATGCAGAGGCGCTGCTGCTGCCCACCGGAAAGGCCAAGCCCGCTCTGGTGCAGCTTGTCCTTCACTTCGCTCCACAGCGCCGTTTCCGTCAGCGCCGCTTCGACGCGGGCGTCCATCTCCGACTTCGAGACCTTCTCATAGAGGCGGATGCCGAATGCGACGTTCTCATAGATCGACATGGGAAACGGCGTCGGCTTCTGGAACACCATGCCGACCTTGGCGCGCAGATCGTTCAGATCGACGTCCTTGGTAAGGATATTGCGGCCATCCAGCAGAATCTCACCCGCAACCGTCTGACCCGGATAAAGGTCATACATGCGGTTGAAGGTGCGCAGCAACGTGGATTTGCCGCAGCCCGAAGGGCCGATGAAGGCGGTGACCGCGTTTTTGCGGATGTTCATATTCACGCTCTTCAGAACGCGATGGCCGTTCTGATAGGTGAAATCGAGGTTCTTCACCTCAAGTTTCGCAAGGCCGAGATCCGACTGGGAAGCAGCATCCTTCCCCGGCTGTGCGTTGACGCTCTGGAAATTGCTGTCGCTCATGTTCATGGTCTCATTCCTATCGTTCGGCGGCTGCGTCACTGGCGGCGCCCACTCAAGACACGGGCAAGGATGTTAAGCGCAAGGATGGCAACGGTGATGATCAGCGCGCCGGCCCAGGCCAGTTGTTTGAGATCCTCGCCGGGATCGGCGGCAAGCGTGTTGATGGCAACCGGCAGCGTGGCGATCGGACCGGTCAGGCCTGTATTCATGAATTTGCTGTAGCCGGCTGTGAAGAGAAGCGGTGCGGTTTCGCCGCTGATGCGGGCGATGGCCAGCAGGATGCCGGTGAGAATGCCCGTCCAGGCGGAACGATAGATCACCATCATCATGGACTTCCAGCGTGGCGCACCAAGCGCAGCGGTCGCTTCACGAAGCGCATTCGGCACCAGCAACAGCATATCTTGGGTCGTACGGTTGACGACCGGGAGAGCGATCAGCGCCAGCGCGAGGATGCCGGCAACGGCGGAGTTGCCGTGCATGGGTACGACTACGGCGCCGTAGACGAATACGCCGACGATAATCGAGGGTGCTGACAGCAAGATGTCGTTGAGGAACTTGGCCGCCTCGGCAAGCTTGGAGCCGTTGGCATATTCTACCAGATAGGTGCCGGCGAGAATGCCGATCGGCGCGGCGATCAGGATGGCACAGCCCGTCACCAGTACGGTGCCGTAGATTGCGTTGATCAAGCCACCGCGGGAGCCCTGAGCCGGGATCGACATGGTAAAGACGTCAAGGTTCAGCGCCGACACACCGCGGAAAACCAGGGTGACCAGGATCACGCTGAGAAAGAATATACCAAGAATGGCTGCGATGAAGCACAAGGCCATCATCACGCGGTTTTTCCCGTAGCGCCTCGACACCAGGTTCTGACGAATTGCGTTGTCCATAGTTTTTTCCTCAGTGCGAGTCGCCTCGGCCGATCATCCATCTCGCCAGCGCAAGCACGCAGAAGGAAAGGATGAACAGGAGCAGGCCGAGCGCGATCAGGCTCGACAATTGTAGACCGTCGGCATCGCCGAAGTTGTTCGCGATCTGGGCGGAAATGGTGGTGGACGGCGAGATGATCGACGACTGCAGGCGGCTCACCGAGCCGACAACGAAGGTGACGGCCATGGTTTCGCCAAGCGCGCGACCGAGGCCGAGCATGATACCGCCGACGAGACCGCGGCGTGTGTAGGGGATCAGAATGTGGCGAGCCACTTCCCAGGTGGTCATGCCCATGCCGTAGGCGGATTCACGCAGCATCGGCGGAACGGTGCTGAACACGTCGCGCGAGATCGCGGTAATGAAGGGCAGGATCATGACAGCGAGCACGAGGCTTGCCGTCAGCAGGCCGACGCCCGGCGCCGGCGGCTGGAACAGCAGGCCGATCACCGGTACCTGGCCGACCGTCGCGATCAGGAAGGGCAGGATATAGTTCTGCATCAGCGGCACGAGAATGAACAGGCCGACGATGCCATAGATAATGGAGGGAACGCCCGCCAGAAGCTCGATGGCCGTGCTGATCGGACGGCGCAGGCTGCCGGGGCAAAGCTCTGTCAGGAAAATGGCGATGCCAATGCCCAGGGGAACGGCAATCAGCATGGCGATGAACGAACTTACCAGCGTACCGACCACGGCGGGCACTGCGCCATAGATATCGGCGGGAGCGCTCCATTTCGTGCCCCAAAGGAACGACAATCCGAAAGTCTGGAAGGTCGGCAAAGCATCGATGACGAGAACGATAAGAATTGCCAGCAGCATAAGCACGACAAGAATGGCCGAGCCAAGCGTCATCAAATAGAAAATCCGATCCTGCATCCGGAATTTTCTGGTGGCGGCGGAGGTATTCACAGCCTGGAAGCCAGCCATCTGAGTCGCATCAGCCATCGATTTCCCCTTGTCCTGTCACGAAAGGCGGACAGGGAAATTCCCTGTCCGCCGCAACTTTCTCGCCTAGCACAAATTACTTCGTGCCGAAGTCCGTCTTCCAAGACTTCTCGACGATCTCGACAACATTGTCCGGGACCGCAAGATAAGACAGGGCGGCCGCGTCCTTCTGGCCGTGCTCATAGGACCACTTGAAGAACTTTAGCGCCTCTTCGTTCTTAGCAGCATCGGCCGGCTTCTTGTAGAGCAGAACCCAGGTGGAGGCTGCAATCGGCCAGCTCTTTTCGCCCGGCTGATTGGTGATGATCAGGTTGAAGTTCTTAGCCTTGGCCCAATCGGCGTTGGAAGCGGCAGCCTTGAAGGTTTCCAGGCTTGGCTCGATAACCTTGCCGGCAGCGTTCTTCATCTTCGCGAAGCCGATGTGGTTGGCGACGACGTAAGAATATTCAACGTAGGAGATCGAACCAGCCGTCTGGTTGACGGTGGTGGAAACGCCTTCCGAACCCTTGGCGCCGAATCCAACAGGCCATTCAACAGCCGTATTCGAGCCAACCTTTTCCTTCCACTCCGGCGAAACTTTCGACAGGTAGTCGGTGAAGTTGAAGGTCGTGCCCGAGCTGTCGGCACGGTAAACGACCGAGATCGGCGTGGACGGCAGCTTTGCTTCCGGGTTGAGAGCCTTGATGGCTGCATCGTCCCACTTAGCGATCTTGCCGAGGAAGATGTCGGCCAGCGTCTTGCCGTCGAGAACGAGTTCGCCCGGCTTTACGCCTTCGACGTTGTAGGAAACGACGATGCCGCCGGAGATCATCGGGAACTGGGCAATGCCGTTCTTCTCGAGATCAGCGTCGCTCATCGGCTTGTCCGAAGCGCCGAATACGATGGTCTTGTCGAGGAGCTGCTTGATGCCGGCGCCCGAACCGACCGACTGATAGTTGACGACATTGTTCGTCGCAGCCTTGTAGCCTTCGGCCCACTTGGACAGAACCGGTGCAATGAAGCTCGAGCCAGCGCCCGTGATGTCGGCGGCGGAGGCCGAAGCGGACATAGCCGCAATGAGGCCTGCAGTCAGGCAAAGCGAACGGAGTTTCAGGTTAAGCATGGTAAACTCACTTCCTCAAGTGAATGAAAGGATGGCGAGCAGAAGATCGGCGCGAGGTTCCCATGGTAAACGGTCCTCCCCGCCTGAAATCTCCCGGCGACAGACTTGGCTCTAAAGACGCATTGTTTCAGTTTGATGACAGTTTAATGAAGCGGCAGTGACACAACCTGCGGCAATCATCGCGGCCATTGCGAAACGGCATGAAACGAGCCGCGTCAAGGGACGCATGAACGCGAACTTCATGTTCTGATTCAAGAGGATCGTCGGAGACGGATCACGTAGTCCTTGCGAGTCGTTTCAATAACTTCCCAGGTTCCCTTGAAGCCTGGCCGCAAGATAAGACGGTCGCCTGTACGCAGATGAAAAGCCTCGCCATCCTCACTCGTCACAATGGAATAGCCGGAGAGGATATGGAAATATTCCCATTCGTCGTAGACAACCTTCCATTTGCCTGGGGTTGCTTCCCAGATACCGACGTAGAGGCCGCCATCGGCCTCTTCAACGTTCCATGTGCGAAAGATCGGGGCACCCGAAATGAGACGATCCGCTGCGGGCGCTCCGAGTTCTGGCTCAACGCCATCGACATTCAGTTGCACATAGGTTGCCACTTAGATCCCCGTCGACCACGTTTCGCCAAGATAGAAGAAGTCCGCGACCGCCGATCGCGAGCGCGGACCGAGACAAACATGAAATGTGCCGAGATCAAAGAACCCCGGCTGCTTTTTCGGCTTCCTGGCGGTGCCGTCCTCAAATTTTCGCCAGCGCCTGCTCCAGATCGGCGATGATATCCGTGACATCCTCGATACCGATGGACAGGCGCACCACATCCGGGCCGGCGCCGGCGGCGATCTTTTGCTCGTCGCTCAGCTGCTTATGCGTGGTCGAAGCGGGATGGATGACGAGCGAGCGCGTGTCGCCGATATTGGCGAGATGCGAGAATAGCTGCAGGCCCTCGACCAGCCCCTTGCCGGCTTCATATCCCCCCTTCAAACCGAAGGTGAAGACGGAGCCCGCGCCCTTCGGCGAGTAACGCTGCTGCAGGGCGTGATTAGGATCGTCCTCAAGGCCGGAATAATTGACCCAGGCGACCTTCTCCTGCGCCTTCAGCCAACGAGCGACCGCGATCGCATTATCGGAATGGCGCTGTATACGTAGCGGCAAGGTCTCGATGCCGGTCAGGATCAGGAAGGCATTGAACGGCGAGATGGCCGGTCCGAGATCGCGCAGGCCCAGCACCCGGCAGGCTATGGCGAAAGCGAAATTGCCGAAGGTCGAATGCAGCACGATGCCGTTATATTCCGGGCGCGGTGAAGACAGCATGGGATAGTTGCCCGAAGCGGACCAGTCGAAAGTGCCGCCGTCGACGATAATGCCGCCCATGGAATTGCCGTGGCCGCCGAGGAATTTCGTTAGAGAATGCACAACGATATCGGCGCCATGCTCCAGTGGTCGGATCAGATAGGGGCTGGCCAGCGTATTGTCGACGATCAGCGGCAGGCCATGCTTATGTGCAATAGCGGCAATCGCGGCAATATCGACGAAGGTGCCGCCAGGATTGGCAAGGCTTTCGATGAAGATGGCGCGCGTGCGGCTATCGATCTGGGCTTCGAAGGTCGCAGGATCGGCGGAATCAGCCCAGCGGACCCGCCAGTCGAAATTCTTGAAGGATTGCCCGAACTGATTGACCGAACCACCATAAAGCCGTTTAGCCGCGACGAAATTGTCGCCCGGCTGCATGATGGTGTGGAAAACGAGGAGCTGGGCTGCATGACCGGAGGCGACGGCGAGAGCCGCAGTGCCGCCTTCGAGGGCAGCCACCCGCTCTTCCAGCACGGCCTGTGTCGGGTTCATGATGCGGGTATAGATATTGCCAAACTGCTGCAATCCGAACAGAGCGGCGGCATGATCGGCATCCTGAAAGACGAAGGATGTCGTCTGGTAGATTGGCGTCGCGCGCGCGCCTGTCGCCGGATCCGGCTGCCCGCCTGCATGGATTGCAAGCGTGTCGAAACCTGGGTTGTTGGCTGGCATGTTTTTCCTCCCGGCGGATTTTGCTCGTGATCGGGCAAGCATAATGCCTGGCATATGAAAGTTAACCGCGAACTTTGCCGCGCTTCTCAGCTTGCGGAAAAAACTTGCCATCTTTTGCTGAGATCGCGCGATAAACCGCCGAATGGCTTCGATCACGCATGATCCCAGATCAGGCGACCAGACGTGGATATTCGATAGCCGGGCATCGGTCCATCACGACCCTAACCCCCGCCGCCTCCGCTCGCGCCGCGGCGGCGTCGTCACGCACGCCAAGCTGCCCCCATATGACGGGTGGCCGCGGCTCGATCATGATCGTCTCTTCCACCACCGACCGGAGATATTCGGGCGCGCGGAAAACATCAACCATATCTACAGGTTCGGGGATGTCGGCCAAGCGCGCATAAACCCACTGTCCAAGAATTTCCTTGCCGGCCTGCCCGGGATTAACGGGGATAACGCGGTAGCCTTTGTTCAGGAGATAGGCCATCACACCGTTGCTCGGACGAGCGGGATTAGGCGAAGCGCCGACGAGCGCGATGGTCCTTACGGACAAGAGGATATCGGCTATATAGGAATCGTCATAACTGTCGTGGTTCATCACGAAGCCTCCCGCTCCGATCACACTTTCGTTTTGTCGCAAATACGGAAACCGCAATGGCGGTCTTCGCGTATATACATTGTATTATAGCAACTTCAGAGAGGATTACTCAGATGAAAAAATTCATCCTGCTGGGCCTGCTCGTTACATCGGCCGCGACGCCGGCCCTGGCTATCTCGCGATACAATTCCATGTCCATGACCTGTGCCGAAGCGAGGGCTGTCATCAATCGGGAGCGTGCGGTCATTATGCGCTATCCTGCTAAGAGAACGCCGAAGATGACGCTTTATGATCGCTATGTTGCCGACAGCAGAGCATGCGATCAGGGCTTTTATGCCTATCAGGACTATCTGCCCACCAAGGATCGAGCGTCGTGTCCAGTCTATGTATGCCGGCCGACGACAGACCTGGATGATGACTTTTTGATTTTCCGACGCTGATCGAAGTACGCCCAAACTGAAGGTGGCGGACATTCATGCGCTCGCAACATCAGCCACTGAGCACAACCAATGAGTGCATACAGCACTGCGCACTTTCGGCACCGCAAGCCTCCGCGCAGGTGCAGCGAGGCTTTGCTGGGTTGGCTCTTCAAAGCGCTTTCAAGAACATTTTGGAACAACTCACCGGCGTTCTCCGGACATGCAATCTTTGTTCACCATTTATTCACATGTAATTTAGGAAATTCGCATGAGCAAGGAATTCAGATGAGAACTGATGAGGAACATGGAGGACTATAGTTACTTCATAATTTTTCCACAGAATAATTTTCGCGCTCGCGCGATGATATGCATATGAAAATCTACCGGTTTCTCGATGCTATACTTTGAACGTAAACTATTTATACGTTCCTGATCGGCAGCGACGGTCGCTAACTGTAATATTTTTCAGCCACTGTAGAATTATGCACATGATGAAATCTGCAGTCATGCGGATTGCCGAACACCGACTTTATGACGACCTCTTATCCGGGACAGCAAGTAGCGGCATGGTCGCCAAAGCGCCCTGTCGTTTTTAAGTAAGAACTGTCTAATGCTACTCTCGCGTTCACAGGACATGCAATATTTGTTCGCGCTTTATACTCCAATAAATTAGTTATTTATAATGATAAAACGAATGATTTAGAACACAACAAAAACGCAACTCTCAATATTAATGTCGTCACCGCAGGCGGAACAAGCCTTCATAATTATCGATATTTCGTTGCTTTTCGATGCATTGCGGATCATATGGAGACCGCATTCCCACAAAATGCCAAATGCTGCCACATGCCTGTCAAATCGCGAGGTTTTCCGTGTCTCTCGACGTTATCGCGCTCGTCCTCTTCGGGGCTCTGCTGCATGCGACGTGGAACGCGATCATCAAGGCAGGTACCGATAAATCGCTCGATGCCGCATTGGTCTCCGCCGGCGGCGCGGTCGCGGCCCTTCCCCTGCTGCCGTTTCTGCCTCTGCCAGCCTCCGCCGCTTGGCCTTTCATCGGCGCCTCGGCCATCCTGCAATTTGCCTATTTCCAACTTGTGGCGGCCGCCTATCGTGCCGGCGATATCGGGTTGGTCTATCCGCTGATGCGCGGTGTAGCGCCCCTCATCATCGTCTCGACAAGCAGCTTCATCCTGAAGGAAACTCTTTCGGGAGGCGCATTGATCGGAACCATGACCATCTGCGCCGGCATATTGACGCTCGCGCTCGAGGCCCGAAAGGGCAGCCGCCGGGCGATCGTTCTCGCCCTCGCCAATGCCGTTGTTATCGCGACCTATACCTATGTCGATGGCATCGGCGCGCGGGCGTCGGGCAATTCAGTGTCCTATACGCTGTGGATGGCGCTTCTGCCGCCCATCCTCCTATTTTCCTGGGCGATATCGCAACGCGGTCTCAATGCCGTCGCCGCCCACGTCCGCTATAACTGGTGGCGCGGGCTTATCGGCGGCGGCGGTTCGATCGCCTCCTACGGGCTGGCATTATGGGCGATGACCAAGGCGCCGGTCGCCATGGTCGCCGCCTTGCGCGAGACTTCAATCCTTTTTGCTTTGGTGATATCTGTCGTCGTTCTGAAGGAGCGGTCCAGCATCTGGCGCTATATTGCCGGCGCCATTATTGCCGGTGGAGTGTTGGTTTTACGGCTGGGTTGACGATAATTTATGTGGTTTTATATTACCACATAATCAACACATTGATTTTACATTGTAATTTTTACAGTCCGCCAATCCGACGATATTGACCCAGGTCCTTAATCGATCTATAAGCCGCCGCAGATTGCAGCCTTTCCGGGCTGCTTTCTTTTTGGCACGCATCCATGCGCGCCAAACCAAGCAACAAGAAACGCCCAGACGCCTTCGGGCCAAGGGTCCTAAAAGAGAGTATGCAACATGGCAACCTTCTCCCAGAAGCCTGCAGAGGTGGAGAAGAAGTGGGTTCTCATCGACGCCGAAGGGCTTGTCGTTGGCCGTCTCGCTTCTATCATCGCAATGCGTCTGCGCGGCAAGCATAAAGCCACCTTCACGCCGCACGTCGACGACGGCGACAACGTCATCGTCATCAATGCCGATAAGGTCGTCTTCACCGGCAAGAAGTACGAAGACAAGGTTTACTACTGGCACACCGGTTATGCCGGCGGCATCAAGGAGCGTACGGCTCGGCAGATCATCGAAGGCCGCTTCCCGGAGCGCGTCGTTGAGAAGGCCGTCGAGCGCATGGTTCCCCGCGGTCCGCTCGGCCGTCGCCAGATGAAGAACCTGCGCGTCTACGCCGGCTCCAACCATCCCCACGAAGCCCAGCAGCCGGTCGTCCTCGACGTCGCCAAGCTGAACAAGAAGAACGTAAGGAGCGCCTGATAATGGCTGACCTCTCCTCCCTGAAGGACCTCGGCACGACGTCGGAAGCAGCTGCTGCTCCTGTTCACGTCCGCAAGGTTGACTCGCTCGGCCGCTCCTACGCGACCGGCAAGCGCAAGGACGCCGTAGCCCGCGTTTGGGTAAAGGCCGGCTCTGGCAAGATCATCGTCAACGGCAAGGACTACACGGCTTACTTCGCCCGTCCGGTTCTGCAGATGATCCTGCGTCAGCCGATCGTCGCTGCTGCCCGTGACGGCCAGTTCGACATCGTAGCAACCGTAGCCGGCGGCGGCCTCTCCGGCCAGGCCGGTGCCGTTCGTCACGGCCTGTCCAAGGCAATCACCTACTTCGAGCCGGGCCTGCGCTCGGTCCTGAAGAAGGGTGGCTTCCTGACCCGCGACAGCCGCGTCGTCGAGCGTAAGAAGTACGGCCGCGCAAAGGCACGTCGTTCGTTCCAGTTCTCCAAGCGTTAATCGCTTATCCGAGATCGGATTTTTGGAAAGGCCGGGTTTTCCCGGCCTTTTTTTTGCAACATAAGAAAAGATGCGGAGCCACCGAGGCAAGCGGCGCGTTTTGTGGCAAAGTTCCGATACAAGCACCGGGAGAGTTCAATGCGTGGATTCATCTTTTCGCTTCTGCTTTTGATCGCGAGCACCGCACCCGCTTTGTGCGACGATGCCCAGCCCGCTCCACCTGCGGAAATGACGGCGGATATGCAGAGCATGAAGGATTTTCTCCACACAAATGCCGACTGCCGCGAATTCAACGACAGCTGCTCCTACTGTGTCGTGACCGATGGGCAGGCCGAGTGTTCCACGCCGCAGATCGCCTGTGTGAAAAAGGCATATCAATGCACCGTTAGATTGGGCAAATAGTCGCCGGATCTTGGCTTACAATTGCAGCCTGAATTTCCAGATTGACCGCTCTCCAGAGAAACACCATGAGCAAGAGTACTTCATCGCGTTTCGCGCCCACTCCCGAGCCGCCCTATTACATCGTCACATTCGCATCGCTCCGCACCGGAGGCGATAACGGCTATGGCTCTATGGGTGAGCGCATGGAGGAACTGGCAAGGGCACAGGACGGCTTTCTTGGGCTCGAAAGCGCGAGAGGTGCCGATGGTTTCGGCATCACCAACTCGTTCTGGCGGGACGAGGAAAGCATCCTCGCCTGGAAGAACGTGGTGTCGCATCTGGCCGCGCAGAAACTCGGGCGCGAGCGCTGGTATGAAGAATACAAGGTCCGCATAGGCAGGATAGAACGCGCCTACGACTTTCAGGCGAGCAAAGGAGAGGGCCTTGCCGAGCACATCGATTGACCACGCCTTTACCGCAGCAAGCCTGACCTCGGCTGCGAGCGATCCGACCTTCGCCGGCGCGTTGTCCTTCATGCGCCGCCGCTTCACCAAATCGCTTGATGGTGTCGACGCCGCGGTCTGGGGCATCCCCTTCGATGCCGCCACCTCGAACCGGCCGGGAACGCGTTTCGGACCGCAGGCGATCCGCCGTGCGTCGGCCATCTTCGACAATGATCCGCAATATCCGTTCAATCGCGATCTCTTCGCCGAGATGGCCGTCATCGACTATGGCGACTGCCTGCTCGATTACGGCAATCATCAGGAGACACCCGCCGCAATCGAAAGACAGGCGGCCACGATCCTGGACAGCGGCGCCTTCCTGCTGACACTCGGCGGCGATCACTTCGTCACATGGCCATTGTTGAAGGCACATGCTGCCAAGCACGGGCCGCTGGCACTGGTGCAGTTCGATGCCCATCAGGATACCTGGTACGACGACGGCAAGCGTATCGACCACGGCTCCTTCGTTGCGCGCGCCGTACGCGACGGTCTGATCGACCCCGACCGCTCCATCCAGATCGGCATCCGCACGCACGCGCCCGAGGATTTTGGTATCCAGATCCTTTATGGCAATCAGATCGAAGATATGAGCGCCAGCGATATCGCCTCGACGATCATCTCGCATACCAAGGGCGCACCGACCTATCTGACCTTCGATATCGATTGCCTCGATCCAGCGTTTGCTCCGGGCACGGGAACGCCGGTCGCGGGCGGCCCTTCCAGCGCCAAGATCCTGTCGGTGCTGCAAAGGCTGCATCAGCTGGATATCCGGGGTGCCGACGTCGTCGAAGTCTCGCCCGCCTACGACCACGCCGACATCACCGCCATTGCGGGGGCGACCGTGGCGATGTATATGCTCGGTCTCCACGCCGAACGGCATGCGAGCAGTCGCTGAGACATGATTTCGGGATAGGCGAGGCGGTTTTCGAAAGCCGTCCTTCTGCTTCCGCAGCAGTCGTTATGAAATTGAATCAACTGCATGGCAAACTGAGTCCGGAAACATTTTCAACCTATTGAAAGAGCAGGAATAAGATGGCACCGAAAATCTTCATCGATGGCGAACACGGAACCACGGGCTTGCAGATCCGCACGCGCATGGCCGACCGCCGCGATGTCGAGCTACTGTCTATTCCCGAAGCCGAACGCCGCAACGCCGCCATGCGCGAGGACATGCTGAACAGCGCCGATATCGCCATCCTCTGCCTGCCAGACGATGCGTCGAAGGAAGCGGTAAAGATGGTGGCGGGCAACAACAATGTCCGCGTCATCGACACCTCGACGGCTTTCCGCATCCATCCCGACTGGGCCTATGGCTTTGCCGAAATGGACAGCAACCAAGGCAGCAAGATCAAGGCGGCGCGTTTCGTCGCCAATCCCGGCTGCTATCCCACGGGTGCGATCGGTGTCATCCGGCCGCTGCGCGCCGCGGGCATCCTTCCGACGGGCTATCCCGTGACGGTCAATGCAGTGTCCGGCTACACCGGCGGCGGCAAGCAGATGATCGCACAGATGGAAAATCCCGATCATCCGGATGCAATCACCGCGCCGCATTTCCTCTACGGCCTGTCGTTGACCCACAAGCACGTCCCGGAGATGACGACACACGGCCTGCTGGAGCGCGCACCGATCTTCTCGCCCTCCGTCGGCCGCTTCCCTCAGGGCATGATCGTGCAGGTGCCGCTGCATCTCGGCGATCTCGCGGAAGGCGCGACGCTGGAGAGCATTCATGCCACACTCGTCGACCATTATGCCGGTCAGGATATCGTTCAGGTCGTTTCGCTCGATGAGAGCCGCGCCCTGCCCCGCGTCAACGCCGTCGAGCTCGCCGGCAAGGACACGATGAAGCTCTTCGTCTTCGGCACGCCAGGTGGCGCGCAGGTCAATCTCGTTGCCCTGCTCGACAATCTCGGCAAGGGCGCATCGGGTGCGGCCGTGCAGAACATGGACTTGATGCTGAGCGCGTAGTTCAATCCAACGTGGATTGAAATTCAATGGGCCCGGCCTGTTTATTCGGGCCGGGCCTTTTCACGTCAAAAGTAGTTTTGCGCAATTTGGGCTCCGCTGCCGTACCCGGCCTTATTTTTGCCGTTGCTCTAAATTAGCCGAACCTACACGGAAAAGTGAACAACCGTTGGGCCTGCGGCCAATTGTCGGCCGAATTGGCTCTTAACGGCTTTGCTGGTCCGAATGGGCGGGACGTTTAAAACTATCCCTTTTTTCAATGAATATCCAAGAATGAGCCATCGTAAAGGAATTGGTTACCATAATTCGGCATGCTTCCAGACAGCCGGCAAGTTGGCGACCGAACGCGACTTTCGCGTTAGGGCGCGTGTGCGTTCTTGAGCCGGTTCAGTGTCTGTGTAGTTTGGATAACGAGTATCATGGCGTTCGTGACCGAAACGTTCGGTAACTTCAATTCGCGCTCCGGCTACGCCTCGCGATCGAAAAAATCCTTCAGCATCCGTCCTGGCACCCTGGCCACCGGCGTCGCAGTCGCGGCTTTCGCCTGGGTCGCGGCGACGCTGATGACGACGCAATCGATGGTGCTATCGCTTCCCGGCGCGGCGACATCGACCGACAGCTTCCTGGCACCGCGAGCATCGGCCTTCATCGTTCCGCAAAGCTACGTAGCGCACCCTACCCGCTATGCGAGCCAGACCACTTCGCTGCATGGACAAAGCCGCTTCGGCAACATCGCCACTGCGGAGGTTCAAACGAAAGCCGGCGGGACGGATGCGGTTCGTGCGCAACTGGCACATGCCCTCATCCAACAGACATCCGATATGAAGCAGGCTCAGATTGCAGCGGCCAGCATCAAGAGCGGCCGTCTCGAAGTGGCAGCGGCTTCGCCCGAGACGATCGCCCATTTGCGCAAGGTGATCGCTATCAATTTCGCAACTGCCATGCAATCGTTGAGCCAGGCAAAATATACCACAGCTCTGATGCCGGCCGCAGGCCCCCTGAACACCACAGAGCAGCCGGCGGCGGTCGCTTCCGCGGCTCCTGAGGTCAGCCTGCCCGCCATTGCGGAAGCAAAGCCGGTGCCTGCGAAAGACGCCGATATTGCGGTGGCCGAGGCCGTGCTGAACGTCATCCCCGCGGCACGTCCCGCCCGGGAAACGCCCGTGCAACGCACCAGCGCCACAAGCGCCATCGCCCGGGCAACGAACAGCGAAACGACCGCACAGCCGCCATCGCGCATGATGGCCTACGCCGATCCGGATGACAGCTCCGTTCGCAAGACGAAGCCCTTTATCAACCCGTTTGCCGCAATCAGCCCCGGACCGGGCACAGCGATCTATGACATCGAAGCGAAGACCGTTTATCTGCCGAGCGGCGAGCGCCTTGAGGCCCATTCCGGCCTCGGCCACATGCGCGACAATCCCCGCTATGTCGACCGCAAGAATACCGGCCCGACGCCTCCTGAAACTTATAACCTGACTTACAGAGAAAGCCTGTTCCATGGCGTGCAGGCGCTGCGCCTGACACCCGCAAACGGCGCCCGCGTCTATGGCCGCGACGGCCTGCTGGCTCACACCTACATGCTCAGAGGCGGTCGTGGCGAATCGAATGGCTGCGTGGTCTTCAAGGACTACAACCGCTTCCTGGCCGCCTTCCGGCGTGGTGAAATCAAGCGGTTGAAAGTGGTCTCGCGGATGTCGTCGGCGGCAAGCTTCGCTTCCGCGCGCTAAAAGGATTGAGGCGCAATGCGCCTCAATCTCTTACGACGATCGATGTCTGGCGCGGTAATTCGCCATAGAAACCGCGCCAATTGGCAATCGCGAAGCCGAAGACGATCAGGGCGCCGGCCTGATGCGCCAAGGCCAAATGCAGCGGCACGTGCAGCAGCAGCGTCGAAATGCCGAGGATCGCCTGGATCAGCACAAGAACGAAGAGAACGACGGACCGGCGCGCGTGGGTCGTTTGCGCCGCCGCACGCAGTGAGATGATCATATTGATGGCGACGACGACGAAGAGCGCGTAGGCACCGAGACGGTGAACGAACTGGACCGTCTTCGGGTTTTCAAAGAAATTGATCCAGGCCGGCGATTGTATGAAAAGATCACTCGGCACGACGGCGCCATCCATCAGCGGCCAGGTATTGTAGCTGAGGCCCGCATCGAGGCCGGCGACGAGCGCGCCGAGATAGATCTGGAAGAGTGCCATCAAGGCGATGAGACTGGCGAGTTTCGCCGAATGCCGCGTCGGCGGCGGCTCGTTCGAATGAGGGGACAGGGCGCGCATGAACCACATGCAGGCGGCGAAGATCAGACAGGCGGTTACGAGATGGGTGGCAAGACGGTATTGGCTGACGTCGGTGCGTGCTTCGAGCCCCGAGGAAACCATCCACCAGCCGATCGCACCCTGAAGGCCGCCGAGCAGAAAAATGCCGGCAAGCGGCAGCCAGAGCTTGCGCTCGACGCGGCCCGTCACAACGAAGAACAGCAACGGCAGGCCGAAGATGATACCGATGGTGCGGGCAAGCAGACGATGCGCCCACTCCCACCAGAAGATGCCCTTGAACTCCTCGACCGTCATATCCTTGTTCAGGATCTGGAATTGCGGGATGCGCTTGTAGAGATCGAATTCGTCCTGCCATTCCTGCGCATTCAGCGGCGGGATCACGCCATGGATCGGTTGCCATTGCGTGATCGATAGGCCGGAATTGGTGAGGCGCGTTGCACCTCCTACCAGCACCAGACCGAAGAGAACGAGAAGCACGCAGGCCAGCCATATGCGGATGGCGCGACGATTGCGGTCCTGACGGGCCACTTCCTTCAAAATCGCCTGTTCGGTCGTAAAATTTGCGGCAGCCATGGCTTCTCCCTTCGATCAGGCTGTTGATTTGCCCGATAGGGGCGTGCAAAACAAGTCCCGGGAGTTTGCGGCATGCCGTCGCGGCGTGCTGTCATAATGAGGAGAAAACCCCGTGCCCCTTCGCCTGCGCAAATTCATAGGCATGATCCTGCTCGTGCTGCTGGTTGCAATCTATGCGATCGTTGCCATGATCGTTGCAGTGCGAACGCTTGCAGATCAACCCGGCTGGGTACATTTCCTGTATTTCTTTTTCAGCGGCATCATCTGGGTGCTGCCGGCAATGGGCATCATCAAATGGATGGCCGGGCCGCGCCCGCAATAATGCTCGCCCCGGCGCGATTTACATTAGGCTAACCCTGATCCGCACCTGCCAGACGACGGTGTCCCATCTTAAGCCAAAAATAAGCCGTTGCCCGCCAGACTGCGTCCGAATACCGCCGGAGCGGAGAAGATCGGATGCAGACCCAGACGCGAGATATCGCCGGCATCGCCGCCGCAGCCGATAAGCGGATTGCGTCGATCGGGATGGAACCTACGGCTGCCGTTCATCTGCAGGTCGACATCTTCCACAGCATGGCGCCGCTTGAAGCCGAATGGCGTGCTCTGGAGAAGGACAATCTCAACTCGCTGCACCAGAGCTATGACTGGTGTGCAGCCTGGGTGGAGAACTTTGGACATCCTCTCGCCATCGTCAGGGGCTCCATCGGAGATCGCGTCGCCTTCATCCTTCCGCTCGAGATCATCCATAGTCGTGGAACAAGACGAGCCGAGTTCATCGGAGGCCACCACAACAATATTAATACCGGTCTGTTTTCGGCCGAGTTCCTGGCGAACGGTCCGTTGACCCCCGTTCAGGTAAACGCCATATCCGCTGCGCTGCGCGGCAAGGTTGATGTTGTCATCCTGCGCAATATTCCGCTCGAATGGCGAGGGCGAGCAAGCCCCCTCACCTCGCTGAGGTCGATCGAAAACCAGAACCATGCCTTCCAACTGCCCTTCCTCGCCAATTTCGAAGCAAGCCTGAAACAGGTGAATGCCAAACGACGGCGAAAGAAATTCAAGCATCAGAGCCGGATTCTCGACGCCCAGGGCGGCTATGAATATGTGATCGCCGGTGCCGACCAGCAGGATGCGCTTCTCGATCTGTTTTTCCGGCAGAAGGCGGCCCGCTTCAGGGGGGCCGGTTTGCCTGACGCCTTCAAAGATGCGCGGATCAAGGCGGCGCTGCATGCAATGTTGCGTCGGCGCGAAAGTGGCACGGCCGATTCGACGCTGCAGATACATGCGCTCCAGCTGAAAGGCGAACACGAGGGCCACGTGCCGGCCATTGCCGCCCTCTCCCGCAAGGGGGACCACGTCATCTGCCAGTTTGCCTCTATCGACGAGGCTCTGGTTGCAGAGGCAAGCCCCGGCGAATTGCTATTCTGGCTGATGATCGAGCGGCTGCATCGCGAAGGCATCGCACTTTTCGACTTCGGCATCGGCGACCAGATTTACAAGCGTTCCTGGTGCCCGATGGAAACGGTGCAGCATGATCTTTTCCTGCCGGTTTCAGCCGTGGGACGCCTCGCGGCAATGGCGAGCCGGGGCATGACGCGTACGAAAGTGGCGATCAAGTCCAATAAAAAGCTCTATTCCCTCATCCAGCGGCTGCGGGCGCGGCGTGCAGCCGGCGCCGCAGCGGATGATGGCAACGCTGGGGATTGATCAGGCGGCGTCCCGGCGCGTATCCGGATCATGCTCCTCGCGCCAGCCTGACATCAGGATGATGTGCTCGTAGCCGGCTTTCTGGAACTCCGTCATGGCAGCAATGAACTGGCTTTCGTTGGGCTCCGGCATGGAGAGGATGATTTCCGTCTCCTTGCTGCGCGTCAGCCGCGCAACACCGGAGACCTCGGCCGCGCCACACTCCACGAGAACGATATCATAGGCCGAGTTCAGGGCGTCGAGGATCAGCGACAGACGGTCGGCACCGCGCATGGCACGGGCAAGATCGCTCATGCCCTGCGGAACGAGATGGGCATCCGACAGACGATCCGGATGGATCGTATCGCCAAAGGCTGCTTCGCTGCAGAGCAGATCGGTCACACCGGGAAGTTCATCGTGCTCGGCCATCAGCCTCGAGGGACATCCTGTGCCGGTCATGTCGACCAGCACGATGCGGCAGCCTGCATCGGCGATGGTTCGCGCCAGCATCACGGTTGCAGTCGAGCCGCTGTCACCCGTCGGAGATATCGCGATGGCAAGTCGCGAGCCACTATCGATCAGATAGTCCGCGACGGATTGGATGGAAAAATCTTCCTCCTCCTCAACAGCCTGGGCAGCCTGCTTCGGCTCGCGCTCCGGAGCAATTGCGGTACCCACTGCGATCGTCGCCTCCGGAGCAGTTAAGGTATTGGCAGCCTGAACCGGGATTTCCTCTGCGGGGACGGAGAGCATGCTTGCGGGCACCTCGACATTGCTTGCGCGTGCAACAGATGGAAGCGGAACTGGCGCGGCGACGGTTGGGGTACGCTTCGCTATCTCTCGCACGGCGTCATCTTCCTTGCGGGCAAGTCCGACAGGGCGCAATGCGCGGCCGCTGAACAGCTCGGAGAGCATTATGACGATGGCCGTCAGGATGAAGGTGGCAAGCGTAGCAACGACGACAATCGGGCCGACCTTCGGGAAAGAAGGATCGACCGGTTCGACCGCAGTTGAAACGATGCGTGCATCCGCAGGGCTGGAATTCTTGTCGACTCGAGATGCTGCTTCGCGATACCGCGCAAGATAGGTTTCGAGCAATTGCCGCTCGGCAGCAGCTTCGCGTTCCAGCGCGTTCAGGCCGACTTCGTTCTCCCCTGCCCGGGCACTATCGGCCTTGAGAGTATTCGATTGCGCTAGGAGCTGCTGCTCGCGCAGCTGCGCCACCTTTGCTTCATTCTCGATGCTTGCCAGGATCCTCTGCGTCTCGCGGTCGATCTGCTGGCGGATATCGGCAAGCTGTGCCCGCAGGCTCTTCAGCCGCGGATGCCCATCCATCAGCGTCGTGGAGAGATCGGAGATCTGCGACTCGAGGTTCGACTGGGTCGCCTTCAGCCGCTGAATTGTCTGCGATCCTGCGACATCGGCAAGCGTATCGGTGGAACGGCCGCTGGACGGCGCGCTGCGCACCGCCTGCGCCCTCGCCTCGGCATTGGCTCTGTCGCCGCGCACCTGCGCCAGCTGTGTTGAAATATCCGCAAGCTGCTGCGTGGCGAAATTGCTGTTCTGGCTGGTCTGCAGAAGTCCATTGGCGGAACGATAATCGGCGACCTTCCTTTCGGCCTCGCTGACCTTATCGCGCAGCTTGGCGATCTCCGGCTCCAGCCAGCGGGTTGCCTCGCTGTTGGAATCGAGCTTGGCGCCACTCTGCATCGACAGATAGACCTGCGCCATGGCATTCGGCACGCTGGCGGCAAGGTCCGGATTGCGGGACGTGAAGCTGATGCCGATCACGCGCGAGCTGTTGATCTGATAGACCTGCAGCCGGCTGGTGAAAGCATCCAGCATCCGCTCTTCCGGAGCCTTATCGGCCGCCGGTTGCTTCAGATGCAGCTTGATCAGGATATCCGAGATCGCGGAGCTATTATTGCCGGCGGAGAATTCGGGCCGGTCATAGAGTTTGAGATTGGAAATGACCTGCTTCACCAGATCCGCCGACTGCAGGATCTGCACCTGGCTGGCAATGTTAAGCTCGTCCAGTAGAGGTCCCGCACCGGCATCATTGCCAGACGTCGTCGTTGCGAAGGCCGGCGCACGCTGCTCAATGAGAATACGGGCTTCGCTGCGATATTCCGGCGCCATGACCTTGGCAATTGCAAATGCCGCGCATGCGCCGGCCAGCGTGATGGCGACAACGCGCACCCGCCGCTGCCACACAGCGCGAAAGAGCTGAGCGAGATCGATGTCCACATCCTGCTGGGTGCTGTTGACACCGGACATATGCAAAACTCCGTAATAGAAAGCCGGAATTAATCGTAAACGACTATAGTAACCCAAGCGTTAATAGTATTTCGTCAGCATTATTTTTGATGTCGCTAATTTTTTCCCGAATTTTCATTTGCTCTTTACCGACCGTTAACCCTAACGGATCGATAACGACGGCAGTGTCCTTCCCTTTCCAACGAGCGCGAAATGCCCTTCGCAAAGCCAAAGATTGTCCTTGCACTCGGCATGGCTGCCGTGAGCGCCGCGCTCACCGGCTGCAATACCTATCAACCGGCTCCCAAGGCCTTCAATGAGGCCACGATCCAGCCCTATACGCTGGATAGTGGCGATCGGTTGCGCGTTACCGTGTTCGATCAAGCCGGCCTGACCAACACCTATACGGTCGATCAAGCCGGTTATATCGCCTTCCCGCTGATCGGTCAGGTTGCTGCTCGCGGCCGGACGCTGCAGCAGCTCTCCGGCCAGATCGCACAGAAGCTTCGCCAGGGTTACATTCGCGATCCCGACGTCACCATCGACATCGACCGCTATCGCTCCGTCTACATCATGGGTGAAGTCGGGCAGCCGGGCCAGTACTCCTACGTTCCGGGCATGACAATCCAGAATGCCATTGCAGTTGCAGGCGGTTTTACCAGCCGGGCGAACCAATCCAACGCGGACGTCACCCGCAAGATCAACGGTCATGTCATGACGGGGCGGGTCGGCATCTCCGATCCGGTTCTGGCAGGCGACACCATCTATGTCAGAGAGCGGTTGTTCTAACCGCGACCGCTCATGGCCCGACCGCTTCGAATCCTTCATTGCTTCAGGTCCCCGGTCGGCGGGGTCTTCCGCCATGTTCGCGATTTGGCGGAGGAACAGAGCAAAGCGGGCCACCAGGTCGGCATACTTTGCGACAGCCTGACGGGCGGTGAGCATGAGGATCGTCTGTTCGACGATATCGCGCCGTTTCTGGCTCTCGGTGTCGTCCGTCTGCCGATCCGACGGCAAATTACCCTCTCGGATGCTGCCACACTTTGGAGTAGTTACAAGAAAATCAAGAGCTTGCGGCCGGATGTGCTGCACGGGCACGGCGCCAAGGGCGGCCTGCTTGCGCGCGTTCTCGGCTCGATCCTGCGGGTCAATAGGTATCGCGTAGCCCGCCTTTATACCGCGCATGGCGGAAGCCTGCATTTTCCCCGTCACTCCTTCCAGGGCGTGCTTGTCCATAGCATGGAACGGATGCTGGAATTTTTGACCGACGGGCTGATCTTCATCTGTGATTTTGAACGCCGCACCTATGAAGCAAAGATCGGCAAACCGCGCACCCGTTCGGTGATGATCTATAACGGCATCAGCGAAAGAGATTTCCGGATCATACCGACGCGATCGGACTCCGTGCACTTCGTCTATATCGGCATGCTGCGGGACCTCAAAGGTCCCGATCTGTTTGTAGACGCCTTTGCGAAAACGGAACGGCGGATCGGCAGGCCGCTTTCCGCTCTGATGATCGGCGACGGGCCGGACAGAGACAAATATCACCGGATGATGGTCGAGCGGGGCCTCGGCCACCGCATTGGAATGCTGCCGGCCATGCGCGTGCAGGAAGCCTTCGCGGTGTCCCAGAATGTCGTGGTTCCCTCGCGCGCCGAAGCCATGCCTTATATCGTTCTGGAAGCACTCGCAGCCGGGAAGACCGTGATTGCCTCGCGGGTCGGCGGCGTTGCGGAAGCACTTGGCGAAAACAGCCCTGCACTCGCCAAGCCGGAAGATGCCGACGACCTCTCACGCATAATGGCGCAAGCGATCACGGAACCGCAATGGGGCGCCCGCAACATGCCCGATATCGGGACGATCCGAACGATTTTTTCCGCCTCTGCCATGGCACGGGATACTTTGCACCTGTATCAAAATATACTTGGCCTGGATAGCGACAGTTAGAATACAGCCAAGTGTTGTAAGTGTTTCTTAGCTGATATCTGGTAGGCCTTGTCCGGTAACGACCGGATAAGTTGTCATGAACACTACCGAAAAGTCCGAGCAGTTCAACTTGGACAATCTTCGCAAGCAGGTTTCAGAAATACGCACGCGTGGTGCCGGTGAGACGCCGGGCGACCGCCCTGGCGGAATGAATGCCTATGCGCGGCAGATCGCCGAACAGTTTCGCGAAACCAACCAGTCTCCGTCTATCATCGTCGGACAATATCGGTTGTTCGAATTTCTGTCGCTGCTCGCGTTCGGGCTGGCGATTCTCCTTTTCGGCACATCGGACAATCATCCTTTCGTGTCGAAGGGCGTGGTGACGATCGCGCTCTGCGGCCTTGCCATTGTCTTCCTGCAGATTGCTGATGCCTATCAGATCCCGGTCCTGCGCTCGCCTCATCATTTCCTGCACAGGATTCTCGGGGCTTGGGCTGCGGCCTTCGCGGTCATGGTCATCGCCCTGCTCCCGTTCGACATCAATAATATCTATTCTCTCCCCCTTCTCGCTCTCTGGTTCGCGGCCGGTGCGGGCTTCCTTCTCGTGGCGCGCCTGCTTTTCGCCTATGGCATCCGCCACTGGGCCCGCAACGGCGTCATGGAACGGCGCGCCGTCATCGTCGGCGGCGGCGAACCGGCCAAGGAACTCATTCGCGCCCTCGAACATCAGCCAGACAACGATATCCGGATCTGCGGCATCTTCGACGATCGCGGCGAAAAGCGTTCTCCCATCATGGTGGCCGGCTATCCGAAACTCGGCACGGTGGCGGAACTGGTCGAGTTCGCGCGGCTCGTGCGCATCGACATGCTGATCATCGCGCTGCCAATCAGCGCCGAAGACCGCATTCTGCAATTGCTGAAAATGCTCTGGGTGCTGCCCGTCGATATCAGACTGGCGGCGCATGCCAACAAGCTGCGCTTCCGCCCCCGCGCCTATTCGCATGTCGGCGCCGTGCCGATGCTCGACATCTTCAACAAGCCGATCCGGGACTGGGATGGCGTTGCCAAGCGCATCTTCGACATCTTCTTCAGCGTGGTCGCGCTCGCCCTTGTCTGGCCGATCATGCTGGGGGCCGCGATCGCCGTGAAGGCGACCTCGAGGGGCCCGGTATTCTTCATGCAGAAGCGCCACGGCTTCAACAACGAGATCATCAACGTGTTCAAGTTCCGCTCGATGTACACGCATATGAGCGATCCGTCAGCCCGCAACGCCGTAACCAAGAACGATCCGCGCGTGACCCCCGTCGGACGCTTTATCCGCAAGACGTCGATCGACGAGTTGCCGCAGCTCTTCAACGTGCTGCTCGGCAGCCTCTCGCTCGTCGGCCCGCGACCGCATGCCGTGCTTGCCGCCAGCCATAACCGCACCTATGCCGACGTGGTCGAAGGTTACTTCGCGCGCCATCGCGTAAAGCCGGGCGTGACCGGCTGGGCGCAGATCAACGGCTGGCGTGGCGAGATCGACAGCGACGACAAGATCAAGTTCCGCACGGCCTACGATCTCTATTACATCGAGAACTGGTCGCTGCTGTTCGATCTGAAAATCCTGTTTCTGACGCCGTTCCGTCTGCTCAATACGGAAAATGCCTATTGAGCGCGGTCGATCTGCCATCACCCCGCATTGCGCAGCCACAGCTTGCCGCATTGCGGCTGATTGGTACGGCGAGCGTTGCCGTGGGCGTATTCCTGTCGGGTTTCGTCATTGCGGAGCCGGCACCTTATGAGCTGTGGCTCGCCTTTCTCATCGGCACATGGTTCATCCTCGGGCTGAAAATCTCGCGCAGCGTCGCGCCGCTTCTGGCCCTGTTCCTGACGTTCAATGTCGGCGGGATGCTCTCGATCACGCAGATGCATGACCTCGCCGCTGGCAATCATCTCGATGGCCCGATCTATATCGCGGTCTCGACCTTTCTAGCGTTGAGCGCCGTCTTCTATGCTGCCATCACCGAGGATAACGAAAAGCGGCTGAAGCTGATCTTCAATACCTGGGTCGTGGCAGCGCTGATCACCGCAAGTCTCGGCATCCTCGGCTACTTCCATGCCGTGCCGGGGTTCGACATTTTCACCCGCTACGACCGCGCCATGGGTGCGTTCCAGGATCCGAACGTCTTCGGCCCCTATCTCGTGGCGCCAAGCCTCTATCTCATGCACGGCTTGCTGATCGGAGACCTGAAAAAGGCGCCGATCAAGGGCATCTGCCTGTTCGTGCTCGCCTTCGGCATTTTCCTGTCTTTCTCCCGCGCCGCTTGGGCTCTCTTCGCCTTCACCTCGGTGATGCTGATCTTCTGCATGTTGCTGAAGCACCGCAGCAATACCTTCCGGCTGCGCATTCTGGTGATGTCGCTGGCGGCCATCATCCTCATGGTCGTGCTGCTCGCCGTCGCACTGCAATTTCCGCAGGTCAGTGACCTGTTTTCGACGCGCCTCCAGCTAGTTCAGAGCTATGACGGCGGGCACCTCGGCCGTTTCGAGCGCCACAGCATCGGCTTCCAAATGTCCATGGAACGGCCTTTCGGCATTGGGCCATTGGTCTTCGGCCAGATCTTCCGCGAAGACGAACACAATACCTGGCTGAAGACGCTGACCACCTATGGCTGGCTCGGCTTCGTAACCTGGATCAGCATGATCTGCTGGACCATCTATATCGGCTTCCGCAACCTTCTAAGGGAGCGCCCCTGGCAACCCTATCTGATGATCGCCTGGATCGTCATTCTCGGCCATGTCGGCATCGGCAACGTCATCGATACCGATCATTGGCGCCATCTTTACATGCTGATCGGCATCGTCTGGGGCTGCGGCGCCCTGGAGCAAAAATATCAACGTGATTTGAGCAGAAGGGAAACTGCGCGGTGAACATTCGCACCAGCGTCAAACGCCTGTCGTTGCTGCAGGTTCTCGAACCGAGCGGCGGCGGTTCCGGACGACATTTTCTCGATCTGTGCCGGGCCATGCAACATCGCGGCCATTTCGTGACCGCCGTCTATTCCCCTGTGCGCGCCGAGCCCGCCTTCGTCACTGAGCTGGAAAATATGGGGCTGGACAATGTCATTCCGCTTGCCATGCGGCGTGCTCCCGGTCCTTGGGATCTGACGGCATGGTGGCAGCTCCGCAAGCTCTCCGCCATTCATGGACCCTTCGATCTGATCCACGGCCACAGCTCAAAGGCCGGCGCTCTTACGCGCTTGCGGCTGCCGGGACGACATGTGCCTGTTCTTTACACACCGCATGCCTTTCGCACCATGGATCCGACGCTGGGTTCGAAAGGCCGTCTGATCTATGGGGGCATCGAGCGTCTTCTGGGGGCTTTTCTGACGGATCGGCTCATCTGCGTTTCGCAGGACGAATATGATCATGCCCTGTCGCTCGGCATCCCGGAAAAACGCCTGCGCGTCGTCGTCAACGGCGTGAATGCACCGCCCATCAGCCAGCGGACGGCCCTTCGCAGACGCTATGGCATTCCACAGGATGCCCTGCTCTTCGGCTTTGTTGGGCGCATGACGCGACAGAAGGCGCCGGAGCGTCTGGTCCATGCTTTTGCCCGCATAGCACCCTATTTGCCACAAGCGTATCTGCTGATGATCGGGATGGGTGAGCTAGCCGATGCAACGAGAGACATGATTAGAGCAGCCGGGCTTGAAGATCGTGCCAGAATCGATAGCAGCGTACCCGGCGTGACTGCCATCGACTCTGTCGACGTCGTCGTCATGCCCAGCCGCTATGAAGCCATGTCCTATGTGATGCTGGAAGCGGCCGCCGCGGGTAAGCCGCTGCTGCTCGCCGATGTCGGGGGCGCGCGCACAGTGCTGGAACATGGCAAGAATGGATACATCGTGCCGAACAGCGACGATCCGGAAGCATTGGCAGCTGCGATGGCGAGGCTTGCTGACCCGGCACGGCTTGCAAGTTTCACTGCTGAGGCTCGCCGCCGAAAGAATGGCTATACGATTGCCGGTATGGCCCATGCGACCGAGAAGATCTATTACGACCTGCTCGGCCATCCCTTCCCCACCCCGCTAGAACTGGCGACAAATGCCAAATTCGGCGATGCGATCAAAGTCCGGAAGAAAAGCGCCCAGGCCCTTTAAACAGCTATGGGATTTTCGAGCGAAATCGGTTCCGCTTTTCGTGCCGATGCGATAGAGTTAACCTATGATTACTTCAGCACAATTGCGCGGCGCGCGCGCCATGCTCGGACTGACGGTGGAGACACTTGCCAGCGAGAGCAAACTGCCGGTTTCCGTTATCGAATCGTTGGAAACAGGAATCAACCCGACAGATATGAGGGCGCTTGCAGCTATCCGCTCCGTCCTCGAGAGCCACGGCGTGCTTTTCCTCGCCGGTGGGAGTGACGGCATGGGTGGTCCTGGCATTCGCTTCAAGCACTGGTCCGACGATGACGGCATTCGGCCGGAAAACCTGAATGCCACCAATGACGATTGATGGTTGAGGCAGGGTTACCCAGCGCGAAACCGTTACACGGTTTCGCTGGTCTGGCTCAGGCTGCGAGCTTCCAGCTTTTGACAAGCTCTTCGGGCGCCGACAGCGCAGCCGGCAAGATATAGCGTTCAGTGTCATTGGCAGGTTCCCAGCCTTCGACGCTCGAGCCGACCGGCAGACCATGACCGAAGTCAGTCAGCGTCACCAGTTCCAAAATCAGATGGCCGTAATCGTCGCGCCACTCTCGGCGTTCGCCGCCCTCGAAAAGACGCAGCCGACCTTTGATGCGCGGACGCTCACGTGCGGCGAGCCATTGCGCAACGGAGGCTTCCGCATTGGTGAAGGACACTACCTCATCGGCATCGCCATGCCAGATGGAGACGACCGGAAAGCTAGCTGCCTCAGGGGACACTTCTCGCACAAGCTCCCCCCATTTTTCAGCCGGGCGGCTTGAGCCGCGTTTCATGACATCAAGTGCCGACAGGGCATCGCGGGCAGCGCCGAAAGGCAGGCCTCCAATGATAGCGCCTGCGGCAAACAGTTCTGGATAGGTTGCCAGCAACGCGGCCGCCAGGGCGCCGCCTGCCGAAAGGCCCATGACAAAGATCTTGCCGTCATCGATCGCATGCAGCCGGCGGCTGAAATCGATCATTTCTCTGATGGAGCCGAGCTCACCGCGGTCGCGTGTGACCAAGCTCGGGCGAAACCAGTTGAAACAGAGATTGGGATTGTTCGAGGCCTTTTGCTCCGCATAAAGCACGGCAAATCCATGCTGACGGGCAAGTGCCGTCCAGCCGCTCGCGCGATCGAAATCCTCGGCATTCTGGTGACAACCGTGCAGAACAACAACGAGCGGCATCGGCCCTTTCACACCAAGCGGGACATATTCGAACATACGCAGATTGCCGGGATTGCGGCCGAACCACAAAACTTCCGTCAGCCGCTGGGGCAATAGGCGCGTGGAAACGCGACGGCGTGCCGGCTGCGGTTGCTGCTGCGTCATCGGAAACTTAAGCTGCGGCAGCTCGATAGAATCGACAAGCAAGCGGCGAAGCCGGCTCGGAACTTTAAAATTCATTATGGACCTTTCCATCCGCACCGGCTGCGCTCGGTTTTTCCCGCGGCAAGCCGATGCGCACTGTTCCTTTCGAGAATCAGTGATATCGAGAAATCGAATCTCTTTGTGCAACGCAGCAAATATAGGAAGGCTGGTCCGCTTCGAACAGACACAAAGCATCATTGCTGCTATGTGAAATCAGCTTAAATCGATTAGATTTTCGGCCATAAAAAAACGCAGCTGTGTCAGAAATAAGCCCGTGCAAGCGCGATCAGCTTGGCGTCATCCTTCACGCCCTGGCGATAAAGCTGGATGATCAACGCACCAAGACGCTCCGCCTCGAGGCTGCGAGGGTTCATCCCGCGATCTATGCAGACAGTGTCCAGTACCTTCTCAAGACGGTCCAGATCGTCCGAAAACAGCGGCAAATCTCGTGGATGGATAGGTGTATCGAGCATTCGCGCGTCTCATTGTCCGTTCGGGCAGAAGCACGCTGTACTTCGCCGGCACCCGTTTAATTCCGACGATAGGATCGAACTATGCGCCTTGCGCATTGGGTTGGCAAGGAAGCATTTCAGCGCGACGCACTTCTGATTCGCAAACATTACGGAAAATCGAGCGAAGGTACAATTTTAAGTTATGACATCACTGAGCCTTTATCTCCTTCTGCAATAAGCGGAAAAACGGAGGCACACTAATGACCAGACTTCTGATTCGAATCGCTCTTGGCTTGACGCTGGCAACAATGGCCCTGCCGGCCGTCGCGCAGAATTTCTCGAACCTTCCGCTACGCAATTCTCACCAGCCGCCCGAAGGATATATTTCCGTTCAATCCGGAATATCGATTTCCTATCCGGTAGCGGATGGGGATAGCGAGGAGCAGCAGGAAAAAGCGTTGATATCCTTCTACAAGATTGCCGCTGGCAGCTGCGCCACGCTGCTCGACACCATTGCGGATGCCTGCGAGATCAGTGCTCTGTCGAGCAATACCTCGGTCAACAATCTGGACAATCGCGGCACCAGGCTTTCCATCAACGGACAGGTAACGATGTCGGTGAAATTGAAGGCGCCGGCAGCGGCAGCGAAATAACCCTCCCCTATCGCTTTGATGATCTCCGCCAAAACCAACGGATCGGTAAGAAATGGCGGCGATAATCCCTCTCGCAATTGAGGGACGATACCATGGCGAAAGCGAAACGACGCACGCGGCGCAAGCCGCAGTCCAAGGCGGGCAATTCGATGTGGCTATGGGGCGTTGTCGGTCTGGCAACGGTAGCCGGCATTTACGCCTATCAGCATCGCAAGGATATGCCGTCGATGCTGGCGCATGCCGGAGCAGTTGCCGTCATGCCTCATATGGCTAGGGACGCGCCGGTGCCGGCAGCGAAGCCGCAGATAAAGACGGCGGCGATCACATCCGAGCCTCGAGCCGAATCTTCCCTGCCGGTACCGCCCGCCGCCATTCCGGTGGCGATGCCGGTCAACAAGATACCGGTCGAACGGCCCATACCCAGCTTGCGAGCCCAGTCCGGCGGCCGCTTCGTGCTTTGCGGCGCCGGTTCAGGCACCAATTGCGTCGTTGACGGCAATACTTTCTGGCAGGATGGGATCAGAATCCAGCTGGCCGATATCGATGTCCCGGATGCCAGCGCGGCGCGCTGCCCCAGCGAAAAGCAAAGAGGCATTGCAGCAAAACTACGCCTCCAGGCAATTCTCAACGACGGAAACTTCGTGCTTTCCGGCAGCAACCGCCGTGACGACCCGAATGGCGGCAAGCTGCGCATTGCCATGCGCGCAGGGCGCTCGCTCGGCGACCAGATGGTGTCAGAGGGTCTCGCACGCCGCTGGACCGGTCAGCCGACATCCTGGTGTAGCTGATTTTCAGAAATTCGATTGGGAGTTCAAGGAGATAAATGGTCGGGGCGACTGGACTCGAACCAGCGACCCCTTGACCCCCAGTCAAGTGCGCTACCGGGCTGCGCTACGCCCCGACCTGCCGAAACGGCTTGTTTCGTTTAGAGTTTAGCGTTTGCCGACGCAAGCGAAAAGTAGCAGCCTGCTCAGAAAAAGTTGCGCGCTCAGCGGCACTCTCGCCTTGGCCCATAGCTCGGCTGATAGGTATTGTCCGAGGCACGATAAGAGCGATAACGGCTGGCGCAGGCGCGCGCATGACCGTCATCGTAATAGCTTTGCGCGCGCTGCCAGCTGAAGAGCGTGCCCGTCACGAAGGACTTGAAGAGCACACCGCTGTCCGAATCGTCGTCATAATAACTGTCGGAGCCGTGCAGCCGGTGGCCGCTACCCCAATGATTATGGTGGTGGTGATGCCAATGGCCGTGGCCATGGCCGTGATCGTGAACCTGGATGATCTCAGGCTGTTCGGTTGCAGGAAGCTTCAGGGCCGGCATGGTAATGGCCGCGGCCGGCATTGCGGCGCCCGCCGCCAGCAAAAGGCCAAAGCCTACGGCAGTTATCGATCTGGCAATCGTAAACATATGCGACTCCTTCGAAATCCGGCGGCGCTGCGAAGTAAATCTGCATGCAAACCTTGCTGCCGAGCACGCCGTCATTATGTCTATATAGTGATTTGAAACCGCACTCATAGACGCCCTCCCGCCTTTATTGCGCGCGTAATTGCGCAGGGTGGAAGTGCGTGGAAAATCAAGACAATGAAGTCCCTCTTAGCTCTCATCATATGCGCACCGCTGCTTGCCGCGTGCAACACAACCGAAACGGTACAGCCCATTCCGGGCAGCATCACCTATGGCGGCCAGCCGCACACGAAGCTGACGCTTTCACCTCCCGGCTCGCAATTCCAGCACCATTTCACCAACCAGTGGGGCCAAGATGTTCTCGAAACCTATATCGTCCAGCCGGACCGAAGCCTAAAACTCGTCAATCGCCAGGAAATGAGCCCACCAGACTAATGGCTCACTATATCCCCGACGTGAAAACTCCGTCAGCCTGAGCTGACGGAGCACATTATGACGCGGATAGAGGTCACGCTTACCAGCAGCGATAGCAACGACGATAATAAGGACGGCCGTAATAGCCGCGATGATGGTGATTGTCGCTGACGGCGGCACCGACGAGAACGCCGCCGATAATGCCGGCAGCAGCCAACGCGGCGGCTTGGTTTTCAGCCTGTTGCGCCTGGGCACGATTGGATTGATAGGTCGCGCCGACGCAGCGATTGTAACGCTGCGTTCCCGGACGGAACCCTTGCGACTGACAGGTCATTTCCGCATTCATCGCCGATTCCTGCGGTGTCTGACAGCTCGATAGAATGGTCGATATAGCGACGAGGCTCGCCGCCATTGTGGCACGTATGCGCATGTTCCCTCCGGCAATATTGATACAACCCCAGGAAAGCGAAATACAGCCAAAGGTAAGCCTTAGCAAGTCAGCCCTACCAAGCAGAAGGTGAAAATCCGCCAAACCATGGCAAAACTGCACGCAACGATCGTATCGTGCTTAACAGCCGGATAGCGGGTTAGCATAAAATGCAAAGGCCTCGCGCGATGTCGAGGCCCTATCCAATTTGTAGCCCACTGCCTATTCAGGCCAGGGAAAGCTTTCGATCAGAAGTTCCGTTCGAAACGAAGGATGCCGGCGACCGTATCATCCTTGATGTAGTCGTAATGCACATAGGTGAGTTCCGGCTCGACCAGGAAATCCTTGACCGGATAGATCTTAAGGTTTGTAGTCGCCTCGAACATCTTGGACTCGGTATAGGCAAGCTGCAGGTTCCATTTCAGCTTGTCATTGACCGGAACGCCCACGCCGGCCCAAAGCGCCCAATCACCCCAGCCACATTTGGCAGCATTGACGGTGCCGTTCGATCTCGTGCAGGCCGAGATGTCCTGGTTGGTGCCGGCATATTTGTTCAGCTTGTCGCCGTCCGTATTCCAGCCCCCCATCAGGAAGGCTTCCACGCCACCAAACTTGGCGTCGAGACGAGCCTTGATGGCACCTTCTTCGACAATGGAATCATAGCCACCAACGACCTTGATGCCCCAGTTGCCGGCCTTGTAGCCGAGCCCGGCAACGACGTCGGGGGCATAGTGGTTGGATCTGTCGTCCGTCCACCAGCCGGCACCGTAAGAGGCCTCACCGTCTGAGGTAGAGTTGGAATCTTCCAGAGAAATCACGGCCGAGAAGCCATTGTCTGGCTCATATTTGTAGGTCAGCTGGTTTAGTTCATACGGGCCGTCATAAATCACGTCGTCGTTGATGACGTCGCCGGCATAGCCGACGTAAAGATTGTACTGAGAGTCGAGCTTACCGACCGTGAAGCCGCCGAGGCTGATGTTGGCGAACAGCAACTTGGAGGAGGTCGCGCCTCCATCATTCCACTCCCAGCGGAAGATAGTGTTGGTCTTCAGCGGACCGTATTCGGTGTCGGTCGCCGTATCGACATTGAGCTCCACCCGCTCGTGCCAGAGGGTGCCAACCCTGCTGCGCGGATTATAGGCGTCATACCACTCGCCTTCGGTGCGAACCTTGCCACCGATCTTCAGGCATGTTTCGGTACCGGGAATATAGAAATAGCCTGTGCCGTATCCATCGCAGATGCGGACATATTCAAGCGGTTCGGGTTGTGCGGCGACAATGGCGTCTGCGGCATGGCCAGCGCCTGCTGCGGCGACAGCAGCGGCGGAGCCAAGAAGAAGGCTCTTGATGTTCATGATATCTCCATTCGACTATTCGTCAGAGATGGAGTCTCCCGGCAGACAACAACGTGCCCCTCCATAGCCTGACTGTTCCCTCAAAACAGGGCGAAGCATCAGCTTCGCCATCAAACTGGACCTGTGATCTCCACTCATCAAGTTAATAAGGCTGCCGAACTAATTTTCACAACGCAGAAGCGTGGACCTGTGACAATAATGTCACTCAGCCGTCGCAACAACGAAACGTCCGGCTTGCGTACATCCAGTACGCGCACCAACCCTATCGCTACAGTTTTCGGCTGTTGTTTGGTACTGATGTCTTGGTCGCAATCAGCGCCGCAGGCAGCCTCATCGCACTTGGTCAAGGAGGCGTTTGCATTCCAAAAGATCGTAAAGCGTCTCCTGAAGCAAAGCGCGATCTTCCTTGCCGACGCTCGATTTGCCAATGGAGACGTCAGGCACGCCATCGTCACCGCTGACGAAATTGAAGAAACGGCGGCTGATCGGCGCCTTGGCGCGGCCGACGATCTGGTCTTCCTCAGAATTGGCAGAGGCGACACGGGGCTCGACCGCGGCGGGCTCCTGCGCAGCAGCAAGCGCTTCCACGCTGGCGAGATCGCCATGCCCGACGGCGATGACGAATTTGTTGCCATTGGTCTTCAGGAGCTTCTGGACGCCCTTGATCGTATAGCCATGATCATAGAGCAGATGCCTGATGCCATTCAGCAGGTCGACATCTTCGGGGCGATAATAGCGCCTGCCGCCGCCCCGCTTCATCGGCTTTATCTGCGGAAAGCGGGTCTCCCAGAACCGGAGGACATGCTGCGGCAGATCAAGGTCTTCCGCGACTTCGCTGATCGTGCGGAATGCATCCGGGCTCTTGTCCATCACCATACTCCCACACTGCACATGCGGTGCCATTTGGCCGGATCACACATAAGCGGATTCGGCATTCGTATCGCTCGATGATACGACTCACCATATTTCAACGGTTTGGCGGAGGAAATTCAAGTCAGATATTCAGCCGTTACACAAGCTTGCGACAAATCCGCAAGCAGACCGTCTGAAAACGACCGCATGACAAAGCACGCGGGCGGCCGAAATCGAAATCGCGACGATGGATCAGGAGGCGGGATTTGCCGGCTTGGTCTTGGCCTTGCGGCTGGTATGGGCCTTCAGGATACGGGTCTTTAGGACGTTCGACGCCTTGAAGGTCATGACACGCCGCGGAGAGATCGGCACTTCCTCGCCAGTCTTCGGATTGCGGCCAATGCGCTCATTCTTGTCACGCACCTGGAATGTCGCAAACGAGGATAGCTTTACCGTTTCTCCGCGCACGATCGCGTTGCAAATTTCATCGATCACAGTCTCGACGAGTTCCGCCGACTCCGTTCTGGAGAGACCGACTTTCCGGAATACCGACTCCGCCAGGTCTGCGCGCGTCACTGTCTTGCCCGTCATAGCTCCCCGCCCATTTTGCTGCGTAATCTTCTTCAAGTTTTGCGAGACTATTGCCGTTGCGCCGAGCGGTCAAGCTCTTGTTCGGAACGGCTTTTAGAGATGCGACGCTACCAGCGCAGCAGGACAGCGCCCCAGGTGAAGCCACCTCCCATGGCCTCTAGCATCACCAGATCGCCTTTCTTGATCCTCCCGTCACCGGCGGCGACGGCAAGCGCAAGCGGGATGGATGCGGCCGACGTGTTGCCGTGAAGGTCCACGGTGACCACAACCTTTTCGGGAGCAATTCCGAGCTTCTTGGCGGAGCCATCGATGATGCGGCGGTTGGCCTGATGCGGCACGAGCCAGTCGAGATCCTCGGGCGTGGTGCCCGTTGCATCGAATGCGGCCTGGATGACGTCGGTGATCATGCCGACGGCGTGCTTGAAGACCTCACGACCCGCCATATGCAGGACACCGACCGTTCCCGTTGTTGACGGGCCGCCATCGACATAGAGCTTGTCCTTGTGCGAACCGTCGGAGCGCAGGCTTGCCGTCAGCACGCCGCGGTCGCTATTGGCGCCACTCCCCTCACCGGCCTCCAGGATCAGCGCGCCGGCACCATCGCCAAAGAGCACGCAGGTCGTGCGGTCGGTCCAATTGAGAATGCGTGAAAATGTCTCGGCGCCGATGACGAGGACGCGCTTGGCAAGGCCGCCGCGAATATAGGCGTCGGCCGTGGTCACGGCATAGACGAAGCCGGTGCAGACGGCCTGGACATCGAAGGCGAAGCCGTGATTCATGCCAAGCCGGTTCTGGATATTCACCGCCGTTGCAGGAAAAGTGTTATCCGGCGTCGAGGTGGCAACGATGATCAGATCGAGATCATCCGGCGTCATGCCAGCATTGGCGAGAGCAGCACGCGCCGCCTGCTCGCCCAGCGAAGCCGTGGTTTCGCCTTCGCCGGCGATATAGCGCTGACGAATGCCGGAGCGCTGGACGATCCAGTCATCGCTGGTATCGACGACCTGCTCCATTTCGGCATTGGTCATGACGCGTTTTGGGAGCGCCGCCCCAAAACCGCGAACAATTGAACGGATCATTCTGCTCGTACCCCGTCTCTCATGCCGCTTCCGGCCCGATCGGGGGCAGCCGTTTGGCATGGTATCTCTTCAAATCGTTTTCGATTTTCTGTGTGAGCCCATTCTTCGCCATATCATAGCCGACATCAATGGCGGCTGCGAAGGCTTCGACATTCGCACCACCATGGCTCTTGATGACGATGCCGTTGAGGCCGAGAAAGACGCCGCCATTGACCTTACTGGGATCGAGCTTCTCGCGCAGCAGGTCGAAGGCACCCTTGGCTAATACATAGCCGATGCGCGCAAGCAGCGTGCGCGACATGGCGGCGCGCAGATAGGCGCCGATCTGTTTTGCCGTGCCTTCGGCCGCCTTCAATGCGATATTGCCGGAAAAGCCTTCCGTGACCACGACATCGACGGTACCCTTGCCGATATCGTCGCCCTCGACGAAGCCGTAATATTCAAGCGATTCGAGATTGGCTTCGCGGATCAGGCGCCCAGCGTCCTTGACCTCTTCCTGACCCTTGATTTCCTCGACGCCGACATTCAGCAGGCCGACCGTCGGCCGCTCGATCTCGAAGAGCGCGCGCGCCATGGCGCCGCCCATCAGGGCGAAATCGAGCAATTGCTGGGCATCGGCGCCGATCGTGGCGCCGACATCGAGCACAATGCTTTCGCCGCGCAGCGTCGGCCAGATCGCCGCGATTGCCGGGCGTTCGATATTGGCCATGGTGCGGAGGCAGAATTTCGCCATCGCCATCAGCGCGCCGGTGTTGCCGGCGGACACGACGACATCGGCGTCTCCCGCCTTTACCGCCTCGATCGAGCGCCACATGCTGGAGACGTAGCGGCCGCGGCGAAGCGCCTGGCTCGGCTTTTCATCCATGCTGATGGCAACGTCGCATTCGTGAAAGACCGATTTTTCGCGAAGCTTGGGATATTTGGCGAGGACCGCGTCGCAGCGCTCCTTCTGTCCGTACATGATGAATGTAATATCGGGATGCCTATCCAGCGCCTTGGCCGCGCCGGGAACAACAACCTCAGGGCCGAAGTCGCCACCCATTAGGTCAAGAGAAATTCTGATCACGCGTCCCTAGTCCTTTTTCTCCGCCGCGACGGGCGAATTTGGCGTCAAAATACCGTTTTCTCCCCCGGTTACAACTGAATTGTGCTCGAATGGCACCGGGGCCTATTCCTTTTTCCAGTCTTTCAGAACGGCAAAGGGCGAAGGCTTTCTGTCGTCTTCACCGGTATCTTCAATATGCGCTTCGAACTCGACGCCGGGCTTACGCGGATAGGGATCGATGGCAAGGGCGGCAAACTCCGCAACGACCGCACCGGCGTCGATCGTATCGCCGGTGAAGGTCTCCGGAAGATCCGGACCATCGGGATCAAGTATCATTTCTCCAGCATCAACAGACGGCGCACGCGCCAGTTTGGAATCCTCGGGCACGAATATGTGCTCGAAGTCCTCATCGATATCAGATTCGACCGGCTCAAGTGTGACAACGCAAGCCTGAACGATCTTTGCCTTCACATTGCCCTTGATGCGCACGCCGTCGCGCTTCCAGCGCGAAATCTTGAGATCGGCTTCGAGCTTGCCGACCGAGAGAACGTTCCAGAGGGCGGCGAGCCCAACGAGTTCGCGATCATCAGCCTCGATGTGCACATCCACCGGATTGGCCGAGATATGCCCTACCTTCACCGGATAGGAAAACGGCGTTTCATCGGAGTCATGTCTTTTCATTTTTATCTCCTAACCGGCCTGTTGACCGACTTTGCCTGGCGCCGGCAGCGTCGCCGAGCCCGTGGCGATCTCATCTTCCGTCACGGTCGCCAGATGCGCCTCCGCGATCATCATCCAATCGGCCAATGCACTCATGGAAGCCGCGGCCTCATTCGCCTTGGGATAGATGTTGCGCTGTAGCGCCGCGGCGAGCGCGGCGCGATCATCGGCATTCATGGCACTCGCATAGCTTTCGAGGCGTCCATAGAACATGCCGGCCAGTTTCTTCATGCGCTTTGGCACGCTATTGTCGCCTATCCCAAGCTCGCGGATCGAATAATCGATATCCTCGAAGAAAGCATCCACAATTTCCTGCGCCAGCTCCTGGCCGCTTGTCGCCGAAGACCGTGTACGGCGGAAAAACAGGATCATCATGACAGACAGCAATTCGAAACGACCCATCACCGTATCGGGCACGCCGTAATCGGTATAGAAAACCGGCTGCCGCGCCATGGATGTCAGAACCTCGTACTGCCTGACCACGATGATCTGATTGTGATTTCTTTTGCGGAAGAGCCCAAAAATCATGAAAATTCCCGGAATTGGCTCCCTCGGAGCGCGCCGATTTTGCTTGGCCTTGTTGCATCCACGCAAAAGCTGGTTTACCGAAGCAGGCGCGAATTGCAATGCCGTTTGTGCCCGCTTCGAGGCTCCAGCCCCTACCGTCGTCACGTTGTGCATGATCGGTGACGAAGAGTGCCGAACAACATGATTGTGCCTTTAGCCATCGCGGAAAGGCCACAATGATGTGCACAGCAAGGTCATACCGGCCGTCCGGCCATCGGATTGATTCATTAGGGGAGATGAGATGTCGTTGACCAGACGGTATTTCAAGTCTGACATTACTTTCAGCAGCACTGCCGCCATCGCCCTGGTGATTGCGACCATGGGCCTTTCCGGTTGCAAGACCAGCGAGGTCATGAACAACGGCTACATCTTCGATCCGCAGTCGCTGGCGCTCGCGCCAGTCGGATCGAGCCGCGAGCAGGTTCTGCTCTCGCTCGGCACGCCGTCAACCACAGCGACCTTCGATGGAGAGGTTTTCTACTACATCTCTCAGAAGCGCACCCGCGCTGCTGCCTTCATGAAGCCGAAGCTCGTCGACCAGAACATTCTGGCGATCTATTTCGACAAGGACGGCATCGTGAAGCAGGAAGCCAATTATACGCTGAAGGACGGCAGGGTCTTCGACATGATCAGCCGCACAACGCCGACCGGCGGCCGCGACATCACCTTCCTGCAACAGATCCTCCAGGGCAGCGGCAACGGCGTCAACGGCGCAAGGAACTTCCTTAACAACCTCAACCCAGGCCAATAAGCCGGGCTACTATCTCAACGAAAAACCCGCGAGGCGCAGTGCCCCGCGGGTTTTCTTTTGCACTCGGTTTGCTTAGCCGGCGAGAATGGCAAGCAGAAGCAGGGCCACGATGTTCGTGATCTTGATCGCCGGATTGACTGCCGGGCCTGCCGTATCCTTGTAGGGATCGCCGACGGTGTCACCCGTGACCGAAGCTTTGTGAGCTTCCGATCCCTTCATGTGACGCGTGCCGTCCTTGTCGACGAAACCGTCCTCGAAGCTCTTCTTGGCATTGTCCCATGCTCCACCGCCCGACGTCATCGAAATGGCGACGAAGAGGCCGTTGATGATCACGCCGAGCAGCGAGGCGCCGAGAGCGGCAAAGGCGGATGCCTTGGAGCCGGAGAGCAGCAGGACGCCGAAATAGACGACGACGGGCGCCAGAACCGGCAGTAGCGACGGGATGATCATTTCTCGAATGGCAGCCTTGGTCAGCAGATCGACAGCGCGGCCATAGTCAGGGCGTTCCGTGCCCTGCATGATGCCCGGCTTCTCGCGAAACTGCTTGCGAACCTCCTCCACGATCGCCCCTGCGGCACGGCCGACAGCAGTCATGGCGATACCGCCGAAGAGATAGGGTATAAGCCCGCCGAACAGCAGACCGGCAACGACATAGGGATTAGAAAGCTCGAACGAGATCGTGCCGATATTGGCGAAGTACGGGTATTTATCCCCGTGGGCGGCAAAATACTGCAGGTCGTTCGCATAGGCGGCAAACAAGACCAGTGCACCGAGGCCGGCCGAGCCGATGGCATAACCCTTGGTGACCGCCTTGGTGGTATTGCCGACGGCATCCAGTGCGTCAGTGGATTTGCGCACTTCCGGCGGAAGATGCGACATTTCCGCGATGCCGCCGGCATTGTCGGTGACGGGGCCGAAGGCGTCGAGGGCGACGATCATGCCGGCAAGACCGAGCATGGCGGTAACCGCAATACCCGTGCCGAACAGGCCGCCGAGCTGGTAGGTGGCGATGATGCCGCCGACGATGACGATCGCCGGCAGCGCCGTCGATTCGAGCGATACGGCAAGGCCCTGGATGACATTGGTGCCGTGACCGGTGACCGATGCCTGGGCGATGGAATTGACCGGCCGCTTGTTCGTACCGGTATAGTATTCGGTAATCACGACGATTAGTGCCGTGACGATAAGGCCGACTATGCCGCAGATGAAGAGTTTCGTGCCGGTGATGTCGAAGCCAGCGACGGTGCCGACTGACCCCCAGCCGATGGTCAGCGAAGTGGCTGCACCAAGGCCGATGATCGACAGAACACCGGTCGCGATAAGGCCCTTGTAGAGAGCCCCCATGATCGAACCATTGACACCGAGCTTGACGAAGAAGGTGCCGATGATCGAGGTAATGATGCATGCGCCGCAGATTGCCAGCGGATAGATCATGGCCGAGACGAGCAGCGGCGAGCCGGCGAAGAAGATCGCGGCGAGAACCATCGTGGCGACCACGGACACGGCATAGGTTTCGAACAGGTCGGCTGCCATGCCGGCGCAATCGCCGACATTGTCGCCGACGTTGTCGGCGATGGTAGCGGGATTGCGCGGATCGTCCTCCGGAATGCCGGCCTCGACCTTACCGACAAGATCGCCGCCGACATCCGCACCCTTGGTGAAAATGCCGCCGCCGAGACGGGCGAAGATCGAAATCAGCGAAGCTCCGAAACCAAGGGCGACGAGCGCGTCGATGACATCGCGCGAGCCAGCTTCGTGACCGAGAATACCGGTCAGGACGTAGAAGTAGATAGAGACGCCGAGCAAGGCGAGGCCCGCGACCAGCATGCCGGTAATGGCGCCTGACTTGAAAGCGATGTCGAGGCCTGCGGAAAGGCTCTGCGACGAGGCTTGCGCCGTGCGGACATTGGCGCGCACGGAGACATGCATGCCGATAAAACCTGCGGCGCCTGAGAGGATTGCGCCGATCAGGAAGCCGAAAGCGGCTTCGGACGACAAGAGAAACCAAGCCGCGATGAAAACGATGATCCCGACGATGGCGATGGTTCTATATTGGCGAGCCAGATAGGCTTGCGCTCCTTCACGAATATACCCGGCAATCTCCTGCATGCGGGCATTGCCCTGATCGGCAGCGAGCACCGACCGGGTTGCCCATACGGCATAGATAACCGAGAGCAGTCCGCATGCGATCACTCCTAAAAGAATCGACATTTCGCTTTTTCCCTCCAAAAAAGCCGGCGGTTCACTCCTCCCCCGGCCGCCTGCGACATCTGTCGATCCCCTCCTCCAGGAAGATCGACAGATGTGCAGTTGCGAGATTGATGGCGGGACAACGTCGCGTCAAGACCGTCCGCGGGTAAAACACCCGCAGAAGGTTCAAAAGAATATTCGAAGATGAATTCAGGCGCGAACGAAGGAAACGAAAATGCGTAGCGCTACGATCCGAGTGTTCGACGAAGCTTATTTCTTGGCTTCGCCGCGAACCTGCTTGGCGATTCGATCGAGGACGGCGTTGACGAGTTTCGGTTCATCCTCCTCGAAGAAGGCATGGGCGATCTCAACATATTCAGTGACGATGACAGGAACCGGCACGTCTTTGCGGTCGATTAGCTCGAAAGTGCCGGCGCGCAGGATGGCGCGCACGGTGCTATCGAGACGCGACAATGCCCAGTCATCCTGAAGCGCAGAGCCGATCAGCGGATCGAGCCGGGTCTGCTCACGCACGACACCCGATACGATCGAGCGGAACCAGGAGGCATCGGCCTTCAGATAGGTCTCGCCATCCAGCTCCTGACCCAGGCGGTGCGCCTCGTATTCAGCCACCACCTCCAGAACGCCGGTTCCGCCGATATCCATCTGATAGAGCGCCTGCACCGCCGCAAGACGCGCGGCACCCCGCTGGTTCGCGGGCTTTGCCGGTCGCTCGTTATCCTGATTGCTCATCTATTATGCACCCAACTTCTCTTTCAGCGCGATCATGGTCAGCGCCGCACGGGCGGCAAAACCGCCCTTGTCCTTATCCGAACGGCGCACACGCGCCCATGCCTGCTCATCGTTTTCAACGGTGAGGATACCATTGCCGATCGCGAGGGATTCGCTGACGGCCAGATCCATCAGCGCCCGCGAGGATTCATTGGCAACGATATCGAAATGATAGGTCTCGCCACGGATGACCATGCCGAGAGCGACGTAGCCGTCATAAACCACGTTGCCATTGTCGCCGCCATCGAGCGCCATGGCAATCGCTGCTGGGATCTCCAGTGCGCCGGGCACGGTCACGATATCGTAAGTCGCGCCAGCCTCGTCGAGAGCGGCCTTGGCGCCATCGAGCAGGGCATCGGCCATATCGTCATAGAAGCGAGCTTCGACGATAAGGATATGTGCATTGGAAGAGCTGGTCATACATCACCTGCAATTTGAGAGGGCGCGGCACCTTGTTAGGCCGGGTCAAACCACGGCGGGCCTCGCTTGGCAAGTGTTTTTCAATGGCCCGGGCCGATTCCGGGCCTATTTGGAAATGATCGGCGCTCCTTAGAAATTGTGGCTTCCGCACACGCAACCGCTTCGATAATAATTTGCATCCTGCGAAGGGGAGGCTCATGACCAAGAAATCCGCACCTGCCGTCAATGTCGGCGAGCTTGAACTGGAACATTGGCAGCAAGGCAGCTTCTTTGCCGGCAGCGACACGTCCTTCGGGGCGAAGCTCGGGCTGAAACAGCTCGGCATCAGCTACAATGAGGTGCCGCCGGGCAAATCCGGCTGCCCGTTTCACAATCATCACGTCGAGGAGGAGATGTTCGTCATTCTCGACGGCGAAGGCGAATACCGCTTCGGCGACCAGCGTATCATGGTCAGCAAGGGCGATGTTCTGGGAGCCCCGGCCGGCGGTCCGGAAACGGCGCACCAGCTGATCAATATCGGCCCCGGTGTGCTTACCTATCTCGCCATTTCTACAAAAGCTCGAACCGAGATCGTCGAATATCCCGACTCCGGCAAGTTCCTGGCGAAAACCTATAGCGACGGCAAGACGGCGTTTCGTGCCATCGGCCGAGCCGCCACCACAAATCTCGACTATTGGGACGGTGAACCCGGCGCCTCGAACGACTGATCAGCACCAAAACCCTTTTCGGCAAAGACCTGTTCGATGACCCCTATACCGACACTGACAACGGACCGGCTCCTGTTGCGCGGTCACACACTTGATGATTTCGATGAGTTCCTTGAGCTCTGGAAAAACAAAGATATCGTCCGCTTCATAGGCGGGGAAATGCCGACGCGCGAACAGGTCTGGGCCCGTCTCCTGCGCTATGCCGGCCTCTGGCATCATCTCGGCTTCGGCTTCTTTGCCGTCGAGGAACGCCAAAGCGGCCGATTGATCGGCGAGGTGGGATTCCTCGATCTGCATCGCGACATGACGCCAATGACGGAAGGCACACTGGAGGCCGGTTGGGGCATTACGCCGTCGATGCAAGGCAAGGGCTATGCGACGGAAGCCATGAACGCGGCGATCGCCTGGGCGGACAAGCAATTTGCAGGGCGGCGCATGACCTGCATCGTGGACCTCGAGAACGTGCCGTCATTGCGGGTTGCCGAAAAAATCGGCTTCCGCCGCATCGATGAGCTCATGCTCAGGGACAGATCCAACGCCATCTTCGAACGTTGGGCGCTGCAGGGGGAACCATGATGGCAACTTCGCAGAACGGGTTTTCGATCAAACGCTACGAACCAAGCGACGCCCCAGCCACGATCGAGATTTTCCTGCGGGCCATTCGTGAAGTCGCATCGAAAGACTACAGTCCCGAGCAGGTCGCCGCCTGGGCAAGGGTCGATGATGCCGAAGTCTGGTCACAATATCGAGCTAGCCGGCCGACCTGGCTTGCGATTGATGATTCAAAGCCCATCGGCTTCAGCGATCTGAAATCGGACGGCTGCCTGGATATGATGTTCGTTTCGCCCGATTATCAGGGAAAGGGCGTCGCCAGCCTGTTGCTTGAGACGGTCGAGAAAGCCGCCCGAGAACAGGGCCTCTCGCGAATTTTCACCGAGGCTAGTATGACCGCCCGCCCCTTCTTCGAGCGTAGGGGCTTTTGGGTCGTGACCACGCAGCAGGTGCAAAAGCGTGGCCAGATCTTCATCAATTTTCTAATGGAGAAGTCGCTTCGGTAGGAGAACCGAAGCGAGCCAGGGAGCAAATTCCTGGCAATTGAAGATCCTGCGACTCAAGCCTCTTCGCGCGCGACGGGGAATTCCGCCAGCCGTGCGGCGTAGCGCGCCATGGTGTCGACTTCGAAGTTGACGAAGTCGCCGGCCTTGCGTTCGCCCCAGGTCGTGACTTCAAGCGAATGCCGGATGAGCAGCACGTCGAATTCCGTACCCTCGACGGCATTGACCGTCAGCGAGGTACCGTCGAGCGCGACCGAACCCTTCGGCGCGACGAACCTGGCAAGATGTTCTGGCGCGCGCAGGCGGAAGCGCGTAGCCTCGCCCTCTGATGTCACCAACAGGATTTCCGCCTTGCCGTCGATATGGCCGGACACGATGTGGCCGCCAAGCTCGTCGCCGATCTTCAGCGAGCGTTCAAGATTGATCTTGGCGCCTGCTTCCCAGGTGCCGATAGTCGTCAGGCGGAGTGCTTCCTCCCATGCCTCGACCTCAAACCAGCGGCCGTTGCTACCCTCTTCCGGCAGCCCGGTGACTGTCAGGCAGACGCCGGCATGAGAAATCGACGCGCCCATATCGATCGTCGCAGGATCATAGTTGGTGGCAACCCGCAGCTTAATGCCTTCCTTCAAGGGAGAAATGGATTCGACCGTGCCGACGTCGGTGACAATTCCGGTAAACATCAAAAACCTCTTTCGTATTCGTCGCAGAGATCGTCGCCGAAGCGGCTCTGGCCAACATGCATAAATTCAGCTGGGATATTGGATTTCAGAACCGGCGATTCAATACCGCCCTCACCGATCTCGGCAGGACCTTGAAACAGCAGAATACGGTCGACCATTCCAGCATCGAGGAAGCGCCGCGCCGTCTTGGCTCCGCCCTCCAACAACAGCGACGAGATACCACGCGTAGCTAATGCTTCCAGTAGCTCGCCCGGTTCGCTCGAATTGGATTGCAATACCTCCACGCCGGCGTCGTTCAGCGCTGCGCGGCGCGCCAGAAGCGCTTGGTCATTCGTATCGTCGAAAGACGGCGGATAGGCGGCAACGGCGATGACCGGGTATTGGCGTGCCGTCTGCACCAGTTTGCTGCCAAGCGGAAGCTGCAGCTGCTCATCGATGATGATGCGCAGCGGCGTGCGATCCTCCAGGCCGGGAAGCCGGCAGGTTAGTTCAGGATCGTCTGATATCGCCGTGCCGATGCCGACGAGAATGGCGTCGCTTTCGGCCCGCAGCATTTGCACCTCAGCGCGTGCGGTGTCGCCGGTGATGCGAACCTGCCCCGCGCCCGTCTTGCCGATCATGCCATCGGCGGAAATCGCAAGCTTGAGAGTCACATAGGGGCGGTTTCTCGTCTGGCGCATGAGATAACCAGCAAGAGATCGCCTGCCTTCCGTCTCCAACACACCGGTATCGACCTCGATGCCGGCCTCGCGGAGCATGGCGATGCCGCGCCCGGAGACGCGCTGATCGGGATCGGTGACGCTGATGACGACGCGTGCCACGCCGTAAGCGATGAGGGCCTCGGCGCAGGGCGGCGTCTTGCCATAATGCGAGCAGGGCTCAAGCGTCACGTAGGCGGTGGCGCCTCTAGCCCCCTCACCTGCCTCAGCCAGTGCCTGCGGCTCGGCATGCGGCCGGCCGCCAAGCGCGGTCACACCGCTGCCGATAATCACGCCATCCTTGACGATAAGGCAGCCCACGGATGGATTGGTGGACGTCAGCCCCAGATGCTGGCGCGACAGACGGATGGCCGCGGCCATGAAATGCTCGTCCTCGGGCCGCAGCACCATGGTCAAGGATCCAACGGATCGCGGGCGATCTTGGCGTTGATCTCGTCGATCACGTGTTCGAAATCCTCCGCATGCGAGAAATCGCGGTAGACGGAGGCGTAGCGCACAAAGGCGACGTCATCGAGGCTCTTCAGCGCTTCCAGAACCTGCAAGCCGATCTGCTCGGAGCTGATTTCGGTCTCGCCCGAGCTTTCGAGGCGGCGAACGATGCCGGATACGGCCCGCTCGATCCGGTCTCGATCGACCGGGCGCTTGCGCAGCGCGATCTCGAAGGAACGCACCAGCTTGTCGCGATCGAACGGCACCTTGCGGCCCGTCTTCTTCATGACCATGAGTTCGCGCAGCTGTACGCGCTCGAAGGTGGTGAAGCGGCCGCCGCAATCCGGACAAATGCGCCGACGGCGGATGGACGTATTGTCCTCCGCCGGGCGCGAGTCCTTGACCTGGGTGTCTTCTGAGCCGCAGTAAGGGCAGCGCATGCGCTCTCCTTAGCCCATGTAGCCGTACATCGGGAAGCGGTCGGTGAGCTTGACCACTTTCTCGCGCACGGCAGCCTCGACGGCAGCATTACCTTCGTCGGAATTGGCGACCTTCAGGCCATCGAGCACTTCGATGATCAGATTGCCGATTTCACGGAACTCGGCTTCCTTGAAACCGCGCGTCGTGCCGGCCGGCGTGCCAAGGCGAACACCAGAGGTGACGAAGGGCTTTTCAGGGTCGAACGGAATGCCGTTCTTGTTGCAGGTGACGTAGGCACGGCCGAGCGCGGCTTCCGCACGCTTGCCGGTCGCATTCTTCTTGCGCAGGTCGACCAGCATCAGGTGGTTGTCCGTGCCGCCGGAGACGACGTCGACGCCGCCGGAGATCAGCGTTTCGGCAAGAGCCTTGGCGTTCTTGACGATCTGGGCCGCATAGTCCTTGAATTCCGGCTGCAGCGCCTCGCCGAGGGCGACGGCCTTTGCGGCGATGACGTGCATCAGCGGGCCACCCTGGAGGCCGGGGAAGACGGCCGAGTTGAACTTCTTCGCCAGATCCTCATCGTTGGTTAGGATCATGCCGCCGCGCGGGCCGCGCAGCGACTTGTGCGTGGTCGTCGTGGCAACGTGGCAATGCGGGAACGGCGACGGATGCTGGCCGCCGGCAACCAGACCGGCGATGTGGGCCATGTCGACCATCAGATAGGCGCCGACGCTGTCGGCGATCTCGCGGAAGCGCTTCCAGTCCCAGATGCGGGAATAGGCCGTGCCGCCGGCGATGATGAGCTTCGGCTTGGTTTCCTCGGCCTTGCGCTGCACTTCGTCCATGTCGAGCAGGTTGTCGCCTTCGCGCACGCCGTAAGACACGACATTGAACCACTTGCCGGACATGTTGACCGGCGAACCATGCGTCAGGTGACCGCCCGAATTCAGGTCGAGACCCATGAAGGTGTCGCCGGGCTGCAAGAGCGCCAGGAACACAGCCTGGTTCATCTGTGAACCGGAGTTCGGCTGGACGTTGGCGAAGTTGACGCCGAACAGCTTCTTGGCGCGCTCGATGGCGAGTTCCTCGGCGATATCGACATACTGGCAGCCGCCATAATAGCGCTTGCCCGGATATCCCTCGGCATATTTGTTGGTCATGATCGAGCCTTGCGCTTCCAGAACGGCGCGCGAGACGATATTTTCCGAGGCGATCAGTTCGATTTCGTGCCGTTGGCGACCAAGTTCCTTGCCGATCGCACCAAAGATTTCCGGATCGGTATCGGCAAGCGAGCGATTGAAGAAGGGTTCGGTGGACGCATTGGTCATCGTGAAAGCTCCTGAACGGGCCGGAACGGCAATGCTGACGGTATTAGCGCCCGGGTCGCCGGAGAGCAATACGACCAGCGACATTTGCTGGGCAAACTACGCTAGGTGACGCCAGCAAACGAAAAAGCCGCATCCAGAGACGCGGCTTCCATGGGGATCGGGCGCGAAAACGCCGATTATTGAACAGGCTGCTCCATCCCCTGGGTCGTATTGAGCGCCAACTGAGAATTGCCGTCGAGATTGTAGATGTCGTCGCGGAACTGGACGATGCCGTCGCGGGCGCTCCAAGCCGAGATATAGACGAAATAGACAGGCACTTCGGTCGCCAGCTTGATCGGCGTGTTGACGCGGGTGGAGATGACCTGCTCGATGTGCTGACGCGGCCAGCCCGGCGTTTCGGCCAGCAGCCAGGTCGCAAGGTCGCGCACGTTCTGGACGCGCACGCAGCCCGAGCTGTCGAAACGCATCAGCTTGTTGAACAGGCCCTGCTCGGGCGTGTCGTGCATATATTCGTTGTTCGGATTATAAAAATTGATCTTCGTGGACGCCATGGCGTTCGTCTTGCCCGGGTCCTGACGGAACATCAGGTCCGGCGCCTTGTCCGAATTCCAGTCGATCGTTTCGGGAGCGACCTCCTGGCCCTTGCCGTCGAGGAGACGGATGTTGTTTTTCGTCAGATAGGTCGGGTCCTTGCGCATCAACGGCACGATGTCCTTGACGACGATTGAGCGCGGTGCCGTCCAGTACGGGTTGAGGATGACCTCGTAGATCTTCGAATTGATGATATGCGTCGGCCGCGATTCACGGCCGACAATCGCCTGGTGGCGCAGTGCAACCTGACCATCCTCTACGGCCTCGACACGCGTCGCCGGGATGTTGACCATGACGTGACGACGGCCGAGATCGGACGGGAACGTCTGGAGACGAACAAGATTGGTGTTCAGCTGCTGCAGGCGGACATTGGCGGGAATGTTCATCGCTTTCAGCGTGAAATCACCCATGACACCATCTGCCGGCAGGCCGTGGCGGGCCTGGAAGCGCTTGACAGCGCCGTCGACATAGGAGTCGAAGGCAGAGGACATACCAGCCTCACGCGGAAGGTCGCCGGTAATCATCAAATGCTGACGCAGCGACTGTACGGCAGGATCGGTTGCACCGAGCTGCAGCGGCTGCTGGCTTGTCGGATTTACCTGCGGCCATCCGCCGTTGGCGGCAATATTCTGATATTGCGCGATCGCCTGCTGAATATTCGGTACGGAATCTGGCCCGAGGATTGGTGTGTTCGACTGGACAGCGGCGGCGGTGCGCGCCGCGGCCTTGGCGTCGAACTGGTCGTCCCAATTGCCACGGGAGCGATCGTTGATCAGCGCCTCAAGCGGAGTTGCGTTTTGCGCAAGGGCCGGAGCGGCCAGTGCGGCAGCGCCAAGAGTTGCAGCCGACCGCAGGAAAGAGCGGCGCGAAAAGGGTTCAATTCCGTTTTTCTTCGACATATCCTAACCGTTCAACGCTGCGGTCCAATCACGCGCAGCCTAGAGAGGAAGCAGTAAATAGCGCAAGCTCGCGCCAAGTAACGTGGCTCAGTATCAACCCGTTCCCTTAATGCACCACCAAAAACTTGGCCACGAACTATCACAATATCGCGAAGCCAAGACCTTCAGGTCGGAAGATCGTATTTCGAGAACGCTGCCTGCAGTCGATTTCCGCTGTCATAGCAATATGGCCAATTCGTGTCTCCCGGCATGGAACTTGCCTTGCCGCGCGAGTGCGAAAGAAAAGCCAAACTGCATTTGCTAAAATACCACAGCTGCGCGTGGTTCATAACGTGTCTTGAACCGGCGTCAATGGCTTAGCCGCCCGGGGCGTTACATGGGGCGGAAGGTGAAGCGCTGACGTGGCAAAAAGCGCACAGCGGTCAGGGCAGTAACACGTTCAAGCTGGACACGAGGGAACGTGTCCAGCTTGCTTTGACTGGAGGACCGGAGATCGATCCTGAGCCGTAGCTTACATGCGGTAAGCGATGCTGTCGTTCCAGAAGCGGTCGAGGCGCTGCAGTAACTTGTTCATCTGGGTAAATTCGTCGGTGCCGATGCCGCCGACCTTGTCGATCGAGCCGATGTGGCGCTCATAGAGCTTGGCAACGGTTTCGGCGATATCCTGGCCGGTTTCCGTCAGGCTGATGCGGACCGAGCGGCGGTCGATGCGCGAGCGCTGATGGTTGATGAAGCCGAGGTCGACCAGCTTCTTGACGTTGTAGGAAACGTTGGAGCCGAGGTAGAAACCGCGCGAGCGCAGTTCGCCGGCCGTCAGCTCGGAGTTGCCGATATTGAAAAGGAGCAGCGCCTGGACGGCGTTGACGTCGTCGCGACCCTGACGGTCGAACTCGTCCTTGATAACATCAAGCAGGCGGCGGTGCAGACGCTCGACCAGGTGAAGGGATTCCATGTAGAGAGCCCGGATGTCATCAACCTGCTGATCCCGAGCGTTTGCAACTGCCTGCGGCTTGATTTTCGTGTTCATCATGACTTGGCCTCACTCTGTTTGTTTGGCGGTGTCGTTTTCTTCCCGCCTTGAGTGAGACCCTATCGAATACACATAAAATTCTACTTAAACTGCAGGCTTAACAGCACCTTACCAGGACGTGTTGCTGTCTCAGGGTAAATCAACCATTACCTGCTGCTGACGGCGCCTGCGCTTTTCCTGCCATAGCAGGATGCGGAAAAGGCAATAAATCACGGCGACGCAGGCATGCAAGATCATGATCAGCGGATTGGATCCGAATATCTCCGGCCACACCCCATACATCAGTGCCTGCCCACCTGCCGCTACCACCCACATGACCGGCCCCCACGAGACTGTAAGCCACAATCCGAGTGCCGCGACGGGGAAGACAACGGCCAAGCCCGCGCCGGCCACCTTCCACGGCAGCGCCAGCAGATCGAAGCGGGCATGACCTTCCAGCGAGTAGCCGACCAGCATGGCCCAATATTGCAGGCCGAGCCAGAAGCAGGCGATCGCGATCAGCCGCAGGAACAGCACGAACAGGATGTCCGTCAGCGTATTCTTGGGTACGGTCGAAGAATCAGGTTCCATGCGCGAACAATACGTAGGAGGCACGTGCCTCGCCAGAATATAATGGCTGCGGCCTTTCGCCTTGTTTTGAATCCTGGGGACGGCGTGATAGGTACGCGCCCCATATAGAATGCGATAAATAGACGAAGAAGGATGGCGGCATCATGGAGAACAAGACGCATCTCGTTGACGAGATCACAGGTCATCGGCGCATGCGGCGCAACCGCAAGGCCGATTGGACGCGCCGTCTCGTACAGGAAAACCGGTTGACGGTCGACGATCTGATCTGGCCGATCTTCGTGATCCCTGGCACCGGCATCGTCGAGCCGATCCCGGCCATGCCCGGCGTCAACCGCATGACGGTGGACAAGGCCGTGGAAGCGGCCAAGGAAGCGGCCGATCTCGGCATTCCCGCGCTCGCCACATTCCCGAACATCGAAATGGAGTTGCGCGACGAGACCGGCTCCAAAAGCCTTGAGAAGAACAATCTCATCAATCTCGCCACTGCCGCAATCAAGAAGGCTGTTCCGAATATCGGCGTCATCACCGACGTCGCTCTCGACCCTTTCACCAGCCATGGCCATGACGGCATCCTACGCGGCAATGAAATCGTCAATGATGAAACGGTCGAACAGGTGGCGCGGGCGGCGGTCTACCAAGCGGATGCCGGATCAGACATCATCGCGCCTTCGGAAATGATGGACGGTCGCATCGGCGCGATCCGCCAGGCGCTCGATGCCGCGGGACACCAGAGCGTCGGCATCATGAGCTACGCGACGAAATTCAGCTCGGCCTTCTACGGCCCCTACCGCGAGGCGATTTCGACCGGCGGCCTGCTGAAGGGCGACAAGAAGACCTATTATATCGACCCGGCCAACGGCACCGAGGCCGTGCGCGACGCCACGCTCGACGTCGAGGAAGGTGCTGACATGCTGATGGTCAAGCCTGGCCTGCCGTACCTCGACATCTGCTGGCGGCTGAAAGAGGCGTTCGGCCTTCCGACCTTCGCCTATCAGGTCTCCGGCGAATACGCGATGATCAAGGCGGCCGCCGCCAACGGCTGGATCGACGGTGATCGCGTGATGCTCGAAACCCTGCTCGCCTTCAAGCGCGCCGGATGCGACGGCATTCTCACTTATTTCGCTGTTGATGTGGCGCGACATTTGGCGAAGAAATAGCTTCGGGCTGCCGGCTTATTGTATTTGCCGCACCTGATACCATATGTTCGGCAAATGTTTCCCAAGGAGGAAAGCAATGAGCCTGAACCACAGCCCGCTCTATGCAGCACCGGATGACTGGCGCGCCTATAGCGGCGTGCTGAGCCGGCGCATCTTTGCGTTCATCGTCGATTACATCATCGTCGCGCTTCTCTGCATTCCCGCGGCCGTGCTGTTGTTTTTCGTTTCGATCCTGACGTTGGGGCTCGGCTTCTTCCTCTATCCGGTGCTGTTCGTTCTCGTTGCGGGCCTCTATTTCGGCTGGACGCTCGGCGGTCCCTACCAGGCTTCGCTCGGGATGCGCGCCATGGGCCTCACCATGGTTCGTGTCGACGGCCGACGCATGGATTTCCTGACGGCGATCGTCCATCTCGCGCTGTTCTGGATCCTGAACTCCGTCCTGACGCCGCTCATCCTGCTGGTGGGACTCTTTACCGACCGCAGCCGGCTTGTGCATGACCTGCTGCTCGGCACCGTCATCGCTCGAACGGCCTAAAACCACGCATAATCTTGGGGCACCGCACGGATCTCCCGCAGAGCCACTGGCGCGCGGGAGATATTTTTGTGCATGGTCAATTAGGAAACTTCGATCTTTAGCGAAGGACGTAGTTGACGTTTTCTAAACTTGGGCCATGCTTGTAGAAAACGGATGCCGAGAGAAAGGTCAATCAACGGCAGATGAACACGCAGTCGACGCCATCTCCGCAGTTTTATCTGACGGCACCGGCTTCCTGCCCGTACTTGCCGCATGAGATGGAACGCAAGGTCTTCACGCACCTTGTGGGGCCTCGTGCGGCCGAGATGAACGATATTCTGACCCAGGGTGGCTTCAGGCGCTCGCAGAACATCGCATATCGCCCTGCCTGCGAATCGTGCAGGGCCTGCATATCGGTCCGCATTCTCGCGCAGGAATTTGAACCCAGCCGATCGATGCGGCGCGTGCTTGCCGCCAACAGCGACATCATCGCCACCGAATTCCCCGCACAGCCGTCCAGCGAGCAATATTCGCTCTTCCGCCGTTATCTCGACTATCGCCACCAGCAGGGCGGCATGTCCGACATGACCGTGCTCGACTATGCGATCATGGTAGAAGACACGCATGTGAACACGCGTATCATCGAGTATCGTCGACGCGAGGAAGGATCGGGCCTGGAGCAGCGTCCGAAGGGCGAACTGCTGGCCGCAGCCTTGACCGACGTCATGAGCGACGGGCTCTCGATGGTCTATTCCTATTTTAATCCCGATCTCGACGAGCGATCGCTCGGCACCTTCATGATTCTGGATCATATCAAGCGGACAAAGGCGCTGGGGTTGCCGCACGTCTATCTCGGCTATTGGGTCAAGGGCTCGCGCAAGATGGACTACAAGACCCGCTTTCAGCCGCAGGAACATCTGACGCCGCGCGGATGGGAACGGTTCGATCCAACAGCCGACGGCGACAAAGATACCTTCCGCTGAATGTTTTCCCATTTCTCGGACCATAAGAAGGGCCTGCTGCTGACGACGCTCGGCGGTCTGGCGCTGTCGATGGATATACCCTTGATCCGGCTTTCCAGCGGCGAGGTCTGGTCGGTGCTGTCAACCCGCAGCCTTGCTACCATCGTTGTGGCGCTGGCAACCCTCTTCGTTATCCGCCGGATCACGGGCTCGCTGCAAACTGTACTGCCGGGCTGGCTCGGAATTCCCGTGGGCTTCTTCTATGGGCTGACGACCATCGCTTTCCTGCTTGCTGTCTATTATACGAAAGCGGCGAATGTGGTCTTCATCATCGCGCTCAACCCGATGTTCACCGCGCTGCTGTCCTGGATTTTCCTGAAAGAGCGCCCTGCCCTGTCCACCTTCATTACCATGGCAGGGATGATCCTCGGTGTTGGCCTTATCGTCGGCGACGGAATGGAGGCCGGGCACCTGCTTGGCGATGCGCTTTCGGTAATCGCATCGCTTTCCATCGCCTGTGCAATCACGATCAGCCGCGCCTCGGGGCGGGATATGGGTTTTGCTGCCTTGCTGGCGGCCGTCATTCCGGCCGCCGTCGGCCTCTACCACGTTGCGCCAACGGGTTTCTCCATCGACCATCCCGGCTGGATTCTTTTCGACGGCGCCGTGCTGATGCCGCTTTCCTTTTGGTGCCTTGCGACGGGCACGCGCTTTCTCTCGGCGCCGGAAGTGGCGATGTTCTACCTTCTGGAAACGATTCTCGCGCCGATCTGGGTCTGGATGATCTTCTCCGAGGCGCCGACCAACATGACGCTGGCCGGCGGCGCCATTCTGATCTTGGCACTGGCCGCCCACTCGCTCTGGCAGGCGCGGGTCAAAGCGAGAGCAGCAATCACCGCGCAGAGCCTTGCGCATTGAAATGATCGTCAGCCAATGTTATAACCATGTTATTACATTGGAGCTAAATATGAACGTTACCATCCGCAAGATCGGCAATTCCGAAGGCGTGATTATTCCGAAGGAAGTTCTCGACCAGTTGGGACTCGGCGCTGGTGATACATTGGAGCTCAGCTTGAAGGATGGTGGATTGTTGATGCAACCGACCGACGCGGACTTTGCGCGCCAGATGGAACACGCGCAGCGTTTCATGGATCAATATAAAGTGGCACTCAAGAAGTTAGCAGAGTGATGCCCTTTATCTTCCTGACTAGGCCGCTCATCGAACAATTGCACAAAATGCAGATCAAAAGGTTCGGTGGCTCCTATGGTCTACGCGACGAAGGCTCCCTCGAATCCGCTTTGGCGCGGCCGATTAATAAAGCCCAATATGGCAGCAATGATATCATCGAACTGGCGGCCGCTTATCTATTTGGGTTGGCGAAAAACCACGCGTTCATAGATGGCAACAAACGCATCGCCATCGTAGCGGCCGCAGTCTTTCTTATGGACAACGGCTACCGTATTCAAACGACGGACGCCAATCTTTACAGTTTCGTCGTAGCAGTAGCAGCTGGTGAAATCGACGAAGAAGGAGCAATGCGCTTCCTGCGGGACGTCTGTGTTCCAGAAGCAGGTTAGAAACTAACCGCCTCCTATTCACTTCAACGTTGGGTTTCCGATGTTTGTCAGCAATCGACCCGGCGGCCGGTTGCCGTCTGTTGAGGGCAAGCAGGACCAGCCGGCCCTTCGCTAGAGCTCAAGGCATTCGTGGCGGTAATGACCCGCTAGATCGATTGCTCAAGCTTTGTCCGACCGCTCCTCACCCAGAAAACCGGCCACTTCTAGGAAAGCCCTTCGGGACGGCACGGCCGGCGCCGGCGCGGTCGCCCAGCCATTCCACCAATTCGTCCTTGTTTTTGGTGAAGGTGCGGCCGGCACTGTCTTCCCAGGTCAGGCCATCGGCGATCGCGAAGCACTTGATATCGGCAATGCCGCCATCCTTGTAACGCTGCAGGCGCACGCCCTTGCCGCGTGACATTTCCGGCACCTGCGCGAGCGGGAAGATGACCATCTTGCGGTTCTCGCCGACCACGGCAACATGGTCTCCCGAAACCGGAACCAGAAGCTTCGTTTCATCGGGATAGGAGACATTCATGATCTGCTTGCCCTTGCGGGTATTGGCGACCAGTTCCGCCTCGGCAACGATGAAGCCGTTGCCCGCCGTCGACGCGATTATCTGCTTGCGCTGCGGATCATGGACGAAGGCGGTCAGCACATCCTGATCGTTTTCCATGTCGATCATGATGCGCAGCGGCTCTCCATGGCCGCGGCCGCCCGGCAGCTTGTCGCCGCCAAGCGTATAGGCCTTGCCGCCCGTCGTGATGATGAGGATCTTGTCCGTCGTCTGCGCCGGGAATGCAACCTTGAGGCCATCGCCTTCCTTGAAGGTCAGCGAAGAGGTATCGGAGATGTGGCCCTTGAGAGCGCGAATCCACCCTTTTTCCGAAACGACGACCGTGATCGGTTCCTTCTCGATCATTGCCTGCTGGATGGCGGCATCATCCGCCTCCGGCGCTTCGGCAAATTGGGTGCGGCGGCGGCCGAGTTCGGTCGCCTTGGCGAATTTCTTCTTCACCTCGCCGATTTCCCAGGAGACCGTCTGCCACTGCTTTTCTTCCGAAGCCAGCAACGCCTCGATATCGGCCTTCTCCTTTGTCAGGCCGTCGAATTCCTTGCGGATCTCGAACTCTTCCAGCTTGCGCAAGGAGCGCAGCCGCATGTTCAGGATCGCCTCGACCTGATTGTCCGTGAGGCCGAACCGCTCCATCATGACGGGCTTCGGCTCATCCGCCTCACGGATGATGGCGATGACCTCATCGATGTTGAGATAGGCGACCAACAAGCCGCCGAGAATTTCGAGCCGCTTTTCGATGGCGGCCAGACGGAAGCGGGAGCGGCGCAGCAGGACTTCACGGCGATGATCCAGCCATTCCCTCAGCACCTCGTTCAGGGCCATGACCCTTGGGATGCGGCCCATGGACAGGACGTTCATGTTGAGGGGAAAGCGACTTTCCAGCTCCGTCAGCTTGAACATCGATTCCATCAGGATCGTCGCGTCGACCGTACGGCTCTTCGGCACGAGAACGACACGGATATCCTCGGCGGACTCGTCGCGAACATCCTCGAGCAGCGGCAACTTGCGCGCCAGCAGCAGTTCGGCGATCTTTTCGATCAGCCGCGACTTCTGCACCTGGAACGGAATTTCCGTGACAACGATCTGATAGCCGCCACGGCCAAGATCCTCGATTTCCCACTTCGATCGGACACGAAATCCGCCACGGCCGGTCTTGTAACTTTCGATAATGCTCTGACGGTCATCGATGATGATGCCGCCAGTTGGAAAGTCGGGACCTGGAATATACAGTTCCACCAGCTTCTCGACGGTCGCATCGCGATCCTTGATCAGATGCAGCGCCGCGTCGCAGATCTCGTGGACGTTATGCGGCGGAATCGAGGTCGCCATGCCGACGGCAATGCCCGAGGAACCGTTGGCGAGCAGGTTCGGGAAAGCGCCGGGCAGGACGACCGGCTCGGAATTCGACTCATCATAGGTATCGCGAAAATCGACCGCATCCTGATCGATGCCTTCGAGCAGCAGTTCGGAGACCGCCGTCATCTTGGATTCGGTGTAACGCATCGCGGCCGGGCTATCGCCGTCGATATTGCCGAAATTGCCCTGGCCGTTCACCAACGTATAGCGCTGCGAGAAATCCTGGGCGAGACGCGCCAGCGCGTCGTAGATCGACTGGTCGCCATGCGGGTGATAGTTACCCATCACCTCGCCGACGATCTTTGCACATTTGCGGAAGGCTGAGTTCGGGCGGAGCCCCATCTCGCTCATCGCATAGACGATGCGGCGATGTACGGGCTTCAACCCGTCGCGAACGTCAGGGAGCGCGCGTTGCGTAATCGTCGACAAGGCATAGGCCAGGTAGCGCTCTTCGAGCGCGGCCTTCAGATCGACCGGAAGGATATTGTCGTCGCCGTCACCGGGCGGCGGAGTCAGATTTTTTCCCATGGCTCCTGACTATAAGAGATGGCGATTCCGGGCAAGAAATCGGTGGAAAGCACCTGTGGATGAAGGCGTTTCGGCCCTCTTGCGAGATGACAACCGAGACATTTTTGCTGCACCTGCCTTCAACACTCATTGTCATTGGATTTTCAGAGAAAGATCAATATAAGTCAGCGCAGCACACGCTCAATCTGTATGCCCCCGCCTATACCACCGGCTTAAAGAGGAAACGCCATAATGACTTTCTACAGGACCACGCGGCTGATGCTTTGCAGCGCCGCCATTCTGTCTTTCGCCAGCTCCGCTTTCGCGCTCGACGGCAATGATCTGCTGAAGAAGATCAACGACGTCTACGGCCAGCAGGGCGGTTCGATTGCCGCCGCGGGCATTGATGTCGATGGCAGCACGGTGACGTTGAAGGGTGCAAGCTTCAAGACGGCCGACATGGGCGAGGCCATCCCGCTCGGTGACATCACCATGGATGGCGTCGAAGAGAGCAATGGCGGCTACACGATCGAGGAAATCGATTTTGCCGATGTCGATTTTAACAAGGATGGCGCCTCTGTTTCCGCCACCGACCTCAAGCTGACCGGCGTCGAGATCCCGGCCGACACGAGCAAGGGCGACCTAAGCTCGCTGCTCTATTACAAGAGCGCCCATGCCGGCGCCGTCTCCGTGACCAAGGACGATACCGAGGTGTTCTCGATCGAGGGCGCCGACGCCAACATGAAGAAGCGCGACGACAAGTCGGGCCTCGATTTCGACGCCAAGATCAACGGCATCAAGGCCGATCTCAGCAAGGTCGACGATGCGAAGACCAAGGAAGCCATCGAGGCGCTGAAGCTGCAGCAGATCGACGGTACCGTTTCCATGAAGGGCAGCTGGGACATGGGACCCGGCACCATCAACATCACAGAATATTCGTTCGATTTCCGAGACATCGGCAAGCTGAACCTCGCCTTCAGCATTTCGGGCTATACGCCCGCCTTCGCCAAGTCGCTGCAGGATGCGCTGAAGACGGTTCGCTCCAACCCAAATAAGCAGGAAGCGCAGCAGTCGGCCGGCCTCGCCATGCTTGGCCTGCTGCAGCAGCTCACCTTCAATAGCGCCCAGATCCGCTTCGACGACGCATCGATTACGGCACGTGCGCTCGACTTCGCTGGCAAGCAGCAGGGCGTCACGGGCAAGCAGCTCGCCGACACACTGAAGGCAATGACGCCGATCATGATGGCGCAGCTCAACGTTCCGGAGCTGCAGAATGCCGTCTCCGCAGCGGTCAGCACCTATCTCGACAATCCGAAGAGCCTGACGGTCACCGCTGCTCCCGGCAAGCCGGTGCCGGTGCCCATGATCATCGGCGCCGCCATGGGCGCGCCGACGACGATCCCGCAAGTCATCGGCCTCAAGGTTTCCTCGAACGACTAAGCAGCCGCTCGTTGCACCATCCCAAACCCGGCGATCTCGGTCGCCGGGTTTTTCTATGTCTTAACGCTCGGAAGCTGGTGGAAGTTGATATCCCCGGAGCTCATTAAGTGCATGGGAGATCAGGGCAAGCAATTCCTCCGTCGTCGCCCCATCGCGGGCTTGAACGGACATGCCCTGGACGATCGCGCCCAGAAAACGCGCGAGCGACCTGGGGTTTGCGTCAGGCCGGATGTCGCCTTCCGCAATTCCGCGCTCGATGCGGGCGGTGAAGATATCCAGCGTCTGCAGGCGCATCGATGCGACATGATGGGCGATCGGCTCGTTCTCCTCCGCACAGTTCAGGACCGCCGTCGATATCATGCAGCCCTTTGGATGCTCCGGCGCCGTGAAAATCTTGGCGGAATTCGTCAGAAAGCGCTCGAAGGCGGTCACCGTATCCACCTTGTCCTGGAAGGGATTGCCGGGTTCCGGACGGGGCATGCGCCGATATTGATCCAGCGTCTCGCGATAGAGCTCGGCCTTCGAACCAAAGGCGGCGTAGAGGCTTTGCGGCGTGATGCCCATCGCCGCCGTCAGATCAGCAATGGAGGAACCGTCGTAGCCGTGCTGCCAGAACGTATCCCGCGCGGCGGCAAGAACCGTTTCCCGATCGAAAGCCGGCGGCCGCCCACGCTTGCGTGGCGAAGAATTTTCCTTCTCTTCAACATTTTTCACAATGGTCACTCTAGAATTATTTCCCGATTTGGTTTATTCAGGAATGGTCATTGTGATTATATAAGGTTTTTCCCCATGAGTCTTCCACTGGAAAATTCCGTTCCTCTCAACGACGGCAGCCTTGCTGAAGGCGTTGATGCTGCAATCGATTCCGCACTGGCGGACAAAAGGCTGGTCGGGACCGTCGTTCTAATCGCTCAGGACGGAGAATTGATCTATACTCGCGCCGCCGGCCTGGCGGACCGCGAAAACAAAGTCGCAATGCGGGAAGATGCCATTTTCCGCCTTGCCTCCGTCACCAAGCCGATCGTCACGATTGCCGCCATGCGGCTCGTCGAACAGGGCCGCATCGGTCTCGACGATCCGATCACCAAGTGGCTGCCGGATTTCCGGCCGCGTCTGCCCGATGGCGGCGAAGCCGTGATCCGCATCCGGCACCTCCTTACGCACACCTCAGGATTGGGCTACACATTCGCCGAGGCGCAAGACGGCCCCTATCACAAAGCTGGCGTATCCGACGGGCTTGACACTCCAGGCCGATCATTGGTTGACAACCTCCAGCGCCTCGCGAGCGCACCCCTTCTCTTTGCCCCTGGTGAAAGCTGGCAGTATTCCCTGGCGATCGATGTCCTTGGCGGCATCATCGAGAAGGAGACCGGCGGCCCACTCGGCGATGCGATTGCCGATCTTGTCATGAAGCCGCTCGGCCTTTCCGACACGGGCTTCTCCGTACGCGACCACAGCCGCCTGGCAACCGCCTATGTGAATGGCTCACCAGAGCCACAGCGGATGGGCGATGAGGCGCTCGTTCCGATTTTCGACGGCACGATCCGCTTTGCACCCGACAGGATATTCGATCCCGCTTCCTACCACTCCGGCGGCGCCGGCATGGCCGGAACGGCAAGCGACATCCTTGCCATTCTGGACACGATCAGAAAGGGTGGAGCACCACTGTTGTCGGCCGATACTGTGAAGACCATGATGTCAGAACAGGCGGGCGGCCATATGCACGCGCAACAAGCCGGCTTCGGTTTCGGCTACGGCTGGTCCGTCGTCCTCGATCCCGTGGTCGCTCAGGTCCCCTTCTCGGCAGGCACGATCAAATGGGGAGGCGTCTACGGGCACAGCTGGTTCGTCGATGTCCAAAAGGGCCTGACGGTGGTCGCGCTGACCAACACGACCCTTGAGGGCATGTGGGGTCAATTCACCATCGATCTGGCGAAAGCGGTCTATGCCGCGATCTAATGGGCATCTGCACGCCAAACAAAAACCCGGCGATTTCGGTCGCCGGGTTTTGTATTTTGTCAAACCTTGTAGAACTTAGTCCTTCTTAACCGGCGGCACCGGGCGGATCGCCAGTTCACGCAGCTGCGTCGGCGTTGCGGCCGAGGGGGCACCCATCAGCAGATCCTGCGCCTGCTGGTTCATCGGGAACAGCGAGATCTCGCGCAGGTTCTTAGCGCCGACCAGCAGCATGACGATGCGGTCGATACCGAAGGCAGCGCCACCGTGCGGAGGCGCGCCATACTGGAAAGCGCGGTAGAGGCCGCCGAAGCGCTCTTCGACGTCGGTCTGGCTGAGGCCGACCTTTTCGAAGGCGGCGACCATGGTCTCCGGCGACTGGTTACGGATCGAGCCCGAAGCGATTTCGAAGCCGTTGCAGACCGCGTCGTACTGGAACGCCTTGATCGTGAGAGGATCCTGGTTCTGCAGCGCTTCAAGGCCGCCCTGCGGCATCGAGAACGGATTGTGGGCGAAGTCGATCTTCTTTTCTTCCTCGCTCCATTCGAAGAACGGGAAGTCGACGATCCAGCAGAGCTCGAAGCGGTCGCGATCGATCAGGTTCAGTTCGTCGGCAGCACGGTTACGGGCTTCGCCGGCAAACTTGTAGAACTTGGCGGGATCGCCGGCGACGAAGAAGCAGGCATCGCCGTCATCGAGACCGAGCTGGGTACGGATCGCATCCGTACGCTCTTCGCCGATGTTCTTGGCGAGCGGGCCGGCACCTTCGAGCTTTTCGCCTTCCTTGCGCCAGAAGATATAGCCGAGGCCCGGCTGACCCTGGCTCTGTGCCCAGGCGTTCATGCGGTCGCAGAATGCGCGCGAACCGCCGGTCTTGGCCGGGATGGCCCAGACTTCGACCTTCGGGTTGGAGGCGATCATGTTGGCGAAGACCTTGAACCCGGAGCCGGCAAAATGCTCGGTAACGGCTTCCATGACGATCGGGTTGCGCAGGTCCGGCTTGTCGGAGCCGTACTTGCGGATGGCGACGTCATAGGGGATGCGCGGCCACTCCTTGGTGACCGGCTTGCCTTCGGCAAACTCTTCGAACACCTGGGTCATCAGCGGACCCATGGTGTTCCAGACGTCTTCCTGGGTGACGAAGCTCATCTCGAGGTCAAGCTGGTAGAATTCGCCCGGCAGACGATCGGCGCGCGGGTCTTCGTCACGGAAGCAGGGCGCGATCTGGAAATAGCGGTCGAAGCCGGCGACCATCAGCAGCTGCTTGTACTGCTGCGGCGCCTGCGGCAACGCGTAAAAGGTGCCGGGATGGATACGGCTCGGCACGAGGAAGTCGCGCGCACCTTCCGGCGACGAGGCCGTCAGGATCGGTGTCGTGTATTCGGTGAAACCGACCTCGCCCATGTGGCGACGCATGGAGGAAATGATCTGCGTGCGCTTGACGATGTTCTTGTGCAGCGTTTCGCGGCGAAGATCGAGGAAGCGATACTTCAGGCGAACGTCTTCCGGATAGTCCGGCTCGCCGAAGACAGGCAGCGGCAGCTCCTTGGCGGCGGAGAGCACTTCAATCTCCTGGGCATAAAGCTCGATCTCGCCGGTCGGCATGTTCTTGTTGACGGTGTCTTCCGTACGGGCCTTGACCAGGCCGTCGATGCGGATGACCCACTCGCCGCGAACGGTTTCGGCGAGCTTGAAGGCCGGGGAATCAGGGTCGGCAACGACCTGGGTGATGCCGTAGTGATCGCGCAGGTCGATGAACAGCACGCCGCCATGATCTCGGACGCGATGAACCCAGCCGGCAATACGGACGGTCGAACCGACGTCGGACTTGCGCAGGGCGGCGCATGTGTGGCTGCGATAGCGATGCATAATATATATCCTGGACTTGGCGGGCGGCGGCGAAAGGACACGCAGACCCCTCGCCCGCCGACGAGAAAATCGGGCGGAAAAGCGCATGGTGCGCCCGATTTGTCAAGGCTCGAACGCCGGAAGTCAGCTTAAAGCTGTTTTCAGTCGCTACCCGAAACAGCATCCGCAAGTCGCCGCTGCGGCAGTTTGGCTATCTCGACGCCATTGCTGAATGCCCCAGTCAACTTTAAACAGACATCCATATATCTTCGCCCCCGGAGCATGACATGCCGATCCTTACTCGCCGCAATCTTCTGAAAGCTTCAGCCGTTGCCGGAGCTTATGGCGTCGGCCTCGGAATCGCCGGGAAGTTTGCGGGCAAAGCGGCGGCCGCCGAGCCACTCACGCTGAAGACGGCCAAGATCGAGGCCAACCTTACCGACGGCGGCAAAACCAAGAACGTGCTCACCTATGGGGACGCCGGCATGCCACCGGTCGTGCGGATGAAGAAAGGCGAGCCGTTCGGCGCGCGGCTCATCAACGGCATAGACGATCCGACGACTATCCACTGGCACGGCATTCGTCTGCCCAACAATATGGACGGCGTGCCCTTCCTCACCCAGCCCTATGTCTACACCGGCGACCATTTCGATTACGCCTTTACGCCGCCGGATGCCGGCACCTTCTGGTATCATCCGCATTGCAATACGCTTGAGCAGATGGGCCACGGTATGACCGGCGTCATCGTGGTCGAGAACCCTAAGGATCCAGCATTCGATTCGGAAGTGGTGCTCAATCTACGCGATTGGCGGCTCGGCAGCGACGGTCAGTTCATCGCGCAATTCCGGCCGCGCGATGCGGCGAAATCCGGCACATACGGCACGGTGCGGACTGCCAACTGGCAACAGGAGCCGCAATATGATGCGCCCTCCGGCGGGCTGGTGCGGCTACGCATTGCCATTACCGATGTCACGCGCATCTATTCCTTCCGCATGGACGGCGCCGAGGCGGTGGTGATCGCGATCGACGGCAATCCCATACCGCAGCGCTTTCCGCTCGATCTGTTGCAGCTCGGGCCCGGGCAACGGCTGGAGCTTGCGGTGCGTATGCCCGACAGCGAAGGCGCAGTCGTCAAGCTCGAGGATATCAAGGGCACCAATCCGAAGGTACTGGCGACTCTGCGCGCCGTGGGCGCATCATTGAAGCGCGATGTGCGCGATCTGGCGCCGCTCGAAGACAATCCCGTGCAGAAGGCAGACCTCGGTTCCGCCACCCATATTCCGCTGATCCTAAGCTCGACGGCGGAAAACACCGCGGACAACAGCATTTGCGGCTCGCTCGGCTACAGCTTCTGGGCGATCAACAAGGTGCCATGGCCGGGTGACACCCCCGATCCCACTGCGCCGCTTGCCGAACTCAAGCTCGGCGAGAGCTATGTCATCGACATGGAAAATGTCACCCCGCACAGCCACCCGATCCATCTGCACGGGATGAGCTTTACGGTCCTCTCCTCTTCGACGCGGCAGGTGCAGCCCTTCGTCTCCGATACCTATCTAATCCAGCCGGATGAGAAGGTGCAGCTCGCCTTCGTTGCCGACAATCCCGGCGACTGGCTGCTGCATTGCCACATCATCGAACATCAAAAGACGGGCATGACGAGTTACGTGCGGGTGGCATAGCCGGTTGCGAGCCTCTTCAATTTCCAGTGGCCTTGGTCAAAGCCATCTCAGTTTCCGGCAATTTCAGCGAAAAGCGAAATGCGGCAAGAGCTTTGTCCGCGAAAGTATTGACATATCCGGCTGAAAGGAGAAGGAAGTTAAGAAAGTATTTTACCATTGAATGTGTTGATATGATCGAAACTACCGCCCAATTGGAGGCGGCCTGCCAAGAGCTGGCCAAGTCGGAATTCATTACCATCGATACGGAATTCCTGCGAGAAACGACCTTCTGGCCGGAGCTGTGTTTGATACAGATGGCAAGCCCCACCACCGAAGTGCTGGTGGACCCGCTGGCCAAGGGGCTGGATCTGGCACCCTTCTTCGAACTGATGGCCAACCCATCGGTTTTGAAGGTGTTTCATGCTGCCCGCCAGGACATCGAAATCATCTTCCATCGCGGCAACCTCATTCCGCATCCGATCTTCGATACGCAGGTCGCGGCGATGGTCTGCGGCTTCGGCGATTCGGTTTCCTACGATCAGCTCGTCAGCCGTATCAAGAATGTCCATATCGACAAGTCCTCGCGCTTTACCGACTGGAGTCGGCGTCCGCTCTCGGAAAAACAGCTGGACTACGCGCTCGCCGACGTAACTCATCTGCGCGACGTCTATCTCTCACTCAAGGAGCAATTGCAGCGCGAAGGGCGCGCCTCCTGGCTGCAGGAGGAGATGGCGATCCTCGAAGCGCGCGAGACCTACGACCTGCATCCGGACGATGCCTGGCAGCGGCTGAAGATGCGGCTGCGCAAGCCGCAGGAACTGGCCGTCCTTAAATTCGTGGCCGCCTGGCGCGAACGCGAGGCGCGAGCACGCAACGTCCCGCGCGCCCGCGTGCTGAAGGATGACGCGATCTATGAGATTGCGCAGCAGCAGCCGAAGGATACCGAAGCGCTGGCGCGTCTGCGCACCATTCCGAAGGGTTGGGAGCGCTCGGCTGCAGGAACCGCGGTGCTTGAAGCGATCAACGCGGCGCTAGCGCTGCCGAAGGCAGAAATGCCGCATCCGCCGCGCCATCAGCAGGCTCCCGAGGGTACTGCCGCCGCTTCCGAATTGCTGAAGGTGTTGCTGAAGCTGATTGCGGAAAAGCATGGCGTTGCTCCGAAGGTGATCGCCAATAGCGAGGATCTCGATAAGATCGCCGCCGAAGGAGAGAAGGCCGATGTCGCGGCTCTGACCGGTTGGCGTCGAGATCTTTTCGGCGAGACGGCCCTGCAGCTGATCCAGGGTCAGGTGGCCCTGCGCTTCGTCGGCAAGCGGATCGAGACCGTCGCCCTCTAGCAGCGACATTCTCCTTTCCTGACGCCTTACGATTGCGTATGATTCGCACATCGAGATGCTGGCTGCCATCACGATTGCGCCGCAAATCTCGTGAAATGAACGTCTTGTGTAATCGTTCTATTCGATGACGTTCCGGTTTGCCGGCGCAATCCCGCGTCGATAACAGGCGTCGCTTCTCGGCGGAAAAGTGAATGGGCATTTTCCATTCGATGCGCAACTGGATCCTGACATCGCTATTCGTCGCTTCGACGGGCGTTATCTACGGCAAACTATTCTTCCCACAGGCGCCGATGTACATCGGTGCCGTCTTCGCGCTGTTCTGCGGCATGCCGCTGCTGGTCTTCGAACGCCGCATGATCCTGCCGCGGCTGAACGACTGGATGCATCGGCTGCCGACACCGGCCTTCATCCTTTCTGCCCTGATCGTCGATTTCCTGCTGATGAGCGCCGGCTACGCCATGGCGGGAAGTATCATGAAACTGCTGGGGCTGGTCGATGGCGCCTGGAAAGATCTCACGCTGCTGACGATAGACGTTTATCTCTATGCCGTCGTCGTAACCGCCATAGTCATTTTCATCGGCCGAGTGCGGGAATTGCTCGGGCGCGATGTCTTCTCCAGCCTGTTGACCGGCCGCTACCGCAATCCGGTGCAGGAGGAGCGCGTCTTCCTTTTCATCGATCTCGTCGGCTCGACGGCTTTTGCCGAGGAGCATGGTGACTTGAAAACACAGGCATTCCTCGGCGCGGTTTTCGGTGCCATGGCCGAGCCGGTACGGCGGCACAAGGGCGCGATCGACGACTATATCGGCGATGCCGCTATCATCACTTGGCCGCTCCAACGGGGCGTCAAAAATGCCAATTGCGTGCGCTGCGTCTTCAACATCCTCGACGATATCGAAAAGAACGCCGAGACCTGGCTGAAATCCTACGGCAGGGTACCGCGTTTGCGAGGCGCTCTGCACGGCGGCAGCGTCGTAACGGCCGAAATCGGCGTCGACCACCACAAGATCGCCTATTTCGGCGATACGGTGAATACGACCGCAAGGCTGGAGTCTCTCTGCAAAACGCTGGAGCGCCAGGTGTTGATTTCCAGCGACCTTGCCGGACGGATGGAGCTTCCGGAAGGAATCATCAAGGAAGAGCTGGGCGAACATGCCGTTCGCGGCCGCGACCAGCACCTTGGCGTCATCGCCCTTCACACGCAGGACCGGCAAGCGTTGAAGAGCGTTCGCGGTAGATCGTAAACAATACGAATTATTGGCTGTATTTCGATATTGATGCACGCCTGAGCTTCACAGCCTATGGGTTGTCCACAGTCACCAAATCTTCACCTAAGCGTTAATTCGCAGACATGGGTCGCCTGTTAAGCGGAGTTGTTTTTGCCACTCTCCACCACAAGGTGACATGATGACCCGATTCCTTTCCGCTTCCACGGCACTTCTTATCCTGCTTGCCGCCTCGGCGCAGGCAGACGAGCAGCAATTCAAGGCAAAGCTCGTCGGCCAAGCGATCCTGCCGGCCAACACCATCACTGCCGCACCCGCCGATGCGGCCGATTTCCTGAAAACGTCAGGCAAATTCACCACGCCGGATCGCAAGCGCACCGACGCTCTCGGCACCGTGCCGGGCAAGGACGGTGCCCGTGTCACCGACCTCAAGTTGCCCTTCGCCGGTCAGCCGATCCAGGGCTTTTCCGGCATCAAGACCATGCCTGACGGCACGTTCTGGACGCTCTCCGACAACGGCTTCGGCTCCAAGCAGAACTCGTCGGATGCGATGCTTTTCCTACATCAGGTGAAGTTCGACTGGGACAGCGGCAAGGTCGAGGTCGTCAAGAACCTGTTCCTGTCCGACCCGAACAAGAAGGCCCCCTTCCCGATCGTTATGGAAGGCGCCGACAAGCGTTACCTGACGGGCGCCGACTTCGACATCGAATCGATCCAGCCGGTTGCCGATGGCTTCTGGATCGGCGACGAGTTCGGTCCCTACCTGCTGAAATTCGATACGAACGGCCAGCTGACCGACGTCTTCGCAACGACGCTCGACGGCAAGCCGGTTCTGTCTCCTGACAATCCGCTGATCCAGCTGCCCGGCAACCCCACCCAGAAGATGCCGGCCTTCAACCTGAAGCGCTCCGGCGGCTTCGAGGGCCTCGCCATGTCGAAGGACGGCTCCAAGCTCTACGGTCTGTTGGAAGGTCCGATCTACAAGGATGACGGCCAGATGGAGAGCGTCGACGGCAAGACGGCCATCCGTGTCATCGAATTCGACGTTGCCTCGAAGAGCTGGACTGGCCGCAGCTGGCTCTATCCCTTTGCTGACAAGGGCGTTTCGATCGGCGATTTCAACATGCTTGATGAAACGACGGCCCTGGTCATCGAACGTGACAATGGCGCCGGCACGAAGGACAAGGCCTGCGCCGATCCCAAGCAGCCGAAACCGGATTGCTTCGAAGCTCCGGCCGAACTGAAGCGCGTCTATAAGATCGAGTTCAGCGACGCCAATGTCGGCAAGTCCGTTCGCAAGATCGGCTATATCGACCTGCTGCACATCGAAGATCCCGATCACAAGCGCCGCCAGGGCGGCGGCGAAGGCTTTTACGACATGCCCTTCGTCACCATCGAGAATGTCGATCGCGTCGATGCCACGCATATCGTCATAGGCAATGATAACAACCTGCCCTTCTCGGCAGGGCGCGCCGTCGACAAGGCTGACGACAACGAGTTCAGCCTTCTTGAGGTGGGTGATTTCCTGAACGCGAAATAAGTCGCGGCGAAACGGCCTCTCCCCAATTGATGGGGAGAGGCTTCAAAACTTTATTCGAAGCGGAAGGCCAGCCGGCGGTTGGTGAGCTTGCCGAGCTGCTGCAGCCGCCCATCCAGTCGCTCGCCGGCAAAATCGTGATATTCGGCGGGAACGACGAATTCGAGATCCACATCCGGGTTTGTCGAACGGCGGAACGACAGGTTGCGCACGATACCGGGCATCGACGCCGAGAAGAGATAAACGACACGCAACAGGCCGCCTAGCAGCTTGGCGCGTTCGATGTAGAGAGGTGTTGCGATCGTTGCCAGCGGTTCGGTCGCTCCGTCGTCGTTCAAACCCTCGAAACGATAGTAATTGGCAAGTGCGATGAAGGCGCGGCCTGCATGGGTAATGCCGACAAAGGAGGTATGGGCGATGATGTTTAGCGCCTGCAAGCCGCGATAATCAGGATGGGCTCGCCAGCTGATATCGGCAAGCAGGCAGGCTGCCTGGCGATAGCGGCTCTCTTCTTCGGTCTCGGTGATGCCGAAAAAGGGCATCATCCGCCCGGTCCAATCGGCCAGTTCACGGGCATGTTCCGGGGAACGCGCACGCAGAATGGCAAGCTCGCCGGCTGCAGTGAGCAGCGGATCGCTGTTACGCTCCGCTTCCGTTAGCAGCGAATAGAGATAGCCTTCGCGAACGCCCTGAGCGGAAAATGAGATGATGGACGGCTTCATGGCGGTCAGCACTTCCCGCATCGCGACTGCGCCGAAAGGGAGCAACGAGCGGCGATGCTTGGACACCGCCTGAAATGCTGGATCCTTCGAATCCTTCGATTCGACGATCTGATCGAGGAAGCGCAGCATCTCGTCGAGCTGCACCTCATAGCCCTGCATCATGTGCAGAGGATATTTGCGGATTTCCATATGCAGCTTGGCTACGCTTCGCCATGTGCCGCCGACCGCATAGAAAGTGCGGCCCTCGCCCTTGCTCAAGAGCTTCGCGGTCTTGACGTGCTTGCGCGCGAAGCTGCGCGCCTTATCGATTGAGCCGCCGGCATATTCCGACAGGCGCAGACCACCGAGCGGCAGCGTGATGCCCTTGCCGATTTCCCGATCCTTGATGTCGATCAGCTCCAGCGAGCCGCCACCAAGATCTCCGGCAATGCCATCGGGGTGGTAAAAACCGCTGATAATGCCAAGCGCGGAAAAGCGTGCCTCTTCTTCGCCCGAAAGCACCCGCACTTTGCGCTGGAGGATGGCTTCTGCCTGATGGATGAACTGCGGACTATTGCTGGCCTCGCGTGCTGCGGCTGTCGCTAACACGTAGATGGTGGATGCGCGCGCCTGATCGGAGAGCGCCTTGAAGCGATGCAGCGCGGCCAATGCCCGCGCTACGCTTTCCTCATCCATCTTTCCCGTCAGTGCTATGCCCTTGCCCAGGCCGCATAGCACTTTTTCGTTGAAGAGGATGGTCGGCGATCTCGAATGGCCTTCATAAACGACAAGACGGACCGAATTCGACCCGATATCGACAACGGAGACAGGGGCGATGCCCGGAAGACGCCCCTGGGCTTCTGATTCAACCATGCAGGTCCAATTTATTTGTTGCGGCCCGACAGCAGCCCAGCGATGAGTTTCGGTGCGCTGGATTTCAAGGCTTCACCACGGCCGGACAGGCTGGGATTGGTCATGAAATACTGCTGTGCATTGAATGGCTCTTTTCCCTGACGCACTTCCATGCGCCGTGAAGTCCCGTCCGGCAATATCTCGTAGCTTTGCTGATTGTCAATGATATTGCCCAGCATGATCTGTGAAAGCACCTGTTCATGCACGGTCTTGTTGGTGAGCGGCACGAGGGTTTCGACGCGGCGATCGAGGTTGCGCGGCATCATGTCGGCGGAGCCGATATAGACCAGCGCCTTGTCGGACGGCAGGCCATGGCCATCGCCGAAGCAGAAGATACGGCTGTGCTCTAGGAAGCGGCCTACGATAGACTTGACGCGGATCCTTTCAGAAAGCCCGGGAATCTGCGGACGCAGGCAGCAAATGCCTCGCACCACAAGCTCGATATCGACGCCAGCGTTGCTGGCGCGATACAGAGCGTCGATGATATCGGGATCGACGAGAGAATTCATCTTCATCCAGATCGCACCCGGACGGCCGTTCTTGGCATGTTCGATCTCGCCTTCGATATGCTGAAGGATGCGAGGACGCAGCGTATAAGGCGAAACGGCGATCTTCATGCCCTGTTCCGGCTCACCGTAACCGGTGATGAAGTTGAAGATGTTCGCCATGTCATGGGCGATCGTCGGATCGCAGGTGAAATAGGAAAGGTCGGTGTAAATCTTGGCAGTGACCGGATGGTAGTTGCCGGTACCGAGATGGCAATAGGTGCGGAGCTTGCCGTCTTCGCGGCGCACGACCATGGACATTTTCGAATGGGTCTTGAGTTCGATGAAGCCGAAGACGACCTGCACGCCGGCGCGCTCCAGATCGCGCGCCCAGCGGATATTGGCTTCCTCGTCGAAGCGGGCCTTCAGTTCCACCAGCGCCGTAACCGATTTGCCGAGATCGGCTGCATCGATCAGCGCGCGCACGATCGGGCTATCGTTCGAGGTACGGTAAAGCGTCTGTTTTATCGCCAGAACATCAGGATCCCTAGCAGCCTGGAGAAGAAACTGGACCACCACGTCGAAGGATTCATAGGGGTGGTGGACGACCATGTCCTTTTCGCGGATTGCGGCGAAGCAATCACCGGCATGTTCGCGGACGCGCTCAGGAAATCGGGCGTTGTAGGGCTCGAAACGCAGATCGTCGCGCGGCGCCTTGCAGATTTCGGAGAGCGTATTGAGCGCCAGCAGGCCGGGCAGAACCGCGATGCGGTTTCCCGGAACGTTCAGCGATTCCACCACGAACTGGCGAAGCTCGAGGGGCATTTCGGAGTCCGTCTCGATGCGGATCACCGAGCCGCGGCGGCGCCGCTTCAGCGCGGTTTCGAAGAAGCGCACCAAATCCTCGGCCTCTTCCTCGACTTCGATATCGCTGTCTCGAATGATGCGGAAGGTACCCGAGCCCTGCACCTCGTAGCCGGGATAGAGCCGGTGGATGAAGATGTTCACCACATCCTCAAGCGTGATATAGCGGATGACGTTGCTCGCATCCGGCAGGCGCACGAAGCGGTCGAGCGCCGGCGGCAGGCGCAACAGCGCCGTCATCGGCTCGCGGCCGTTCATGCTCTTCAGCTGCAGCGCGATCGAGAAGCCGAGATTCGGAATGAACGGGAACGGATGGGCTGGGTCGATGGAAAGCGGCGTCAGGACCGGGAAGATCGCCTGTTCGAACTCGGTGTGGAGCCACTGGCGGTCGGCATCGGAAAGCGCAGCCGGACGGACGATCAGAATATCTTCCTTGGCGAGGTACTGCTGCAGGACAGCAAGCGAAGCCTGCTGCTCCATCTGAAGATTGTCGATCTCGCGCAGGATATCGTCGAGCTGCTCGGCGGGCGTCTTGCCGTCCGGAGTGCGCACCAGGATCTTCTGGCGCACCTGGCCTTCAAGGCCGGCAACACGCACCATGAAAAATTCATCGAGGTTGGCGGCGGAGATAGAGAGGAAGCGAACGCGCTCTAGCAGCGGATGCGCGGTGTTCAGCGTTTCTTCAAGGACGCGGCGGTTGAACTGCAGCCAGGAGAATTCGCGGTTGATGAAGCGCTCGGGGCTGGTCAGCAATTCGCTGACCGCAGGTGCGGCCTCTGGATTTTCCTGGTTGGCGTCCTGATGTTCCGTGAGTGCCGAGTCCATGTTCCACCTACCCTCTTTCCAATCCTGTGCCACGTATATCAGTTTGACGACGGAACTGTGACAGCCGATATCAAGTCAATCCGGCTGACCAGAGCCACCCAGTTCGTTCAAGACCTCGGCGGCCAAGAGGCGCGTGATCCTTGTCCCTCGCGCCAATGCCAGCCGGTCCAGCCTGTCGACGATCAGCTGTGCTGCATTCAGGGAACGCTCCATCCGATTGACGATATAGAGGACGAGTTTGTCATCGATATAAAGCTGGCGGTCGGCGAAGAGCTTGACGATCACCTGCGACAGCAATTCCTCGTCCGGCTCGCCGATCTCGACCACCGTCGCTGCCTTCAAGCGCGAGCGCAGGTCAGGCAGCGTCACCGGCCAGGACATCGGCCAAAGCCTACTCGTCATCAAAAGACTAGTGCCGTTTTCACGCACGCTGTTGATGACATGGAAGAGCTCGGTGTCGTCAAAACCAAGGCGATCCACGTCTTCGAAGATGACGGGGCCGTTCGCCGCTGCGACTGCGGCATCGGAGCCGCCCACCGGGTGAATGTGGACTGCCCCGCATCGCTCTGCCCAGATGCTGGCAAGATGCGATTTGCCGGAGCCGACGGGACCGGCCAGGATGACGACCGGCGACGGCCAGTGCGGCCAGGAATCGACGATCTTCACCGCCGCGCTCAAGGGATCGGCGACGAGCAGATCGTCGCGCCCGTTTGCGGGATCATGCGTAAAGGCCAAGGGCAGCTGCTCGGCGGCCTTGCGCCTTAGATCAGCGTTCTTTGCGTCGGTCATGTCTAGCTATTCTCGGTCTTGCCGGCCTTGGCTCTGCGCGCCTTGCCCGCTTCCGAGCGTCCATAATAGAGATCGCTCTGAAGGTAGCGCGAAAGGGCAAAGCGGACAAGAACGCCGCAGGCGGCGGCGGCAGGAACGGCTATCAGCAGCCCAACGAAGCCGAAAAGCGCGCCGAAGGCAAAAAGGGCGAACATCAACCAGACCGGATGCAGGCCCACGCTTTCGCCGACGAGCTTCGGCTGGAGCACATTACCTTCCAGAAATTGGCCTGTGAAGAAGACGACGAGCGTCAGGCCGACCCAGAGATAGTCCGGCCAGAACTGAACCAGTGCGACGCCGACGGCCAGAACGAGGCCGACCATCGAACCGACATATGGAATGAAACTGATCATGCCAGCAAAGAGGCCGATCAGCAGGCCAAAGTTTAGACCGACCAGCGAGAGACCGACGCCATAGTAGACGCCGAGAATAATGCAGAGCGAACCCTGCCCTCGAATAAAGCCGGCGATCGCCTGATCGATCTCGCGAGCAATCTGGCGAACGGTGGCAACGTGATCGCGCGGGATCCAGTCGTCTACCTTGGCGACCATCCGATCCCAGTCGAGCAGCATATAGAAGGCAACAACCGGGGTCACGACCATCAGCGAGATGATGTTGACCAGCGCCTTGCCGGAACTCCAGAGCTGCGCGAACAGACCGCCGACGAAGCTCAGACCTTCGGACATGATGCTGGAGAAGTTGTCCTTGATCGCGCCGAGCTGGTTGCGGATCCAGTCGGGCAGCACCATGGTCTGCGCCTTGGCGATGAGCTGTTGTATCTGCTGTACATAGGTCGGAATATGCTGGAGGAAATCGTTGAACTGATTGACGATGATCGGGATGAAGATCGTCAGCGCCAGCGCGAAGATCAGTATGAAGGAAACGAGGATTACCACTGTCGCCATCAGGCGGCTGAGGCCGATCCGCTCCAGCCGATCGGCGACCGGATCGAGGAAATAGGCTACCGCCATGCCAGCGATGAATGGCAGCAGGATCGTGCTGAAGATATAGATAAAGGCGATGAAGACGACGAGCACGATCACCCAGAAGGTGACTTGACGCTTGAGGCTCGCCCCGCTGACCTTTTGCTCCATCGTCTTCCCCGTTGTTTCGCGCCCGTTTGCCGTGTGCTTAGGACATAGGATGATGCCGCAATTATGGTCAAGTCTGCGGCCGGAAATCTGCCTTGAGCAATGGGAAGCGGGGAAAATCGGAGGGTTTGCGGCGCTTGCGCCTTGCATAACGGCCCCTATCATGCAATGGCGAGCCGATCAAAGCCCTGTCATAATGGACGGGCGGCCATCGGAGGCGGAAGCATGAGCCAGTCTGGGAAAAACGGTCTGACCTATAGCGACGCGGGCGTCGATATCGATGCCGGCAACCTGCTGGTCGAAAAGATCAAGCCTGCCGTCCGTTCGACACGCCGGCCGGGCGCGGATGGCGAGATCGGCGGCTTCGGCGGCCTCTTCGACCTCAAGGCCGCCGGCTTCACTGATCCGGTGCTTGTCGCCGCCAATGACGGCGTCGGCACCAAGCTGAAGATCGCGATCGACGCCAACTATCACGACACTGTCGGCATCGACCTCGTCGCCATGTGCGTGAACGATCTGGTCGTCCAGGGCGCCGAGCCGCTCTTTTTCCTGGATTACTTTGCCACCGGCAAGCTCGACCCAGACCAGGGCGCCGCAATCGTCGGCGGCATCGCGGCCGGCTGCCGTGATGCAGGCTGTGCGCTGATCGGCGGCGAGACGGCGGAAATGCCAGGCATGTATTCCCACGGCGATTACGATCTGGCGGGCTTTGCCGTCGGAGCGGCCGAGCGCGGCCAGCTCCTGCCCTCGGGTGACATTGCCGAGGGCGACATCATTCTCGGCCTCGCCTCGTCGGGCGTTCATTCCAACGGCTTCTCGCTGGTACGCAAGATTGTCGAGCTTTCCGGCCTTGGCTGGGATGCGCCCGCGCCATTCGCAGAAGGCAAGGCGCTGGGCGAAGCGCTGCTGACGCCGACGCGCATCTATGTGAAGCCGCTGCTGAAAGCTATCCGCGAAACCCACGCCCTCAAGGCGCTTGCCCACATCACCGGCGGCGGCTTTCCGGAGAACATTCCGCGCGTGCTGCCGAAGCACCTGGCCGCCGAAATCGATCTGGCCGCGGTCAAGGTGCCGCCGGTCTTCTCCTGGCTTGCCAAGACAGGCGGCGTCGAAGCGAAGGAAATGCTGCGCACATTCAACTGCGGCATCGGCATGATCGTGGTCGTCGCTCAAGAGAATGTCGATGCCGTGAAGGCCGTGCTTGAGGCTGAAGGCGAAGCCGTCGTTACGCTCGGCCGCATGGTCGCCCGCGAAGAAGGCGCTCCCGGCACCGTCTATAAGGGCACGCTCGCTCTATGACCACGCAGCGCAAACGCGTCGTCGTCTTCATCTCGGGCGGCGGCTCCAACATGCTGGCTCTTCTGAAGGCCACAAAGGCAGCGGACTACCCGGCCGAGATCGTTGGCGTCATCTCCGACAAGGCCGATGCGGGTGGTCTCGCCAAAGCTGCGGCGGAAGGCATTGCGACCTTCGCCTTCATGCGCAAGGAATTTGCCAGCAAGGAAGCCCATGAAGAGGCGATCCTTGCGCAGCTTGAAGCCCTCTCGCCCGATATCATCTGCCTTGCCGGCTATATGCGGCTGCTCTCCGGCCGCTTCATCCAGGCCTACAAAGGCCGGATCATCAACATTCATCCCTCTCTGCTGCCGCTTTTCCCCGGCCTGCACACGCATCAGCGCGCCATCGACGCCGGCATGCGCATTGCCGGCTGCACCGTGCATTTCGTCACCGAAGGCATGGACGAAGGTCCTGTCGTCGGCCAAGCGGCCGTGCCTGTGCTGACCAACGACACCGCTGACAGCCTTGCCGCCCGCGTGCTCACGGTCGAGCATCAACTCTATCCGCAATCGCTGCGGCTGCTGGCGGAAGGCAAGGTCAGGATGGAAGACGGCAAGGCCGTGAGCCTTGCGGGGACGTCTGCCGCCCGCGATCGGCAGATCTTGTCACTGCTCGGTGACGCAAGCTAACTTTCAAGCAGCAATTGCCATCAGCGGATGCAGCGTGCCGTCGCTATAGACGATGCGGCCGCCGCGGAAGGTGGCACGGATGCGGTGAACCGAACCGGGCTCGACAGCCACCAGATCGGCAAGCTGGCCGACGGCGATTTCGCCGCGATCCGTCAGACCGGCGGAACGGGCGGCGTTGGAGGTTGCCGTCGCAACGGCCGCCGGCAGACCACCGGAAACCACGTCCGCAATCTTGAAGATCGCCGGCACGAAGGCGGCCGGGTGATAATCGGCCGCGATGATGCCGAGCAGACCGGAGCGCGCGGCATCCACAGCGCTGAGATTGCCGGACATGGACTGGCCGCGCAGTGCGTTCGGCGCCCCCATCAGAGTCCAGAGACCGCGACGGCAGGCTTCTTCCGCAGCCGGTCCCGTCACCGGAAACTCGCTGATCGTCACGCCGAGATCGTGCATCGCCGCCACCTTCTCGGGGCTATCGTCATCATGCGAGGCGAGCGACAGCTTGTGCTTCAGCGCAAGTTCGACCACGTCATGGAGCTTGCGTTCGATCTCAGGGTCTTCGCGTTGCGCGATGCGCTTTGCCACGACTTCCTCGGCCGCCTCGCGCGACATGGACCGGCGCTCGGACATGCTGCGTATGTAGCTTTCGATGTCGTTATACTGCCCCTGCCCCGGTGTATGGTCGGTGAGCGAAACCATATCGACGGAGCCTTCTTCCAGGAGCCGCTCCAGGGTCGAAGCCGCGCCAAGATTGGTGATTTCGTAGCGTGCATGAACGCGATGATCGATCAGAAGTTCGTCGCGCAGGCTGCCGATCCCTCGAATGACCGCCGACGTGGTTTCGAGCGAGCGGACGTGGCCATAGACGCTTTCGGTCGCAAAGGAGAGCGCCGCAAAGGCGGTGGTGACGCCGGCTGCCGCCAGCTTCTTGTCCAGTTCATGAATGCCGAAATCGATCGGCATCATCGCATTCGGCCGTGGCGCGATCTCGCGCTCCACCATGTCGCAGTGCAGATCGACGAAGCCCGGCATCAGCAAGCGGCCACCGCCGTCGAACGTCGGCTGCGCCACCGGCTCCGAGCGGATTTCAGCAATCACGCCGCCCTCGATGCGCACCGCGCCCTTCTCGACGACTTCATGAGGAAGAACGAGCGTGAAATTGCTGAGCCACATCGGCTTTCTCCTGAAACAGCGTCCATAAGCGAAGGAGGGGCGGAAACATTCGCGTGTCTTCGGCCGCACGCCCCGGTAAGCTCGATTCGTGACAATGTGATGAATGGGAGAGCAAGCTCCCATCCATGCAGCCTCCTATTTCAGGCTGGCAACATTCAAGGCCGCCCATTGCAGCAGCATGATCGTCTTAGCGTCGCAGATATCACCCTTCTGGATCATCGCCATCGCGTCGGACAGGCGAACTTCCAGCACCTCTATATCCTCATGCTCTTCTTCAAGACCGCCGCCATCTGCGATGCGGTCGGTCGTGTCGATCACGGCAGCGAAGAAATGAATAACCTCCGTCGAGGAGCCGGGCGAGGTCATCGCCTTGAACAGGAAGCGGACGTCGCGCACGCGAAAGCCGGTCTCCTCCATTGCCTCGCGGCGGATGGCCGCTTCCGGATGGTCGCCGTCGAGCAATCCGGCGGGCACTTCGATCATCCAGGCCGGCTCGCCGACCAGCTGGACCGGCAATCGGTATTGCCGAACGAGCACCACGGTTTCTTGCTTGGGATCATAGAGGAGGATGCAGGCTGCCGGGGTGCGATGATAGACCTCGCGCTTCAGGCGATGCTTTTCGCCGCGCGAATCCGTGTAGTCGACCTCAAATGTGCTCAGCCGCGTCCATTGGTCCGCCAGCGTCTTTTCACTGGCGATCTCGGACTTCGCCTTTTCAAATTTACTCATCCCACGTCCTTGCGAAGCCATACCTTGTTATCGTGGACAGCCGCGCCGCCGTAAGGAGCAACCGGATCCGCGCCGGTGAGCACATTGATGCCCTCGCCGTCGACATGAGCCTTGTTCGGCCACAGTCCCTCCGCGATCAGCACACCGGGCTTCACTTCTGGGGTCACACGCGCATGCAGGCGGATATCGCCGCGCGAATTGCCGATGCGGACCAGCTCGCCATGGGCAATATCAAGCCGCTCGGCATCGGCCGGATTGACCATCACCTCGGGACGCCCTTCCTTCTGGCGCGACGTCTTCGTTTCCGCGAAACTCGAATTCAGGAAGTTGCGCGATGGCGAGGTCGCGAGCCGGAACGGATGCTCGGGATCGGCCACCTCGATAACGTCGACCTGATCCGGAAACTCGGGCAGCTCGACATGCGGCCCGAGCAATCCGACCGATGCTGGCGGACGGTTCGGCGCCGGCTGGTTGGTCCAATCAGGGCGGAAGCGGAACTTGCCGTCGGGATGGGCAAAACCCTTGATGAAATGTGCCTCCTCGAAATCCGGCTGGCGGTCGAACCATTTGTGCTCGAGAAAATAATCGTAGTCCGGCAGGCCGCTTCTGGACAGAACCCGGTCGATCATCTCACGGGCGGAGAAGCCAAAACCGGGGCGATCCGCAATGCCGAGGCGCTTGGCAAGCTCCTCGATCACGAAGAGATTGCTGCGAACGGTCGGCGGCGGCTCGACAAGCTTGGGACCGAGAAGAATGTGGTTCTGGCCACCGGCCCGGTAGATATCGTCATGCTCGACGAACATGGTGGCGGGGATGACGATATCGGCCATGTCGGCCGTATCGGTCATGAACTGCTCGTGCACAGCGACGAAGAGGTCGGAGCGGGCGAAACCGCGCTTCACCAGCCGCTGTTCCGGCGCGATATTCACCGGATTGGTGTTCTGGATCAGCATAGCCGTGACCGGACCGCGATGACGTAGCGCCACGGCATCACCGGTCAAGGCCCGGCCGATCTGCGACTGGTCGATCATGCGGACATCCATGTCCTTCATGGCGCGGCCGGTTAGTTCGCTCGCATCCATGCGGAAGATATCGCTGTTCGAATGAAAGGCGCCGCCGCCCTCATATTGCCAGGAGCCGAGCACCGTCGCGATCGAGGCTGCCGCGTGCATGGCGATCGCGCCGTTGCGCTGGCGGGTAAAGCCGTAGCCGAGGCGGAAATAGGTCTTCTTCGTCGTCCCCACGAGCTTGGCGAAAGCTTCGATCTCGTCGACCGAAAGGCCGGTGATTTCTGCGGCCCATGCCGGGGTCTTCGATTTCAAATGCTCTTCCAGGCCGGCGGGATCGTCGGCATATCTGGCCATGTAGTCGCGGTCGGCGTAGCCGTCGCGGAAGGCGATGTGCATGACGGCGCAGGCAAGGGCCGCATCCGTGCCCGGCTTCACGATCAAGGCCATGTCGGCCTGCTTCATCGTCGGATTGTCGTATATATCGACGACGACGATCTTGGCGCCGCGTTCCTTACGGGACTTGACCGCATGGGTCATGACGTTGACCTGGGTGGCAACCGCATTCGTACCCCAGATGACGACGCAATCGGTGCGGCCCATCTCGCGCGGATCGGGACCACGCAGCACTCCCGTCGCCATGGTGAAGCCCGTCCAGGCCGGATTGGTGCAGATCGATGAGAAGAAGCCGGAATAACGCTTGGCATGGCGCAGCCGCTCGATGGAATCACGCTGCACCCAGCCCATCGTTCCCGCATAGAAATAGGGCCAGATCGCCTCGCTGCCGTCCTTCGCTTCGGCCTTGATGAAGGCTTCGGCGATTTCGTCCAGCGCATCGTCCCAGGAGAGCTCCTGCCAGCGCCCCTCACCTTTGGCGCCGGCACGGCGCAGCGGTTTCATCAGACGATTGGGGTGATAAAGCCGCTCGGCATAGCGGGCGACCTTGGCGCAGATGACGCCGGCGGTATAGGAATGATCGTTGGCACCGCGAACCCGGCCGATCTTGCCGTCCTCAGTCAGATCGACCTCCAGCGCACAGGTGGAGGGACAGTCATGCGGACAGGCTGTGTGGCCGATGCGCGATTTGGCTTGGATAGGGGTCGCAATGTTCATGAGGTTTGTATATTTCAAGCGGAGACCGGCCACTAGAGACAATCCGGCCCATCTCAACAATTCATGCGGACTTCACCGACAATGAACTATCGGCACATCTACCACGCGGGCAATTTTGCCGATGTCTTGAAACATGCTGTTCTCGCGCGCCTCGTCCGCTACATGCAGAACAAGGACAAGGCCTTTCGCGTTCTCGATACCCATGCCGGCATCGGGCTTTACGATCTGTCGTCCGAGGAAGCTCAGAAGACCGGCGAGTGGCGTGACGGCATCGGCAGGGTGTTGGAGGCGGAACTCGTGCCGCAGGTCGCCGATCTGCTGGAGCCCTATCTCGCCGCCATAAGAGAATTGAACCCTGAAGGCGGCGTCAGGCTCTATCCCGGCTCGCCGAAACTCGCCCGCATGCTGTTTCGCCCGCAGGACCGGCTTTCGGCGATGGAACTGCATCCCGACGATTTCCAGCGACTGCACCGGCTGTTCGAGGGGGATCATCATGCCCGCGTTACGGAACTCGACGGCTGGTTGGCGCTCGGCGCGCATCTGCCGCCGAAGGAGAAACGCGGCATCGTGCTCGTCGATCCACCTTTCGAAGAGGAAGGTGAATATGAGCGGCTGATCGATGGGCTCGCAAAGGCCTGGCGCCGCTTTCCGGGCGGCACCTATTGCCTCTGGTATCCGATCAAGAAGGATGCGCCAATCAAGCAATTTCATGAAGCGCTACAGGCACTGGAAATTCCGAAATTGCTATGCGCCGAGCTGATCGTCAAAAGCGATCGCGGCTTCACTGGGCTTACCGGCTCCGGCCTTATCATCGTCAACCCGCCCTTCACGCTGAAGGACGAGTTGCATGCGCTGCTGCCGGCCTTGAAGGATATTCTGGCGCAGGATCGCTTCGCCTCGCAGCGCGCCTTCTGGCTGCGTGGCGAACATTGAGACTTTTCACATCCATATCACGCGGGTGATTTCATGAGACTTCTTTGCTCGTCCACTTCCCCCTTCTCCAGCAAGGTGCGCATGGCGGCCCGCCATCTCGGTATCGAGCTTGAGGAGATCCATGTCGACACGAATGCCGGTCCGACACTGCTGATCGACAACAATCCGCTCGGCAAGATCCCGACATTGCTGACTGCGGATGGCGAGGCCATTTTCGACAGCCGCGCCATCATGCATTATTTCGATCGTCGCGAGGGCGGGCTCTACCCATCGAAGAAGGGCAAACGCACCGAAATCGAGGTTCTGGAAGCGTTGATCGACGGCACCAACGAATGCCTGCTGTCGATCGTTTACGAGCGCCGCCTTCGCGAGCCTGAGAAGCAGCACCAGCCCTGGATCGACCGGCAGTGGACTAAGGTCAGCCGCGCCCTCACCCATCTTGACGCCGAGCTGCCGAAGATCGGCAAGAAGCTGCATGCAGGTCATTTCGCGCTTGCCTCCCTTGTCGGCTATCTGCAACTCCGCTTCGAAGGGCAGTGGGAAGCTGACTATGCGGGATTGACGGACTGGGCGCGCAAGTTCGAGAAGCGTTTCCCGGATTTTCCGAAGATGAAACCGCAAGTCTGAAGCGGTTCTGTGACGTCACGCGTCAGCAAGTGATATTGGGCAAACAAAAAAGCCGAGGTTTTCACCCCGGCTTTTCCTTCATTCCATGCGATCAAGTGATTAGAACTTGACGCCGATACCGACCTTGACGCTCTGCTCGTCGTAACCGCGAGAGAAGCGACCGGAGTCGAGGTCGAAGTTCTTCTTGCCGTAATCCGTGTAGCGGTACTCGAGGCGGGCGGTGATGTTGTTGGTGATGAAGGTTTCAGCACCTGCGCCGACCGTGTAGCCAACAGCCGTCTTGCTGTCGGACGAGGTAGCGTCTTCGAGCTTGTTCTGAGCGAGTGCCAGACCCGCCGTGCCGTACAGCATGAACGGGTTGAAGTCGTAGCCGATACGGCCGCGAACCGAGCCGTTGACACCGTTCTTGGCAGTCAGGCCGTTGCGGGTGCTGTCAATGCCAGCGTAGCCGAGGTCTGCTTCAACGCCGTATACGATCTGGCCCTGCTGCCAGTTGTAGCCGGTGAAGGCCTGGCCGCCGAAGCCATAGCCATTGCCGTTGTGGCTGAAATGACCTTTGCTCCAGTCGCCTGCACCACCGATGTAGAAGCCGGACCAGTTGTTGACGGCCGGAGCTGCTTCCTGAGCGACGGGCGGCTGCGGAATCTGCTCGACAGCGTCAGCGGCGTGAGCTGCGGTGTAGCCACCGAGGGCAAGGGTGGAGACCATGAGGGTCTTGATAAGAGTACGCATACTTTTCTCCTTTCAGGCCCGTGTGCCTCGCTTACTGTCCTTGACTGTGAAGCGCCACGAGCAATTAAACATATCCCTCCCGGATCGATGCTGAAATTGGATGGCAAATGAGGAATTGGAAGAGCCAAAATATGATATCATTGTGGCACAGACGTGGCTGAATTTCGATGTTGCTTCATCGCAACAGAGGAATTGTTAACCATAATCATTGGTTAAACCATGTATACTTATTTTAGACTAAATAAAACTCAAGTTTTACATAAGAAACCCAAGGGACATCATTTGCCCGCACATCTTTTCATATGGTGTATCGACGCCCTATATGAACGTCGATCGGGTAACGACGAGCAGAAGGCGATCTCTTGAGCCAGGAAAAACTACGCACGGCGCTGATAACCGGCGCGTCCAAAAGAATAGGTCTGGCAATTGCCGAGGATTTATCGGCTCATGGCTTCGCGGTGGCGTTGCACGCCAACCAATCCATCGGCGAAGCGGAGGAAATTGCGGCGAAACTGCGGCAAACGGGCCGTAGAGCCATGGCGATCAAGGCGGATCTGCAGAATTTGGAGGAGACATCAACCCTTGTCGAAAGGGTCGCGGATGAGCTCGGCCCGCTCAATCTTCTGGTCAACAACGCCTCGGCTTTTCTTGGCGATTCCGCCGATCATTTCGACGCTGAAGCCTTTGAGGCACATTTCGCCGTCCATGTGCGAGCGCCCTCGATTCTAGCCGCAGATTTCGTGCGGCAGCTTCCCGAGCCCTATCCGGGCTTGATCGTCAACATGGTCGATCAGCGGGTCTGGGCGCTCAATCCACGTTTCTATTCCTATACGCTGTCGAAAGCCGCTCTCTGGACCGCGACCCAGACGATGGCGCAGAGCTTTGCGCCGCGCATCCGCGTCAATGCGATTGGCCCAGGTCCGACGGTGCGCAGCGTGCGGCAGAGCGAGGAGGACTTTCAAGCGCAGATCGAGGGCCTCATATTGAAGGCGGCGCCGGGGCTCGAAGAATTCGGCCGGACCATCCGCTTTCTTTTTGACACGCCCTCGATCACGGGCCAAATGATAGCGCTCGATGGCGGCCAGCACCTTGCCTGGGAAACGCCAGACGTCTCGGAGAGTGCGGAATGAACGGAAGAAAGCTGCCCGACGGCGGCGTTCTCTATGACGAATCAGAGGATATCGAAGACGACATCGAGGTGGAGGGCGATGCCGTCGCCTCCCCTGTCGTGCCTGTTGACTGGAACGAAGGCGGAAAGAACGAAACCGGGCTTCGTGGCGCCGAACTGATCGCCGAATTCGTCAAGCGGCTGCCGAACAATCCCGGCGTCTATCGCATGTTCAACGAAGCTGGCGACGTGCTCTATGTCGGCAAGGCGCGAAACCTGAAAAAGCGCGTTTCCAATTATGCGCTAGGCAAGGTGCACTCCAACCGCATCGCCCGCATGGTACGCGAAACCGCCAATATGGAATTCGTCACCACGCGCACGGAAACAGAAGCGCTGCTGCTGGAAGCGAATCTCATCAAGCGTTTGCGCCCGCGCTTTAACGTGCTGCTGCGCGACGACAAATCCTTCCCTTATATTCTGATCACGGGCGACCATCGCGCGCCGGCGATCTTCAAGCATCGCGGCGCCCGCGCGCGAAAGGGCGATTATTTCGGGCCCTTCGCTTCGGCTGGAGCGGTCGGGCGTACCATCAATTCGCTGCAGCGGGCCTTTCTGATCCGCACCTGCACAGACAGCGTTTTCGAGACGCGCACGCGGCCCTGTCTGCTCTATCAGATCAAGCGCTGTTCCGGCCCCTGCACGCATGAGATCAGCGATGCAGGCTATGCTGAACTGGTACAGGAGGCGAAGGACTTCCTTTCCGGCAAGAGCCAGAACGTCAAGGCGCATATGGCCGAAGCGATGAACGCCGCCGCCGAAGATCTGGATTTCGAGCGCGCCGCGATCTTTCGCGATCGGCTTGCTGCGCTCTCGCATGTGCAGAGCCATCAGGGTATCAATCCGGCCGGCGTCGAGGAAGCGGACGTCTTCGCCATCCATCACGAAGGCGGCATTTCCTGCATCCAGGTCTTTTTCTTCCGCACCGGGCAGAACTGGGGCAACCGCGCCTATTTCCCTAAGGCCGATCCGTCGCTTTCCGGCGCCGAAGTACTGAATGCCTTCCTCGCGCAATTCTATGACGACAAGCCCGTGCCTCGGCAGATCCTGCTGTCGGAGACCATCGAGGAAATGGAACTGCTGGCGGCAGCGCTCAGCGAGAAAGCCGGGCACAAGGTCGCGATCCTCGTGCCGCAACGCGGCGAAAAGCGCGATCTCGTCGAGCATGTTATCGCCAATGCACGCGAGGCGCATGGCCGCAAGCTGGCGGAAACCGCCTCTCAATCGCGGTTGCTCGAAGGCTTCAAGGAAACATTCAAGCTTCCCTACACGCCGCAGCGCATCGAGATCTACGACAACTCCCATATCATGGGCACGAATGCGGTAGGCGGGATGGTTGTGGCAGGGCCGGAAGGCTTCGTCAAAAACCAGTACCGCAAGTTCAACATCAAATCGACCGACATCACGCCGGGCGACGACTTCGGCATGATGCGCGAGGTGATGACCCGCCGCTTCTCGCGACTGCTAAAGGAAGAGGGAAAGCCCGATCGGACGGCTGCCGTGGAAGCATCCGGCTCCGATGCGGCCGACCAACCCTTCCCCGCCTGGCCCGATGTCATCCTTATCGACGGCGGCCAGGGGCAGATGACAGCCGTGCGCGCCATCCTCGATGAGCTCGGGATCACCGACAGTGTCATTGCCATCGGTGTCGCCAAGGGCGTCGACCGCGAAGCCGGGCGTGAGCGCTTCTTCCCGCCATCACACGAGAGTTTCACCCTGCCGCCGCGCGATCCCGTGCTCTATTTCATACAGCGCCTACGCGATGAAGCACACCGCTTCGCCATCGGCTCGCACCGCGCTCGGCGCAAGAAGGAGATGGTCAAAAACCCGCTCGACGAGATCGGCGGCATCGGGCCTTCGCGCAAGCGCGCGCTGCTGCAGCATTTCGGCACCGCCAAAGCCGTATCGCGCGCTGCCCTATCGGATCTGATGGCGGTGGAGGGCATATCGGAAACCGTGGCGCGGCAGGTTTACAACCATTTCCACGAGGACGCCGCGAAATAAGCAATGCTGGTCGCAAATTCCACGCAATGACCGTGAAAAAACAGAAACAATATTGACGATAAGGTCGCCAAACCATCATCTAGGATTTGATCCCAAAAAGTGCGAAGCGGTTTTTGGAGAAGATCAAGAAAATCAAATGCCCGGAGCACGATGAAACCCGAAATCGAGGCTCATCGCGATCCGCCAAAACAACCGAAACGAAACGATTTCCATGGCTTCGCGCGCTTACAGCATCCCCAATCTGCTCACCTACGGCCGCATCCTCTGCGTACCCCTGATCGTTCTTTGCTTCTTCGTCGAAGGTAAGCTGGAGGGGTCCGATTTCGCACGCTGGGTCGCGCTCTGGATCTTCGTCATCGCTTCGATCACCGATTTCCTCGATGGCTATCTTGCGCGCATCTGGAACCAGACCTCGAATATCGGCCGCATGCTCGATCCGATTGCCGACAAGCTGCTGGTCTCCGCGATCCTGCTCCTGGTCGCCGCCGACGGTACCATCGCCGGCTGGTCTCTCTGGGCCGCCATCATCATCCTTTGCCGCGAAATCCTGGTTTCGGGCCTGCGTGAATATCTGGCGGCGCTGAAGGTCAGCGTTCCCGTAACCCGCATCGCAAAATGGAAGACGACCGCCCAACTCGTCGCCATCGCCTTTCTTCTGGCTGGGCCGGCGGGCGACAAGGTGATACCCTATACGACGGAGATGGGCATCGTCCTGCTCTGGGTCGCTGCGCTTTTGACCATCTATACCGGCTACGATTATTTCCGAGCCGGACTGAAGCATGTCGTGGATGAGGAATGATGACGAAACTCGTCTATTTCGCCTGGGTGCGCGAGCGGATCGGCAAAGCGGAAGAGGAGATCTCTCTTCCCGCCGATGTCGTCACCGTTGGGGATCTCCTGAGTCATTTGAAGGGTTTGGGCGAGGAATACGAGGCAGCACTTCAATTCCCTCAGGCGATCCGTGTTGCCATCAACATGGAGCATGCGGAGCACGATGAGCCTATCGCCGGAGCGCGGGAGATCGGGCTCTTCCCGCCGATGACCGGGGGGTGAACTGATGGCCGTCGAACCGCTAGTCCGCGTCCAGCGCGAGGATTTCGATCTCCAGGCGGAGATCGACCAACTAACCTCCAGGCGGCACGATATCGGTGCAGTCGTCAGCTTCTCGGGCCTCTGCCGCGACGAAGGCGGCTCTTTGGGTGCGCTGGAACTCGAACATTATCCGGGTATGGCGGAAGCAGAGATCACCCGCATCGCCAAGCTTGCTACCGAACGTTTCGAGCTTCTTGGTCTCACCGCCATCCATCGCTATGGCAAGATCGCGCCCGGCGAGAACATCGTTCTCGTCATTGCCGCCGCACCGCATCGGCAGGCGGCTTTCGACGGCGCCAATTTCGTCATGGATTTTCTGAAGACCTCCGCGCCCTTCTGGAAGAAGGAGCATGGCAAGGATGGTACCGAAGGCGGCTGGGTTTCCGCCAGGGATGCCGACGATGCGGCTCGCGCCAAGTGGAGTGGCAATCAATAGGTTTATGGCACGACGCGCTCGCGACGGCTCAGGACCAGCAGCAGCACGAGCAGCGAGAAGATGACGAAATCGCGCCACAGGAAAGGGCCATAGGCGCCCCACATGGTCTCGGTAAGACCGAGGAGTGCGGCACCACCGGCCGATTTCAGCGGATCGGAATAGCCGCCGACCGCCGCAACCATCAACACCTTCAGCCCGAACATCAGTCCCGCCCCGAAATCCATCGTTCCGTAATAGGACGTGGCGAGCAGACCGCAGATGGTCGCGACCAGGGCGGAGGCGACATAGGCCAGCAAGAAGACGCGGTTGGCGCTGGCGCCGCACAGTTCGGCGGCAAGGGAATCGTCCGTCACCGCCCGCCAGATGCGCCCCCAGCCGGTGCATTTCAGAACATAGGCGCCCGCGAGGATGACAAGGATCATCAGAGCCGTGTTGAGCAGCTGGATTTCCGTCAGCGTCACTCGGAAATCGCCGCTATCCCAGAAGACGATGGCATCGTTCAGGAAAGGTGGCAGCCAGATGCCGCGCGTATTTGAGGCCAGCCGTGCCGTTTCCATCAGGATGATCATCATGCCGAGTGCTGCGACGATGACCGTATTCGGCGATTTGCGCGATAGCGGCAGCATGATCGCGCGGCCGACGAGGAAGCTGGTACCAATCGTATAGCCAAGAGCGATGACGGCGCCGAAAGCAAAGGCAGCCGGCAGGATGAGATACATCTTGGTGTAGCCGACGTCGGTGAAGAGCAGGAGCATCTGGCCGGCAAAGGCGAAGAGCGCGCCATAGGTGATATCCGCCCGCTTCATGACCCCGAAGGCAATGGAATAGCCGAATGCCAGCGTCGCATAGAGCGCAGCGAGCGGAACGGCATTCGCCAGTTGCTGCAAAAGATAAGCCATTCCACCTCTCCGAAGAACCAGCAAATAGTAACTGGCAAAATTCATTTTACCAGTTATAATTTTCGCCATGAGTTTTTCCTGGACCCCACATCGCTTCTCCGGCGGCGCGCTCGCGCTCGATGTCGCCAACAGCGTGATCCTGCGCCATGACGATGAACGCCGGCTCGACCGCTTCGAGGCAGTGGGACAGATGGATAGCTTCCCGAAGGCCGCTGCCAATTTCTGCGCGGAACGGGCGCTCTTCGGCGATATTCTGCCGGTGAAGCGGGAGAATCGTGTCGATTTCATCGCCCTCCGTGAGTTGATCGACCGCTATTTCCGGGCACGCGTTCTTGGAGAGGCTGCAGATCTGCTGCTTGCGGACCTGCTTACGGCATTGGGAAGGGTCCTGAAGCGTGCCTCATCCGATGGGCTCGATGCCGCGACGGTACATTCGACGCTGCGTCTCATCGCCATGCCAGATCCGGAACGAATGAAAATATGCCGCAACTGCGGCTGGCTTTTTATCGACCGCAGCAAGAACAAAAGCCGCGCCTGGTGCGACATGGCGGTTTGCGGCAACCGAGCCAAAGCCAGCCGGCACTACCGGCGCAAGAAGGAGGAGACTGCACCATGACGATCAGAAGGATTATGCTGACAACGATAAGTGCCGGGATCGTCACCGGCCTGGCGCTGGCCGGCTGCCAACGGAAAGACGATGAGGGCCCGACGCAGCTCACCGGTCGCTTGTTCATCTTCAACTACCGGGTGGCGAGCGCGAGCTACATGATCACGTTGAAGAAGATCGCTCCAATCCCCGAGGGAACAAAGGCTATCGCGGAATTTGAAAACCCCGCCGGCGGCGATCCGCTAGTCGTCAACCAGAAGATCTATACATTCTGGGACAAGATCACGCTGGAAAGCCCGGACCTGCACTGCGTGCGCAAGGACCGCCCCTACTCCGTCTCGATCAAGCTGGTGGATGCCAGCGACAAGACGATCCAGACGATCAAGACCGAGGTCAAATCCGATCTGGACCAGACCGTGCTGCCGACAAAACCGTTGGTCGTCGGCCCGGTCTATACCGCCAATCCAGATGTCTTCAAAGGTGACGGCAGTGCTGATTACGGGCGTGATGCCGCCTGTCCGGCATGAAAAAAGCCGGGATGCGAGATCCCGGCTTTCATGAGTCAATTCAAATCGCTCAGCGCAGAAGCTCAAAGGCTGATTCAGCCGACGATTTCGGTTTCGGAGAACCAGTAGGCGATTTCGACGGCAGCCGTTTCCGGAGCGTCCGAGCCGTGAACGGAGTTTTCGCCGATCGAAAGGGCGAAGGTCTTGCGGATCGTGCCTTCGGCGGCGTTTGCCGGGTTGGTCGCGCCCATGATTTCGCGGTTCTTCAGAATGGCGTTTTCGCCTTCCAGGACCTGGACGATGGTCGGGCCGGAGGTCATGCCTTCAACGAGTTCGCCGAAGAACGGACGTTCCTTGTGAACGGCGTAGAAGCCTTCAGCTTCGCGCTTGCTCATCCAGACGCGCTTGGAGGCGATGACGCGCAGGCCATTGTCTTCAAAAACCTTGGTGATGGCGCCGGTCAGGTTGCGCTTCGTCGCATCCGGCTTGATCATCGAGAAAGTACGTTCAATCGCCATGGGTCCATTCCTTGTAATCAGAGAAAAGTGGGCGGTCTTTACCTGCCCCAAGGCCCGAAAACAAGGGGGATCGCCCAATTTCACGCCGCTGTCACAGTCCGGGCATCCGATTCGCAATCGGTCGATGGCATTGCGACGGTCTATTGCAAACTCGGCGGCAACATCGCCGCCTCATTGAGGAGAGGTCACATGCTCAAACATTTCAGGATGCTTGCCGACTATAATCGTTGGGCCAATGTTCAGCTCTACAATGCCGCAGCCGAACTCAGCGCTGCCGAATTCCATGAGGATCGCGGCGCTTTCTTCGGCTCGCTCCACGGAACGCTGAACCATCTGCTTGTCACGGATAGGCTGTGGATGCACCGTTTCAACGGCATCGGCGGGGTACCGGCGTCACTCGAGACCGTCCTGCATGACACGCTTGAAGGACTCCACAGCCTACGTGAGGCGGAAGACCGAAATATCATCACCTGGCTGGAAACGCTCGATGCCGACGCGCTTGCCGTCGACATTACCTACACCTCGATCCTGCGACCGGGCGCGATTACCGTTCCCCTCCATGCGGCGGTATCCCATATGTTCAACCATCACACCCATCACCGCGGCCAGTGCCATACCATCGTCACATCCATGGGCAAGCCGTCGCTGGTGCTGGACCTGCTGAACTTCCTGCGCGGTGAGGGAACACGCTGGATGTGAGCGAGAAGCGAATTGCTGTTTTTCGCTTTCGCCAAAGCGTTGAGCACCTGCCTCATTTTGTTGCGACGCAACGTGAATAAGGCATTTTGTTCATGTTCCCTTAACCTGCCGACCTGCAGATTGATAAGATATATCAGCTCACGGTCCAAGGCAGGCATGAAGAACTCGCAGACAAGCGTTTCGGCATATTCCATCGATGACGATGAAACGGAAACCGAGCTCGAGGTTATCGGCCGCTTCATGACGCGGCTGAAGGTGAGAAACCTGCCGCGCAACTATCAGCTCTTTTATGAAGCACTCTATGGTCAGGACCGCCGTCTTGCCGAAGAAATCGAGGCACTTGGCCCCCTTCCCCCGCAAAGCGGGCTCGACGAGATCGGCCTGAAGCATCGCCTTGTCAGCCATTGCGGGCTGGTGGCGCGTAAATCCGAGAGCGACGCTGCCGAGATGCTGCGCGAAGTGGCCGATCAGCTCGCCAAGGGGCTGGTGAAAAAGCAGCATTTTGCCCGCGAGATCGACACGACTCCGCATGCCAATGCTGCACTCGACAGCCTCAATGCCTCGCTGAGCAATCTCATGCTCTATGAAACGGAGCTGACCGAGCGTCTGCGTAACTGCGCCAATCTCTCGAAATCCTCGCAAAAGGCCGGCGCCTAAGCGCCTTCCCGCTCTTGCCTTCAGCGTTGAGTTCGGCCAAAACCGCGCCATGATTTCGATTTCAGACCTTTCCGCCCGCATTGCCGGCCGCCTTCTCATCGACCATGCCAGCGTGACGCTTCCGACGGGCACGAAGGCAGGCCTCGTCGGCAAGAACGGTGCTGGCAAATCCACCCTGTTCAGGATCATCACCGGCGATCTCGCCGCCGAAAGCGGCTCGGTCTCGATCCCCCGCAATGCCCGCATCGGCCAGGTGGCGCAGGAGGCCCCCGGCACCGAGGAGCCTTTGATCGAAATCGTCCTGGCAGCGGACAAGGAGCGCTCCGCACTGCTCGCGGAAGCCGAGACCGCGACCGATCCGCACCGCATCGCCGATATCCAGACGCGGCTTGCCGATATCGATGCGCATTCGGCTGAAGCGCGCGCCGCCAGTATCCTTGCCGGCCTCGGCTTCGACCACGAGGCGCAGAAGCGCCCCGCCTCTTCCTTCTCCGGTGGCTGGCGCATGCGCGTGGCTCTCGCGGCCGTCTTGTTTTCCGAGCCGGATCTCCTGCTGCTCGACGAACCGACGAACTATCTCGACCTTGAAGGCACGCTCTGGCTGGAGGACTACATCCGCCGCTATCCGCACACGGTCATCATCATCTCGCACGACCGCGATCTGCTGAACACGGCGGTCAATTCCATCGTGCATCTCGACCAGAAGAAGCTCACCTTCTATCGCGGCTCCTACGACCAATTCGAGCGGCAGAAGGCTGAGGCCGACGAGTTGCAGATGAAGGCGAAGGCGAAGAACGACGCGGCGCGCAAGCACCTGCAAAGCTTCATCGACCGCTTCAAGGCCAAGGCCTCGAAGGCGCGGCAGGCGCAATCGCGCATCAAGGCACTGGAGCGCATGGGCACCGTCGCCGCCGTTATCGAAGACCATGTGATGGGCTTCAGCTTTCCGGAGCCGGAGAAACAACCTGCCTCTCCGATCATCGCGATCAGCGGCGGTGCCGTCGGCTACGAGCCCGGCAAGCCGATCCTGAAACGGCTGAACCTGCGCATCGATGCCGATGACCGCATAGCCCTGCTCGGCTCCAACGGCAACGGAAAATCGACCTTCGCGAAGTTCATTTCCGGACGGCTCAGCGCGGAGAGCGGCGAAGTCAGGTTGGCGCCGAACCTGAAGATCGGCTTCTTCGCCCAGCATCAGCTCGACGATCTCATCCCGAACCAGACGGCCGTCGAGCATGTTCGCCGCCGCATGCCCGAAACGCCGGAGGCAAAGGTGCGTGCCCGCGTTGCGCAGATGGGGCTTGCGACGGAGAAGATGGACACACAGGTCAAGGATCTCTCCGGCGGTGAGAAGGCACGCCTTCTCATGGGCCTTGCCGCCTTCGACGCGCCGAACCTCCTGATCCTCGACGAACCGACGAACCATCTCGATATCGACAGCCGCAACGCGCTGATCCAGGCGCTAAACGATTATTCCGGCGCCGTCATCCTAATCTCGCACGACCGCCATCTGATCGAAGCCACCGTCGACCGGCTATGGCTGGTGCGCGACGGCACTGTCTCGACCTTCGACGGCGATCTCGAAGAATATCGCAGCCTCGTTGTTGCCAGCCCGAAAGCCAAGGACGACAAGGCCAAGGCAAATACCAGTGACGATTCCGTTTCCAAAGCGGATCAGCGCAAGCTCAATGCCGATCGGCGCGCCTCGCTGGCGCCGCTCAAGAAGAAGATCAACGAAATCGAATCCTTGACCGGCAAGCTTGAGAAACTGATTCAGGCCCTTGACGCAGAACTTGCGGACCCCGCCCTCTATGAGAAGGCACCGGCCAAGGCTGCGGAAAAGGCAAAACAGCGTGCCGATGCGGCAGAAAAGCTTGCGGCAGCCGAAGAGCAATGGCTGGAACTTTCATCGGAATATGAGAGCGGCATGGCCGGCTGAAGCTGACCGCTTGTTAAGGAATTCGCGGGAGCTCCTAACCGATCATTAACCATAACTGCAGAATATGCGCTCAACTTTCATAGACATAGTGTTGAGCGATTCTGATGAACTACCGTGTGTTGCTGGCTGGTCTCGCCGTGTCTCTGGCTCTCGGAGGATGCGCCACGAAGCCAGGTAATGAAGCGTCGCTCAAGAGCAGCTATGCCGCCGAGGAGCCGCGTCACAAGCCGCTGAAGGCCAACGATCCCATCGAGATGGAGCCGAAGAAATGGCTCGTCGCCGATCTCGAAACCCGCGCGGCAGTGGACGCCGGCGGACCGCATAGTCTCGCCGGCCGTACGCTGGAAGTCTCCTCGCTCAAGGATATCAGGCTTGCCGACAAGGAAGTCATCCTGACCTTCGATGATGGCCCGGCTCCCGGCAAGACGGAACGCATTCTCGCCACCCTCGACAGGTTCGGCGTCAAGGCCGCCTTCATGATGGTCGGGGAAATGGCGCAGGCGCATCCGGCGACGGCGCGCGAGGTTCTCGCCCATGGTGACGCGATCGGCAGCCACACCTTCCGCCATCCCGATCTCGACAAGATGACTTTCGACGCGGCGATGACCGAGATCGCCCGCGGCAAGGATGCCGTCACCAAGGCGATCGGCACAGACGTTCCCTTCTTCCGCTTTCCCTATCTTGCCGACTCCAAACGCCTGCGCACGGCGATTGCCGCCCGCGACATGATCGTCATGGATGTCGATATCGACAGCAAAGATTACTTCACTTCGACGCCCGCCTCGGTGGTCGATCGCACCATGAAGCAGCTCCACCAGCGCGGCCGCGGCATCGTTCTGATGCACGACATCCACCAGCGCACGGTTAGGATGCTCCCCGTTCTCCTCAGCCGACTGGAGAATGAAGGCTACAAGGTCGTCACACTGAAATACAAGCCCGGACCGGTTCCGGCCACTAATCTGGTTGCGCAGGCCGAGACCAAGATGGTTCGCTGAAGCGCCGCTGCAAGAAGTACGGTCCAATGCCTAATCAATGGTTGCACCAGCTTCCGATACGCTTGAAACGCGCCCAGGGGCGTGATTAGCTGCAGCCGTGATCACGAAGAGCGGGCGAACCCGCCCGCTCGTATCCGGGGGGAGTAATAGATGGATCGTCGTTCTTTTCTGAGGAAAGCCGGCGTCGCTGGCGCCGGGTCGGTGGCAGCGGCTGCAACGCTTGCAGCACCGGCCATTGCGCAGAGCAATCCGAAAATCAACTGGCGCCTTACATCGTCGTTTCCGAAGTCACTCGACACGATCTATGGCGGCGGCGAAGTGCTGTCGAAATATGTGTCTGAAGCCACAGACGGCAATTTCACCATCCAGGTGTTTGCGGCCGGCGAAATCGTGCCGGGCCTGCAGGCTGCAGATGCAACTTCAGCCGGAACCGTCGAGGCCTGCCACTCGGTCGCCTATTATTATTGGGGCAAGGACCCGGTCTGGGCCTTGGGAGCTGCCGTTCCTTTCGCGCTCAACGCCCGCGGCATGAACGCCTGGCAGTATCACGGCGGCGGCATCGATCTCTTCAACGAATTCCTGGCGACGCAGGGGTTGATCGGCTTCCCCGCCGGCAATACCGGCGTGCAGATGGGTGGCTGGTTCCGCAAGGAAATCAACACGGTTGCCGATCTCAAGGGTCTGAAGATGCGCATCGGCGGCTTTGCCGGCAAGGTGGTCGAACGCCTCGGCGTCGTGCCGCAGCAGCTCGCCGGCGGCGATATCTATCCGGCGCTCGAGAAAGGCACGATCGATGCGGCCGAATGGGTCGGCCCTTATGACGACGAGAAGCTCGGCTTCTACAAGGTCGCGCCCTACTACTACTATCCCGGCTGGTGGGAAGGCGGCCCAACCGTGCATGTCATGTTCAACAAGGCCGCCTATGAAGGCTTGCCAAAGGCCTATCAATCGCTGCTGCGCACGGCCGCCCAGGCAACGGATGCGAACATGCTGCAGAAGTATGACTATCTGAACCCGGCCGCGATCAAGCGCGTCGTTGCCGAAGGCGCAAAGCTCAGGCCGTTCAGCACCGAGATCATGAATGCCTGCTTCGACAAGGCCAATGAGGTTTATGCCGAGATGGAAGCCAACAACCCGACCTTCAAGAAGATCTGGGAATCGATCAAGGGCTTCCGCGGCCAGCACTACCTCTATACCCAGGTCGCCGAATACAGCTACGATGTCTACATGATGACGCTACAGCGTTCCGGGAAGATTTGAGCGACCGGTAGATCCAAAAAAGAGAAAACCCCGGGGCGATGCCCCGGGGTTTTCGTTGCGTAAAATCGACGAGCATGCCGATACGGACCGTATGCCTCAATTAAACGACGGAGGCTGGCTGAGATCGTTAGCTGGCGGCTTCGGCTGATCGCCGCCGCCCTGATCCGCCGGCTTGCCGTCAAGCGGATTACCGTCTGGAACCTGCAGGCCCGGCAAGCCGAGGCCGCCGCCATTGTCCTGACCGGGCGCGCTGAAGCCGGGGACTTCGATCCTGATCGTGTTGGGATCGACACCCGTACCCGCTCCCTTATAGTGCATGACCATCTGCGGGAACATGATCGTCAATGCCACCATCAGGATCTGGATACCGACGAAAGGCACCGATCCCCAGTAGATCTGCCCAGTCGTGACGGGAGCTATTTGCTTGCCCGTTACCCTGTCGAGATAGGGCACGCGCGCGGCGACCGAGCGTAGATAGAACAGCGCGAAACCGAAGGGCGGGTGCATGAAGCTCGTCTGCATGTTGACGCCGAGCAGCACGCCGAACCAGATGAGATCGATGCCGAGCTTGTCTGCCGCAGGTGCCAGCAACGGCACGATGATGAAGGCAAGCTCGAAGAAATCGAGAAAGAAGGCGAGCACGAAAACGAGAATGTTGACGGCGATCAGGAAGCCGACCTCGCCGCCGGGCAGCGATACCAGCAGGTGCTCGACCCAGAGATGGCCGTTGACGCCGTAGAAGGTCAGCGAAAAGACGCGCGAGCCGATCAGGATGAACAGCACGAAAGCCGAAAGCCTCGTTGTCGAGGTCAGTGCCGAGCGGATGACCTCCACGTTCAGCCGGCCTTTGGCAGCTGCCATTATAAGCGCCCCCACCGCGCCCATGGCGCCGCCTTCCGTCGGCGTCGCGATGCCGAGGAAGATGGTGCCTAACACGAGGAAGATCAGCGCCAAGGGCGGAATGAGGACGATGATGACCTGCTGGGCCAGCCGCGACATTACGTTGAGCTTCATCCCCTTATCGAGCATGGCGATCGCATAGATGAAGGCGACACCAACTGTTGCGCCGAGAATATCGGCGTTTTCGCCATAGGCGGGGGTCAGGTAAACATGTGCGGCATAGGCCACGCCGGCGCATATGAGCAACGCGATCAGCAAGGACGTGACGCCGGAGCCAAGCGAGCGAGCCTCCTTCGGCAATGCCGGCATGGAGTCCGGCTTCACGATCGACATGATCAATACATAGAGCATGTAGAGACCGGTCAGCACCAGGCCAGGAATCAAGGCGCCGGCATACATGTCACCGACCGAACGGCCGAGCTGGTCGGCAAGAACGATCAGGACGAGCGATGGCGGAATGATCTGCGCCAGCGTGCCGGAAGCGGCGATGACGCCGGAGGCGACACGCCGGTCATAACCATAGCGCAGCATGATCGGCAGCGAGATCAGACCCATGGCGATTACCGAAGCCGCGACGACGCCGGTGGTGGCCGCCAGCAGCGCTCCGACGAAAATCACCGCATAGGCAAGACCACCGCGGATTGGTCCGAAAAGCTGGCCGATCGTGTCGAGCAGATCTTCGGCCATGCCCGATCGCTCCAACACGATGCCCATGAAGGTAAAGAACGGGATGGCCAGCAGCGTGTCGTTCGACATCACGCCCCAGAAGCGATCCGGAAGGGCATTGAGGAGCGGCCATGATAGATTGATGGTGCCGCCCGAATAGGGTGCGAGCTCGACGCCGATCCAGAAGAACAGCAACCCGTTGGCAGCAAGCGCGAAGGCGACGGGATAGCCCAGAAGCAGGAAAATGATCAGCGAGGCGAACATGATCGGCGCCATGTTCACGGCGATGAATTCGAGCATCAGCGCGCCTCCCCGGCCGGGGTTTCGATATCGAGCGGCGCATGCGTCGGCACATAGGGGGTCGGATCATCCATATCGCCGCGCATGACGGCGATCTTCTTGATGATCTCGGAAAGCCCCTGCAACGCCAGCAGAAAGAAGCCCGCCAGCAGCAATGCCTTGCCCGGCCAGATGATCAGACCGCCGGCGCTGGAAGACACCTCCCCCGACAGAAAGGATGTGCGGACATAGGGCACTAGATCATAGACCATCAGGAGCATGAAAGGCATGAGGAACAGGCAATGGCCGAGCAGATCGATCCAGTGCTGCACTCGGCGCGACAATGAGCCATAAACGATGTCGATACGGATATGTTCGTTCTGACGCAACGTGTATGCGGCGGCGAGCATGAAGGCTGCGCCGAACAGATACCATTGCGCTTCCAGCCAGGCATTGGACGAGGTGTTGAAGACCTTACGGACGATCGCATTTCCGGCGCTGACCAAGACAGCGACCAGAATAAGCCATGAGACTGATTTTCCAATGATTTCAGTGACATAGTCGACGATTCGGCTGAAGCCGATCAATGTTTTCATGATTTCCCCCCGCAGCGATTCTTCCCGGATCTTTTGTCTGCACAGAGGAAGAGTGCCGATTTCAGGCTGTGAATCAAGAGCCGGCACCCGTTTTCCAAGCATCACGATTTGGACCTGACTCCTGCATTTGCGATTTGCTGCCCTTGCCCACATGCGGCATTCTGATAAAGATCGCATCAATAATCATACTAATCGAGAGACATCCATGTCCCCCATCAACCTCGCCATCGTCGGTGTCGGCAAGATCGTCCGCGACCAGCATCTTCCGTCCATCGCGAACAATGCGGATTTCAAACTGATCGCCACGGCAAGCCGTCACGGCACTGTCGAGGGCATTCCCGCCTTCACAACGATCGAAGCCATGCTCGATGCCGCGCCGGAGATCGACGCCGTTTCTCTCTGCATGCCGCCGCAATACCGCTATGAAGCCGCCTACAAGGCACTTTCGGCCGGCAAGCATGTTTTCATGGAAAAGCCGCCGGGCGCGACGCTGAGCGAAGTGGCCGATCTCGAGAACCTTGCAAAAGCCAAGGGCGTATCTCTCTTCGCTAGCTGGCACTCGCGTTATGCTCCGGCAGTGGAGGCTGCAAAGAGCTTCCTCGCCAGCACCAATATCCGTAGCGCTCACGTAATCTGGAAGGAAGACGTGCGCCACTGGCATCCGAACCAGGAATGGATCTGGCAGGCCGGCGGGCTCGGCGTCTTCGATCCGGGCATCAATGCGCTGTCGATCGTCACCCACATCCTGCCGCCGCTTTTCCTGACCGGCGCGACACTCGAATTCCCGGAAAATCGAGATTCGCCGATCGCGGCCGACCTGCATTTCAAGAGCGGAACCGGCCTTCCGGTCCACGCCGAATTCGACTGGCGCCAGACCGGCAAGCAGAGCTGGGATATCGTCGCCGAGACGGATGCGGGCCAGATGGTTCTGGCCGAAGGCGGCTCCAAGCTTTCCGTCAATGGCGAGCTCACATTCTCGGCGCCCGAGGCCGAATATCCCTCGCTCTATCGCCGTTTTGCGGAGATCGTCAAAGCCGGCACCTCCGACGTCGATCTTTCGCCGCTGCGCCACGTCGCCGATGCCTTCATGCTCGGCAAGCGCAAGTTCGTCGAAGCATTTTACGATTGATGAGGCTTTCCCGGTGAAGACAATGCCGCCCGCGGCGTGCTAGCGTGGCGCATCGTCTTCACTGGAGAGATGCCTATGGCATCGGAGCATGAACAATCTTTTGGCCTCGGCGTTGGCAACAAGTCCGTCAAACTCGCCGACCCGAACCAGAGCTGGCACGAAGCCTATTTGCTGGAGGAGGCTGCTATTCGCAAGGCTCTCGGCGACCTTGCAGTCGATGTCCAGCATTTCGGCAGCACCTCGATCCCAACGATAAAAGCCAAGCCGATCATCGATATTGCCGTCGGTGTGCGGCGCTTCGAGGATGGACTGGCCTGTATCGAGCCGATGGCCTCCATCGGCTACGTTTATGCCGGCAGTCATATCGTACCGGATGACCATATTTTCGGTCGCGACATAGAAGGGGATACGCGCACTCATCTCGTGCATGTGGTCGAGTATAACGGCCCGACTTGGTGCAACTTTCTCATCTTTCGCGACCGATTGCGCAGGGAGCCGGATCTGGCGCATGCCTACGAAGCGCTGAAGATCGAACTCGCGGCAAAATATGCCAATGATCGCGCGTCCTATACGGCGGCGAAGAAGGAATTCATCCAGAAGATCTTGGCGGAAGGCGCGTAAAGCAGCTCTTCGCGATGGAGAAAGGTCAAGCCTTCTTCTCCCAGCGGCCATCCTGCGTCTGCTGCCAATAGGTGAGGTTATGCCCTTCGCCCTTCAGGCGTTTCCATTGGGCGCGCGCGCTTTCCAGCTGTTCCTGATCGTAGCCGTCGAACATTAGCACGACGCGCTGATAGGCTCCGACATCCGTAACCTCGGCGCCGTCGATGAAGAAACGCACGGTGGCATCATTTATATTGCCGGGCGAAATCGTCAGCAGCACGGGCTGGCGGCTTGCCATTTCGTCTTCATCAGTGCCGTGCGGCAAAAAGCTATCCTCGCGATAGGTCCAGAGATGGCTATCGAGAAAATCGCGACGGGCCGGCTCGCGCATCTGCACGGCTACCTGCCAGCCGCGTTCGACACTCTTGTCGATCAACGGCGGCAGGGCGTCTTCGAGCTTCGATTCCGTCAGGTGATAGAAGAGAACGTCGGTCATGGCGCTTCTTCTAAAGCAATTCCAGGAAAAGTGCGAAGCGGTTTTCCGTTCGGAATTGCGTCGGAAAAGGATAGAGCGTTTTCGCGATTCGAAGAAAAGCGGAAAGGCTCTATCTTACAAAATCCGGCTGGTCACGATTCGTAGTTGGCGCGGACCAGTTCATCGAGCAGGCGCACGCCGAAGCCGGAACCCCAGGACTGATTGATCTCGTCCTGTACCGAGCCCATCGCCGTACCGGCGATATCAAGATGCGCCCACGGCGTGTCGCCGACAAAACGCTTCAGGAACTGGGCAGCGGTGATCGAACCTGCGTGGCGTCCGCCGGTATTTTTCATATCGGCGAACTTGCTGTCGATCATCTTGTCGTAATCCTTGCCGAGCGGCATGCGCCACAGACGCTCGTCGGTCACAAGGCCTGCCGCCGTCAGCTCACCCGCCAGCTTGTCGTCGTTGCAGAACAGGCCGGCCTGCAGGTTACCGAGCGCGACAAGGATCGCACCGGTCAGCGTCGCCAGGTTGATCATGAATTGCGGCTTGAAACGGTCATTCGTGTACCAGAGTGCATCGCAGAGAACGAGCCGCCCCTCGGCATCCGTGTTGATGATCTCGATAGTCTGGCCGGACATGGAGGTGACGATATCGCCCGGGCGCTGTGCATTGCCGTCGGGCATGTTTTCCACAAGACCGATGACGCCGATGGCGTTGACCTTGGCTCCGCGCGCGGCAAGCGTATGCATGAGCCCGGTCACGGCCGCCGCCCCACCCATGTCCCCCTTCATCTCCTCCATGCCGGCAGCCGGCTTGATGGAGATACCGCCGGTGTCGAAGACGACGCCCTTGCCGATAAAGGCGACCGGTTTGTCCTTCGCCTTGCCGCCTTTCCATTGCATGACCACCAGCCGCGGCGGCCGGGCCGAACCTTGCGCGACGCCCAGCAGGGCCGCCATGCCGAGCCGGCGCATTTCTCGCTCCGTCAGGATCTCGATCTCGACGCCGAGCTTTTCCAATTCCTTAGCCTTGGCAGCAAATTCGACGGGACCAAGAACATTCGGCGGCTCGTTGACGAGGTCGCGCGCGAGAAGGACGCCACCGGCCACGGCTTCGGAGGTCGCATAGAGCTTCTTGGCCGCGGCCGCCTCCTGGGTGACGATGGTCACCTTGACCGCTTTGCGGGAGGCACCCTTCTCGTCGTCATCGCCCTTCTTGGTTTTGTAGGTATCGAAGCTGTAGGCGCGCAGAAGCATACCCAGGGCAAAATCGGCGGCTTCCTTGGGACCGACCTGGACGTTGGGCGCATCCAGGAAGATCGTGACCTTCTCCGTATTGCGGATTTTCGCTGCTGCAGTGCCGCCCAGTTTCAGCCAATCATGCGCGGTCAGGTTCTTGGCCTTGCCGGCCCCGATGACAATGATTCGGTCGACGGGCGAAGCCTCAGGCGCAATGATATCCAGACTGCCCAGCGCTTTGCCCTTGAAGCCGGATACGGGCGCCGCTTTGGCGAAAACATTCGCCGGATCGGCGCTCTCCGCCCCCGCCGGCAGCTCGCTGTCCGTGTCTTTCAGGAGAATGGCCAGACCGCCGCTGAGACGAGCCGACTTGGCGAAGGAAATCTCGAATTTCACAGACATTTCTGCTCCGATAAATATGCGTCGTAGTGAGAGACTTTACACAACCATCATTCAAGGTCTCCCCAAGGAATACAAGCTTTCGGCACGGTATTCTCTCCATAAGGGATGTCCGGCCGCTTCAAATCCCTGTCATTCAGCCGGATTAGGCTAAGGGCGATGGTGATTTAACGCCTCGGCTGTTCAATTCTCGCGGGAAGCCGCCTTGATCATAGATTTCAACAGCATCAACCGCGAAGATCGGTTTCCAGAGGTTCTGCGTCCACGCACGGCAGGCGATGCCTTCATTGTCCTGTTCTGTCTCTGGTGGGCTTTGCTGGGCCTGTTTTCGCTTTTTCCACAAATCGATCTCGGCGTCGCGAACACGTTCTTCCAACGGCAGCCTTGCATTGGAAGCACCAGGCCTGACCAGATCTGACCAGATCTGTGGCATTTTTCCTTATAGCAGCGATCAGCACATGCGCCTGCTGAGAGAGATCTTCTTTCAATTGCCCTATGTTGTCGCCTTCGCGCTGCTCTGGATGCTGCTCCGATGCTGGCAGGATCATGGCGCGACCTTCAATGCGCGCAGAGCACGCAATCTCAAGGTGGCGCTCGGCTCCCTGCTCATCGGTCCTGTGCTGATCGTCAATCTGTGGCTGAAGGCATTTTCGGGACGCCCGCGGCCACGGCAGACCGATCTTTTCGGCGGCACGCTCGATTTCGTGCATGCCGGGTCCTTCGCCGGCAAATGTGTTAGCAACTGCTCGTTCATTTCAGGCGAGGCCGCGGCGGCCGGGTGGCTATTTTGCCTGATCCTCATCATACCGCAGCCGTTCCGATCGGCCGCGGCTCTGCCGATCGCGGCGGTTTCGCTGCTGATTCCCGCGCTCAGGATAGCTTTTGGCGCGCATTATCTCTCCGATGCCGTCCTCGGCTGGCTTTCTTCGCCTGTCATATTCGCCGCCCTGCTGGCATTATCTCAAACGACACACGACAGAAAAAACTCGGAAAATTAACGAATTTTTTTCGAGTTGGTTGTCGCCAAAAAAACGCAAACAGCGTAGAGGAGGGTGAATCTCTGTCGGCTCGCCCGGCAGCTGTTGCGTTTAAGGGCCGGCATGAAGTTATTCGAGACATATATCGTACGGCGTGTCGGTATGATGTTCCTGGTAGCACTGCTGCCGGTGCTCGCCATTATATGGACTACCCAGGTTCTGCAGCGCATCAACCTTGTGACCGACAGCGGTCAGTCCATGGGCTCCTTCGCAAAGCTTGCGACGCTCATCCTGCCGACAATCATTCCCATCGTTCTGCCCTTTGCCCTTGTCATCGGCATCACCCAGACCTTGACGGCGATGAACAGCGACTCCGAACTCACCGTCATGGAGGCCGCCGGCGCAAAACGCAGCATCATCATCCGACCGATCATGATTCTTGCGATTGTGATCAGCGTGTTTTCGTTCTTCGTGGATAACGTTGTTGAGCCCAGGGCCCGCGTTGCCGCCCGTCAGATGGTGGCCGAAGCCTATGCGGACCTTCTATCCACAGTGATCGAGGAGAAGAACTTCCGGCGCATCGAGGATGGGCTTTACGTCCAGATTTCGCAGCGTCTGTCGGGACGTATCCTCAAGGGATTGTTCGTGGTCGATTCGCGCGATCCCGCCTTCGATCTCATCTACTATGCGAAGGAAGGGGCGGTCGACCCAAGCGGTACGTCGCTCCTCATGAAGGACGGCGAAGTTCACCGTAAAACACCCGACGGCAGCGTCTCGGTCATCAACTTCGATTCCTATTCCTTCGACCTGTCGGACATGACACAAAGCCGTGGCCAGCCAAATGCGCGAGCCAGCGATCGCAGCCTCGGCTTCCTCTTCAATCCGGACACGAACGATCCGGACTACAAGCAAAGACCTGGCGATTACCGGGCCGAATTGCATCGCCGGCTCAACGATTGGGCGCTGCCGGCAATCTTCGCGCTGATATCTCTGGTGATTGCGGGTGATGCGCGGTCACATCGCGAGGCGCGGCTGCATCCGATGGTATCGGCGCTGGGCATATCCTTCGCGCTGCGCTGGGCCGATTTTTACGCCGCCAATCAGATCGACCATTCAACCAAATTCATCGGCGTTCTCTACGCCATCAATATCATCGCAGCGCTCATTGCGATTGTCCTCTTGCTGCGAAGCAGGAAGATGAAGGTGCCCGTCTCTATCCGCAACCGCTTCAACAGCTGGCGGCAAAAAGTTCAGGACCGCATGCCGACCGCGCCGGGTAGCTCGAACGGGGGCGGCGCATGATTTTCGGCACGCTCGGACGCTATTTTTTCATGCGTTACATCGTAACGACGTTCTGGTTCTTCCTCGGCGTCATCTCGATCGTCTATCTCGTGGACTTCAGCGAGAACGCCGGGCGTCTTGCCGGACTGCCCGGATACACCGTCTCCATCGGTTTGCTGATGACGGCGGTCAGACTGCCGTTCATCCTGCAGCAGACGGTTCCATTTATCGCGCTCTTTGTCGGCATGACGGTGCTGATCGCCCTCAACCGCCGCCGTGAACTGGTTATCGCGCGCGCGGCCGGCATCTCCGTGTGGCAATTCATGACCCCCTTTGTGATGGGCGCTTTCTGCGTCGGTCTCATGACCATGCTCGCGCTTAATCCGGTTGCGGCATGGGGTCAGCGACATGCTGAAACAATCGAAGCCGACCTGCGCGGAGACCCCTCTTATCGCAATACGCTCTCCGTTCCATGGTTGCGCCAGTCCAGCGGAAAAGACGACACCATCATCGGCGCCAAGGCCATTCTGAACAACGGAACGACGCTGACGGGCGTGGTGTTTATCCACTTTGATTCACAGGGAAATATCGTCCTGCGGCAGGACGCCGACTCGGCTAAGTTGCAAGATGGTTACTGGCTTCTTAACAACGTCGTCGAGCGGCGGCCTGGTGAAATTCCTGACCATAAGAGTTCGGTACAGGTTCGTACGAATCTGAAACAGGATTTCGTTTCTCAACGCTTGGCTCAACCGGAAACCATTGCTTTTTATGATCTTTCTAATCGAATAAAGGTCGCACGCTCCTTCGGCATATCGACCAACGCACTTGAGACACAGTTTTACTCGCTTCTGTCACAGCCATTCCTTCTGGTGGCAATGACGCTGATCGCGGCAACCGTGTCCCTAAAATTCAGTAGATTCAATCAATCGCGCTCTGTGATTCTGGGTGGAATCCTCTCCGGCTTCGTGCTTTATGTTGTCACCGTGCTTGTAAAGGCATTCGGGAGCAGCGGAGTGGTTCCTCCCTATGTGGCGACATGGATACCCGTGATCGTCGCATTGGCATTCGGGGCAACGATCCTGCTTCATCAGGAGGACGGCTAAGTGGCGGCAGGCAACCGCAAGAGTATCAGAAAGTTTGTGGCTGCCCTGGTTACGGGCACGGCCGCATGTGCATATATTTTGAGCCCGGTCGTCGCTTACGCCCAGGTCAACAATAATAATGCCAGCAATAACAATGGCGGTGCCGGCACTGCGGCCTCCCCTATTAAGGTGAAGGTGCCGGAAGGCGCAAAGCTAGTCCTTTCGTCCAACGAACTGGTCTATAATAAGGATACGCAGATCGTCACGGCGACGGGTGCGGTCCAGATCAACTATGGCGGCTATAGAATGGTCGCCCAGAAGGTCGAATATAATCAGAAATCCGGGCGGATGACGGCGCTCGGCAATGTCGAGTTGATCACTCCGGACGGCAATCGCATGTACGGTGACAAGATGGACGTCACCGACAGCTTTTCCGACGGGTTCGTGAATGCCCTGCGTATCGAAATGCCTGACAACACCCGCATGGTCGCCGAAAAAGGCGAGCGTGTTGGCGGCAATCAGTTAATTCTTACCAAGGGCGTTTACACCGCCTGCATGGCCTGTTCGGAACAGGGGCGTGCGCCGCTGTGGCAGGTTAAGGCCCAGCGCGTCGTCCAGAACGGCGTGACGCACACGATCCGTCTGGAACATGCCCGCTTCGAGCTGTTCGGCCTGCCGATCGCCTATGTTCCTTGGGTCACGGTCCCCGACAATACGGTCAAGCGCAAGTCCGGCTTCCTGTTCCCGTCGGTGAGCGTTTCGCAGCGTCTCGGCGTTGGCGTAAGAGTTCCTTACTATTACGTCATTTCGCCGAGTATGGATGCGACAGTCACTGCCACAGGCTTCAGCAACCAGGGGCTGTTGCTCGAGGGTGAGTTCCGCCAGCGTTTCGAGAACGGCACGCATGTCTTGCGGGTTGCCGGCATCAATCAGATGAAGCCGGACGCCTTTACGGCCGGGACGACTGATGCCGAGAACAAGACTCGCGGCATGATCAATTCCAAGGCCGATTTCAGGATCAATCCTCGCTGGACTTTCGGCTGGGACGTCATGGTGCAGAGCGATAATAATTTCTCGCGCACCTATGGACTGGACGGGCTGAACCAGAGCACACATACGAACCAAGCCTATCTGACCGGCATCGGAAAGCGCAATTTCTTCGATATGCGCGCCTTCTACTATAACGTGCAGGATACAGACAATAATGCCACGGCACAAAAGCAGCAGGCATATGTCTATCCGAGCATCGATTATCACTATGTAGACCCGAAGTCGGTTTACGGCGGCGAGCTGTCGGCAACGATGAACTTCACGCACCTGTCGCGCGAGAAGACATCCGCGCTCGACAATGTCGTCAATCTTGGCGACGCCAACTTGAACGACCGCTTCCTCGGCCTCTCCGGCGACTATACACGCCTGAGCACCGAGGTGCAGTGGCAGCGTACCTTTACGACCGATGAAGGCCTTGTGCTAACGCCATTGGCGGCGGCGCGCGGCGACGTCTATGGTCTGGATATGAACTCGCCCAACTCTTTCGGCGCATCGTTCAGCTATCCCGGCAATTACGATACCAGCGACTATGCCACCCGCGGCATGGTCACGGCGGGGCTCGAAGCCAAGTACCCATTCCTGATCACGACAAGCAACAGCACGCACGTCTTCGAACCGATTGCGCAGATTTATGTGCGGCCGGACGAGCAGCTTGCCGGCCGGTTGCCCAACGAAGATGCACAGAGCTTCGTTTTCGACGCCACCAATCTCTTCGATCGTGACAAGTTCTCGGGCTTCGATCGCATCGAGGGTGGCACGCGCGCGAATGTCGGGTGGCGTTATACGGCCAGCTTCGACAGCGGTTACAAGCTTCAGCATATCTTCGGACAGTCCTATCAGCTTGCGGGACGCAACTCGTTTGCGACAAACGATCTGGCCGGCGTCGGCTCGGATTCGGGGCTTGAAACGACCCGTTCCGACTACGTCACCATGTTCGGCCTGACGACACCGCAGGGTATCTCGCTCGCGACATCCTATCGCTTCGACCAGAAGGATTTCGCCTTCAAGCGTGGCGATACATCCGTCGGCTTCTCGAACGATGTGTTCCAGACATCCTTGATCTACACGCACATTGCGGCCCAGCCGCAATATGGTTTCACCAGCAATCAGGATGAAATCCAATCGCGCGCGCAGATCAAGTTCAAGGAATATTGGTCCGTCTTCGGCACGATCAGCTATGATCTCAATAACAATGAGATTACTCGCCAGGGCGTTGGTCTTTCCTACGAGGACGAATGCACGATCTTCACCGTGTCATTCCTCGACAAGAAGGATTCGACCGCCAGCTCAGCCAGCAATTGGTCGATCGGCGCTCGCCTGACCTTCCGTACGCTTGGGGATGTCAACCTTGGCAGCGTCCAGGACGCAACATTCTAATATGAACCGAAACTACAACGAGCCGGCCTCACCGCCGGCTCTTTTGTATGGATGCGGTTTGCCGTTTCCGGCGTCATTGTTTCGCCGCAAGGATTTTGCAATTCATCGCGCTTGATGTAGACATGTGGCGCAAAGTTGCCGTATTGCGCGATGGGCGTACCAAAACGGCGCAATGCTGGCGGGAAATGCCTTTGGGAAGGGGTAATTGATGTTTTCTGGAAAGACACCGATGCGCGCTCTGGTGTTTGGAGCAGCGGCCTTGATTATGGCGAGCTTCGCCGTGCCGAGCAGCGATGTAGCTTTCGCAGCGAGCGAAGTGAAGGTCCTCGTCAATAGCCAGGTGATCACATCCGGCGATATTGCCAAACGCGTCGCCTTCCTCAAGTTGCAGCGCCAGAAGGGCGACCTGAACAAGCTCGCCAAGGAGCAGCTTGTCGACGAAACGTTGAAGCGCGCGGAGATCTCCCGCCTGCGCATGTCCGTTTCAACGACGGACGTCGATGCCGCTTTCGGACGCTTCGCTTCCAGCAATAAGATGACACCGGCGCAGCTTGGCCAAATTCTCGAAAAAGCGGGCGTCGGCGTCGAACATTTTAAATCCTATATCGCCGTTTCCATGAGTTGGCCGCGCGTTGTCAATGCACGCTTCGGCGCAAGAAGCCGCATGTCGAACGACGATCTCGTGACGCGCATGACGGAAAACAAGACGAAGCCGGTCACGACGGAGTATTTTCTGAAGCAGATCGTCTTCGTCGTCCCGGCGGCAAAGCGGAATGCCATCCTAAATGCGCGCAAGGCAGAAGCCGAAGCATCGCGATCGAAGTTCCCGGGCTGCGACCAGGCGAAAGTTTTTGCCGCGACCATGCGCGATGTCTCCGTCCAGGATCTCGGCCGCGTGCTTGCACCGGAGGTTCCGGAAATGTGGAAGCCGCTGCTTGAAAAGGCATCCGGCAACACCACCGCGCCTATCGTGACCGATCGTGGCGTAGAATATGTTGCCATCTGCTCGCAGCGCCAGGTGAATGATGACGTTGCCGCGGCTGCCGTCTTCCGCGCTGAGGATATCGGCAAAGATAAGGCCGCAGGCGTCAGCGCCAACGACAAGAAGTACATGGACGAACTGCGCTCCAAGGCGCAGATCGTCTATCGCTGATTTGACGATGCCATCGCGCTCCTCCCTCCCCCTTGCCCTCACGCAGGGGGATCCGGCCGGCATAGGTCCCGATATTACACTCGCCGCCTGGCTTCGCCGCAGTGAGCTGAATCTGCCGCCTTTCCTGTTTCTCGGCGATGCCGCCGTGCTTGCAGCGCGGGCTTCACTGCTCGGACTGACTGTGCCGTTTTCAGTCGCCGATCCGGCGAATGCCTGCGATATCTTCCATAATGCATTACCGGTGCTGCCGATCGAAGCTGGAATGGATGTTGTCGCCGGTAAACCGCATGTAGCAACCGCCAAGGGCACGATTGCCGCCATCGAAACCGCCGTCTCTCTCAGCATGAGCGGCCAGACATCAGCAGTCGTCACCAACCCGATCGCCAAATCGGTGCTCTATGACGCTGGCTTCGGCTTTCCCGGCCATACGGAATTCCTGGCGGATCTCGCAACGCGTGCGACCGGAAAGCCGGTCATGCCGGTCATGCTTCTTGCCGGTCCGAAGCTTCGCGCCATTCCAGTTACCATTCATATCCCGCTGAAAGAGGTCCCTGAAGCGCTGACCACCGACTTGATCGCCGAGACATGCCGGATCACCGATCACGATCTGCGCAGCCGCTTCGGCATCTCCAAGCCGCGCCTTGCCGTTGCCGGCCTCAATCCACATGCCGGAGAGAATGGCGCGCTCGGCAAGGAGGACGACGAGATCGTCCGGCCTGCAATCGACATGCTTCGCAACGAGGGCATCGACGCATTTGGCCCCCTGCCCGCCGACACCATGTTCCATGACGATGCCCGTCGACGTTACGACGTCGCCATTTGCATGTATCACGATCAAGCCTTGATTCCGGCCAAGGCACTCGGCTTTGACGATTCCGTCAATGTCACGCTCGGCCTGCCTTTTGTCCGTACCTCCCCCGATCACGGCACGGCCTTCGCGATCGCCGGCAAGGGCATTGCCAAGGAAGACAGCTTTGTCGCCGCTCTGAAGCTGGCGAGCGAGATCAGCAGCAAGACCGGAAACAATAACTGATGGCCGCTCTCGATGGCTTACCGCCCCTCCGCGATGTCATTCAGCGCCATGGTCTCGACGCGCGCAAGGCGCTTGGGCAGAACTTCCTCCTCGACCTCAATCTAACCCAGAAGGTCGCGCGCACAGCCGGATCACTTGAGGGCGTCACCGTTTTCGAGGTCGGGCCTGGACCGGGCGGTCTGACGCGCGCCATCCTGGCGCTCGGCGCGGCCAAGGTCATCGCCGTCGAACGCGATGCACGCTGTCTACCGGCACTAGCCGAAATCGCCGATCACTATCCGGGCCGGCTCGAGGTAATCGAAGGCGATGCGCTGAAGACGGATTTTGCCGCCCTTTCACAACAAGGGCCGGTGAAGATCATCGCCAACCTACCCTATAATGTCGGAACGCAGCTTTTGGTGAACTGGCTACTGCCGGCGCAATGGCCGCCTTTCTGGCAGTCCCTGACGCTGATGTTCCAGAAGGAAGTCGGCCAGCGGATCGTGGCGCAGGAGGATGACGACCATTACGGCCGGCTGGGCGTACTCTGCGGCTGGCGAACATCGGCGCACATGGCGTTCGACATATCTCCGCAGGCCTTCACGCCGCCGCCGAAGGTGACCTCGACGGTTGTACACCTGACACCAAGGGAAAACCCGATTCCTTGCTCAGTCGACAAGCTGGAGAAGGTGACACAGGCCGCGTTCGGCCAGCGCCGCAAGATGCTACGCCAGAGCCTGAAGCCGCTCGGCGGGGAAGCCCTGCTGCTAAAGGCCGATATCGACCCGCAACGCCGCGCCGAAACGCTTTCGGTGGAAGAATTCTGCCGGCTGGCAAACTGCCTGTAATCGACTTTACAGCTTCGGCGTTTCTTCCAGCAGATCCCGAACGAAATCGAACATGCCATGCCGGCGGTCGCGGCGCAGGCGCTCGGCCTTGACGATCGACTGAACGGCATCGAAAGCAATGTTCAGATCGTCATTGACGATGACATAGTCGTATTCGCGCCAGTGAGCGATCTCGGCCCGGGAATTGGCAAGGCGCATGGCGATGACCTCTTCGGAATCCTCGGCGCGGCGATGCAGGCGCGACTGTAGCTCCGTCATGGTCGGCGGCAGCACGAAAATGGAGACGACATCGGCCGGCATCTTCTCCTGCAACTGCTGGGCGCCTTGCCAGTCGATGTCGAAGAGCATGTCGCGGCCTTCTGCCATGGCCGTCTCCACGGGCTCGCGCGGGGTGCCATAGAAATTGCCGTGCACCTCGGCCCACTCCAGTAGGGAGTCGGAATCGCGAAGGCGCTCGAACTCGCGCTGCGAGACGAAATGGTAGTGCACGCCTTCGATTTCGCTCGGCCTGCGCTGCCGCGTCGTGACGCTGACGGAGAGGCTCACCTGCTTGTCCTTATCGAGCAATGTGCGCGCGATCGTCGACTTGCCGGCACCTGACGGCGAGGAGATGGCTAGCATCAGCCCCCGGCGCGCTATCGGAATGGATGTGGATGTCGCCGGCTTCATGGCCTACTCCAAGTTCTGGACCTGTTCGCGGAACTGGTCGATTACCACCTTCAGCTCGATTCCGGCGGCTGTCACGGCCGCCGCGTTCGACTTCGAACAGATAGTATTCGATTCCCGGTTAAATTCCTGTGCAAGAAAATCGAGCTTGCGTCCGACAGGGCCGCCCTTTGACATGAGATCGCGCGCGGCCGCGACATGCGCCTTCAGACGATCGATCTCTTCGCGCAAATCCGCCTTGGTGGCAAGCAGGGCAGCTTCGACATGCAGCCGGTCACGATCGAGGCCCGATGAAGCATCGAGAAGCATTGAAACCTGCGTTGCCAGCCTCGCGGCAATTTCCTGCGGCGAGCGGGAGGGATCGCGCTCGACCGCTGATGTCAGTGCCTCGATCGTTGCCACATGGCCGAGCAGGATCCTGCCAAGCGCGCCGCCTTCCTGCCGGCGCATATCGCCGAGATCACCAAGCGCGGCCTCAAGACCAGCCATAATGTCGGCATCGCGCGCGGCAACCGCCTCTTCGTCTTCCTCAGCTTCCTTGAACTCGACCAGCCCGCGCACGGTCATCAAGCTTTCCAGTCGCAGCGGTGAGGGATCAACGATACCGACCAGCTGATCGCGCAGTGCCAGGACCGCCGCCAACGCATCCTGATTTACGACGACCTCGACGCGGCTCTCTTCAATCGAAAGGGACAGGCTGACCTGCAGGTTGCCGCGTGTAAGCCGGTCTGCAATCGCCATGCGAACATCGGCCTCAAGGCGCTCCAGGCCTGGCGGCAAGCGCAGGCGGATATCCAACCCCTTGCCGTTTACCGAGCGCAGCTCCCATGCCCAACGGCCGCGACCGCTCGTTCCCTCACGCCGGGCAAAGCCGGTCATGGACTGCAATGCCATGCAAGCCTCCAATAGTTCTATCCCCATCCAACGAAAATCTTCGCAATAGGGATCAATGTAAAGTGAATCCACGCCGCGCTTCCTATGCAAGCCGCGGCGCAGTAAGGATCAGTTGGTTTTCTTCTTCTGCTGCGTGCCCGAACCGGGGGCTACGGCACCATCATCTGGCTGACCGTCAACGGCAATGGCGCTCGGGTCTTCACCCTTCTCGGCAACCAGCTTACGCCAGCGCCGGACGTTGGCATTATGCTCGTCCAGCGTTGCGGCAAAGACATGCCCGCCCGAGCCGTCTGCGACGAAATAAAGGTCCTGCGTCTTCCACGGATTGGCAACAGCCTCCAGCGCGTCCTTCCCAGGATTTGCGATCGGCGTCGGCGGCAAGCCCTTGATGAGATAGGTATTATAAGGCGTGTCCTTCTTCAGGTCGGACTGATAGATCGGACGATCGGACGGCTTCCCCTCGCCGCCGAACAGGCCATAAATGACCGTGGGGTCGGACTGCAAACGCATAGCCTTGCCGAGGCGGTTCAAGAAGACGGATGCGACGTGCGCGCGCTCATCGGCAAGACCGGTTTCCTTTTCCACGATCGAGGCCAGCGTGATGAAATCCTGCTTGTTCGCCAGCTGCACGCTGGAGTCGCGCTTTTCCCAGATCTGTTCGACCAGTTTTGTCTGCGCCGCCTCCATCTGCTGAATGATTTCCGTGCGTTTGGTGCCGCGCGTGAACTTATAGGTATCGGGCCTCAGACTTCCTTCCGGCGGCAGCGCCGACGGCAGATCACCTTCCAGCACGGTATCGGCCTGCAGCTTGTTGAACATCTGCCGAACCGTCAACCCTTCCGGCAGAGTAACCGAATACAGGATCGATTTGCCTGACTTCAGCAGTTCCATGATATCCTTCATGGAGGCGCCGGCCTTGATCTCATATTCGCCGGCCCGAAGAGTTTCGCCGTCACGGAGGTAGGTGGCCGTCAGCCAACGGAAAATGCGCTGATCGGTGATGATATTATTGGATTCGAGGCGATTGGCGATTTCGCCGAGACCGGCACCATTGCGAACGATGAAATTCGTATTGGTCGTCAGCGGACCGGGGCCTTGATAGATCGAAAACGCGTAATAAGCGCCACCGATCGCAGCAACAGCAACAAAAACCGCCAGCGTCATCAAGAAATTCAGGAAGATGACCATCTGGCTGCGGGCTTTGCGTGAACGCTTCGGCGGGTCCGGAACACGCTCCGGGCGCAGAGCTTCATTGGCCGACTTCGGGATGATCGGCCCTTTCTGCCCGTTCGGAGTTCCGTTGCTCTGGTTCGTATCGCTCACCGGCAATCCCTTCCCTTTTATGATTGCCTGCTCTTTGGCCAAGCAATGCGGCAAAAAACAGGTTCAGAAGATAAGGCGGAACCGGAGGCCCCGACTTCGACCGATCAGGCGTTCCCGCACCGCATTCGCGAAAAGACGGAGGCGCAGCAACAATCAAGGATGCGGGCGAGGTTGCCGAACGGCATCCTCGCTCTTACAGTTACGCGTTGTTATTAAGCCTCATAGCGACGCAGAACAAGCGACGCGTTCGTGCCGCCGAAACCGAAAGAGTTCGACAGCGCGACGTTGATTTCGCGCTTGCGGGCCTTATGCGGAACAAGATCGATAGCGGTCTCGCGTTCCGGATTGTCCAGATTGAGTGTCGGCGGGGCGATATTGTCTCGAATGGCGAGCGCTGAGAAGATCGCCTCGATGGCGCCGGCAGCTCCGAGGAGGTGGCCAGTTGCCGACTTGGTCGAGGACATGGAAATCTTCGACGCGGCATTGCCGACCAGCCGTTCGACGGCCCCGAGCTCGATCGTATCGGCCATGGTCGAGGTGCCGTGGGCATTGATGTAATCGATATCGGCCGGCGTCAGGCCTGCGCGCTTTAGAGCCGATGTCATGCAGCGTAATGCGCCTTCGCCGTCCTCGGATGGAGCAGTGATATGGTGCGCATCGCCCGAGAGGCCGTATCCTACAACTTCGGCATAGATCTTGGCGCCGCGTGCCTTGGCATGTTCCAGCTCTTCGAGCACGACGATACCCGCGCCCTCGCCCATGACGAAGCCGTCGCGGTCGCGATCATAGGGGCGCGAAGCCCTCTGCGGCGTATCGTTGAAGTCCGTCGACAGCGCCTTGCAGGCAGCAAAGCCGGCGAGCGAGATGCGGCAGACAGGGGCCTCGGCGCCGCCGGCAACCATCACATCGGCATCGCCGAACATGATAAGACGGGCGGCATCGCCGATCGCATGCGCACCGGTCGAACATGCCGTGACCACGGCATGGTTCGGTCCACGCAGCTTGTGGCGGATCGAGACCTGGCCCGAAACGAGATTGATGAGACGCCCGGGAATGAAGAAGGGCGAGATGCGGCGCGGGCCCTTGTCGCGAAGCGTATAGCCGGCTTCGACGATACCTTCGAGGCCGCCGATGCCCGAGCCGATCATGACGCCGGTTGCAATCTGATCCTCGTCCGTTTCCGGGTGCCAGCCGGCGTCGGCGAGTGCCATGTCGGCAGCGGCCATGCCATAGATGATGAAGGGATCGACCTTGCGCTGCTCCTTCGGCTCCATCCAATCGTCGGCGTTGAAGGTGCCGTCGGTGCCGTCGCCGACAGGAATGCGGCAGGCAATCTTTGCCGCGAGGTCCTCGACCTCGAATTCGGTCACGAGGCGGGCGCCGTTGTGTCCAGCGAGCAAACGCGTCCAGGACACCTCAGTGCCACAGCCCAAAGGTGATACCATGCCGGTACCCGTGATAACGACACGTCTCATCGCCCGCAGACCCCCGTCTTTTTATGATGATATGCGTATAAATGGGTTTCGGCCGGCCTCGCCGGACGAAATAGGGCGGACTCTTCAGCCCGCCCCGTCAAAAAGCACGAAAGATTAGGCCTGGGCCTTCTCAATGAACTTTACCGCGTCGCCAACTGTCAGGATCGAGTCGGCAGCGTCGTCCGGAATTTCGACGCCGAATTCTTCTTCGAAGGCCATGACCAGTTCGACGGTGTCGAGCGAGTCCGCACCCAGATCGTCGATGAAGCTTGCGCTTTCAACAACCTTGTCGGCGTCAACGCCAAGATGATCAACAACAATTTTCTTTACGCGTTCTGCGATATCGCTCATGTCGGTTTCCTCGACCTTATATCCTGATGAGAATGCCTTGTGACATCCCTACCCTAATTCAAACCTGCAGCATCTGTTCCGACGCCGCTGGCAAACCCGTTCAACCCGGCATTGAGATCCGGCCCAGCGCCTTGAATATGGCCCAGTCCGCCTGAATTTTCCGGACGACTGTTCACAGTCATGGCCCGCTTAACACGGTTTAAGTCTGTCGCAAAGCCAGAAAATAGCCGGCTCCGGGTTGCTCAACATGCTATTGGCGGGAAAGCACCCTCCAACAGCAATTCCTTTAGATCATCGCCATGCCGCCATTGACGTGGATCGTCTGACCCGTGACGTAGCTTGCTTCCGAAGATGCAAGATAGGCGACGGCGGAAGCGACTTCCGCGCCAGTGCCCATGCGCTTCATGGGGATGGCACCCATGATGGCTTCCTTCTGCTTGTCGTTCAGCTTGCCCGTCATCGCGCTTTCGATAAAGCCGGGGGCAACGCAGTTGACCGTGACGTTACGCGTTGCGATTTCCTGCGCCAGCGACTTGGTAAAGCCGATCATGCCGGCCTTGGAGGCGCAATAGTTCGCCTGGCCCGGATTACCTGTCACGCCGACGACCGAAGTGATGTTGATGATGCGGCCATAACGACGGCGCATCATCGGATGCGTGAGCTCCCGCGTTAGGCGGAAGACGGCGGTCAGATTGACTTCCAGCACGGCATCCCAGTCCTCGTCGCTCATGCGGACGAACAGGCCGTCCTTGGTAATGCCGGCATTGTTGACAAGAATATCGACGCCGCCGAGTTCCTCTTCCGCCTTGGCTCCGAGCGCCTTGACTTCGTCGCGATCCGACAGGTTGGCCGGGAAGATCTTGACGCGATCGCCGAGTTCAGAGGCCAGTGTCTCGAGCTTTTCGACGCGCGTGCCGTGCAGGCCGACGATGGCGCCCTGCTTGTGCAGGAGCCGGGCAATTTCTTCGCCGATGCCACCGGATGCACCGGTTACCAGGGCCTTGCGGCCGGTCAAATCAAGCATGTGTGTCCCTCGTTCCTTGAATGTATCAGGCAAGCAATGCGGCAAGCGCCGTGTCTATATCGGCAGCATTGTTGACGGCGATGCCGTTGACCGATTTGTCGATGCGGCGGGCGAGACCCGTCAGCACCTTGCCGGCGCCGATTTCATACAATGTCGTCACATTGTTGGCGGCAAACCATTCCACCGTCTCGCGCCAGCGCACCTGGCCGGTAACCTGCTCGACCAGCAACTGCGCAATCTCATCGGCGTCGGTAACCGGAGCCGTCTTCACATTAGCGATAACAGGCACGACCGGGTTGGTCTTGGCAACGCCGGCGAGCGCCTCGCGCATGGCATCGGCAGCCGGCGCCATCAGCGCAGAATGGAACGGCGCGGAGACGGGCAAGAGGATAGCGCGCTTGGCGCCCTTGCCGGTCGCAAGTTCCGCTGCCTTTTCGACCGGGGCTTTCTCGCCGGAGATAACGATCTGGCCGCCACCATTGTCATTGGCGATCTGGCAGGCACCGAGCGCGGAGGCTTCTTCGCAAACCGCAACGACATCGGCATGCTCAAGGCCAATGATCGCCGCCATGGCGCCAACGCCGACGGGCACTGCCGCCTGCATGGCATTGCCGCGGATCCGCAGCAGCCGCGCCGTATCGGCAAGCGAGAAGGTACCGGCGGCACAGAGCGCGGAATATTCGCCGAGCGAGTGGCCTGCGACATAGGCGACCTTGCTCTTCAGATCCAGACCGCGCGCTTGCAGTACACCGATAACCGCCATAGACACCGCCATCAGCGCAGGCTGCGCATTAGCCGTCAACGTCAGCTTGTCTTCAGGACCGTTAAAGATGACGTCGGAGAGCTTTTCACCGAGCGCTTCATCGACTTCCTCGAACACGGCACGCGCCTCGGCGAAATTGTCGGCAAGATCCTTGCCCATGCCGACGGCTTGGCTGCCTTGGCCGGGAAATGTGAAAGCAACAGTCATTATAAAGCGTCCTTTTGGGGGTCGTTTTGCTTCCCAATGACATTGTTTACAGCGGAGTCAATAGTGCAAGCCCTGCGGCCACAGGCTTTTGCGCCTGCGAAGCGCAATGATTTTTTTCTTGCGCTCGCTCAGATCGAGCCTAAATTTGCGCGACCCCATTCATTTTGACCTTCTCCCATCCCCAAGGTTTTCCCATGAAATATAAGAGATTAGGCCGCACCGATATTTCCGTTTCGCAGATTTGCCTGGGCACGATGACCTGGGGAACTCAGAATAGCGAAGCCGAAGCGCATGAGCAGATGGACTATGCTGTCCAGAAGGGCATCAATTTCTTCGACACCGCCGAAATGTATCCAACGACGCCTGTGGGGCCAGAGACGCAAGGCCGCACTGAAGAATATATCGGCACATGGTTCGAGAAGAGCGGCAAGCGTAGGGATGTCGTGCTCGCCACCAAGGTCGCCGGTCCGGGCCGCGAATATCTGCGCGGCGGACAAGGCCCGGATGCCGCCAATATCAATGCAGCTGTTGATGCCAGCCTGAAGCGATTGAAGACCGATTACATCGACCTCTATCAGGTTCACTGGCCGAACCGCGGCCATTTCCATTTCCGTCAGAACTGGCGTTATAACCCGTTCAACCAGGATCGCGAGAAAGTCATAGCCGAGATCACCGAGATACTGGAAACGATGGGCGAACTGGTGAAGGCCGGCAAGATCCGCGCCGTCGGCCTGTCGAACGAGACGACCTGGGGCATCCAGAAATATCTGACGATTGCAGAACAGAAGGGTCTGCCCCGCGTCGCCACCACGCAGAACGAATACAACCTGCTCTATCGCCATTTCGACCTCGATCTGGCCGAACTGTCGCATCACGAAGATGTGGGCCTGCTCGCCTATTCGCCGCTCGCCGGCGGCATCCTCAGTGGCAAATATGTCGGTGGTGCCCGTCCGGCAGGCTCGCGCGGCTCGATCAATCTCGATATCGGCGGCCGCCTGCAGCCGCTGCAGGAACCACCGGTCAAGGCCTATCTCGAAATCGCCGCCAAATACGGTATCGACCCGTCGAAGCTGGCGCTGGCCTACTGTCTCACCAAGCCCTTCATGACTTCCGTCATCATCGGCGCGACAACGATGGCGCAGCTCGAGACCGACGTGGCTGCCGCTTACGTGACGCTACCCGAGGAGGCATTGGCCGAAATCGAGCAGGTGCATCGAAAATATCCGATGCCGATGTGAGAAGCGGCCCGGTCGGATTCAAAACGGATAAGCGGGCGAGTTTGCCCGTTTATTCGGCCGACATGGTTGGAGCGCTGCAGCAGATTTCGCGAACGTAGTTATTGCCGTGGGTGATAACGGCGCTCGAAGGGATTTTTTTACTCCCAACGAGGTGTCGATACACCAGCGGAGCAATATTTTTATCGTACGTGTCCTTAATGGTAATCGCATACCTGTCCTGTACGGTCAGATGTACCGCCATGGGAGGGTTTGCCCCTTTGGCCGACTGTATAGCCGTCTGCAACGACGGATCGACGATTATTTGGATATATTGTTTGCCAAAGCGATTTTCTTCGAACTCGCGCACCCACACCGACGTCTGAAGCATATAGCCGGATTTCTTGCCGATCGACACGCGATACCAGTCGCCGATGCTCTTCTTGATCGTCAATTCGCTCCCATTCGGGAGAGCCGCAATCGTCTTGGCGCTCATGTTCCGGCTTGTCTTCAGCAGGGCCGCTCCTGTGTCATCTTGAACAATGCCGCTTCTTGGGATCGGAACTTGCAGAAGCGGCGATTCCTCGCTCGTTGACTGAGCCGCCTTACGCGCTTCAGCGCTCGCCGCAGCAACCTTGTTAGACGACGACTTTGCTGCGAACTCCTGAATCTCCTGGTATGACACGGTCGTTACCCGAAACTGTGTCATTTCGCTCGATGACAGATAACGAATATCGTTGCTGTCATATTTGAGCGTAAGCTGCAGCAAGCCCGGGTCGATGCCCATTTCGTTCATATAGGCAATCACGTCAGCAGTCTGCCGTTGGACGGCTGCTACGGCAGTCTCGACATCCATTCCTTTTGTATCGCTGAACGAAGACTTGTGAACGCCGATCGAGCCCGGGTGGGCAAAACGGCCCACTCCGCCAAGAAATGACAGGGAACAAGCCGAGGAGCATTCGGCGCTTCTTACCGCGAGTGTGCTGAGCCCCAGAGATCTAATCAGCCGGCCGAGTTCCAATGCTTTGTAGACATTTCCACCGCCGCTGTCGAAGCCGACGTAGTCAGCGTGGCTGGAAACAGCCTTATCGCGGAATAAGCTCAAATCATCGTCCGCTTCGAAGCTGCCAATTACGGTAATATAGGTAATTCCATTATCCGCAGTCCGAACGTCGTAGCTCAACCGAGCCGCAGCATCTTGCGCAAGAAGGGCGAAGCCCAGAGCAAAACCCAGCAAAGCAAAGCTTTTCTTCACAGCCCACCCCCATTGCAGCCAAGCCATGAATTCCACAGCTCCGGCCGTTTCACAAGCCATGATTGCAAACACACATTCGAAAGATGCGGCCTTGCCGAGGAAATCAAAGCAGGTTCATATGGCAGCGGGAAAAAGTCGTGCTTACGGCAAGCGGCCTATTGCTTTGTCTTCGGCGCAATCGCCAATTCGGAACCATAAGCCGCCTTCAGTTCCTGCTGCCCTTTCATGCGGTCCGTCGACTTGTGAAGCAGGATCGACCGATAGCCTTCCGAACTCCGCCCCTCGATCAAGGTGACATCGGCATTTCCCGGATTGTCCGAGCGCTCGAACCAATCGACCGGGTGGTGCAGGAAGTTCATCTCGAAAGCGCGATTGGTGACGCCGTGGCCGACGATGATGACATTGCTCTTTCCGTTTTCGGCGTCGTGCATGACGGTCTGCAGGAACATACGGACGCGCTGAGCGACATCGGCGCGGCTCTCGCCATCCGGCGGACGCGCATAGAACTTGCCGTTATTGTTGCGCAGCCTTGCCCATTTCTCGAACTCGTCGGGAAATTTCCGCTTCTGTTCGGCATGGTCGTAGATTTCGGTGAAGAGCCCGAAATCCTGCTCACGCAGGAGATAATCCTCTCTGATATCTCCGATGAGTTCGGCGGGCAGAACCTCCAGCAGGGCATCCTTGCTCTGCCGCGTCCTCAGGAAGGGCGAATACCAGACGCTCAGCTTGCGCAATTCTGCTGATGGCAGCCCTTTCAGATAGGCTGATATCGCCCCACCCGCCTCCAGTATCTGTCGATAGCCCCATTCCGTCAGGGGCACATTATGATCGCCGAACTGTCGATAGGCCTGGTCATCGATATTGCCGAGGGATTCGCCGTGCCGAACGAGAAAGATGCGCATGAACCGTCCCTGTTGCTGCAATTCGCATTCCATCATATGGGAGTGCACGGCGGGTGCAACGCTGCGGCGGATGGGAGCTCGCGATTTGGCCCGAGTATCGCGCCGCTCACGGGCAAGGTGGCATAATTTCACCCCTACTCTTGCCTTTCGAAGAAAAATCCGTATAAGCCGCCCTGTTCGCAACCCGGTCTTCTGGCTGGTGGCTGAACGGAGGGCCGGTTTCCGATAAGGGAATCGTTCGGAACGGAAGCGTTCCAGCCTCCCGTGTCTCCGCTCTCGACCGTCTCGGAAACGCTTTTCTTGCTTGGGTTTACCCTCTCAGGAGCAGTCGTTGAGGCTTAGCCGCCGAATATCGGGTTCAGACCAACGCAAGAAAGGCAAAGCTATCCATGGCTCTTTACGAACATGTATTCCTTGCCCGGCAGGATATTTCCGCTCAGCAGGTCGACGCCCTCGTAGAACAGTACAAGGGTGTCATCGAAGCTCACGGCGGTAAAGTCGGGCGTATCGAGAACTGGGGCCTCAAGTCCCTCACCTACCGCATCAAGAAGAACCGCAAGGCTCACTACGCCCTGATGGACATCGATGCTCCGGCCGCTGCGATCCAGGAAATGGAACGCCAGATGCGCATCAGCGAAGACGTCCTGCGTTACATGACGATTGCCGTCGAGCAGCACGAAGACGGCCCGTCGGCCATGATGCAGAAGCGCGACCGTGACGACCGTCCGCGCCGCGATGGCGACCGCCCGGAGCGCAGCTTCGGCGATCGTGGTCCGCGCCCGGACCGTGGTGACCGCGAAGACCGTCCGCGCCGTCCGCGCGAAGACCGCGTATAAGGAGATTTGAGAGATGTCTGAAGTTTCTTCCGCACCGGTCCGCCGTCCGTTCCATCGCCGCCGCAAGACCTGCCCGTTCTCGGGCGCCAATGCGCCGCGCATCGACTACAAGGACGTTCGTCTCCTGCAGCGCTACATTTCCGAGCGCGGCAAGATCGTTCCCTCCCGCATCACGGCCGTTTCCCAGAAGAAGCAGCGCGAACTCGCCCAGGCGATCAAGCGCGCCCGTTTCCTCGGCCTGCTGCCCTACGTCGTCGCTTAATAGCGACCGATGCAGAACGAATAAGGGAAGGCAGCGATGCCTTCCCTACTCCCTTTCGCGATGGGCGCGGATCGGAACCTCTTGAAACCCCATGTTGGGGATAAGCTTTTAGGCCCGCGTGGCGAAGGCATCCTCTAACTGCTCGATACGAAGCAGGACAGCGACGTGAAAAAGTTGAACGCAAAAGAGCTTGGCATCGGCGCGCTCGCCGGTCTGACCGCCGCCCTACTCGTGTATGGCGCGACCGTACAGCCATTACTGTTCATCCTGTTCGGCGCACTTTCCGCTCTCCCGATTCTGATCGTCGGCCTCGGCTGGGGCAATATGGCCGTCATCGTTGCAGTCGTGGTCGCCGGCATCGTCGGAACCGTTACGCAGTCGGTCTATTTCGGGCTCTTCGTCGTTCTCCTGACGCTGATCCCCGCATGGCTCAGCCATCTCGCCAATCTAGCGCGTCCCGCCTCCGAACTTGGCGGGCCGGATAATCTGATGGCCTGGTATCCGCTCTCCGACATCATGCTGCATCTGTGCGGTCTTGCAGCTGTCGTCATCATCGTCGCCGGAGCGGTCATGGGCTACGGTGCCGATCTGGTCGGCCAGGTCGTCGACGCCTACATCGCCGCGGTGAACCAGCAGTCTCCCGATCTTCAGCTCAATCCGGCTGCGATCGCGAAGATGAAGTCGCTGATGCTTTACATGATCCCGATCGCCTGGGGCATGATCTGGGTCATAATGCTGCTGGCCGCCTATTATGTGGCGACCCGTATCGTCGCAGCCTCGAACCACAATCTGCGCCCGCGCGACGATATCCCCTCGTCGCTGCGTATGAATCGCAATGCGATCTTCGTCTTTCTGGTGGCAATCGTCGCTATCTTCTTTGGCGGCGTCCTGGCTCTCATCGCCGCCGCCGTGCTCGGCGCCTTCGGCGCCGGCTTCATAGTTTCCGGCTTTGCCTCGCTGCACTACCGGACGCGGGGCAAGGACTGGCGCCTGCCGGTTCTGATCCTCTGCTACCTGGTATGCTTCTTCGTGACGCTGCCGCTCTTCATCGTTCTCGTTCTCGGTCTTTACGATACCCGCAAGGCGATATCGCTGACCCCGAACAGGAATGCCGACACACCCAAACAAGACACGAAAATCTGACATCGAAAGGAACAAGAAAATGGAAGTCATTCTCCTCGAACGCATCTCCAAGCTGGGCCAGATGGGCGAAACCGTCAAGGTTCGCGACGGCTTTGCCCGTAACTACCTGCTGCCGCTTGGCAAGGCGCTGCGCGCCAATGCCGCCAACAAGGCTCGTTTCGAAGCCGAGCGCGCAACGCTCGAAGCTCGTAACCTCGAGCGCAAGAGCGAAGCCCAGAAGGTTGCCGACGTTCTCGGCGGCAAGTCCTTCATCGTCGTTCGCTCGGCTGGCGAAACCGGCCAGCTCTACGGTTCGGTCGCAGCCCGTGACGTCGTTGAAATTCTCGCCGCAGAAGGCTTCAACATCGGCCGCAGCCAGGTTCACCTGAACACGCCGATCAAGTCCATCGGCCTCCACGACGTCGCCATCGCACTTCACGCTGAAGTCGAAATTCACGTTCAGCTCAACGTTGCTCGTTCCGCTGAAGAAGCCGAGCGTCAGGCCAAGGGTGAAACCCTCACCTCCGCCGACGCCATCTACGGCGTTGACGAAGACGCCCTGCGTCCGGAAGACTTCTTCGATCCGGAAGCTGACCGCGACGGCGACGAAGAAGCTTGATCTTCAAGCCTTCTCCGAGATTACGAATGAAAAAGCCTGGGTCCTCGACCCAGGCTTTTTTGTTAGTTGGAACGACGAGCCATCTTCGCCCGTCCCGGCTCAGCGCCTCAAAGGTAAGGATGGAGCGCGTTATTGTATAAAGCTCGGCGCAATATCCTGCCTTGCACAGGACAAAGCCCGATTTTCAGTCACCAGTCCTGGGCTCTGGCAACGGAGCCGAATCCTTGTCGATCGAAACGACGACGGACATGCCGGGCGCCAGCTGATCCGCCAGAGGCTGTCCATCTTCTATCTTGATCCTGACTCCGATACGCTGGGCGACCTTGGTGAAATTGCCCGTGGCATTATCGGGTTTGATAACGGCAAATTCCGAACCTGCCGCCGGGGAGAAGCGCTGGATGCGGCCCTTGATCTCGCGATGCCCGAGCGCATCGACGGAGATCGTGGCGGGCTGATCGAGCTTCATACCATCGAGTTGCGTTTCCTTGAAATTGGCGATAACCCAGACATCCTTCGGCACCAGGTTCATCAGCTGCGTGCCAGGCGTCACATATTGGCCGAGGCGGACGCCGACCTCGCCGACGCGGCCGTCCTGCGGCGCCCTGATTGTCGTATTGTCGAGATCGATATCGGCAAGCTGTACGGCAGCTTCCGCACCGCTGACGCCGGCCTCGAGCGAGGCGCGGTTGACGATGATCGTCGTCAGGTTCTGTTGGGAGACGTCCAAGGCAGCTTTCGCCTGGTTGACCGAGGCCTGAGCCTGCTGCAGCGTCGCCTGTGCCTGTTCGGAATCACTCGTGGTCGAGACACCTCTGGAAACCAGTGTCGTCACGCGATCGAAGGCGAGCTGGGCACGCTTCAAGGCCGCATTGGCGCTATCGATCTGCGCCTGGCTGGAGGCAATGCCGGCCTTGGCGGCCTGCTCCTGCTGCTGCGAATTGGCGAGCGCCGCCTTCTGTCCGTCCAGCGTCGCGTGGGCCTGGGCCACCTTCTGCTTATAGATGCGGTTATCGATCTGGGCGAGCACATCGCCTTCCTTGACGAGCTTGTAGTCCTTGATCGGCACGTCGGTGATATAGCCGCTGACCTGCGGGCTGATGGTCGTGACATAGCCTTTGACATAGGCGTCGTCCGTCGTCTCGACCGAGGTTTTGAACGGCGGCAGATGCCAAGCATAGAGCACCAGCATGACACCGCCGATGCCGGCGAGAACGGCGATGACTTCGATGGGGGAGCGAACGAGCCTCGACATGGAGCTATTTCATATCCTCATGGGTTGGATGTCGCGATCTCTACCCGATCGCCGGCCAGGCGAGCCCTGACGAAACGGAAGAGAACATGGATTGAGAGGCCGGCGAGCGACAGGAAGGCGATTACGGCGGCAGTGAAGAAGGCATCTCCATAGGCAAGCATATTGGCCTCGCGGCTGACCTGCGCGCCGAGCAACGCTACCCCCTCTCCCTTCAGAAGCATGCTGTCACCGATGACTTTGCCATAGGAGGATGAAAGCTGGCCGACCCGTGTGGCCACATGCGGATCCGTCAGCAGCACGCGCTCGGTCAGGACGGCAGAATGGAACTTCTCGCGAATGGTGATCAGCGTGCCGTAGAAGGCCGAGCCGATCAGACCGCCGATGCTTTGCGTGAAGGTGAAGACGACGAAGAACGTCACCAGATAGGGCGGGCCTTTGGATATAGCCTCCTTGAAGCCTTGCGACATGGAGGGCGGCAAGAAGAGGGCCGCACCGGCCGCCACCAATGCCTGGCTAAAATACATCTGCTCTGGCCGGGTCAGGTTTGTCACCTGCGAGTCCATCAGAGAACCCACGCCCATCAGAATGAGCGCGACGAACTGGATCTGCCAGCTGAAGCCGTAGCTCATGAATACAGTGCAGATGAGGCCCCCGATGATGGAGAAGGCCAGGATGATCCAGTAAAGCACGGAAAGCTGATCATAGAGCAGGCCGACAGCGTTCTGATAGAAGGTCATGATGACGGAGGTCTGCTCGGCGGCAATGATGCGGAAGACCAGAAGGATCGCCGTCAGATGCAGAATTTCTGGACGCAGCAGCCAGCGAACGTCGATCAAAGGCGTCGACCGCCTCAGTTCGACGACAATAGCGACGGTCAGGGATGTGATAGCAATCACCAGGACGACCCCGAGCCATGGCACCTCGAGCCACCAGTAGAGGCGCCCGACCGATAGGGCGACGGCAAGACAGCCGAAACCGATCGCCACAAGAAGATAGCTGAAGATATCGCCCAGCACGATAACCTTGACGCGCGGCGGCGGCGTCAGCGGCAGCAGATAGATGATCGGCATGACGAGCAGAGCCAATGCCATTTCAAGCGTATAGAGACCGCGCCATTCGCCATAATCGAGTAGCGAGGGCGACACGAGGCGGGTGATGGGAGCGGCAAGCAGCGTGTTCATCATCGCCAGACTGACGCCGATCGTCATCTTCTTCGCCGGCTCGAAGGCCTCCAGCATATAAAGGAAGCCGAGCGTCGAGAGCGGCGCGCCGGCAATCCCACTCAGAAAGCGGACGACGATCGCAGAATGCAGGTCGGAAACGAAAAGATTGAGCAGCGAGGCAAGCACGAAGCCGAGAATGCTGACCTCGGCGAAATTGCGCACACCATATTGAAGGCGGATCTTTACGAGCGCGATGGCGAGGCTGACATTGGGCGCCATATAGGCAGCAGAGAGCCATGCGGATTCGGTGGTCGTTGCCGCGATGGTTCCCTGAATCTGGGTCAGATTGGCGAAGGCGAGATTGAGACCCAGGCCCTGCGTCAGAAAGAACATGACGGATGCCGCAATATAGAGCGGCACCTTCCAGCCCGGCATAGGCGGTGGAGCGGGCGGGACGGCGTTGGCTTGCGCATTGGCGACCGGGCCCGGATCCCCGCTCATTCATTACCTCATGATTTGCCGATATTCTGGAGATTGGCAGTCATGGCACGGATAACCTTCAGCGCCATCCCGACATCCTCGTCCGAAATCCCCTCCAAGATATCCGCACGCACACTGGTGGCAAGAGCCTCGACCTCGGCGGCAACGACTTTTCCAGATTCCGTCATGAAGATCTGCTTGGCGCGGCGATCGGATACGGCGGCGCGGCGCTCGATGAAATTCTGCGCCTCCATGGCATCGAGGATGCGCACGAGCGTCGGCGTTTCCAGCTCCAGCTCGTCGGCAAGTTCCCTCTGGTTTATTCCGTCCCGGCGGGAGAGCTTGCGAAAAACCCTCGCGCGGGAAAGGGTCATGCCGTGCTCTCGAACGAGAGCGTCGAAAGCCGCCCTCAGCTTGCGATTGAACGCGGAGAGGTCGTCGAAGAGTTCTTGTCTTGATGGCGCACCTGGCATTATTGCAACTTTATACTATTAGCATCCTACCCTAACTCAAGGGAATACCTGGACTTTCCCAGCTTTTCAAGCAGGATAGCCGCAAGAGTTGATGCGTGCAGCGAAAGACCCGGCTAAAATATTCCCCACGGATAATTTGCATAAGTGATTCGTGTGTCGATCTTTGCGTTGCGAAGTGGCCACAAGGGATTTTTTATGTGGCGGAAGCTTGTCCCTGTGGACGAGTGGAACAACGTTGATAGGTCGGTATGGCCACCCGTTTGCACGGTTGACCATGACACAGGATCATCGCAAACCAGACGACACCCTAAAGTACGAAGAGATGGAAAATGAACGAAGCTGCGCGCAAGCTCGCCGCCATTGCTCCCGCCGACCAGCACTATCGCGAAGCGCCCAATAACATTGAGGCGGAACAGGCTCTGCTCGGCGCCATCCTCGTCAATAACGATGCCTATTACCGCGTCTCGGACTTCCTGAAGCCGATCCATCTTTACGAACCGCTACACCGCAAGATCTTCGAGGTTGCCGGCGATATCATCCGCATGGGCAAGACCGCCAACCCGGTGACGATCAAGAGCTTCGTGCCGGCGGACGAGAAGGTCGGCGACATGACGGTCGCGCAATATCTCGCGCGCCTCGCCGTCGAAGCCGTGTCGATCATCAATGCGGAAGATTACGGCCGCGCCATCTACGACCTGGCACTGCGCCGCGCGCTGATCACCATCGGCGAAGACATGGTCAACATCGCCTATGACGCGCCGCTCGACATGCCGCCGCAGACGCAGATCGAGGATACGGAGCGCCGGCTGTTCGAGCTTGCCGAGAATGGCCGCTATGACGGCGGTTTCCAATCCTTCAACGACGCTGTGGCGCTGGCGATCGACATGGCCGCCGTTGCCAAGGAGCGTGACGGCGGCCTCTCCGGCATCTCCACGGGCATCCACTCGCTTGATAGCAAGATGGGCGGCCTGCAGCGCTCCGACTTGATCATCCTTGCCGGCCGCCCCGGCATGGGCAAGACCTCGCTTGCCACCAACATCGCCTATAATATCGCCGCCGCCTACGAGGGCGAAGTTCAGCCTGATGGCTCGATGAAAGCGAAGAATGGCGGCGTCGTCGGCTTCTACTCGCTGGAAATGTCATCGGAACAGCTTGCCACGCGTATCATCTCCGAGCAGACGGAAGTCTCCTCATCGAAGATCCGTCGCGGCGATATCAACGATGCCGATTTCGAAAAGCTGGTGGCCTGCTCGATGATGATGCAGAAGGTGCCGCTCTATATCGACCAGACGGGTGGTATCTCCATCGCCCAGCTCGCGGCCCGCGCGCGCCGCCTGAAACGCCAGCGCGGCCTCGACGTTCTGGTCGTCGACTACGTACAGCTCATGACCGGTTCGAAGAAGTCGGGCGAGAACCGCGTTCAGGAAATCACCGAAATCACCACCGGCCTGAAGGCGCTCGGCAAGGAGCTTAACGTTCCGATCGTGGCGCTCTCCCAGCTCTCGCGTGCGGTCGAAAGCCGTGACGACAAACGGCCGCAGCTTTCGGACCTGCGTGAATCCGGCTCGATCGAGCAGGACGCCGACGTGGTGCTCTTCGTGTTCCGAGAGGAATATTACGTGAAGAACCAGGAGCCGCGCGATCCGAACGATCCGAAATATGCGGAATGGGAAGCCCTGTTCGATCGCGTGAAGGGCACGGCCGATGTCATCATCGCCAAGCAGCGTCACGGGCCGACGGGCACGGTGAAGCTGGCCTTCCAGTCGGAATTCACCCGCTTTGCCGACCTCGCCGACCCGTCTTTCACCCAGTACGAAGAACATTGACGCCTGCCGCGTCAATGTTCCGCTGGGATGAGAACCGCTTCGCACGTTTCCCGGATAGGCTTCAGAGTCCCGCAGCCCGCAGCAAAGCCACCGTCGCAACACCGACAACAACGCTTGCCAGCATGGGCAAACGGCGGGAGGCGATTGCGGTGACCGCGCAGGCCATCGTCTCCGCCCAGCCGGTAGCAAAAGCAGCCGGGGAAATGACAGCCATCAGCACGGCCGGAGGAATGGCCTCGATTGCAGTGCGCCCGCGCTCGTCAATCTTCACGTAGTGAATCAAGACGAGGCCGCCAACACGGGTGAAGATCGTTGCGGCAGCCATGGCGAGGATGGCAAGCAGAGTGTTGAGATCGAGCGTCATGCCGCATGCTCCCGCGCCCTGCCTTTCCAAAAGGCCATTGCCAGCCCTGCCAGCGCGCCGGCTGCAATATGCCAGACACCAGGCACGAACTGGTGGACTGTAACGGCTGCAATTCCGCTTGCGGCAAGCACCGCGCCGGTTTCCGATCCTTTCCAGAAGCCCATGACCAGCACGATGAAGACGGCCGGAAAGGCAAAGTCGAGACCGATGACGGCGGGATCGCCGAGAAAGGCGCCAAGCAAGGCGCCCGCAAGCGACGAGCCGATCCATGCCAAGTAGAAGGGCGTGGCGATGCCCGCATACCAGGCGGGCGTGAGCCGCATCGTGCCGGCCCGGAATTCCGCCATGGCCCAAATCTCATCAGCGAGAAACAGCATGGCTAGATAGCGTTTGATGCCGGTGAAAGACTGCATCTTCGTGCCGATCGAAGCGCTCATCAGCAGGTGCCTGACATTGACGAGCAAGGCCGCAAAGCCGGCGCCAATCCAGCTTGCGGGATGTGTCCAGATATCCATCGCCACGAATTGCGAACCGCCGGCGAAGACGAGCGCGCTCATCAGCGTGGTCTCCAGCGGTGAAAGCCCCTTGGTCGCCGAAACCGCGCCGAACACGAGGCCGATCGGCACCACCGCGACGATCAGCGGAAAAATGGCATGCATCCCGGCTTTGAATTCGCCGCCCGGCCGGCTTTGCTGCAACATTGGCAACCTCCACTTCAACAATGACGGAGAGGTAGCCGACGGCAGCCGGCGCTGTATTGAACAAAAGTGATCTGACGCATTCCGGACGAAAACCGCTGCGCACTTTTCCTGGAATACGCTAGCCGACGCGGAACTGGCCCGGCGTGACGCCGGTGCGCGATTTGAAGTGGCGCGTGAAATGCGCCTGATCGGCGAAACCGCATTCCATGGCAACATCGGCGGGCATGCGGCCTTCCCTGAGCAATCGGCGGGCAACGATGATACGCCTGTCGGTCAGAAAGGCATGGGGCGTGATATGATACTCTCTGCGGAAAGCGCGGATCAGGTGCGCGCGGCTCAGCCCCGCGACCTTGGCCAACTCCTCCAATTCGATATCGCTGTCGAAATTCTCAGTGAGATAATCGCGGGCGCGCGCGACGGCGCTGCGCTCCTTGGTATCGACGGGAAGGACGATCGTGCTGCCGTAGCGCGCAAAGAGCGCCGCCAGCACCGAGAACATGCCTTCATCGGATTCCAGCGCGCCGGCGCCGCTTTCGAGTGTGCGGTGCGCCTTGTGGAAGGCGCTGGCGAGCTGCGGATCGCGCAACAATGAAGGGGAGAAAGATGGCGTCGTGTTGAAGGCTTTGCCCGTGACGTCTTCCAGAATGTCGACGAAGAGCTTCGTGTCCGGATAGATCATGCGGTAGCGATAGCCTTCGCCGCCCGGAACGCCGTCATGCACTACTCCAGGATTGATCATATAGAGATCGCCCGGTCCAGCTTCTTCCCGACTGCCGAGCAGCGTGGTGATCTGGCTGCCTCTTTCAATCGTTCCGATGCTGAAGGTGTCGTGCGCATGCGGCGCATATTCATGCGTCACGAAGCTTGCGCTCAGGCATTCCATGCCGCGAAAGCGACTGTCTCGCCAGAAGCGGGTCGACTCTACCTTGGCAAGCGGCATGGCGTCAGCCGCCTCTTTCTGCGAAACGTTCTGCATCCCCGAAGATTAGCGCGCCGGCTCCCGCGCGTCTTGAACAAAAGTGATCGCATACGGGAAGGCTAGGATCTGCCTGTCCGCGCTTTCTCACAACGCTCCCTTCTGAAAGGGTCTTTTCTTTCGGCACACTTGGCCACCGATCCCGCATGTCGCAAAGCGTCTTAGCGAACGCCAGCTGACGTACGCACGATGGGTCACATCTCAGCCGTCCAACCATGCTGCGAGGCCATCCAGCGTCTGGAGCCCGTATTCGACCGCGCCGAAGCCGATGACAATCCGGCGTCGCTCGGGGCTGGGGTGGAGCTGGCGCAGGGTAAGAACCGTCTTGCCGTCGGCTTGCTCATCGAAGGTTACCGTGACGCGGAAACGATCGGGGTCATTGGGATCGGGCGTGCCATGGTCCATCACAATCCGCTCGTTCGGGACGATCTCCAGAAAGCGCATGAGGTTCGCAAAGCGCTGCGCCCGGCCCTCGAACACACCCACCATGTCGAATCGCCAAATCCCGCCCTCGCGGATGTCAGCCTCGTGGTTTTCGATGCTGAATCCGGCCGGACCGTACCATTCGGCGAGTGCCTTCGGGTCCATCCAAGCTGCAAAGACCTTGTCGCGCGGATGATTCAGCAGTTTCACCAGCACGATCTCCCTATCGAGCGCCCAAGTGCCGAACGGGTTCGCCATGTTCTCAATCATCCTCTTCCCTCTTATCCAAGTAAACTTCCAGGCGATCCAATCGCTCGGTCCAGCGCCTGCGCTCCGCTTCCATCCAGTTCGCCGCTTCGTCGAAGCGCGCCTGCACCAATCGGCACCAGCGACTGCGCCCCCGCTTCTCACTGGTGATCAATCCGCAATCTTCCAGCACCTTGAGATGCTGGGCGAAGGAGGGCAGCGCCATGTCGAAAGGTTCGGCAAGGATGCTGACAGGCACCTCGCCCTCAGCCAGCCGCGATACCACCGCGCGCCGGGTCGGGTCGCTGAGCGCATGAAAAGCGAGATCGAGGGGAGTCGAATGGTAAGGCATGGAACTCACTAAAACGAGTTTGGGCTTCAGTCAACAACAATAAGGCACTTGCCTTAGTATTGGCATCCTATATAAAGGCATTTACCTTAGTATTGAGCTCCGGACTGCCGGAACAGCTATGGTGCAACCACTCGCAAGGAGAGCTCCAGTGGCAATACGTGTCGATCTCATGATCTCGCTCGATGGTTTCGCAACCACAACAGACCAGACACCCGAAATCCCGTTCGGCGAGGACTGGCCGCGTCTCGTCGGCGCATACACTGCAACACGAACGTTCCGTGAGCGCGTCCTCAAGGACACCAGCGGGGCTGGGGCCACCGGTGTCGATGATGATTACGCTCGAGAATACTTCGAGAATGTGGGTGCCGAGATCATGGGCGCAGGCATGTTCGGCCTCCACAACTTTCCCGACGATCCGAATTGGCGTGGCTGGTGGGGCGACGAGCCGCCGTTTCGGGTACCCGTCTTCGTTCTGACCCATATCCCTAGGCCTTCCCTGAAGATGGCTGGCGGCACCACCTTCCATTTCCTCAGCGCCGCTCCGGCTGATGTGCTCCAGCAGGCTGTCAGGACGGCGGGCGATAAAGATGTACGGATTGGCGGCGGCCCAACGGTCGTTCGCGAGTTTTTGAAGGCGGGTCTTGTCGACCGTCTTCATGTTGCGATCACACCGATTCTGCTCGGGCGCGGCATACGCCTGTGGGACGATCTGCGCGGCCTGGAAGCTGGCTATACAGTCAAATCGGAAACCGCCTCGAGCGGCACCATCCATCTCACCTTTCAACGCTAGCCGCCTATAATATGGGGCCTTCATGGGCCGCCCATCCAGGTGGGCCTCGAATTGCGGGGCCAGGTGCTGACAATCTGCTTTCGCGCAGATGCTGTCGAAAAAGTTTATGTCGCTGCAGGTGCGAAAACAGCCGCCGGAAATGTGGTGGCAGTTTTGCCAGTTCCCGCATACATGCCTCGCAGCACTTTTTCTTTTCATCGACGACCGGTATCCTGGCTCAAGCCAAATCACCTCCGGCCACTTCCTTATTCAGGGCGCCCCATGACAGATAATTTCAATGACGATGATGCTTTCGCTTCCGCCGGACTGCGACTGACGGTGGATCTAGGCGCCCTCGTCGAAAACTGGCGCGACCTCGCGCGCCGCTCGGGGAAGGCCCGCACGTCAGCCGTTGTCAAAGCCGATGCCTACGGGCTGGGGATCGAGGATGTCGGTGAAACGCTTTACGCTGCCGGAGCCCGCGATTTCTTCGTCGCCACTGCGGATGAAGGCGCGACCTTGCGGCTCTATGCGCCTGAGGCCCGCATCTTCGTGCTCAGCGGCATCTGGCCGGGTATGGAGCGCCGGTTCTTCGAAAACGATCTCGTGCCGGTCATCGCGTCGGAGGAGCAGCTGACCTTCTGGATGTCCGTTCTGTCGGACTACGGTGATTATCCCTGCGCGCTGCAGGTCGACACCGGCTTCAACCGGCTCGGCCTGCCGATGGACGATGCGATCGCGCTCGCCGATGACGTCTCTCGTCCGGCAAGCTTTGCGCCGGTTCTCGTGATGAGCCATCTCGCCTGCGCCGACGATCCATCCAATGCGATGAACAAGCAGCAGCTTGAGGCCTTTCGCAAGGTCAGTGCTGCCTTCGAAGGCATCGAGGCGAGCCTTGCCAATTCGGCCGGTATCTTTCTCGGGCCGGACTACCATTTCGATCTCACCCGCCCCGGCATCGCCACCTATGGCGGCGAGGCGGTTCCCGGCATGGTCAATCCGATGCGCTCGGTGGCAACGGCTGAAGCACGGATCATCCAGACCCGCGCGGTCAAGGCAGGCGAGACGGTGGGGTATGGCCGCGCGCTTCAATTGACCCGCGACAGCCGGTTGGCGATTGTCTCCGCCGGCTATGCCGACGGCTATATGCGCAGCCAGTCGAGCGCCGGCGTGCCATTGCGCCAGACTGGCATTGCCGGCGGTCATGGCTTCATTGCCGGCCATAAGGTGCCCGTCGCCGGCCGCATCACCATGGATCTGACCATCTTCGATGTCACCGACCTGCCGGACAACCTGGCGCGCGCCGGCGACTATATCGAACTCTTCGGCAGCAACATCTCGGTCGATGACGCCGCAAGGGCGGCGGGCACCATCGGCTACGAGATGCTGACCAGCTTGGGACTGCGGCACGAACGCCGGTATATCTCGGAAGAGACTGAGGAATAGCCCGGTTATTCCTCAGAGTATTTAGCGGGCACTGATCGCCAGCCGGACGCCAAGGGCGACGAACAGCGTGCCGAGACCGCGATCGAGCCATAGGCCGAGGCTGCGATTGCGCCTCAAGGCTTCGCTCAGGCGGCCACCGAGCATGATGAGCGGCGGCTCGATGAAGGCGGCGACGACGATAATCAAGCTTCCGTGCAGCAAGAGCTGCGCCCAAACCGGGCCGGCACCCTCGACGACGAATTGCGGCAGAAAGGCCAAGAAGAAGATGGCGACCTTCGGATTGAGCAGCGAAACCATAATGCCCTGTCGATAGATGCGGCCCCAGGAGAGCATCTTGCCTGCCTCCTTGATCCATGCCCCCTCGCCTTTCGAGCGCAGCGCCTGAATGCCGAGCCAAATCAGATAGGCCGCGCCGATCCATTTGACCGTCGAGAAGGCCAATGCCGAAGCGGCCAGAATCGCCGAAAGGCCGGCGGCCGCCATCAGCACATGCAGGCACGCGCCGCTCCAGATGCCGAACAGCGCTGCAAAGCCGGAGCGCATGCCGCTTCTGATCGTGTGACCGAGAATGAAGGCGATATCCGGCCCCGGCGACAGATTAAGGAGAATCGCAGCGGTCAGAAAGCCCATCCAGTGCGCAAGCGAATAGTCAAACATCGGTCATCACCCATAAAATCCGGCATAAAGGCTGACACGATCGCCATTGATACGGAAATCATTAGTTTTGATAGGCCGGGAAAGCCATTATCTGACAGCTCAAGCGATTCGTCGCGAAAAGCGAAGCATTTGAACTTGAGAACAGCATCCGATGGCTAAGGCCCGTACACAATTCATCTGCCAGAACTGCGGCACGGTCCACAATCGCTGGGCCGGCAAATGCGACAGTTGCGGCGCATGGAACACCATCGTCGAAGAAGATCCGATGGGCGGGATCGGCGGCGGCCCCGCCAAGACTCCGCGCAAGGGCAAGCCCGTCACTCTGACGACGCTTTCGGGTGAAATCGAGGAAGCGCCGCGCATCCATACCGGCATATCCGAGCTCGATCGCGCCACCGGCGGCGGCTTCGTGCGGGGATCGGCCGTTCTCGTCGGCGGCGATCCGGGCATCGGCAAGTCGACGCTGCTGATGCAGGCGGCAGCAGCCCTCGCCCGGCAAGGACACAAGATCGTCTATGTCTCCGGCGAAGAGGCCGTGGCGCAGGTGCGCCTGCGAGCCCAACGGCTGAAGGCGGCCGACACGGAAGTGTTGCTCGCCGCCGAGACCAATGTCGAGGACATTCTCGCGACACTCGCGGAAGGCAAGCGGCCGGATCTCGTCATCATCGACTCCATCCAGACGCTGTGGAGCGAGCTTGCCGAATCCGCGCCGGGCACGGTTACGCAGGTGCGTACCGGTGTGCAGGCGATGATCCGTTTCGCCAAGCAGACCGGCACGGCGATGGTGCTGGTCGGCCATGTCACCAAGGACGGCCAGATCGCAGGGCCGCGCGTCGTCGAGCATATGGTCGATGCCGTTCTCTACTTCGAGGGTGACCGCGGCCATCATTACCGCATCCTGCGCACCGTGAAGAACCGCTTCGGTCCTACCGATGAAATCGGCGTCTTCGAAATGTCCGACGCCGGGCTTCGCGATGTGCCCAATCCATCCGAGCTCTTCCTCGGCGAGCGCAACGAAAAGTCGCCCGGAGCGGCCGTCTTTGCCGGAATCGAGGGCACGCGCCCGGTGCTGGTCGAGGTGCAGGCCCTTGTCGCGCCGACATCGCTCGGCACGCCGCGCCGCGCCATCGTCGGCTGGGATTCGGCGCGGCTATCGATGATTCTCGCCGTCCTGGAAGCGCATTGCGGCGTACGGCTCGGTCAGCACGATGTTTACCTCAATATCGCCGGCGGCTATCGCATTTCCGAACCGGCTGCGGACCTTGCAGTCGCTTCTGCACTGGTTTCCTCTTTGGCCGGTCTTGCCCTGCCCGCCGATTGCGTCTATTTCGGCGAAGTCAGCCTGTCGGGCGCCGTTCGGCCGGTTGCGCACACCGCCCAGCGCCTCAAGGAAGCCGAGAAGCTGGGATTTTCAGGGGCTGTGTTGCCTGCCGCTTCCGCCGATCTGCCGAAGGTCAACGGCGGACGCTGGAGCGAGATCGACAGCCTGCCGGATCTGGTGGCGCGCATTGCCGGATCGAAGGGCGCGCTGAAGCGCGTGGAAGATGAAGATTGAGCCTTACTTCAGCCGCTCTTGGCGAAGAAGAGGCTCCTGATTGAGGCCGATGCCGACCAAAAGGTCTGCAAGTCTTGAAGTGGATTATAAATGCCCATTACGATTTTCGACGGTATTGTTATCGGCGTTATTCTCTTCTCCGCCGTGCTGGCCATGGTTCGCGGCTTCTCGCGCGAAATTCTTTCGATCGTCAGCTGGGGCGGCTCGGCAGTCGCCGCTTATTATCTCTATCCGCTGCTCGTTCCTTATGCCCTGCAATACAAGGCCGACACCAAGATCGCGACGATCGCGTCCGCCGCCGTCATCTTCCTGCTGGCGCTGATCATCATTTCCTTCATCACCATCCGGATTGCCGATTTCATCATCGACAGCCGCATCGGCGCGCTCGACCGCACGCTTGGCTTCCTCTTCGGTGCGGCCCGCGGCCTGCTACTGATGGTCGTCGTCGTGGCCTTCTGGAACTGGCTGGTGGCACCGGCCGCCCGTCCGAACTGGGTCAACAACGCCAAATCGAAGCCATTCCTCGATTCGATGGTCGAGAAGCTGACGGCTGCACTGCCACAGGATATACAGGCAAGGCTGCCGGCTGAGATCCTCAACAAGATCGCGCCGAAGCAGCAAGGAAGCGGCGAGAACGCCACGCCGAACGATACCGCACCGTCGGATGATGCACCGGCGCCGCAGACAAACAATTGACGGTGCGTTTACAGGCTTGACCTGCCGCCCGAGAATCGCCATTTGAGCGGCGTGACAATAGAAGATCCGGCCCGATATTTTTTCCGGCCGGATTTTAGGCTATTTTAATGGTTACTCGTGACGCCGCCCCGATCCGCCCACGTTGAGAGCAAAGGCCTGCAGCCATGAATCATTCCCTTTCCCTCGAGGACGATATCGACGGCGACACGCTGCATGAAGAATGCGGCGTTTTCGGCATTCTGGGACACCCGGACGCCGCGGCGCTGACGGCGCTCGGCCTGCACGCCCTGCAGCATCGCGGCCAGGAGGCGGCCGGCATCGTTTCATTCGACGGTCAGCGCTTCCATTCCGAGCGACGGATGGGTCTCGTCGGCGATCACTACACCGATCCCGCGACGCTTGCCCGCCTGCCCGGCGACCGCTCCATGGGCCATGTGCGTTATTCGACGACGGGCGACGCCGTGCTTCGCAACGTGCAGCCACTCTTCGCCGAACTGGAAGTCGGCGGCATCGCCATCGCTCACAACGGCAATTTCACCAACGGCCTGACCATGCGGCGGCAGCTGATCGCCGATGGCGCCATCTGTCAGTCGAATTCTGATACCGAAGTCGTTCTTCACCTCATTGCCCGTTCCAAGCAGGCTTCCTCTTCCGACCGGTTCATCGATGCCATCAGGCAGATGGAAGGAGGCTATTCGATGCTCGCCATGACGCGCACGAAGCTGATCGCGGCGCGTGACCCGATCGGCATCCGGCCGCTGGTTATGGGCGAACTCGACGGCAAGCCGATCTTCTGCTCGGAAACCTGCGCGCTCGACATCATCGGCGCAAAATACGTCCGGGACGTTGAAAACGGCGAAGTCATCATCTGCGAGATCCAGCCCGATGGCTCGATCACCATCGATGCCCGCAAGCCCGACGCTCCGAAGCCAGAGCGGCTCTGCCTGTTCGAATACGTCTATTTCGCCCGCCCCGATTCCATCGTCGGCGGCCGCAACGTCTATGTCGCCCGCAAGAACATGGGCATCAACCTCGCCAAGGAAGCGCCTGTTGCGGCCGATGTTGTCGTTCCGGTGCCGGACGGCGGCACGCCTGCTGCCATCGGCTATGCCCAGGCGAGCGGCATTCCCTTCGAACTCGGCATCATCCGCAACCATTATGTCGGCCGTACGTTCATCGAGCCGACGCAGCAGATTCGCGCCTTCGGCGTAAAGCTCAAGCATTCCGCCAACCGCGCCATCATCGAGGGCAAGCGCGTCGTGCTGGTCGACGATTCCATCGTGCGCGGTACGACGTCCGTGAAGATCGTGCAGATGATCCGCGATGCCGGCGCCAGCGAAGTGCATATCCGCGTCGCCAGCCCGATGATCTTCCATCCCGATTTCTACGGCATCGACACGCCGGACGCCGACAAGCTGCTCGCCAACCAGTACAGCAGCCTGAAGGCCATGTGCGATTTCATCGGCGCGGATTCGCTGGAATTCCTGTCGATCGACGGTCTTTATCGTGCCGTCGGCGGTGAGCCCCGCAACAATGCGCAGCCGCAGTTCACCGACCATTATTTCACCGGGGATTACCCGACCCGCCTGCTCGACAAGGAAAGCACCAGCAACGTGCGCAAGCTTTCCGTTCTCGCCAGCAATGGTTGATCTTACAAGCGGTTGACTCCAGAAGGGACGGGGCGCCCTGCCCCTATTCCTTCGCAACATATCCGGATCAAGGCAGCATGAGCGTCAATCTCAAGGACAAGATCGCCCTCGTCACCGGCGCATCGCGCGGTATCGGCTATTTCACGGCACTGGAACTGGCCAAGGCCGGCGCGCATGTCATCGCCTGCGCCCGCACGGTCGGGGGCCTTGAGGAGCTTGACGATGCCATCAAAGCCGCCGGCGGCTCGGCGACACTCGTTCCTTTCGACCTCGCCGACATGAATGCCATCGACGCGCTCGGCGCCTCCATCTTCGAACGCTGGGGCAAACTCGATATTCTCGTTGCCAATGCCGGTGTCCTCGGCGTGATCTCGCCGATCGGCCATGTCGAGGCCAAGGTCTTCGAAAAGGTGATGACGATCAATGTCACCGCCACCTGGCGGCTGATCCGCTCCGTCGAGCCCCTATTGACGCGCGCCGAGGCGGGCCGCGCCGTCATCCTCTCCTCGGCCGCCGCCCATCGCTGCCGGCCCTTCTGGGGTCCCTATTCCGCCTCCAAGGCAGCTGTCGAAGCTTTGGCCCGCACTTGGGCTGGGGAAACGCAGAGCACGCCGCTGCGCATCACCAGCGTCGATCCGGGCGCTACCCGCACCGCCATGCGCGCCCAGGCCATGCCCGGCGAAGATCCGGATACGCTCCCGCATCCGCGAGAGGTCGCCCAGGCGATCCTGCCTCTGGTCGGCTCCGACGTCACTGAAACCGGCAAGCTTTTCGTCGTACGCGAGAACAGGCTCGTCGACTATCGGATGCCGGAATAAAAACATCTCAGCCCTTACGCGAGACGCCTTATCCCTACTTGACCAAATTCATCCGGCGCGCGATAAAGCCGCCCATGAAAACGGTTATCTGCATTATCTGCCGGAAGATTATTCGCTAGCGTTTCGCTGGCCTGGCCGTTTTCGTCTCCCAAAATCCAAGATGACAAACGTCCGGCCTGCCGGTGACGGTATTTTTCGGATTTATGCCTTGGGAGAGTGACATGGGCGTTAAGCCGCAACTGAAGTTCTACAACACGTTGACGCGCGAAAAGGTCGATTTCGAGCCGATCGACCGCAACAATGTGCGCATGTATGTATGCGGCCCCACGGTCTATGATTTCGCCCATATCGGCAATGCCCGCCCGGCCATCGTCTTCGACGTGCTGTTCCGGCTGCTGCGGCACGTCTATGGCAAAAACCACGTTACCTATGTTCGCAACATCACCGATCTCGACGATAAGATCAACGCGCGCGCCTTACGCGACCATCCCGGCCTGCCGCTGAACGCGGCGATCCGGCTGGTAACGGAGAAGACCGAGCAGCAGTATCGCAAGGATACGACCGATCTCGGCTGCCTGGAGCCAACGGTACAGCCGCGCGCAACCGATAGCATCGAGCAGATGATCACAATCATCGAGACGCTGATTGCCAAGGGTCATGCCTACCGAGCGGCGGGCGAAGTGCTGTTCGACACCAAATCGATGGCCGATTACGGTCAGCTTTCGAAGCGCAATCTCGATGAGCAGCAGGCGGGCGCGCGCGTAGCGGTCGACGAGCACAAAAAGAGCCCAGGCGATTTCGTGTTGTGGAAGCTCTCCGACGAGAACGAGCCCGGTTGGGAAAGCCCTTGGGGTCGCGGTCGTCCGGGCTGGCATATCGAGTGCTCGGCCATGAGCGGGCGCTATCTCGGCGACGTCTTCGATATTCATGGCGGCGGTCTGGACCTGATCTTCCCGCATCATGAAAATGAACTTGCCCAGTCGCGTTGCGCCAATGGCACACATGCCATGGCAAACGTCTGGATGCATAACGGCTTCGTGCAGCTCGAAGGCCGCAAGATGTCGAAATCGGAAGGCAATTTCGTCACCATTTACGAGCTGCTGCAGACAGACAAGCTCGGTGGCCGGACATGGCCCGGCGAGGTCCTCAGGCTTGCCATGCTGATGACGCATTATCGCGAGCCGATCGACTTTTCCGTCAAGCGCCTTGAGGAAGCCGAACGGCTGATCGCCAAATGGCCGGCTGCTGACCTAAGTGGAGCGGCTCCGGATGAAACGGTGCTTGCCGCACTCGGCGACGATCTCAACACCGTCGCCGCCATCCAGGCGTTGCATGCCCTGGCACAGGCCGCCAATGCCGATGCCAGCCTCCTGCCCGTCTTCGCGGCCAGCGCCGATCTTCTCGGCCTGCTGCCTAAGAAGGCGGAGGTGGACGAAGCTGTAGTCGCAAAGATCGATGCCAAGGTGCGCCAGCGTCTCGAGCTGCTGAAGGCAAAGAACTTCGCCGAAGCCGATAAGCTTCGCGAGGAGCTGACGGCCATGGGTATCCAGCTCAAGGATGGGAAAGATGCGGTGACGGGTGAGCGGACCACGAGCTGGGAGATCAAGCGGTGAGCATGATCTACACCGGCGGCTGTCAGTGTGGCGCGGTTCGCTTCCGGGTGCGGGGTGAGCTGAAGGATGCTTCCATCTGTCACTGCCGCATGTGCCAGAAGGCTTTTGGCGCCTATTATGCGCCGCTGGTCTCGACGCGCGGCGCCGAGCTTATATGGACGCGCGGCGAGCGGAAGCTGTTTCAGTCGTCCAACTATGTGAAACGCGGCTTCTGCGGGGATTGCGGCACGCCGCTGACCTATGAGGCGCCCGATGGCATCGCGGTCGCGGCCGGCGCCTTCGACGACCCCTCAAGGCTGCTGCCTGTCGTGCAATATGGCACGGAAGCCAAGATCGGCTTCGTCGATCGGCTGCATCTGTTGCCCGGACACCGGACGGAAGAGGACGCCGAGCAGGCGCCTTTCGTGCTGGAGATCGTCTCGTACCAACATCCCGATCACGATACCTCAAGCTGGCCAGAGGAGAAGGACCATGACTGACGCTACCAGAAGCGGAGGATGCCAATGCGGTGCGGTGCGCTTTCGCATTCGCGGAGAGCTCGGTCGTCCGTCGATCTGCCATTGCCGCATGTGCCAGAAGCAATTCGGTAATTTCTTCTCCGCGCTCGTCACCGCCCCTGAAGACGGCCTGGAATGGACGCGCGGCGAGCCGAGCTACTTCCAGTCTTCCGTCAATATCGACCGCGGCTTCTGCAAGAACTGCGGCACGCCGCTAACCTACCGTCATCCCGGCGGCGTTGAAATCGCCATCGGCGCCTTCGACGAGCGCGACGATCTCGCCCCGCAGATCCAGGTCAACCACGCCTATCGCCTGCCTTGGGTAGAGACGATTTTTGAAAAGCCGATTCATCAGGATCCGGATTTCTATTCGCGGCAGGAGCAGATCATCTCCTTCCAGCATCCCGATCACGATACCGATGTCTGGCCGGCCGAAGGGTTGAAAATATGACCGAAGTCCTGCGCACATTCTATCCGGACATCGAACCCTATGCCTCCGGTCACCTCGACGTCGGCGACGGTCATGTGATCTACTGGGAACGGGTGGGGACGCCAGGCGCCAAGCCTGCCGTCTTCCTGCATGGTGGGCCGGGCGGCGGTATCTCGCCGAGCCACCGCCGCGTGCTCGATCCAGCCCTTTATGACGTAACCCTGTTCGACCAGCGGGGCTGCGGGCGCTCAACGCCGCATGCCGGTCTGGAAGCCAACACGACTTGGCATCTGGTCGACGATATCGAACGGCTGCGCAAAATGGCCGGTGTCGAAAAATGGCTTGTTTTCGGCGGCTCCTGGGGCTCGACGCTGGCGCTCGCCTACTCCGAAACGCATCCGGATCGCGTTTCGGAATTGGTCGTGCGCGGCATCTATACACTGACGAGAGCCGAGCTCGACTGGTATTATCAGTTCGGCGTCTCCGAAATGTTCCCCGACAAATGGGAGCGTTTCATCGCCCCTATCCCGCCGGAACAGCGCCATGAGATGATGGCCGCTTACCATCGGCTATTGACGCATCCCGACAAGGCTGCCCGATTGGAAGCCGCCAAGGCATGGTCGATCTGGGAAGGCGAGACGATTACGCTGCTGCCGGAACCTGCCGTCAGCGCCCAGTTCGAGGATGCGGAGTATGCGCACGCCTTCGCCCGTATTGAGAACCATTTCTTCGTAAATGCCGGCTGGCTTGAGGAAGGGCAGCTGCTGCGCGATGCCTACAAGCTGAAAGACATTCCCGGCGTCATCGTCCATGGCCGCTACGACATGCCCTGCCCGGCACGCTATGCCTGGGCGCTGCACAAGGCCTGGCCGAAAGCGGAATTTCACCTGATCGAGGGCGCCGGCCATGCTTCGTCCGAACCTGGCATTCTGGATCGGCTCATCCGCGCCACCGACAAGTTTGCAGGCAAAGCATAGGCCGGGCACCCAATATCAATAACCGGTTCGCCGGAGGAAACAGTATGACACGCGAAAAAATCTATCTCTTCGACACGACGCTCCGCGATGGCCAGCAAACGCCCGGCATCGATTTTTCGGTCGAGGACAAGATTGCCATTGCGACCATGCTGGATGAATTCGGCCTGGATTATGTCGAAGGCGGTTACCCCGGCGCCAACCCGACCGATACCGCTTTCTTCAACGAGAAGCGCACGACATCGGCCGCCTTTGTCGCCTTCGGCATGACGAAGCGCGCCGGTATCTCCGCCTCCAACGACCCAGGCCTTGTGAGCCTGCTGCAGGCGAAATCCGACGCGATCTGCTTCGTCGCAAAGAGCTGGGACTATCACGTCAAGGTGGCGCTCGGCTGTACCAACGAGGAGAACCTCGAAAGCATCGCGGAAAGCGTCAAGGCAGCCATTGGCGCCGGCAAGGAAGCTCTCGTTGATTGCGAACACTTCTTCGACGGCTACAAGGCCAATCCGACCTATGCGCTTGCCTGCGCCAAGACGGCCTATGATGCAGGAGCACGCTGGGTGGTGCTCTGCGACACCAATGGCGGCACGCAGCCGCCGGAGGTCCGCGCCATCGTCGAAGCCGTCATCGCCTGCGGCGTTCCCGGGCACTGTCTTGGCATCCATGCCCATAACGACACCGGACAAGCGGTCGCCAATTCGCTTGCCGCGGTCGAGGCCGGCGTGCGGCAGATCCAGGGCACGCTGAACGGCATCGGCGAGCGCTGCGGCAACGCCAACCTGATCACGCTGATCCCGACGCTGGCGCTCAAAAGAGCTTATAGCGAACGTTTCGAAACGACGATCGATGCCGAGCGGCTCGTGGGCCTGACCGGCCTTTCGCATGCCTTCGACGAGCTGCTCAATCGCTCTCCGGACCATCAGGCACCCTATGTCGGGGCATCAGCTTTTGCCACGAAGGCCGGCATCCATGCCTCTGCGCTGCTGAAGGACCCGCGCACGTACGAGCATGTGCCGCCAGAAAGCGTGGGCAATTTCCGCAAGGTCATGGTCTCCGACCAAGGCGGCAAGTCGAACTTCATCAACGCCCTGAAGCGGCGTGGCATCGAGGTCGGCAAGGACGACCCGAAGCTCGACCAGCTGATCCAGATCGTCAAGGAACGCGAAGCGACAGGCTATGCTTACGAGGGCGCGGATGCGAGCTTCGAACTTTTGGCGCGTCGCACGCTCGGCACCACACCGGAATTCTTCGCGATCGACGGTTTCCGCGTCATGGTCGAGCGCCGCTTCGATTCCCACGGCCGGGTAAAAATCGTCTCGGAAGCCGTGGTGAAGATCATCATCGACGGCGAAACCATCATGTCAGTTGCCGAGGGCGACGGTCCGGTCAATGCGCTCGACCTGGCGCTGCGCAAGAATTTCGGCAAATACCAGCACGAGATCGACGATCTGGAACTGGCCGACTTCAAGGTGCGTATCCTCAATGGCGGCACGGAAGCCATCACCCGCGTTCTGATCGAATCCACGGATAGCGACGGCGTACGTTGGTGGACGGTCGGTGTCTCCGAAAACATCATCGACGCATCGTTCCAGGCCCTGATGGATTCCGTCATCTACAAGCTGATGAAAAACCGCCATATGGCAGGCAAGATCGCGGCGGAGTGATCCGCCGCCCATCAAAAAGCTTGACGATGCCGTCAATGAAATGAATTAGCCATCCCGCATGCATTGGAGTAATCCCGTCTCAAATAACAGAGAATGACGGGAAAATTCATGGCCACGGACGCGGTCCAACCGGAAATCAAGAACAACGATGCTATCCGGGGCTTCGGCTTCGCGCTGACCGCCTATCTCTTCTGGGGCGTTCTGCCGATCTATATGAAGGCGCTCGCGCATATCTCGGCTTTCGAGGTTATAGCGCATCGCATTGTCTGGTCGGTTCCTGTCGCTGGCATCGTGCTGCTGGCGCTTGGCCGTCTCGGCGACATCAAGGCGGCGTTTCGCAATCCGCGCACCATCGCCATGGCGTCGCTGACAGCAGCGCTCGTCACCATCAACTGGGGAACCTATGTGTGGGCGATCGGCGCCGGCCATTCGCTCGACGCCGCCCTCGGTTACTTCATCAACCCGCTATTCAGCATCGCGCTCGGCGCGATCCTGCTCAAGGAAAAGCTGGCGCCGACGCAGATCGTTGCCATATGCCTTGCAGCCATCGCAGTCATCATCCTGACGGTGAAAGCCGGCACCGTACCCTGGGTGGCGCTGACACTGACCTTGTCCTGGGGCTTCTATGCCTTTTTCCGCAAGACGCTGCCTGTTGGCGCCAATCAGGGCTTCTTCATCGAGGTGTTGCTGCTCTGCATTCCGGCAGCGCTTTACATTCTCTATCTGGAGGCGCGCGGCGAAGGCCACTTCTACCAGACCGGTCTTTCCGATACCGGACTTCTGCTCGGCTGCGGGCTGGTAACGGCGCTGCCGCTGATGATCTTCGCCAACGGTGCGAAGCTTCTTAGAATGTCAACCATCGGCATCATGCAGTATATCGCGCCGACGATGGTCTTCCTGATTGCCGTTTTTTTGTTCAAGGAGCCGTTCGACATGCCGCGGCTCATCGCATTCTCGCTGATCTGGGCCGCTCTCGTGCTCTACAGCTGGTCGATGCTGCGTCAGAGCAGAGGAGGTTAACCAGTAGGCTTGGTCAGCCGATCCTTACTCAAAGTTTGGAAATGACGGCCTCTTCGCCGCCGCGGTCGCCGCGTGTCTCGGCGGCGTGTTTGCGGATCGCCGGAACGATATCGGCGATCTTGTCGATGACGAGCGGCTGGACCCGGTGAGCGGTATGGATGAAGCCCTCTTCCGTCATATGGCGGATAAGCTCCATCATAGGGTTCCAGAAACCGTTGATATTGGCAAAGACCATCGGCTTTTCGTGTCGGCCGAGCTGACCCCAGGTCATGATCTCGACGATCTCTTCCAAAGTGCCGATACCGCCCGGCAATGCCACGAAAGCGTCGGCGCGCTCGAACATGCCATGTTTGCGCGCATGCATATCAGGCGTTATGATGAGCTCGTCGAGTTGCCCGAGCGAATGGCGCGTCGCTTCCATATCGACCAGAAATTCCGGAATGATGCCGGTAACCTGACCGCCGTGCGACAGCACGCCGCTCGCGACAGCGCCCATGATGCCCTTCGTTCCGCCGCCATAGATCAGGCGCAGGCCGTTTTCGGCAATGCTTTTGCCCAGTTCGCGGCCGGCAGCCATGTAGGAAGGGTCGCGCCCCGGCCTTGAGCCGCAATAGACGCAAATGGATCGAATTGGCGTGGAATCGTCGGTCATGGATGCAAACAACTATGCTGCGGATGCTCAGTCAAGATTTTTCAAAGGAAAACTTGTGCCGGGACATGCGAAAATGGCTGAGAAAGCTTGTAAAAGCAGGCGAAATCGCTAGCAATTTCAGGAGTTGCGACCACTTCGCCGCGTGGAGATGAATGATGATGAAGAACCGTGCCGGGTGGCTGGCTCTGTTGGTGTTGGCAATTGCGACCCTGTTGATGGTCTTCTTCGTGATGCCGCGCATCAACGGTGACAAGACCCCGATCGGCAATGTGGTCAATCAAGCCAGCAATGCGGTGAAGAATACAATCGACGAGAACGCGCAGAAGGCTGGCGAGGCCGCTGATAACGCGACGAAAGCCACGCAGCATGCCGTGTCGACCGCCACCAACACGGCAAACCTCACCAAGAAGCTGACCGAGCTTACGAGTGCGGCAACCACCTCGCTTACCGATTTGAAGGCGCTGTTCAAGGACGGCAACAAACCGCCTCAGGATGCCTTCACGGCTGCGAAGACGAAGGCAACCAACGCCCTGCAATCGATCGTCGGTTTCGCGCTTCCCGAGGGGATCGACGCAACGACCACGGGGCTTGTGAAGAAAGTACAGGACGGCGCTGGTAAGGCGCTCACCATCATCCAAACTCTCCCAGACAACGCCGCCGAAGCCAGTGCGGCGATCGACGGGGCTTTTGCAGCGCTGACCGGTCAGCCGGCACCTGAAACGACTGCCGCAGCCGCTCCGCGCGTGCCATCATTCGACGTATTGCGTGTCGAGCCGGATGGCTCCACCGTTGTCGCAGGCTCAGCCGAGCCGAATGCCAAGCTGGAAATCGTCGACGGCGAAAAGGTAGTCACGACGACCAATGTCGGCCCGAGCGGCGATTTTGCAGCCGTACTCGACAAGCCGTTGCCACCCGGCGATCACGAGTTGGTGTTGCGTGCCACCGGCAAGGACGGCAAGGCCGTCAATTCCGAGGAAGTCGCCACCGTCTCCGTGCCGAAGGACAATTCCACCCAGGTCCTCGCGATGGTGTCCAAGCCAGGCGCCGCAAGCCGCATCATTACCGCACCCTCGGCCAAGCAAGGCCGCGTAGCAGCGGGCGAACAGGAGGCCTCGGCGGCGAATGCACAGGCCAATGCAACGGATAAGCCGACGGCGACGGACGCCAAGCCGCAGCAGGATGGTTCCGTAGTTGCATCCGCCAATCCGGCAGCAGGCGCGACCACGCCGCCGGCAGCAAAGACGGAAGCGGATCAGGACGTCATGGTCAATGCGGTAGAGATCGAAAACGATCATATCTTCGTTGCCGGCACTGCGAAGCCGAATGCCAAGGTCCGCGCCTATGCCGATGACAAGCTCATCGGTGAGAATGTCGCGGGTGCGGACGGTCATTTCGTTGTGGACGGCCCCATGCCTCTTGCCGTCGGCGATCACAAGATTCGCGTTGACGTGCTCGATGGAGTGGGCAAGGTCGTCGTGCGCACCAGCGTCAACTTCACGCGCCCCGAAGGCAATCAGGTGACGGTTGCGGCGCAGGCTCCGACGGCCGCCAATGGTCAGGCGCAAGCCACCACGGCAAACATGGTGCCGCTCGACGAAGGCGAGCTTGCTAAGCTCAAGGAAGGCGCGGGCAAGGCTTTCACACTGCTCAAGGGCCTCTTTGCCGACGGCAAGCAGCCGAATACGGAGCAGCTGGCGGCCGCCCGCTCAGGTACGGAAATCGCGCTCAAGTCGCTGTCGGAATTCCGCCCGACCATCAACGCCAGTGCTGCGCTGAAGAAGGCAGCCGCCGATGCTTCCAGCGCGGCCTCCAAGGCGCTCGCCACCTTGCTGGCCTTGCCGAAGGACCCGAAGTCGGTCGCCGCCGCCCTGCCAGGCCTGGAACAGATGATCGCCGTCATCACCGCGCCGGTGCAGACGGCACCAGCGCAGCCGAATGCTGAAGTCTCGTCCAGCGACAACGGCCCAAAGACGATCGAGCAGGCGCCGCTCTCGCAGGATAGCAATGCCGTCATCATTCGCCGTGGCGATACGCTGTGGCAGATCTCACGCCGCATCTACGGAGCGGGCGTGCGCTATACGACGATCTATCTGGCCAACGAAGACAAGATCAACAATCCGGACCGTATCCTGCCGGGTCAGGTCTTCGGCCTGCCGAAGGACGCATTGCCGAACGCCGAGGAACTTCATCGCAAGCGGCTTTCGGGCGAGCATCTCTAGCCGCAACTATAGTGCATTGAGGACATTGGTAGCGGCCAGGCGCATCTACGCCTGGCCGCTGCTTTTACATGGCATGAAAATAGTATAAGCGTCGCCCGACCCCATAGCCTTCCCACAACGGCCATGTCTTGGCTATGAAGGCTTGCCAGTCGGCTGTGCAAACACCGCCACATCCGGCTGCCCAATCACTCGCCGGAGACGGACATGGCAGGCCAGAAGAAAACCATTTCGGCGGATTCCAGCAATCCATTGAACACGATCGTCAATCTCTGGCCCTATATGTGGCCGAGCGGGCGTATGGATCTGAAAATGCGGGTGGTCTGGGCGACCGTCTTCCTGCTGGTCTCGAAATTCTTCCTGCTGCTGGTCCCCTACTTCTTCAAATGGTCCGTCGATGCGCTGAACGGCAAGCTCGACATGCAAGGCATTCTGCCGGCCTTCCTGGTCGGCGCCATCGCCTTGATCATCGCCACGAACGCGACGCGCCTGATCCAGCTCGGCCTTAACCAGCTGCGCGACGCTCTGTTTGCGAGCGTCGGCCAATATGCGGTGCGCCAGCTCGCCTACAAGACCTTCGTGCACATGCACGAACTCTCGCTGCGTTTCCATCTGGAGCGCAAGACGGGCGGCCTCTCGCGCATCATCGAGCGCGGCACAAAGGGCATCGAGACGATCGTCCGCTTCACGATCCTCAACACGTTTCCGACCTTTATCGAATTCCTGCTGACCGCCATCATCTTCTGGCGCGGCTATGGCTTTTCCTATCTCGCCGTCACGGCCATCACGGTCTGGCTCTACATATGGTTCACCGTCAAGGCGAGCGACTGGCGCATCTCCATCCGCCGGACAATGAACAACAGCGATACCGACGCCAACACCAAGGCGATCGATTCGCTGCTGAACTTCGAGACGGTCAAATATTTCGGCAACGAGGAGATGGAAGCCAAACGCTTCGATCAATCGATGGAGCGATATGAAAAGGCAGCCACCAGCGTCTGGACGTCGCTTGGCTGGCTGAACTTCGGTCAAGGCTTGATCTTCGGCCTTGGCACGACGGTGATGTTGGTTATGTCCGGCTTGTCGGTCCTGAACGGCCATCAAACAGTTGGCGACTTCGTCTTCATCAACGCGATGCTGCTGCAGCTCTCCGTGCCGCTCAACTTCATCGGCTTCGTCTATCGCGAAATACGCCAGGGCCTGACCGATATCGAAGAGATGTTCGACCTGCTCGAGGTCAAGCCCGAGGTGGTCGACGCGCCTGACGCCAAAGAGCTCATCATCGGCAATGGCGCAATCGCGTTCAAGGACGTGCATTTCGCCTATGATCCGGCGCGGCCGATCTTGAAGGGCATCTCCTTCGAGGTGCCGGCTGGCAAGACGGTCGCCGTGGTCGGGCCTTCGGGCGCAGGTAAATCGACGCTGTCGCGCTTGCTCTATCGGTTCTACGACGTGCAGAGCGGTACGATCACCATCGACGGTCAGGATCTGCGGACCGTCACACAGAAGAGCCTTCGCAAGGTCATCGGCATGGTGCCGCAGGATACCGTGCTCTTCAACGACACCATCGCCTACAACATCCGCTATGGCCGGCCGGGCGCCAGCGAAGCGGAAGTTACCGCGGCCGCGGAGATCGCGCAGATCGGCGAGTTCATCCGCAATCTTCCGGAAGGCTTCGAGACCAAGGTCGGCGAGCGTGGTCTCAAATTGTCCGGCGGTGAGAAGCAGCGTGTGGCGATCGCGCGCACCGTTCTCAAATCGCCGCCGGTTCTGATCCTAGACGAGGCGACCTCGGCGCTCGACACGACGACCGAGCGCGAAATACAGGCTGCCCTGGACGTTGTCTCCAAGAACCGTACGACGCTTGTTATCGCACATCGCCTGTCGACTGTTATCGGCGCGGACGAGATCATCGTGCTCAAAAGCGGCGTGATTGCTGAGCGCGGCACCCATGCCGATCTGCTGGCTCGAAACGGGCTCTACGCCTCCATGTGGAACCGCCAGCGCGAGGCGACGCAGGCTGAGGAGCATCTGAAGCAGGTGCGCGAGAGCGACGATCTGGGCGTTATCGACCGGCTGGCGCCGGCAAGGTGAAAACCCGCGGAACCTTTGAATTCTGCACCCATGGCAGCACCCCGTCGCAGCAGTTATGCACCGATTGCTGTCACGAGACTGAGATGACAGCTTGCTAGGTACGAGGGTCTTTTTGAACGGAGCCCCCAATGCGTACTTTTGCCAAAGCTTTAAGCCTGTTGCTCGTCGTCGGCCTGGCCTCGCCGGTTTTCGCCGAGGATGCCAAGCCTTTCGCCGATGCCAAGGAGATCAACCTCCTCGATCTGCTGCCGCCGCCGCCCGCCAATGATTCCGCACAGATGAAGGCGGAGCTTGGCGAAATCCTGACGATTCAGGTGACCCGCACGCCGGAAATGGCAGCTCGCGCCGTAGCGGATGCCGAAGAGAACGTCTGGCGCTTCTCCGACGTTATCGACAATCCGAAATTCACCAAGGAAAACCTACCGAAGTTTTCGGCCTTCTTCGATCGCGTCGTCGAGACGGAGGGTGCCGTTGTCGATCCGGCCAAGGATGTCTGGAAGCGCCCGCGTCCACATCTCTACAGCGATCTCGTCAAGCCGATCGTACCGCTCTCCAAGTCCGGCTCGTATCCATCCGGCCATGCCACCGTCGGCACACTGATGGGCATCGTGCTTGCGAACATGGTTCCGGAGAAGCGCGCCGCCATCATGGCGCGTGCCTGGGAATACGGCCATAACCGCATCGTTGGCGGCATCCACTATGCCTCCGATATCGAAGCCGCCCGTATTGCAGGCACCGTCATCGCCGAAACCATCATGACGCATGACGACTACAAGACCGAGTACGAAGGCGCCAAGGCTGAGTTGCGCGCTGCGCTCGGGCTTTAATTTCCAACCTGCAGCGAATACACGAGCCGCCGGATAGTGTCCGGCGGCTTCCCTTTGCTCGTTTCCCGAACTTTCCGGAATCCGCACTTCACATCGCACCCGCAGAAGACACCATGTGGTTTGCGGTTGCACGATTCCCGGCTATACGCGGGAAGCGATATGACCAAGGAGATTGAACGATGGCAGCTGGGTTAATTCAAACGAAAGCCGAGCTTGGCCAGCGCATCGCCGAAGTGGCGATGTTGCAGGGCGAATTCGAACTCCGCTCGGGCCAGATCTCCAGCCCTTATTTCGACAAGTACCGCTTTGAAGGCATGCCTTCCCTGCTGAAGCCGCTTGCCAGGGCCATGGCTGAGCTCATTCCGGCCGAAACCGAAATCATTGCCGGCCTGGAATTGGGAGGCATCCCTCTCGTCACAGCAATGTCGCTGGAGACCGGCCTTCCTGCCGCGTTCGTCCGCAAGCAGGCAAAGACTTACGGCACCTGTCAAGCAATCGAGGGACAAGATGTTTCCGGCCGCCGCGTAACCTTCGTCGAAGATGTAATTTCGACAGGTGGCGCGGTGAAAGATGCTTATCACTTGGCAATCGGCTCGCAGGCGCAGATTCTTGCTGTTGTCTGCGCGATCTGGCGTGGAGATGGCACGCCTGCTATCCGGGGCCTTCCCAACCTTCCCGTCTTGCCTGTCTTTACGAGAGCAAATCTGGAGGAGGCCCTGTAGGTATCCGCATCGGCGGAGGAACAGGATTGCATTGGGGGCGAGCATGCGAAAGCATTGCTCATGACAGAGTTTGCCTGTAGTCACGCTCGACTGGTAATCAGAGCAAGACCGCTTATCTTGTTCTCATTCTTTTGACTGGCATGATCTTGCCGAGGACCGAGGCTCGGTTCCTGGCAGGGAATGCCCTAACGGAGTAGGCCGTAGATGAGCTTGATGAACAGCGTACGCAATGTCATCGTTCCCGTGCACAAGGAGGGCTATCCCTTCGTTGCAGGTTTCTTCGTCGCGTCGCTGGTGCTCGGTTGGATCTTCAAGCCGCTCTTCTGGATCGGCCTGATCCTGACGCTGTGGTGCGCCTATTTCTTCCGCGATCCCGAACGCATGACGCCTCAGGACGATGATCTGGCGATATCGCCCGCCGACGGCAAGGTTTCGAGCGTGCAGATGGTGACGCCGCCGGCTGAGCTCAATCTCGGTAGCCAGCCGATGCTGCGCATCTCGATCTTCATGAACGTCTTCGATTGCCACGTGAACCGTTCGCCGATGCGCGGCCGTATCACCAACGTCGCCTATCGCCAGGGCAGCTTCCTCAATGCCGAACTCGACAAGGCCAGCGAACAGAACGAGCGCAACGGCCTTGTGATCGAAACGAAACATGGCGAGATCGGCGTCGTGCAGATTGCCGGCCTCGTTGCCCGCCGTATTCTTTGCTTCGTCCATCCGAACGAGCCGCTGGATGCCGGCGAACGCATCGGCCTCATCCGCTTCGGCTCGCGCCTCGATGTCTTCCTGCCGGAAGGCGCTTCGTCGCGCGTTGCCGTCGGCCAGCGGGCAATCGCCGGCGAAACCGTCATTGCCGAATTCGGCTCGGCCAAGGGCACAACCATTAGCCGCCGCAGCTGAAGTGTAGGAACACGAGCGAGATGAAAACGCCTTTTCCGCCTTTCGAGCCGCACGGGCCCAATGACGAAGCGCGTGGACCGCGTCTCCGGGAAATTCCGTTGCGGCTGATCGTGCCGAACATGATCACCGTGCTGGCGATCTGCTCGGGCCTGACGGGCATTCGCCTTGCTTTCGAAAACCGTTACGAGCTCGCCGTCGTGGCCGTGCTGGTCGCAGCCTTCCTCGACGGCATCGACGGGCGCGTCGCGCGGCTGATGAAGGCCACCTCGAAATTCGGCGCGCAGATGGATTCGCTCGCCGATATCGTCAATTTCGGCGTTGCCCCGGCGCTCGTCGTCTATGTGTTCCTGCTGGATCAAGCCCGCTCGCTCGGGTGGATCGCGGCGCTGATCTATACGATCGCCGCCGGCCTGCGGCTTGCGCGCTTCAATGTCATGGCGGAACGCGAGCATAAGGCCTCCTGGCAATCGGAATATTTTGTCGGCGTGCCCGCGCCTGCTGGCGCCATGCTGGTGCTGCTGCCTGTTTATCTCGGCTTTCTCGGCGTCACGCCGGACCGCACCTTCGCCTTATGGGGTGCCGCCTACACCGTCCTCATCGGCTTCCTGCTGGTCAGCCGCCTGCCCGTATGGTCCGGTAAATCGGAAGGCAACGGCGTAAGGCGCGATCTTGTCCTACCGATCATGCTCGGCCTCGTCGTCTACGTCGCGCTGCTCATGAGCTATACGTGGCATGTCATGGTCGTGACCGTCGTCATCTATCTGCTGTCCCTGCCCTTCGGCGCACGCTCCTGGGCGAAGAAATACGGTACCTACACCATCAACGGCCCCGCCGATCTTAATGTCGACGATTCCAATGACGATATCGGCCGGCATATCTAGCGCCGGCATATCAAATCGCTATCCAACGGCCCTGGCGGCATCGCCGCATGCAACCACAAGTCTGCAGGTCTTCCTTATCAATCAGTAACATGACGGTGGGTTGTCGGCGCGGCGGAAAGCCCGTACGGCGCGATATTTCCGCAGATTCAAACATTGCGGCAGTGCGGATTCTACACGAGGTTTCGGCGCTAATCTCTCGAAATATGGTCGTTGTTTACAAAAGCTGATTGGAAAACGCCTTCGATTTGTCATGATTTACGACAAAAAGCACCACTCGACTATGAATCGAAAAATGCTCCGGGGGAGCATGGTGAGGAGTGAAACATGACGCAGAAGAAAGACCAGCCGGCACAACCGCAGGCAAAGATCGATCCCAGCAAGCACTATCGCCCGCTGGGCCTGAAAGCCGTTCTTGCAGCCCATCTGATGCTGAAGACGAAGCCTCTCAAGAAGAAGATCGCCTGAGACTATAGTTCTGCCCGTCGCCGACCAATGCCGGTAGGCGGCGCTTCCGGTCACTGGCCGCCGAATGGCGGCCGCTCAGAGAAGGCTTAGCTGGCCATCGTCCGGTTCCGCCTTCTTCGGCGGTTTTCTGACCGGATTAAGCACCACGGGTGTCTGTACATCCGGCCCCATATTGGCAACTTTGTTGACGCGATCCGAAACCGGGATCGCCTCGAAAAAATCCTCCTGGACCGGCTTCATCAGATCAAGGACATCGCGAGGCTCCTGCGTCTTGCAATCCAGCCAGCGGGCGAAATCCTCGGGCTTGATGACAACGGGCATGCGGTCATGGATGGATCGGATAGCGCTGTTTGCTGCTGTTGTCAGGATCGCACCCGTATCGACTTCCGAACCGTCGGCCGACGACCAGGTTTCCATCAGCCCGGCAAAAGCGATGACGCCGCCACTGCGGGGCCGGATCCAATAGGCTTGCGGCTTCTCGCCGCTTTCCTTCGACGGTCGATGCCATTCATAGAAGCCGGATGCTGGGATGAGGATGCGGCGATGGCGCATGGCCGCGCGGAAGGAAGCCTTGCCTATCGCCGTTTCCGCCCGCGCATTGATCAGCAGCGGGAATTCCTTGGGGTCCTTCACCCAGTCGGGCATGAAGCCCCAGCGCACGAGAAGCGCGCGACGATCCGGAAGGTTGCTGCCCGGCCGCTGCCTGTCGCCGGAAATGACCACGAGGATCGGCTGCGTGGGCGCGATATTATAGCGCGCGGGAAAAGCCTCGGTCAGCAGGACGCCGAGCGCTTCCCCCACGTGATCTGCCGTCGATGTCAAAGCGAAACGTCCGCACATGGGGTTTGTTTTGCACCCGAGAAGCGGCGGGTCAAGCCTAAGGTCAGCCGCGCGGACCGAAGAGAATGATCCCCGCGCCGGCAAGGCAGATGGCTGCTCCAGAAATATCCCATCGGTCCGGCAGCCGCCCTTCGGCGAGCCAGAGCCATAGAATGGAGGCAATGATATAGACACCGCCATAAGCAGCGAAGGTGCGCCCCGCCGCCTCGCTCGGCACCAGCGCCAACAGCCAGGCGAAGAGTGCCAGCGATATCAGGCCAGGTGCCAGCCACCAGACGGGCTTCGATAGACGCAGCCACGCCCAGAAGGTGAAGCAGCCTGCAATTTCGGCAATAGCCGCCAAAGCATATAGCCCGTAGATCATCCCCGATCGTTCCCATATTCAGCGCATTCAGAATCGCGGCTCCCGTCGGAAGCGAGTTAAGGGGGTTTCCTGCGGGACAGCAAGCGCCGTTTCCTGTAGAAATTGGCTGCAGATGGCTCGTTGCCATCGCGCATCGATCTTTCCATCCGAATGCAAAGCGATCCATGATCTCCAATCCTCGCCCGGCCTCCTCCGCCATTCTCGAACGCAACGGTCGCTTCCTGCTTGTCTTGCGCAGCAATCCACCGTCTGCCGATATGTATGCCTTTCCGGGAGGTCGCGCCGAAGATGGAGAGACGCCGGCTGACGCGGCGCTGCGCGAGTTCAAGGAGGAGACCGGCATCTCAGCACGCAATCCCCGGCTGTTCGAAACTTATGATCTGCGCTCTCACGCGGCAGACGGAACGCTGACGAGCCACTTCCTGCTCTCGGTCTTCCTCGTAGACGCCGATGAGGATACGGTCGCCGAAGCAGCCGACGATGCGGCTGCCATCGGCTGGTACACACTGGAGGAGGTGCGCGCCTTGCCCGTTCCCGCCAGCGTGCTCGAATGCGTAGAACGACTTGCTGCAGAAAACGCATAGCTCGGCCCCGAAATTAACGATGCTGAGCAATATCGGCGTGGAAACCACCTCACACGCCTTGTTCCCGTCATGCTTGTCCGGTCAACATGGTTACATGATTCATAACAGCCTTGGCCGACCGCTTCTGATCTGCATCGCGCTTGCCGCCGCCTTTCCGGCTGCCGCACAGCCGGCAGCAAGCGCGCCGCCGGCACAAGCGACCGATAGCGGGAGCGCGGAGCAGCCGGTACCCTACGACGAACAGCTGTTGCGGCTCTCCGAAATTCTCGGCTCGATCGACTATCTGCGCAATCTCTGCAGCCGGACGCGGGAGGATGGCTGGCGGGGCGACATGCAGCAATTGCTCGATACGGAAACCAAGAGCGAGCCGAAACGAAGAGAAAGACTGACGGCGGCTTTCAACCGTGGGTATCGGTCCTTTGCATCGGTTTACACGAATTGCACGCCGCAGGCCCGCACCGCGGAAGAGCGATACCGTAACGAAGGTGCAACACTGGCGACAGAAATCACCGCACGCTTTGGAAATTGACGATTTATTAACCTCTTTTGACAGCGAGCCGTGTCGTTTTGAGAAAAGGCTGATAAAGTTATTAAGCAAGTGGTAAGGACATGAACGTCTCGAGGAAAGAAACAATGGAAGCCAGCCTGAACGAAATCGACGACATGATCGTTCATGAAAAGATGCAGGCAGCGCTGGAATACCAGAACGAAGCTTGGGCGGACGGTATGGCTGACGGCATCGAACCCGAAATCATCGCCGATGCAGCCATTGCCCATGCAATTCGTGAGACGATCCGGATTCAAGGGGAACAGGGCGCCGAAGCCTTGCTCGAATCGCTGCGTGAACGCATGCTCGCTGGCGAATTCTCTCCGAACCGAACCCTGCAATAACAACCAGAGATTGCTTATGCGTATCTTTCCAGGCAATGCGCTCACCTGTTCCATTGCCTCCTTCGCTGCCGTAACCCTGTTTTTGGGCAGCACCGTTTTGCCGCTACCGGCGAGCGCCTTTTCTCAGCTCAATCCGCCGGCCTCCCAAGCGAAAGATACAGTAAATTCTGCACAGCAGAAGAACGAGAAACCGATCGAGCAGGCGCTGGAAGCGCCGGCCAACAATGCGCTGCCGACGCCCGACCCCTTGATCAACAAGCAGGCTGCACAGAGCAGCGGTAGCGCTTCCAGTACCGGCAAATCGGTCGAATTCCTCTTCGATATCGATAAGGCACCCGAGGCGGTAAAGAAGCTCCGTACGGCCATTGTGGAGGCTGCCGCTTCCGGCGATCTCGAGCGTCTGCGTCCGCTGATGAATGTCGGTGGCGGCCTTAAACAGACGCAGGTCAACGCCGACGATTCCAGTGAAGATCCGATTAAGACACTGCACGATCTTTCAGGTGATCCCGACGGCATCGAGATCCTGTCTATCCTTCTTGACATAATGTCGACGGGCTTCGCTCATGTCGGCCAGGGAACACCCGACGAAGTTTATGTCTGGCCCTATTTCGCCGAGAAGGACATCAAATCGCTCTCCACTCCGGAGAAGGTTGATTTGATGCGTATCGTGACGGCCGGTGACTATGCAGATATGCTGGAATTCGGCGGCTATAATTTCTATCGCGTCGGCATCACGCCGGACGGCCGCTGGAAATTCTTCACCTCGGGCGAATGATCCGGCCGGGGAACTTGCGGTTCCCCGCCGAAGGCCCTACCTCTGCGTGATAGGCAAATCAGCGGAACCATCATGCCAGCCGTATTCCTCAAAGAGCGCTCCTTTATCCGCATCACTGGCGCGGAAGCAGAAGCGTTTCTGCACAATCTCATCACCACCGATCTCGTCTCGCTTGGCACCGATGAGGCTCGCCCCGGCGCGTTGCTGACGCCGCAAGGCAAGATCCTGTTCGACTTCATGATCTGGCGGGATGGCGCAGGGTTTCTGCTCGAAACGGACACGGTGCAGCGGGAGGGCCTGCTCAAGCGGCTCACCATGTATCGCTTGCGTGCCAAGGTCGATTTCATCGCGGAGGACATACAGGGGGTTACGGTCGCCTGGGGAGACGCCGCAGCGGAAGGTCCTAAGGATAGCCGCTTCGCGAAGGCGGGCATTGTGCTGACGCGGACGGTCGGCGAGCACGGCAGCGATTCCGAGACGCTCTATGATTCGCTGCGGATCACCAACGGCATTGCCGTTTCTGGCCTCGATTTCGCGCTACAAGATGCGTTCCCGCATGATGTGCTGATGGATCTGAACGGCGGTCTCGGCTTCCGCAAAGGCTGCTATATCGGCCAGGAAGTGGTTTCCCGCATGCACCATCGCGGAACGGCGCGCAGGCGTGTCGTTATCGTCAGCGGCGGCACCGAATTGCCGCCCTCCGGCACGGAGCTGACCGTCGGCAGCAAGCCGATCGGAACTCTCGGCTCGACCGTCGGCAATATGGGCCTTGCCATCGTCCGCATTGACCGGGCCGGCGAAGCCATTGCCGAAGAGGCTCCGATAAGGGCTGGCGATATCGACGTCACCGTGTCTCTGCCGGCCTGGTCCGGCCTCTCCTTCCCCGCTCGCGCCGACGAGGCGTCGGCATGACATCGGCGACGACTGCGCGCGCCTGGCAGCGCATGTTATCTGGACGAAGGCTCGACCTGCTGGACCCGTCGCCGCTCGATGTCGAGATCAGTGACATTGCGCATGGGCTTGCCCGTGTCGCGCGTTGGAATGGCCAGACCTCCGGCGATCACGCCTTTTCGGTTGCGCAGCATAGCCTTGTGGTGGAGGCGATCTTTCGTCATCTCAATCCAGCAACGCCGGACGAACTACTTGCGGCCTTGCTGCATGACGCACCGGAATATGTGATCGGCGACATGATCTCACCGTTCAAGTCCGTCGTCGGCGGCGATTACAAGGTCGTGGAGAAGCGGCTCGAGGCGGCGATCTACCGGCGCTTCGCCCTCCCCCCGCATTGCGCGCCGAAGCTCAAGGAAAAGATCAAGAAGGCCGACACGATCTCTGCCTATTTCGAGGCGACGCTGCTTGCGGGCTTTACGCCCGACGAGGCGCGCAAGTTTTTCGGTCAGCCGCGCGACATCACGCGCGAGATGCTGCCGATCGACCCGATGCCGGCAATCGAGGCACAGCGGCTGTTCCTCAGGCGCTTCGAGGCGATCGAAGCGGAACGTGCCACCATGAGGATCGGCGCGTGACCAGGATCGTCGTATCGCCGCTTGCGCGCATTGCCGAAATGGCCGTTCACCACGGCGCACGCGAAATGATCAGCCTGATGGCCAAGGAGCACAGCTTCCACCGCCCCGCAGTCATCCAGGCGGATCGGCATCTGCTGCTCCATATGAATGACATCAGCTTTGCCGGAACGGGAGATCTCGTTGCCCCGCAGGAGGCACATGTTCGCGCCATCATTGATTTCGCTACCGGCTGGGATCGAAGCGCGCCATTGCTCATCCATTGCTGGATGGGCGTCTCCCGCTCGCCGGCGGCAGCACTGATCGCGGCATTGGCCGTTCACCCCCAGCAAGACGATCTGGCGCTGGTGCGCCGGCTGCGAGCAAGCTCGCCATTCGTGACGCCGAATGCCCGGCTGGTTGCCATCGGCGATGAGCTGCTGGGGCGCCAGGGGTGCCTGGTCGCGGCAGTCAAACAGATCGGCCGCGGCGCGGATGCCGACGGCAATGCGCCTTTCACATTGTCCTTGGACAGTTAGCACGTCGACGGCCATCAAATCATCGCCGGCAGGCACGCCAACAACAGAGCCATCGCTGCCGAACACTGACCGCTTCAATAACTGGACTCACTTTCGCTTTTCTGGCCGCCGGGCCCCTATTGAATGACGGCACATGCGAGACGCTTGCCGGCGCCGCCGACGGGCTGGCTGCGGTAATCGTCGGACTCCGCGTGAATCATCAAGGTGCGGCCGCGAATGCCGTCTTTGCCATTCAGCGATACCATGCCGTTGAAGACCTGGGCGCGCAGCTTGCCATCCTGATCGACATACTGGTTGGGCATATCGCCGGCGTGCGGCCCGCTGGCGGCCAGAAAGCCATGTTCCGCCTTGGTGGGGTTGAAATGACCACCAGCGGACTCGAAGCCGTGCGTATGCTCACACCGGCTATTTTCATGAATATGGAAGGCGACCCAGCGATTGGCAGGCATGCCTGACACTTCCATCTCGATCAGCACACCCTTCTTACCTTCGGTCAACGTCGCCCGACCGGCTGGCTTGCCGTCAAGGCCGACAAAATCGGCTGTTGCGGTATTTTGACTTTGGGTTTGTGCTGCTACCGGCGAAGCTGCGGCAAGAGCAAGAATTGCAACGATCATTGTCCGTTTCATGGAACACCCTCCCTGTTCTGCGGGGCTATTGCCCAACGCATGGCAGGCATGACGGTTCCGGCGACCGAGGAAAAGACCGTGCATCAAAATGATAAGGCAACCTGCCGGCGTTCCGGCAAGTTGCCTCTCGTTGGATAAAAGTGCCTGTCAGGCCGCCACGCTATCGGCCTCATATTGGCCGTAGGTGCTATTGTAGGCATCCATCGGCGACAGCAGATCAAGATCGTAGAGGACATTCGATTCTGGCGACTTTGCTGTGGAGGCAGCGTCGGCGCTGGGCAACTGCATGAGCTTGGCGATCAGGTTGCCTAACGCGCTGCTCGAACCATTGGCAGCGGCACCGGTATCGTCGGTTTCGAGAATGCCGGGGCGCTCGGCCGCCGCGCGCTCCCCTTCGCTCAAAAGACCATCGCCATTCGAATCAAGGCGCGAGAGCGTGCCTCGATACGGATAGGAGCTGTTGGATATGGAAGAAACATGGGACATACAAACCTCCTAGGGTAGGAGCCGCCTCATGCGACGTCGTTTGTACACAGTACATTCAGAGCTAAACTAAGAATTGCTATTAAGCTGCTTCGCGCTGCCGGTAAAGACAAATTGTTAATGAGTATTAACCATAGTTCTCAAGCGGTAAATCCAGGCTTCCTAATATTCACTTTATGGTTCCTTGTCAGGCAATCCGGCATAATCCACTGGAATCATAGGCAAATCCGGCTATCCAGCCTTACTCGATGAGCCGTTTCGTATATGGTGTGACGGATTGCCCATGGAGGGGACATGATGGAATTATTGCCGCTCGTCATCCTGATTGTCGGTATCGTGGTGTTGCGAGGCCACAACCTGAGGATAAAGCAGCTGGAGGCGCGCGTTCAGGAGCTGCAAAACGCTCTCGCGGGCAAGGTGCTGGCAGCGGATGTGGACGAATCGATTCCGACGATCGATTCGGGGACTCACGCCATCGAGCTGCCTCTCGAAGACGAACCAGAAGTTGCGACCGAAGGTAGTTCCATGCCAGATATCGGGAAACCTGCCCTCGCCGCACGCGACACGGCTAGTGACGAGGCTACTCCTCTGGCGAGCCGTACCTCCACCGCACCGAAGGAAAACCTGGAGAGTACGATCGGCGCACGCTGGGCCGTCTGGGTCGGTGGTATCGCGCTGGCACTCGGCGGCATCTTCATGGTCAAATATTCGATCGAGAGCGGCCTTCTTAGCCCCGGCGTGCGGCTGGCTCTTGCGGCACTCTTCGGCCTTGTCCTGATTGTTGCGGGCGAAGTGATCCGCCGTCGGGCCGCGCCGGTGCTCAACAATGCCTTCCAGGATGCGATGATCCCCGGCGTCCTAACGGCGGCCGGTGTCGTCGCTTTGTTCGGTTCGACCTATGCGGCGCATGCCATCTACGAATTCATCGGCCCCGCGACCGCCTTCATCCTTCTCGCGCTGATCTCGCTTGCTACGCTCGGGCTATCGCTGCTGCATGGGCAAGCGCTTGCGGGCCTCGGCCTGCTGGCATCGATGGCGACCCCTGCCCTGATCGCTTCGACTGCGCCACGTCCCTGGATACTCTTCGGCTATCTCGTTCTGACCTGGCTTGCAACTCTGCTGGCGTCGCGCTTGCGCCACTGGCTGATCGCGCCATCCCTAGCAAACGGGCTGCTGAGCCTCTGGCCGCTTCTCTACATTACCTTCAGCCCGGTCGTCGATCTGACGCCGGTGACGTTCAGCATGCTGGCGCTGATCGGCGGCACTATCTTCCTCTGGCCGGGACGCTATTCAGCCTCGGAAGCGGTTAAAGAAGACACGGCAATAACACCGCCCGGAGATATGCCGCAACAAGTGAGCGCCGGCATGGAATGGGCGGCGTTTCTCGCCCGACAGCCCCTCGGCATGACGCTGACGGCTGCGATCGGCGCCCTCACAGTAGCGCTCTGCATCGTTAGCCACAGTCTTCGATATGGTTATCCCATTGTCGATGCGACATTCATGTTTGCGGCGATCGTTGCAGCGGTTGCAGCCTTCGGTGCCGGGCGGCTGCATGCGGCGTGGGCAACGATCCTGTCGGCCATCGTCGCTGTCATTGGCACATCGGGCATTCTGACTAACTGGATCGCCGGGATCGAATCCACAGGTGCGGATGGAACCGTCAACCTGCAAAGCACGGTGATCTATGAAGTACTCGGCCTGGGCGCCCTCTTCGTACTGATCGGCGCCTTCTTCCTCCGGCGCTTCGCCCAGGCGGAGAAACCCTATGCCGCACTTTGGAGCCTCGTCATGGCCGCCACGCCGCTGGCGATCGCGACGATCAGCTTCGTCAACTTCGGCAACTGGACGCTCGACTGGCTGCATGGGCTTTACGGCATCGGGCTGGCGCTAGTTCTCGCCGGGCTTGCAGAGTGGCAGGATCGCCGTGACGGAGAAGCGTTGAAGCTGCCGACGAATATCCTGGCGGCCGGCTCTTTTGCAGCCGCAGTCTTCGCCCTGCATACGCTTGCGCATCATGCCACCGCGACCATCCTGCTGCCGGTTCTCGGCATCGCCTATCTTTTGGCGGGACGCCTGCGCAATTGGCCGGCTCTGCCATGGACCATGGTTGCCGCTCTGGTCCTCGCCATGGGTCGCATCGCCTGGCAGCCGACGATCGTCGATCCCACGGAGCTCGGCACGACACCGGTCTTCAATATGCTGCTTGCCGGCTATGGTATTCCGGCGGCTCTTGCCGTCCTAGCTGCCTTCATTACATGGCATTCGCCGAGCCTGCGGCTGCGCAATGCATTGCAGGCGCTCGCCTGCTTCCTCGTATTGCTGACGATCGCCATTCTCGTGCGCCATGCCATGAATGGCGGCGTCCTGAACGATGCAGCTCCGACACTTGGGGAGCAGTCGATCTACACGCTGCTGGCAATCGGTGCCTCTGCGACGCTGATGGCGCTCGATCTCAGCGCGGCGAGCCCTGTCTTCCGTTACGGCGGCATGACGCTCGGTGTCATTTCGGTCGCCATGATCCTAACCATGCATCTACTAGGACTGAACCCGTTCATGACGGGTGAGAGCACGGGGCGCATCCCGCTCTTCAACCTGCTGCTGCTCGCCTATCTTCTGCCTGCCGCCGCCTATGGCGGATTGGCGCTCTTTGCCCGCAACCGACGCCCCGTGCCTTATGTCATCATGTTGGCTTTGGCTGCGGCCGTCATGGCTTTCGCTTGGGCCACGTTGTCGGTGCGCCGCTTCTGGCAGGGCGAATATATCCCGTTCTGGAACGGCTTCGTCCAGGGCGAGCTTTATTCCTATTCCGTCGTCTGGCTGCTGATCGGCATCGCGCTACTCGGGCTCGGGACCCGCTTCGAGGCACGGAGCCTGCGCATTGCCTCGGCGGTGCTGGTCTTCATCGCCGTCGTGAAGGCCTTCCTGATCGACATGGCAAACCTCGAAGGTTTCCTGCGAGCGCTGTCCTTCATCGGCCTCGGCGCTGTGCTGATCGGCATCGGCCTCTTCTACCAAAAGATCCTGACGCGTAAGAAGGCCAAAGCCGCGGAGTGATTGCGGCTGATACATTGACCCGGTAGGACATGAAACCTGCCGACTGATCATTCCGGAGCGAGTGCGACAATGGATACCGACAAGATGGCGCAAGCCTTCGCCCCGTTCGAAGCTCTGGCGGCGGATCTCATTCCGCACGCCGCGGATGGCGATGACGGTTCGCACGATATTGCCCATATCCTGCGCGTCTTTCGCAACGCCATGGCCATCAAGGCCGAGGAAGGCGGCAATGCACTGATTCTCGCCGCCGCCGTGCTGCTGCATGATTGCGTCGCCGTGGAAAAGAATTCGCCGCATCGCGCGCAAGCGTCGCGGCTTGCGGCCGAGAAGGCTTCACACATCCTGCGACAACTTAACTGGGCGGATGAGGACATTGCGGCTGTCGCGCATGCGATCACCACGCATAGTTTCTCCGCCAACCTGCCGCCGGAAACACTGGAAGCGAAGATCCTGCAAGATGCCGACCGGTTGGATGCCATCGGCATGGTCGGCGCTGCCCGCTGTTTCTACATTGCAGGCCGTCTCGGTTCTGGCCTTTACGATCCGTTCGATCCCCTTGCGACGGAGCGGCCGCTTGATGACAAGCGCTTCGCCATTGACCATTTCGAGACAAAACTGTTCAAACTTGCGGATGGATTCCAGACCGAGACCGGAGCCAGATTTGCCGGAGCACGGCATGACCGGCTGAAGACCGTGCTGGCAATGTTCATCGACGAAATCTGAGGGCCAATCATGCGCATCAGCGATCTTTTCATCTATCCCCTCAAGAGCGCCCGCGGCATCGCCATTCCGTCCGCGGCCATCGACGCCTTCGGTCTTGCGGGTGATCGTCGTGCCATGCTGGTCGACCCCTCGGGCAACTTCATCACCCAGCGCGAATTGCAGGCACTGGCTCGAATCGACATCCAGCCAGCGCCTTCCCATCTGCGTCTGAAGATGGAGGGTAAGGCCGACATCATCGTGCCCCCGCCGCACCCGGACAACCGCATGGACATCGTCGTCTGGAAATCAGCCGTCAACGCCTCCGTTGCCGACGAGGAAACCAATAAGGCTCTGTCGACCTGGCTTGATCGCGAGGTCAGGATGGTGTTCTTCGACAGGCTCGCGAAGCGCATCGCCAACCCGGAATGGGCGGGCGGGGATACGCCTGTTACGTTTTCCGATGGCTACCAGATTCTGATCACCACCACCGGCTCGCTGAAGGCGCTCAACGCCGACCTTGCCGCTCATGGCGAAGGCGCCGTCGGAATGGAACGGTTCCGCCCGAATATCGTCATCGATATCGACGAGGAATGGCCGGAGGATCGCTGGGCTGCCATCGAGATCGGCGGCATCCGCCTCGACCTCGTTAAGCCGTGCTCGCGCTGCATCATGACGACGCAGGACCAGCAGACCGGATCGCGAGATGTGCCGAACCCGATGCCCGCCATGGGCCGCATCCGCATGTCGGCCGACCGGCGCGTGCCCGGGCCGCTCTTCGGCTGGAATGCCGTACCGCGTGGCGAAGGTACGGTGAAGATCGGCGACACGGTGACGGTGCTTGAGAAACGGCCGGAGGGTTGGGCCATCAAGCGGCGCTAAGAATACCCCATACCGCTTTCTGCTCAGTTTTTGGCAACAAGGCTTGGCGATACCGTGGCATCATCAGGCAAAGCGGCGGCAACCGCCTTCAAAGCCGCCTGCATAAAGCCATCGCGGGCGGCGGCGATCTCGATGCCCCGCGGTTCGTAGACATGGCGATGCAGGAAGAAGCCGGTCAGGCGGAAGGCGGCGGAAAGGCTTTCCCGATCTGCGGCGATCATGGCCCCGGTCGTCAAAAACGGCGGCAATGCCAGCATCTTGTCTGCCCAGGGCATACCGGCTGCCCGGCAAACGGCACGCCCGGATTTCGGCGAGACGAAAGCCAAATCTTCACGCACACCCGTTGCCGCGCATTCGGTCAAATCGAGGCCGAAGCCGAGGTCGTTCAGCACGGCAAGTTCGAAGCGTACAAAGAGTTCGCCTGCATCAGCGGGGTTTTGCAGGTTTTCCAGAATGACATCGAGCGCATCGTAGAGATGCGGATGCGGATCGCGCTCCGGCAGCAGCCGCAGCAATGCGGCCATCGCCTGCACGCCATAGACGGCGGTCGCGGTCTCCATCAAACGTGCGGCCCTGAGCGTCACCGGCTCCATACGAAACTCGCCGAGATGTTCATGCAGCCTGGCCCGCCAGGTGACCTCGACGAGATTGCCGGCCTGCAGCACCGGTTGCATGGCACGCGAGCGGCCGGACCGAACCAGTCCCATATGGCGACCGCGGGCACGCGTCATCACCTCGGCGACGACGCTCGTCTCGCCGAGACGTTTGACACCCAGAATGATCGCATGGTCCTGCCATTGCATCGGCCGGCTGCCCCGAAAGATTCCTGCGATTCGAGTTTAGGACAAATGGCTGCGGCTGTCACATGGCGCGAGAGGAGCCGCCAGCCAGCGCCTCGACAAAGAGACGCATGGCTTGCTCGTCGAAGGGCTTGTTCAAAAGCGGCACATGCCGCAGATCGGCCGGAAAATCGAGCGTATCGGAATAACCGCTGACGAAGCCGAAGGAAATGCCGCGCTCCATCAGCAGTCTGGCAAAGCCGAAGCTTGTCGACTCCCCAAGATTCACATCAAGCATCGCAAAATCATAATGTTCGGAATGGATCGCGTTGACCGCCTGTTCCAAATTCGAAGCAATCTCAATCTGTTGGATGCCTACAAGACGGAGGATTTCCTCAGTCTCCATTGCGATAATGAGATTGTCTTCCAGTATAAGCACGCGCTGAAACGTCATATCAGCGCCATCCCTGCACGTATACGCCAGCTGGCGCCGCCCGTAAAAAGTCCCGCATCGATCCCTCCGGCGCCAATCATCGGCCCGTATTGAATGGATGGTTTGCTCCATCCGTCTCGGCTCAGTCTCTTGTGACATGACTTGCCTCCAACCCGCTTCGCACTTTTTGCACTGCGGTACTATGGGCTCGTCACCATGCTCCAATCGCTTTTGTCGCCGGGGTTAGTAAAAGGTGAAACTGGTAGAAAAGTGACGATAATAATACTCTATGCTGATACAGTTATTGCCGGCATTTAAAAAAGACATGCCGTTTGCTAAAAAGGCCGCGCCTAAATGAAAGGGCGCCTGCCCGAATCAAAGCCGTCCCAGCCTGCAAGTTTTGCAAGGCCGTCCCCATCCAGAACCTCGCAGCCCTTCTCCTGCCAAAGGAGCAACCCTCGAGCCGCCAGCTTTTTCAAAGTCTTATTGGTATGGACGACCGAAAGGCCAAGTGTGTCGGCGACATGCTGTTGCGTGATGGGGATGACCTTACTGCCGTTGAAAAGGCGCAGCGTGCTGGCGCGCTGGTGCAGATATGCAATGAGATAGGCTGCCCGCTCCATTGCCGAGCGGCGACCAACGCTCAGAAGATGTTCATCCAGAATTCGCTCCTCTCGCGAGGCAATCCAGGTCAGATCATAGGCCAGCGAGGCATGGGAATTATAGAGCGTCATCAGCTCCGTGCGCTCGAAAACGCAGAGCGATACTGGCGAGAGCGCTTCCGTGGAATGCTGCATCTCGCCCATGATCGACCCCTGCAATCCGATCAGATCGCCGGGCATCACGTAATTCAGGATTTGGCGGCGGCCATCCTCCAGCGTCTTGTATCGAAAACCCCAGCCGGAGAGGATGGTGAAAAGGTGAGCACTATGCGCGCCTTCGAGGAAAATCGTGGCGCCGGCATCGACAAGGAGCTCACCCTTCTTGAAGCCGCTGACGAAATTTAGCTCGTCGCGCTCGAATTCTCGGAAATGCGGCAGCGATCTTAGTGGACATTGCTGGCAGGGCGTGCGTCGCCCATGCACCGTCGCTGCTGCCTTCGCCATGAAACACCCCTCAAATTACAGCGACAAACACAATATGCCCAATAAGCCACTGTAATATTAAGCGTTGCAGGAACGCAAACTCTCGTCAATGCGGGAAGTCGAGGCCCATTTCTCGGAAGCGCTCGGGATCATCCCCCCAGTTTTCACGGACCTTCACGAAGAGGAAGAGGTGCACGGGCTGCTCCAGGATCGCGGAGAGTTCCTTGCGTGATGCGGTCGAGATCGATTTGATCGCTTCGCCGCCCTTGCCGAGAGCGATCTTCTTCTGGCTTTCGCGCTCGACATAGATCACTTGTTCGATGCGCACGGAGCCGTCCTTGCGCTCTTCCCACTTTTCCGTTTCGACATGCGAGGAATAGGGAAGCTCCTGATGCAGGCGCAGAAACAGCTTTTCACGGGTGATTTCGGCGGCAAGCTGGCGCATCGGTAGGTCGGAAATCTGATCTTCGGGATAATACCAAGGACCTTCCGGCAGGGTCTTTGCCAGATAATCCATGACGTCGTCGCAGCCGGAGCCGTTTTCCGCCGAGATCATGAAGGTCTGCTCGAAGGCGATCTTCTCGTTGGCGGCGGCGGCAAGCGCCAGCAGGTCTTCGCGGCGAACGCGGTCAATCTTGTTCAAAACGAGGATCTTCGGCTGGGGAACATCCTTCAGCCCTTCCAGGATAGCCTCGGCATCGCCGCGCAGACCGCGTTCGCTGTCGATCAGCAGCATAATGAGATCGGCGTCCTTGGCGCCGCCCCAGGCGGACGTCACCATGGCGCGATCAAGACGGCGGCGCGGCTTGAAGATGCCGGGCGTGTCCATGAAGACGATCTGCGCGTTGTTGTGAATGGCGATGCCGCGCACTATGGCACGCGTCGTCTGCACCTTGTGGCTGACGATCGAGACCTTTGCGCCGACGAGCCGATTGACGAGCGTCGACTTTCCGGCATTGGTGGGGCCGATAAGGGCAACAAAGCCCGAATGCGTCGGGCCGATATGTTCAACCGCGCCGGCTTCGGCTGAGGTGTCCTGCTGATTGGTCATTTGCTACTATTCCCCGGCAGTCACTTCTCAGTCAACTGAGGCTGCCATATACCTTCGCGCTCCAGGATCCGCGTCGCCGCCATCTGTTCGGCTGCACGCTTGGAGCGTTCTATTCCTGTTTCAGGCGCTGTTCCCTTGATTTCCACAGTTACGGTAAAGCGGGGATCATGATCCGGTCCGCTGCGATCATCAACCCTGTAGACCGGTGTGACGCCGAATTTCGCATGCGCCCACTCCTGCAGCTCCGTCTTGGCGTCGCGCCTTGCGCCTTCAGGCCGGATGGCGCGACGCTCCCAGAAACGCAGGATGAACGCACGGGCGACTTCAAGTCCGCCATCCAGATAGAGTGCGGCAATCAAGCTTTCGACGACATCGGCGCGCACGTTGAGCATCCGCTTGCCGGTCAGCTTCTTCACATCGGCGCCGGTGCGGATGTAGAGATGCAGCTCCATCTCATCGGCAACCTCGGCGCAGGTCTCGGCACTCACAAGCTGGTTGAGGCGAACAGATAGCTCGCCTTCCGTCGCCGCGCCAAAGGTCTTGAAAAGCAATTCTGCGATGCAAAGGCCGAGCACACGGTCGCCGAGAAATTCCAGCCGCTCGTAATTGCCCGTCTTGTGCGTGCGTGCGCTGGCATGGGTCAGCGCACGGTCGAGACGCTCCTTTTCGGCGAATTCGTGGCCTATAACGACCTCAAGCCTGGCACGATCCGCCTGGGAGAGCGTCTGCGCCTTCGTCATTCGACAACCTTGAAAATACGGTCCCAACGCATGTTGGTCGGCCATTTCCAGATTTCACGGAACGAGGTGTCGTGCCCCAGCGAGAAGAAAATGATGCTGGCGCGGCCGATCAGGTTCTCAGCGGGGACATAGCCGACATCGAAACGGCTGTCGTCGGAGTTATCGCGATTGTCGCCCATCATGAAGTAATGGCCCGGCGGAACGACATATTCCTGGGTATTGTCGCCACGCGAATTCGGCGACAGATCCAGCGTGTCAAAAACCTTGCCGGTATCTGGCAGACGTTCGCTGTAGACGGCGATGTGGTCGCCCGGCTCCTGGCTGTAGTCCGACGAGAAGGTGCCATGCGGCTCGCGCGGCACGGCCTGGCCGTTGATATAGAGAATGTCGTTCTTGACCTGGATGCGGTCACCGGGCAGACCGATCACGCGCTTGATATAGTCGACATCCGGGTTGGGCGGGAAGCGGAAGACCACAACATCGCCTCGCTTCGGCTCACTGCCCAAAATGCGGCCGCTGAACAGGTCGGGCGAGAACGGCAGAGAGTACTTCGAGTACCCGTAGGCGAACTTGTTGACGAAGATATAGTCCCCGACAAGAAGCGTCGGCATCATCGAGCCGGACGGAATGGTGAATGGCTGGAAGAGAACCGTGCGGATGATCATGGCCAGGACGAGCGCCTGAACGATGACCTTGATGTTCTCCCACAGGGCGTTCTGCTGTTTTACGGCTTTCTCGGACACGCAGTCTTATTCCTTTTTCGCACCCCACCGGCGCACTTATATTCAGGCCCTGTCTACTCGCTTCACATCATCGCGGCAATGGCGCGGATATCAAAAGCGACATATGGCTGTGATTCAGCGATCCATTGGCAGCGCTTCGATGATGACAAAAGCCTGAGCAAGAGGAAAATCATCCGTTATCGTCAAATGAATGGCGGCGCGGTGATTTGCCGGCAGCATGGAAACCAGCCTTTCTGCGGCACCGCCGGTCAATTGCATCGTCGGCTTTCCGCTTGGCAGATTGACGACGCCCATGTCGCGCCAGAAGACGCCCTGGGCCAATCCTGTGCCTAAAGCCTTGGAGCAGGCTTCCTTCGCAGCAAAACGCTTGGCATAGGAGGCCGCCTTGTTTTTGCGGCGCTCGGACTTGGCGCGCTCGATATCGGTAAAGCAGCGCTCGGTGAACCGGTCGCCGAAACGCTCGATCGTCTTTTCCACTCGGCGGATGTCGATGAGATCACTGCCTATGCCGATGATCATGAAAAAGGCCCTCCTGGCGGCCCGGAGAAGGTCAGGCGCCGTCAGACGCTCGACGCGTTCTCGGCAAGCGCCAGCCGCTCGCGGGCGCGCTCCATAAGGCGTTCCTTGCGGCGGGTTTTGAAGGTCTTAACACCATAATAGGTGAGTGCGTAGACGATCACGCCTGTGACAATGGCAGGCGGAATGCCGCCGATCAGCATCGGCTTCAACACCGGGTCCCATATTTGCGAGAGATCGCCCTTGTGCCAAAGCGCGGGCAGATCGATGCTGCCGCCCTGGCCGCCGCTATCGCGTGACAGGATCAGATGGCCGATCTCCCAAGTCAGGGCCCAGATGAAGGGATAGGTGAGCGGATTACCCGCGGCCAGACAGCCCAGCGCAGACGCGATGACATTGCCGCGGATCAGATATGCGATGATGATCGCCATGACGAAATGCACGCCAATGAACGGCGTCCAGGACACGATAATCCCCGCGGCAAAGCCGGCCGCAACCGAATGCGGCGATGCGGCAAGGCGAACGAGGCGCTTGCCGAAATATTGGAACGAGCGGACAAAACCCTTTCGGGGCCAAAGGTGCTCCCGGAGTTTTTCCTTGAATGTCAGTGGTTTTCGGCGGCGAAACAGCATGCGGCTTATCTAGTGCAACGAGGGCCGTCATGACAAGAGCGGCCGAATGTATCATGCACCGATTAAGAACCGGAAGTGCGGCTCTTTTGGGAACGTCACCTGCTGTCGACGCAGAAAATGGACGTCCTCTTCATTTACAGGAAGCAATCCCGCAAGTCCGGGATGCTCCAAGGGCGCAACAACGACGCGCCCCTCCTGGTCTTTTAAGTATTAACAGCTATTAACGCGAACGGAACAGACCGCGATCGACCTGACGCTGACGATATTCAAGGTCAAATCGGTCATGCGAGCCATTCAGGTAAGCCATTTCGCGTTCTTCAACACTCGGAACACGGAGGGCACGGGCGATTTTCTTGATCGGGCTAAACATTGTCTTCTCTCATCTCAGTTTCGTTTCTTCGATGACCAGAAGATAGGCTCGATGGAGATCAATTACCACCGCTCGAAAATACACGCAGCCATGCACAGAATGCATATCGATCCGGAAAGGCGCTCGAATTTGGTCATAAAATGATCACAAAATATGCAGGCTGCCTGGACATCGGACGACCTCATTCGTAGAGGCGCTTTACCGTCGCAATGCAATCAAGTTCCTTGAGCTGCACAAGAAGCTGATTGAGCTGGCGCAGATCCCAGACTTCGACGTCGAGGGCCATCTCGGTGAAATCGGCTGCGACGCGAACGGTGTTGAGCACGCGGATGTTGACGTCGACGTCTGCCACGGTCTGCGCCACCTTGGCCAGCGTGCCCGGCTCGTTGAGAGCATTGATCAGGATGCGCGCCGCGAAGCGGGACTTGTTGGCCTCGTCCAGATCCCAGCGCACATCGATCCAGCGCTCGGGCTCATCGTCGAACCGCTGCAGGACCGGCGACTGAATCGGATATATGGTGATGCCCTTGCCCTTTTCCATGATGCCGACGATGCGGTCACCCGGGACTGCGCCAGTCGGCGCGAAATGCACCTCGACGTTCGAGGAAATGCCGCGGATCGGCGGCGCATCGATGTCGGCGCCGTCGGAAACCTCGGCCTTGTTCTTGCCGGGGATCTTGAAAATCATGCCGGAGGCGCTGCGAACGTTGAACCAGCCCTCGTCGCCGGCAGGCTTCACGGTCACGCGTTCGTCCTGATGATCCGGGTAGACGGCGCGCAGGACATCAAGCGACGACATCTCCCCTCGCCCGACTGCGGCGATCGCATCCTCGACATCCTTCTGGCCGAGGCGGTGCAGGGCCGGCTTCAGGGCATCGCGCGAGAAGACCTTGCCGGCGCGCTCGAAGGTGCGCTCCAGAATGCGGTGGCCGAGGCCGGCATATTGCTTGCGGATGGCAAGGCGGGTTGCGCGGCGAATGGCGGCGCGCGCCTTGCCGGTGACCACGATCTCTTCCCAGGCAGCCGGCGGCACCTGCACGCCCGAGCGGATGATCTCGACCTCATCGCCGTTGTTCAGACGCGTCACCAACGGCATGATGCGGCCGTTGATCTTGGCGCCGACCGTGGTGTCGCCGATATTGGTGTGAACGGCATAAGCGAAGTCGATCGGCGTTGCGCCGCGCGGCAAGGCGATCAGCTTGCCCTTGGGCGTGAAGCAGAAGACCTGGTCCTGGAACAGCTCGAGCTTCGTATGCTCGAGGAATTCTTCCGGACTGTCGCCCTCGGCCAACGCCTCGATCGTATGGCGCAGCCAGGAATAGGCGTTGCTTTCTCTCGACAGGAGCTCGCCGTCGCCATTGCTGTTAGCGCCATCCTTGTAGAGCGTGTGGGCGGCAATGCCGAATTCGGCGATCTCATGCATGCGCTTGGTGCGGATCTGCAGTTCGATACGCTGGCTGGAAGGGCCGACGATGGTCGTGTGCAGCGAGCGATAGTCGTTCTGCTTTGGCGTTGAGATATAATCCTTGAAGCGGCCGGGAACGACGCGCCAGCGGGTATGGACGATGCCGAGCGCCCGATAGCAGGACGGGATATCGTCGACGAGAAGACGGAAACCGTAGATATCGGAAAGCTGCTCGAAAGAGAGCGACTTCGACTGCATCTTACGGAAGACCGAATAGGGCTTCTTCAGCCGGCCCTTGACCATGGCGTTGGCCAAGCCGTTGGCAACAAGCAGATCGCGCAGTTCGGTCTCGATCTTCTTGACTAGACCCTCGTTGCGGCGCGACAGCTCCTCCAGGCGTTTGGTGACGGTATCATGCGCTTCCGGATTGATATGCCGGAAGGAGAGCTCCTCCAGTTCCTCACGCATGTCCTGCATACCCATGCGACCGGCGAGCGGCGCATAGATTTCCATCGTCTCTTCGGAAATGCGGGCGCGCTTTTCCGGCGACATGTGATCGAGCGTGCGCATATTGTGCAAGCGGTCTGCCAGCTTGACCAGAAGCACACGCACGTCGTCAGAAATGGCGAGCAGCAGCTTGCGCAGGTTTTCGGCCTGCTTGGCCTTCTTGGTGACGAGGTCGAGCTTCTTGATCTTCGTCAGACCTTCGACCAGGCGGCCGATGTCCTCGCCGAACATCTCGTCGATCTCAGCACGCGTTGCCGTCGTGTCCTCGATCGTGTCGTGGAGTAGAGCGACCGCGATGGTCGATTCATCCAGGCGCATATCCGTCAGGATCGCAGCAACTTCGAGAGGATGAGAAATATAGGGGTCGCCGCTGGCACGTTTCTGCTGGCCATGCTTCTGCATCGCATAAACATAGGCTTTATTGAGGAGAGCTTCGTTGGCATCGGGCTTGTATTTCTGCACGCGCTCGACAAGCTCGTATTGCCGCATCATTCCAAAGCTACTCCAGCAAAAACAAAAGCGCGCCAGTCATATGACCGGCGCACGCATCTTGCCATCATATCGCTCCTGCCCGGAGCATCAAGCTCGACGATCAGTAATCGTCGCTTTTTTCCGGCGGAACCAGGCCTTCGATACCGGCGAGCAGTTCCTCTTCCGACATCTGGTCGAAAGTAACGGTTTCCGGCAGATCTTCTTCCTCTTCGCTGGTGGCGGAAGCGCCAGCCGCCAGGAGGCTTGCCGGATCGGGCTCGGGCTCATCCACTTCAACATGCTTCTGCAGCGAATGGATCAGGTCTTCCTTGAGATCGTCGGGCGACAGCGTCTCGTCGGCGATTTCGCGCAGAGCAACAACCGGGTTCTTGTCGTTGTCGCGGTCGATGGTGATCGACGAGCCCTGCGAGATCAGGCGGGCGCGGTGGCTGGCGAGCAGCACGAGCTCGAACCGGTTCTCAACTTTATCAATGCAATCTTCTACTGTGACACGGGCCATTGCCTGTCCTTTGCGGTCGTGATGTCGTCATCATGTCTCGGAGTAGCACGCCGATACAAGCAAACGATGGCAAATTCAAGTTTTTCCTGTTTCAGCGCCTTTGCAGCCCCCGGGAAAGTGCTAAAATTACCCTAGACAAACGGTGATTTCCACCGGAAGTTGCTTGGAATATCTGATTGCGTGCCCTAAATCTCGGTTATATGAATAATTCATAAAGTAATACGAATTATTCTGCAACACCTTGCAAGGCATTGTTTTAGCTAGCCTTTGAATCAAGTGATTACGTTTTTATAACAGTGGATAAGTAAGCGATGTTTGACCCACGCGAAAAAATTGCACTCTTTATAGACGGCGCCAATCTCTACGCTGCGTCCAAGAGCCTCGGCTTCGATATCGATTACCGCAAGCTCCTCAAGGCATTTCAGAAACGCGGCTACCTGCTGCGGGCCTATTATTACACCGCCCTCATCGAAGATCAGGAATATTCCTCCATCCGCCCGCTGATCGACTGGCTCGACTACAACGGCTACAAGGTCATCACCAAGCCCGCCAAGGAATTCACGGATTCCATGGGTCGCCGCAAGATCAAGGGCAACATGGACATCGAGCTGGCAATCGACGCCATGGAACAATCCGAGACCGTCGATCATCTGGTGATATTTTCCGGCGACGGCGACTTCACCACCCTTGTCGAGGCGCTCCAGCGCCGCGGACGCAAGGTTTCGGTCATTTCGACCATGGCGACCCAGCCGCCAATGATCGCCGACGATCTGCGCCGCCAAGCCGACCATTTCATCGACCTTGTCTCGCTGAAGGCCGAGATCGGCCGTGAAGCCTCGGAACGGCCTGCACGTGCTCCCGAGGGAGGTCATAGCGTCGCGGACTCCGAGGAATAACTTGCGGCTGCATTATCGAGATACCCCGTGCGGCGGGAGCGTTTTGCATTTGCCGAAACAGCCGGCCCTTCGCTAGGGCTCAGGGCGTTCGTCGCTGCAATCGATTCACTGGATCGATTGCTCGGGCTCTCTGCCCGATCGCTCCTCACCCTCACCCGTTGTCCTTGAGCAGCCGGCTCTTCTGCCTGTTCCAATCGCGCTCCTTCTCGGACTCGCGCTTGTCATGCAGCTTCTTGCCCTTGGCGAGGGCCAATTCAAGCTTGGCGCGGCCGCTGTCGTTGAAATAGATCTTCAGCGGCACCAGGGTCATGCCTTCACGATTGATCGCCGAACGAAGCCGGCCGATTTCTCGGCTGGAAAGCAGCAGCTTGCGCCGGCGGCGCGGCTCGTGATTGAAGCGGTTCGCCTGCAGATATTCCGGCAGATAGGAGTTGATCAGCCAGATCTCGCCATCCTCGTCAGAAGCGTAGGACTCCGCGATATTCGCCTTGCCTTCGCGCAGCGACTTGACCTCCGTGCCTTTCAGCACAAGACCCGCTTCATAGGTATCGATGATCTCGTAGTTGAAGCGCGCCTTGCGGTTTTCGGCCACAATCTTCTTCACCACGCGCTGGCTGCCTTTAGGTGCCATGATTCTTCTTCTTTTCTTGCGTCATTCCGGCAGCGGCCAGAGGCACGCCAAGTTCCTGCCCTCTAAATAAGCGAGACCGCCCTCCTTGTGAAGAGAGCGGTCCGCAGAGTTTGGCAAATGCTCGAGGGCCGTCAGTTCAGGAGGCCGGCATGGCGCAGGGCCGCGTCTATCGCCGCCTCCGTGCCTGGCTCCAGGGTCGGCAGCAGCGGCGAGCGCACATTGCGGCTCATGCGGCCAAGCCGGGAGAGACCGTATTTGGCGCCGCAAAGGCCAGGCTCAAGGAAGATCGCCTTGTGCAGCGGCATTAGGCGATCCTGATAGTCCAGAGCTTTCGCATAGTCACCGGCGAGCGTTGCCGCCTGGAATTCGGCGCACAGGCGCGGCGCGACGTTGGCGGTGACCGAGATGCAGCCGACGCCGCCATGGGCGTTGAAGCCAAGCGCCGTGGCATCCTCGCCGGAAAGCTGGCGGAAATCGCGGCCGCAGCTGATGCGCTGTTCGGAGACGCGTTCGATCTTGCCGGTCGCATCCTTCACACCGACGATATTGGAATAGGACTTGGCAAGCGCACCCATCGTCTCAGGCGTCATGTCGACAACCGAGCGGCCGGGAATATTGTAGATATAGATGGGCAGCTTCACCGCTTCCGCGATTGCAGCGAAATGCGCGTAGAGTCCCTTCTGGGTCGGCTTGTTGTAATAGGGTGTCACAACCAGAACCGCATCGGCGCCGACCTTTTCGGCATGCTGCGCCAGCTCGATCGCCTCGCGCGTGTTGTTCGAGCCAGCGCCCGCCATGACAGGGACCCGCTTATTCGCAATCTCGATGCAGAGTTCGACGACGCGCTTGTGTTCGTCATGCGAAAGGGTGGGAGATTCACCCGTCGTTCCAACGGGCACCAATCCCTTGCTGCCCTCTTTTATCTGCCAATCGACATGCGAGGCGAAAGAAGCCTCATCCACCTTGCCGGCGTCAGTAAAGGGCGTAACGAGAGCGGGAATGGATCCCTGGAACATGCAAGTCTCCTAGCGGCGCGGCATTCATGCTTCAGCCGCAATCCATGGTTATGAATCCGCGCACCATAAAGCGCCGGCTTGGCCGCGACAAGCACGCTTTGGATGGTAAAGGGCAGTTTCCGATATCATAATTGATGGAAATTCGGACCACCGGTAAGGTTTCGTTAATATTGCATTTGGCAAATGGAAGGGGCCTTTTGTTTTGTGAGTAGCCGGATGAAGAGACCTGTCATGATCTGGGCCGCCGTGGGCTTGGCGGTCGCCTGGGGCGCCGTTGCCTCGCAAATTCCCGGCCAGCAGATACCGACGAGCGCCAATGCCTATGTCGCCATGGCGCCGGATCCGATGAGCACGGCCGCGATCCCGCGCGGGGGAACCATCGCCCCCGTCAGCGGCGACCTGAAGGCAGGACTCGACGCGCTTTCCAACAAGAACCCGATGCAAGCGCTCGCCATCCGCAATGGCATGGACGAAGGTACACTCGACCGCCATATCTTGACCTGGGCGATTGCCACTTCGGGGCAACCCGGCATTCCCTCCGGCGAAATTGCCGCCGCCGCCCGCGAATTGGTCGGCTGGCCGGGACTTGGCAGCTTGCGCGCCAATTCCGAGCGGGCGCTCTACACTGAGAATCCGGCAACGGACCAGGTCTTGGCCGCTTTCGGCAACTCGCAGCCGGAGACCGTGGAGGGCACGATCATCCTCTCGCGCGCGCTCATGGCACGCGGCGCAACCGCACAGGCGGGTAAGCTGATCCGCAAGATCTGGCGCAAGGAACCGCTGGACAAGTCTTTCGAGGACAAGATCCTTGCGGAATTCCCCAACCTGCTTTCGCCCGCCGATCACAAGGCACGCATGGATTATCTGCTTTACCGCGATCGGACCGCGCAGGCCAAACGCTTCGGCGATCTCGGAAAGGCGCAATCGCTCTACAAGGCATGGGCGGCGGTCAATGATCGCTCGCCGAAGGCCGACGCGCTGATCGCAGCCATCGACACGCAATGGCGCAAGGACCCCGCCTATCTCTTCATGCGGATCGAGAACCTGCGCCGCCAGAACAAATATGACGATGCCGCCAATCTTCTGGCGCAGATGCCGCGCGACCCGAATGTGCTCGTTAGCCCCGGCGCATGGTGGAGCGAGCAGCGCATCGTCAGCCGCGGCCTGGTGGATAAAGGTGAATTCAAAGCCGCCTATCGCATCGTCGACGCCAGCGTCGCGGAAAGCCCGCAGGATGTCGGCGAGGCTGAATTCCATGCCGGCTGGTACGCTCTGCGCGGTCTGCAGGACGGGGCCGATGCGGCGATCCATTTTCGCAAGATTCTGCAAGTATCGAATGGACCGATCTCGCAATCACGCGGCTGGTATTGGCTCGGCCGCGCGGCCGAAGCGGGCGGCCCGGGCAAGGCTGCCGATTTCTACGCGAAGGCCGCATCCTATCCGAGCACCTTCTACGGCCAACTCGCCGCCGAGAAGCTTGGCAGCCGCACCCTAAACGTCACCTATCCTTCGCCCTCGGCTTCGGATCGCCAGCGCTTCCAGGGACGCGAGGCAATACAGGCGATTTCGCGGCTTGAAGCTGCAGGACACGGATGGCGTGCCGATGCGCTCTATCGCGCTCTCGCAAAACAGCTGGATAGCCCCGGCGAAGTTGCCCTGCTTGCTGCCCGGGCCGAACGCTCCGGCAATCACCAGCTTTCGCTGCAGATCGGCAAGATCGCCTATGGACGCGGCATCGACGTGGCGGCACTCGCCTTCCCGATCGGCGTCATTCCGGACAATGCCAATATTTCGGGCTCGGGCAAGGCGCTTGCCTATGCCATCGCCCGGCAGGAGAGCGCCTTCAATCCGGCCGCCGTTTCCTCCGCCAATGCCCGCGGCCTGCTGCAGCTGCTGCCGAAGACGGCAAAGGCGGTTGCCAGTCGGCATGGCATGGCCTATTCCGCCGATAAGCTGACGCAAGATGCCGGCTATAACGCCACGCTCGGCGCCCATTATCTCGGCGAACAGATCGATACCTTCGGCGGGTCCTACATCCTGACCTTCATCGCCTACAATGCCGGGCCCAACAAGGTGCCGGAATGGATCAGCCGCTATGGCGATCCGCGCGGTAAGTCGCTCGACGACGTGATCGACTGGATCGAGCGCATCCCCTTCCCGGAGACCCGCAACTACGTGCAGCGCGTAATGGAAAACTATCAGGTCTATAAGGCGCGGCTGGGACAGAAGACCGACATCGTACACGATCTGGTTAACGGCCGCGGCTAGCCAAGAAGCTCAGTTGTGCACCCTGCGAAAATGCCGTTACATCCCTCGCTATATCCAAAAGCCGAGGGAATGATGCATGCGCAGCGACGATGAAAGCGGCTTCCTTGCCAGAACAATTCAGGCCGGCGACGGTTTGAAGCTTTATGTGCGGGATTACGCCGTTACTGAGCCAGCAGCACGTAACCTACCGCCTGTCTTCTGCTTGCCAGGTCTAACACGCAACTCGCGCGATTTTCACCAATTAGCCCTGCTTCTGTCACGGGATTCCCTGCATCCGCACCGGGTGATCACACTCGATGCTCGCGGACGCGGCCGATCCGAACGGGACCCCGACAAATCTCATTATAATCTCGCCATTGAAGCGCAGGACGTCCTGACCGTTTGCGCCGCTCTCGATATTTCGCAGGCCATCTTCATCGGCACCTCGCGCGGCGGCCTGGTGCTGCATATCCTCGCGACCAATCGGCCGGATGTCCTAAAAGCGGTCATCCTCAACGATATCGGTCCTGCCCTGGAAAAGGTCGGGCTGGCGGATATTCGCGACTATCTCAACCGCGCCAAGAAGCCCAGCAATTGGAGTGAGGCGGTCGAAATCCTGCGGGAGAATCACGGCAATGCCTTTACCGCGCTTGGCGAAGAGGACTGGCAGGACATGGCACGCGCGATCTACGCGGTTGCTGACGACAAACCGGTCGCCGATTACGATCCCGCCATCGCGCTGCAGATGCAGGCACTCGATTTGGAAGCGTCGATTCCCGACCTATGGGCACAGTTCCAAGGGTTTCAGGACATTCCGCTGATGGTGATTCGCGGCGAGAATTCGAAGCTGCTGACGCAATCCACGATCAATGAAATGGCAAAACGCCACCCAGGCATGGTCATCAAGATCGCCGATGGACAAGGACACGCACCCATCCTGCATCTCGGCGACATTCCACAGGCAATCGGCGCTTTCATCTCGGATCTTTGAGAATGAAGATTAAGATCGTTCAGTCCTTAGAAAACAAGAAAGCCCGGTGGGAAACCGGGCCTTCCCTCTTCCGATCGGAGGTCTGATCGGAAGATCTTTCGAATTCGATTCGGCGAACCGAATTAGAACGTACGCTGGAAGCGGAGGATACCGGCCCAGGTGTCCTTGTTGACGGCGTCGTAGTTGACGTAGGTGACTTCCGGCTCGATCAGCAGATCCTTCACCGGGTTCCACTTGACGTTCGTCGTTGCGGCGAAAGTCTTCAGGTCGTCGTAGGAAAGCTGGAGGTTCCACTTCAGCTTGTCGTTGACCGGAACGCCAACACCGCCCCAGACAGCCCAATCGCCCCAACCGAGGCCAGCACCGCCGGCACCGGCATACTTGTTGAGCTTGTCGCCATCGGTGTTCCAGCCGCCCATAACGAAAGCCGTGAGGACGCCGAAGTCGGCATCGATACGGGCCTTGACAGCGCCTTCTTCGACGATCGAGTCATAACCACCGACGACGCGGAACTGCCAGGCGCCGGCCTTGTAACCAACACCGGCGACAACGTCAGGCAGGTAGTGGTTCGTGCTATCTTCACCGTTTGCGCCGGTCGCGCCCGTACCGGAATTGGAATCTTCCAGCGAGATCACAGCCGTGAAGCCGTTGCCGGCATCATACTTGTAGGTGAGCTGGTTCAGCTCATCGGTGCCGTTGATGCCGTATTCGATCACGTCGTCGTTGATGACGTCGCCGGCATAGCCGGTGAAGGTCGAGTAGACCGAATCAGCCTTACCGACGAGGAAACCGCCGAGGCTGATGTTGGCCCAAAGCAGCTTGGTCGTGGTCGCGTTGCCGTCATTCCAATCCCAACGAACAACGGTATTGGTCTTCAGCGGGCCGTATTCGGTATCGGTCGCTGTATCGAGAGAGAGTTCAGCGCGGGTATGCCAATAGGTACCACGGCCACCTGCGTCCTGGCCAGCCTTGTAGGCGTTGTACCAGCCGCCTTCCGTACGGACGCGGCCGCCGATCTTAAGGCAGGTTTCGGTGCCCGGGATGAAGAAGTAGCCTGCACCGTAAGCGTCACAGATGCGAACGTATTCCAGCGGCTCGGGCTCAGCAGCGACGATCGCGTCAGCCGCGTGAGCACCGGATACTGCTGCCAGCGCAGCAGCGGAGCCGAGAAGAAGGCTCTTGATGTTCATAGTAACTCCAGTTTCAATATCAATTAGGTATGAGAAATCACATCGAAAAATCGACGCGCCCTACCCCACCTAGTTTTAAAAGTTGACCCCTGATCTGGGAGAACCAAGACAGTAAGTCTTGCTTCCGATTTGGAACCTACAGATCGTTTTTTTTTGAGCAATATCAGAGACAAACTATGAACAATTGTGACAGCTGTTTCAAAAGAGTGCGTTGCACAAAAATCACGTCGCAAAACTGTCATATTGCCGACACACCAGAGCGGGCTCTCCTTAAAATTACCTGAAAAGAACTTTCGCCCCATAGCAATATGAGCGGCGAGCGTGCCGTACCAAGGCGGTCGTTTTTCTTTCAATATCGGAGCTATAGGCAAAGCAAAAAGCCCGGTCTTTCGACCGGGCTTTTCCTCACCAAAGTGAGAAATCTCAAATGACCGAGGTCAGATCAGATTAGAACGAGCGCTCGAAGCGGAGGATACCAGCCCACTGGTCCTTGTTGATGGAGTCCCAGTTGGTGTAGGAAACTTCCGGCTCGACGAGCAGGTTCTTGACCGGGTTCCACTTGACGTTCGTGGTAGCAGCGAAGACCTTGGAGTCAGTGTAGGCGAGCTGGAGGTTCCACTTCAGCTTTTCATTGACCGGTACGCCAACGCCGCCCCAGACAGCCCAGTCGCCCCAGCCGATGCCTTCACTGCCTGCACCAGCGTACTTGTTGAGCTTGTCGCCATCGGTGTTCCAGCCGCCCATCAAGAAGGCCGAGAATACGCCGAAGTCAGCGTCTACACGAGCCTTGATAGCACCTTCTTCGACGATCGAGTCATAACCGCCGACGACCTTGAAGGACCATGCGCCGGCCTTGTAACCAGCACCGGCAACAACGTCAGGCAGGTAATGGTTCGTGCTGTCTTCGCCGTTGGCGCCGGTTGCACCCTTACCAGAGTTCGAGTCTTCAACCGAGATCACAGCCGTGAAGCCGTTGCCGGCGTCGTAGTTGTAGGTGATCTGGTTCAGTTCGTACGGGCCGTCATAGACCACGTCGTCGTTGATAACGTCGCCAGCGTAGCCGGTGAAGACGTTGAACTGCGAGTCTTCCTTACCAACGGTGAAGCCGCCGAGGCTGATGCTGGCGTGCAGCAGGTTGGTCGACGTTGCATTGCCGTCGTTCCAGTCCCAACGAATTTCGGTGTTGGTCTTCAGCGGGCCGTATTCGGTGTCGGTTGCCGTCTGCAGCTGCAGCTCAGCACGAGTGTGCCAGAGAGTGCCATTGTGGCTGTCTGCATCATAAGCATCGTACCACTTGCCTTCGGTACGAACCTTACCACCGATCTTGAGGCAGGTTTCGGTGCCCGGGATGAAGAAGTAACCAGCACCGTAAGCGTCGCAGATGCGAACGTATTCCAGCGGCTCGGGCTCAGCAGCGACGATTGCGTCGGCTGCATGAGCGCCAGAAACTGCTGCCAGAGCAGCAGCGGAGCCGAGAAGAAGGCTCTTGATGTTCATATTGACCTCCAGTCAAAGTTTTATCTCGAGAATGAGAACTACCCGAAGGTATTCCCTGTCCCATCCTCGTGTTTCAAGAAGTGGACGATCAATCGCCCTCGCTTCCGAGAGTGAAAATACAAGACGCGGCTTGTCACGCAATCGACATCTTCTCCGAAAGGGGGATTTGCGTAACCCTTCCGCAAGTCCTGTTGCTGAAAGGACACAAGTCGGCGACACGGTGGCCGCATTTCTTTAGACTTCGTTAAGAAACGTCTTAATCTACGGGTACTTACGCCAACCTCCAAAATGGCTTCGGCTGAGTGGAAAATGGCAAGCAAATGGCCATTCCGTGGCTGACAGGCGGGTTTTCATGTGATTTGGCGAGCCTTTTGCGACGCTAGCCTCGCTTTGTCGCCAGACGAGTAGCCGCGCGCGAGTTCCACCTGCGTTCCAAAATGATGCAAGGCGCGGCTGAGTCCGGCATGAGCGATTCGGAAAGCGTCGAGCGGCCATTGGATAAGGACTGGCCGCCAAGGGACAAACGCGGTCCTGAATCGTCATTCCTTTCGATAGAGGATCATTCCCGCATGATGGAGCACTCCATCGATAAAGTCACCGTCGGCAGTGAAACCGGTATCGTCCCAATAGTCGATATGATCATTCGTCACCACGTAGCGCCCCTGATAGGCACGTTCACGGCTGCCGCGTGCCTCGATATAACGGTCGTTCGGCAGGAGCTCATGGCGAATATGACCGTCCGCGGTCACCCACATGCCGACGTAAGCGTGTGTCGATTTCTTCATTTCGATTCGATCCTCGGAAAATGCCGGCGGAGCAAATACGGCGCCGGCCAGAGTGAGAGCAAAGAGACCGAGTATCAATAGGCCGCCCGCGTCGGCCGCACGACGATCTCATTGACATCGACATCATCGGGCTGCTCAACGGCGAAGCGCACCGCCCGACCGATGGCATCGGGTGTCAGTGCAACGGCTCGATAGGATTTCATTGCTTCGGCGGCGACCGGGTCCGTGATCGTATCGGCCAGCTCGCTCTCGACGACGCCTGGATGAATACAGGTGACCCGGATATCACGGCATTCCTGGCGCAGCCCGTCGGAGATCGCCCGAACGGCGTACTTGGTCGCGCAATAGACGGCGGCGGTTGGAGAGACAGCCAGTGCCCCGATTGAAGCGATATTGATGATGTGACCGGTGCCGCGCGCCGTCATTTGCGGCAGAACCGCCGCAATGCCGTGAAGCACGCCCTTGACATTGACGTCGACCATTCTGTCCCATTCCTCGACCTTCATCGACGTCATCAGGGAAAGCGGCATGATGCCGGCATTGTTGACGATCACATCGACGCGTCCCCAGGCCAGGCGTGCCGCCTCAGCAAAGGCTGCAACGTCTGCCCTGTCGGTGACATCGAGCCGGCGGGTCATCACTGTGCCGCCCTTCTCCCGGATCTCTGCCGCCAATGCTTCCAATCTGTCGACCCGCCTGGCGCCCAGCATGACCCTTGCGCCGGCGGAAGCGAGTTCGCGGGCGATGCCCGCGCCGATACCGCTGGAGGCACCGGTAATGAGGATGACTTTATCAATAGGCATGCGATCACTCCTTGCTATGTGAACGGTTCTCTTCCGGAACCGGATACGAGGAGGATACAGAGCTTCATTGTCGTGATAAGACATCCATTCAGTAACAGCTTGGAAAGCAATACTTACCAATGTGGCCCGATCTCAATGCTCTCTCCGTCTTCATTCTAGTCGCTCGGGAGCGCAATTTTCGTGCCGCTGCCGATAGGCTCGGTGTCACCCGCTCGGCAGTCAGCCAGACGATCCGGCGCTTGGAAGAGAGCATGGGCATCGCGCTGGTGCAGCGTACAACCCGCAGCGTCAGCCTGACCGAAGCCGGCGAACGGCTCTATGCGGAGGTGGAGCCGGCAATCTCGGACATACGCACCGCGATGGAAAAGACGGAGACTTTGCGCACCCGACCTCGCGGTCAATTGCGGCTTGCCGTTTCTTCGATCGCGGAGCGTTTTCTCGCCGGTGACTTTCTCGGTGGCTTTGCGGACGCCAATCCCGAGATCCAACTCGATATCACCGTGACCGACGAGGAATTCGACATCGTAGCGGAAGGCTATGACGCGGGTGTTCGGCTTGGCGAAGTCATCGAGCAGGACATGATTGCCGTACCCGTCGCTGGCAACGAGCGGCAATTGGCCGTCTGTTCGCCTGCCTATCGCGATCGATTCGGCATCCCCAAGCATCCGAAAGAACTCTCCATGCATCGATGCATAGGCTGGCGCCCCGCGCCAAAGGCTGTCCCCTATCGCTGGGAGTTTGCAGAGGAAGGCAAGGGATTCCGAGTGGAGGTCGCGCCGGAGGTGACGACGAATGATATGAGCGTGATGATAAAGCTGGCTGTCGCCGGCGCGGGAATCACATTCGGGATGGAGGAAAGTTTTCGCGCCTTCATCGGCAGAAACGAACTGGTGCCGATTCTCGAGGAATATTGCCCCTATTTCCCCGGCTTCTACCTCTACTATCCCAATCGACGAAACATGGCTCCGAAGCTTAGGGCGCTGATAGCATATCTGAAGCGCTACGAAGGCTTTGCGGGCCGGAATTCCCGATAATAATTGGCCTTGATCGGTTTGGCAGCGCCAAGATCGCGAGCCGTCGTCTGTAGGGTAGGATAATCGGGAAAATGGCGGAGAAGATGGGATTCGAACCCACGATACCATTTCTGGTATACTCCCTTAGCAGGGGAGCGCCTTCGACCACTCGGCCACCTCTCCGGTGCGGCCCTGATAGGGCCATTCATTTATCGACGCAAGCGCTTTTTCGCGCTCGTGTACGTTCTTTCCATGATTCACCAACAGGCGATTGCCGGCCGAACCATGCTCCGGCCGATCTGAATTTACATTAAGCCAGCAGCTGCTTCAAATCAGCGGCCGGGTCGGCAAGGACCTCCCTCGACGGATTGGCGCCGGTTTCCAGCAGCTTCTTGCCGGTCACATAGGCCTTTGCGTCGTTTATCGCGTCGACGGCGATGAAACGACCCTGCTTGAAATACCAGACGGAAGCAGCGCCCTCGCGCGCACCGGGACGCAGAAAGGTCTCGTCGTAACCCAGGTTGAAGCCGGCGATCTGCAGTTTCACATCATATTGATCCGACCAGAACCAGGGCTTCGGATCATAGGCCTTTTCGTTGCCGGCTATGATTCCCGCTGCTGCTTCTGCCTGATCGACGGCGTTCTGAACGGATTCGAGCCGGATTCGCCCACCTTCCCAGGGCAATTCCACACAATCGCCCATGGCGAAGATGGAGGGATCGGATGTACGAGCGAACGAATCGACGACGATGCCGTTGCCAACCTCGAGGCCGGCCTCCTTGGCGAGCCTGTCATTAGGGGCGACGCCGATGCCGACGACGACGAAATCGACATCGATGGTAGACCCGTCGGACAATTCGGCGGCGGCGACATGGCCGTTGCGGCCGATGAGCTGCTTAAGCCCGGTCTTCTCCCGAATGACCACATCGTGCTTCTGGTGGATGGCTCTGAAAATATCGGCCGTTTCCTTTGCCGCCACACGCTGCAATATCCGGTCGCCCATCTCGATGAGCGTGACCTCAAGGCCGCGATGGCGCGCGACGGCAGCGGCCTCAAGTCCGATATAGCCGCCGCCGATGATGAGCACCCGGCGGCCGGGGCGCATTTCGCCGGCAAGAAGATCGGCGTCTCGCTTGTCACGGGCGAGATAGACGCCTTCTAGCGCGCCGCCGACGGAGGGCGGCAGACGGCGTGGCGTCGAGCCCGTCGCAAGCGCCAGCGTCTCGTAATCGAGCCTGGAGCCATCCTGCATGACGATCTGCTTTGCGCCACGATCGATCTGCTCAACCCAGGTGGACAAGCGGATCTCGACATTATTATCGGCATACCAATGTTCGGGCCGGAACAGCAGGCGATCGAAAGCCATCTCGCCGAGCAGATACTTCTTGGTCAGTGGCGGTCGCTGATAGGGAAGGCTCTCTTCGGCACCGACGATGGTGATCGGCCGCGAATCACCCAGCCCGCGCAATTTGGCTGCGAGCGCGAAACCCGCCTGCCCGGCCCCGATAATGACCAATCTGCCCGTCACGATCCGTACTCCATTGTTACCATGGTACCTTCCGCGTTGCGCGGAAGGCTGCCTATGGACTTCAGGGGTAACGCCTGCATCCGCAAGCGTCAATCATGGCTGACCCTGCGCCCCGGATCGGGAGAAAATTAGGCCAAACGCTCAGCTTGATATTTCGACCCAGCGGCGTTCGTGGAAGGATTGGGCCATGGCGTGCACCGATTTCTCGATTCGCAGGCCGTCTTTGAAAGCGACGACTGACGCAGCCTCGCCTCCTATGGCGCGGATCAGCTCTCGGCACTCGATTATCTTGAGATCGTTGAAGCCGAGACCATGACCGGGCGCTGGGATGAAGCGGTCATAAGGTTTGTGCGCGGGTGCGGCCAACACCTTGCGGAAGCCCTGTTCGCTGCCCCTGCCCTCGGCTTGATAGAGCTCGAATTCGTTCATGCGCTCCTGGTCATAGGAGATCGAGCCCCCGGAACCGAAGATCTGCAGGGCAATACGGCCCTTGCGGCCCCAAGCCGAGCGATTGGCCATGAGAACGGCGGAAATGCCGCCGCCAAGGCGCATCAGCACATTGGCGAGATCGTGATTTTCGACAGCGCGGCTACCGCCATCCTTCAAAGGCCGTTCGGCATAGGGCTTTACCATGTCGGCAATCACAGCTTCGACATGGCCGAACAGGAACCAAAGCAGCGAAAGCGGATGCACGGCGAAATCATCCAAAGCGCCGTAACCGGAAGCAAGTTCGCTCTTCCAATAGAAGAGCCCGTTCGGATCGGCCATGAAATCCTCGTCCATCTCGACGCGGATGTGGTTCACCGCTCCAATCGCGCCTTCCGCGATCAGCGCCTTGATGTGACGCATCACCGGGTTCTGGATATAATTGTAACCGAGGATGGCGACCTTGCCGGAGGCCTTGGCTGCGGCCAGCATGCGTTCGGCATCGCCATAAGATGGCGCCATCGGCTTTTCGCACCAAACGTGCTTGCCAGCTTCAAGGGCTGCGATTGCCATTTCCGGATGGAACTGGTTGGGTGTCGTGACGGAGACAACGTCGACATCGGGATCGGCGATGAGATCGCGCCAGTCGGCCGTTGCCTTTTCGAAGCCGAACTCGTCGCTCCGCGCCTTCGCCAGCTCGGCATTGGCTTCGGCAAGATGCGCCAGGCGCGGCCGCGCGACGTCACCGAATACTGTTTTGACCGCATTCCAGGCCAGCGCATGGCATTTGCCCATGTAACCGGTGCCGATCAACCCAACGCCCAAAGGCTTCATTTGCCCTTCCTCCTCACATCTTCTCCCGAAGTAAGTGATTTTTGGAATATTTAGACCGTTTTGACAAGCGCGCCCATAACGTCGACATCGATCCGAAATAACGAAATGCCGTATTATGTATGCAAATACATGAGCTTAAAAATATTCGTGCCGAACGAATCAAAATCCGGTATCGTTGCAAATATGGAATGTTTGTTTCATAGCAGGTATTGGGGGAGCTAAAGGACGGCGTATGGACAACAATGTCGAGACGCAAACCAGGGTGCCACGCGATTTCGAAAGCCTGCGGAGCATCATCATCGAGCGCAAGAACGCCATGCCAAAGCGCCTCGCACAGGTTGCCGCCTTCGCACTCAGCAATCCGGATGAAATCGCCTTCGGCACAACGGCCAGCATTGCGGCGTCTGCCGAGGTCCAGCCTTCGACACTGGTGCGCCTTGCCCATCACCTCGGCTACGAGGGCTTTTCCGATCTGCAGAGCATTTTCCGGGAAAGACTGCGCGACCGAACACTGACCTACGAAGAACGGCTGGTAACGCTCGAACGCTCCGGCATAGAGAACGAAGAGGCCAGCATTCTCTCGGGCTTCCTCTCTGCGGCGAGCCAATCCGTCAACAAGCTTGCCGCAACCATAGAGACCGACACCTTCGCCAAGGCCATCGACGTGCTTGCAGCGGCCGAGACGATCTATCTGATCGCCAAGCGCCGCTCCTATCCGCTGACGGCACATATGACCTATGCCTTCTCCAAGCTCAACATACGTCACCAGATCGTCGCCTCGCCGAATGGCATCGACGGCGAGATCACCCGTTTCGCCACTGAGAAGGACGCCGCGATCGCCGCCAGTTTTTCGCCCTATGCCGCCGATAGCCTGGCGCAGGCACAGGATCTTGCCTCGCGCAACGTGCCCGTCATTGCCATTACCGATTCGGCCTTCTCGCCGCTTACCGCCTGCGCGGATTACTGGTTTGAAGTGGCGGAAGCCGATTTTGCCGGTTTCCGCTCGCTGTCGGCATCGATGGCGCTGATCATGGCCTTTCCGGTTGCCATTGCCGAGCGCCGGCGAAAAGCTGCGCCAAAAGTCGACAAAACGAAAATGGAATAAATATTCCGAATTGACAAAATCTCGGAACCAATGTTTCACTACAACCAAGATCAGGGGCGCGGGAGATGCCGCCAGATCCATAGCAACCGGGACGAAACAGACACCGGCACGTTCAATAACGCATGATCTCGGCGCAGGCTGAAGAGCAAAAGAGGTCATGCCCGACGGGAGGACATCATGGCACACGACAATTCTGGCGCTGGGCCGGACGCAAAACTCGATGTGATCACCATCGGCCGCTCCTCCGTCGACCTTTATGGTCAGCAGATCGGCTCGAAGCTCGAAGACATCGCCTCTTTCGCCAAGTCGGTCGGGGGCTGCCCGGCCAATATCGCCATCGGCACCGCACGGCTCGGCTTGAAATCCGGTCTGATCACCCGTGTCGGCGACGAGCAGATGGGCCGCTTTATCCGAGAACAGGCGGCGCGCGAAGGTGTGGCGGTCGACGGGATCGCGACGGACAAGGAGCGCCTGACGGCGCTGGTATTGCTCGCGGTCGAGGCCGAAGGCGTCTCGCCGATGATCTTCTATCGGTCCGACTGCGCCGACATGGCGCTGAATGAAGACGATATCGACGAAGGCTTCATCAAGTCCTCGGGCGCCGTTCTGGTCTCCGGCACGCATTTCTCCAAGCCCAATACCGAGGCGGCACAGCGCAAGGCGATCCGCATCGCCAAGGCACACGGCCGCAAGGTGATCTTCGATATCGATTATCGGCCGAACCTCTGGGGCCTCGCCGGCCATGCCGAAGGTTTCGAGCGTTATGTGAAGTCGGAGCGCGTTTCCTCCAAGATGAAGGAGACGCTGCCGGATTGCGACCTGATCGTCGGTACCGAAGAAGAGATCATGATCGCCTCGGGCGCCGACGACGTGCTCGGCGCGCTCAAGGAAATCCGCCGTCTCTCATCCGCCGTTATCGTGCTCAAGCGCGGCGCCATGGGCTGCATCGTTTATGACGGCCCGATCTCCGACGATCTCGAAGCCGGCATCGTCGGCCAGGGTTTCCCGATCGAGGTCTTCAACGTTCTCGGCGCCGGCGATGCCTTCATGTCCGGCTTCCTGCGTGGCTATCTGCGCGGCGAGCCCTTGAAGACCTGTGCTACCTGGGCGAATGCCTGCGGCGCCTTTGCCGTTTCCCGTCTACTCTGCTCGCCGGAATATCCGACCTGGACGGAGCTCGATTTCTTCCTGAAGACGGGCAGCAAGCACAGGGCACTGCGCAAGGACGAGGCGATCAACCACATCCATTGGGCGACGACCCGCCGCGGCGATGAAATCCCGCTGCTGATGGCGCTTGCGATCGACCATCGTTCGCAGCTCGTCAGCGTCTGCGATGAACTGGGCATCGCTCATGACAAGATCGTCGCCTTCAAGCGGCTTGCGGTCGAGGCGGCAGCGCGGGTGGCGGATGGCCGCCCCGGCTACGGCATGCTGATCGATGAGCGCTTTGGGCGCGACGCCTTCTTCGATGCCGCCACCAATAATTTCTCCTGGATCGGCCGCCCTGTCGAGCTGCCGGGATCGAAGCCGCTGAAATTCGAATTCAGTCAGGATATTGGCTCGCAACTCGTTGAATGGCCGCTCAACCACTGCATCAAATGCCTGTGCTTCTACCATCCGGACGATCCGAAGGAGCTGAAAGCGGAACAGCAGGAAAAGCTACGCACGCTGTTCGAAGCCGCGCGCAAGGTCGGCCGCGAACTGCTGGTGGAAATCATCGCCAGCAAGAACGGTCCTTTGACCGACGACACTATCCCGACTGCCATGGAAGAGCTCTACGCTCTCGGCATCAAGCCGGACTGGTGGAAGCTGGAGCCACAGGAATCGACGGCTGCCTGGAAAAAAATCGATGCCGTGATCGCCAAAAATGATCCATGGTGCCGCGGTATCGTACTGCTTGGCCTGGAGGCACCGGCGGAGGAACTGATCCGCAGTTTTGAGGCGACGCTGGCGGCCCCTTCGGTCAAGGGTTTCGCCGTCGGGCGGACCATCTTCTCCGATGCGGCTCGCGCGTGGCTCTCGGGCGGCATGAACGACGAGGAAGCGATTGCAGATATGGCCGGCCGCTTCCGGCAACTGACACAAGCTTGGCTTAAAACCCGCGGCCTGTAAGAAACAAGCATTTGGGAGGCGCCCGATGGGCAAGACGATCCGATTGACGATGGCACAGGCCGTCACGCATTTCCTCAAGAAGCAGATGACCATCATCGACGGGCAGAAGCAGCCGATTTTCGGCGGCGTCTGGGCGATCTTTGGTCACGGCAATGTCGCCGGCATCGGCGAGGCGCTTTATCAGGTACGCGAGGAGCTGCCGACCTTCCGTGCCCACAATGAGCAGGGCATGGCACATGCCGCGGTCGCCTATGCCAAGGCGAGCTTCCGTCAGCGCTTCATGGCCTGCACGACCTCCATCGGCCCCGGCGCGCTGAATATGGTGACGGCCGCCGGCGTCGCGCATGTCAATCGTATTCCGGTTCTCTTTCTGCCCGGCGACGTCTTTGCCAATCGCGCGCCCGATCCGGTGCTGCAGCAGATCGAGGATTTCGGCGACGGCACCGTTTCAGCCAATGATGCATTCCGTCCAGTATCGCGCTATTTCGATCGCATCACCCGCCCGGAACAAATCATATCGGCGCTGAAGCGCGCCATGCAGGTGCTGACCGATCCCCTCGATTGCGGCCCTGTGACGCTTTCGCTTTGCCAGGACGTACAGGCAGAAGCCTATGATTATCCCGAGAGCTTCTTCGAGGAGCACATCTGGACGCAGCGCCGCCCGCAGCCGGATGTCGACGAACTTGCCAATGCCATCTCGCTGATCCGTCGTTCGGAAAAGCCGGTCATTCTGGCCGGTGGCGGCGTGCTCTATTCACAGGCGACGAGGGAACTCGCCGCTTTCGCCGAAGCGCATGACATTCCCGTCGTTGTCACGCAGGCGGGCAAATCGGCGATCGACGAGACGCATCCCCTCGCACTCGGCTCCGTCGGCGTGACGGGCACATCGGCGGCTAATGCTATTGCCGAGGAGACCGATCTGGTGATCGCCGTCGGCACACGCTGCCAGGATTTCACCACCGGCTCCTGGGCGCTGTTCAAGAACGAAAAGCTGGCCATGATCGGCCTCAACATCGCGGCCTACGACGCTCTCAAGCACAACAGCCACCCCCTGGTGACAGATGCGCGCGAGGGACTGAAGGCGCTTTCCGCCGGCCTGACGGGCTGGCGCGCGCCGGCGTCGCTCGCCGAGAAGGCGACGAAAGAAAAGCAGGTCTGGATGGAGGCCGCCGCCAAGGCGATGGCAACCACCAATGCCGCCCTGCCCTCCGACGCCCAGGTCATCGGCGCCGTCACCCGCACGCTCGGCGGCAAGGACAGCATTCTCGTTTGTGCAGCGGGTGGCCTGCCTGGCGAGTTGCACAAGCTCTGGCCTGCGACGGCGCCGGGCAGCTACCACATGGAATACGGCTTCTCCTGTATGGGCTATGAGATTGCCGGCGGGCTCGGCGTCAAGATGGCGCGGCCGGAGAAGGATGTCGTCGTCATGGTCGGCGACGGCTCTTACATGATGATGAATTCCGAACTGGCGACCTCTGTCATGCTCGGCCTGAAGATCACCGTCGTCCTGCTCGACAACCGCGGCTATGGCTGCATCAACCGCCTGCAGATGGCGACCGGGGGCGCGAACTTCAACAATCTCCTGAAGGATGCGCGCTTCGAGGTGATGCCGGAGATCGACTTCCGGGCGCATGCGGCCAGCATGGGCGCGATAGCCGTGAAGGTTTCGTCCATCACCGAGCTGGAGCAGGCCATAGAAGCATCGAAGAAGAACGACCGCAGCTCGGTCATCGTCATCGACACCGACCCGTTGATCACCACGAATGAAGGCGGCCACTGGTGGGATGTCGCCGTTCCCGAGGTCAGCCCGCGCGCCGAGGTCAACAAGGCCCGCGCCGCCTACGAGAAAGCACGCGCCGCCCAGCGCATCGGCTGATCCATTTCCGTCATTTTTCTGGAGGAGCTTTCGGCTCCTCCAATTAGCTTTTCAAGGAGACCATTAATGAAGGCCAAACTCGGCATGTCGCCCATCGCCTGGTGGAACGACGATCTTCCGGAGCTCAGCGACGACGTATCTCTGGAAGAATGCCTACGCCAGTCGCGCGGAGCCGGCTTCACCGGCATGGAACAGGGCCGGCGCTTCCCCAGCAATCCCGATGAGATGCTGCCGATCCTGCGCGCCGCCGACGTGACGCTCTGCGGTGGCTGGTTCTCGGGCACGCTCGTCAATGAGGAGCTCGCCGCCAACAAGGATCGCATCGCGCCGATGATCGAGCTGTTCAAGGCCGTCAACGCCCCTTGCATCGTCTATGGCGAAGTCGGCCGCTCGATCCAGGGTGATCGCTCCAAGCCGCTGGCCACCAAGCCGCGTCTTTCGGATGACGAGATGAAGGCCTATGCCCGTCGCGTTACCGAGTTCGGCGAATGGTGCGCCGACCAAGGCATGCCGCTCTCCTACCACCATCATATGGCCGCCGTCGTCGAAACCGAGCCGGAACTCGACGCCTTCATGCGCAATTCCGGCGAAGGCATTCCGCTGCTACTCGATGCCGGTCACCTGGCCTTTGCCGGCGGCGACGTGCTGCGCGCCATCGACAACCATCACGCCCGCATCAACCACGTCCACGTCAAGGATATCCGCAAGTCTGTCGTCGACGGGCTGGATCGCAGCCGTCAATCCTTCCTCGATGCCGTCGCGCTCGGCGCGTTCACGGTGCCGGGCGACGGCTCGCTCGATTTCGGCGCCATCGTCAAGCGCTTCGCCGACTACGGCTATGAAGGCTGGTTCGTCGTCGAAGCCGAACAGGATCCGCGCAAGGCGCCGCCGCAGAGGATGGCCGAGATCGGCCATGCCGAGCTGATGCGCGTCATGACGGCCGCAGGCTACACGGTGGAAACCGAAGGTTTTCCCAAGTAAGGGAGGAGAACGCCCATGCCCAATCTCAAGGTGAAATCCGACGGCTCCCATGGCCGCGTCACCCATGTCACGCCCGAAAGCGCCGGCTGGACCTATGTCGGCTTCGATCTACACCGCCTGAAGCCGGGCGAAACCGCTTCGGCCGAGACCGGTGATCGCGAGGTCTGCCTTGTCTGGGTCAGCGGCAAGGGCAGCGCCAAGGCGGGTACGAAGGATTTCGGCTCGCTCGGTGGTCGCATGAGCCCGTTTGAAGGCGCGCCCCACGCGCTCTATATTCCCTCGGGCTCAAGCTGGTCGGTAACCGCCGAGACCGATCTGGAACTGGCCGTCTGCTCGGCACCGGGCGGCGGCTCCTATGAGGCTCGCGCCATTCCGCCGGGCACCCATCCGGCACTGACGCGCGGCAAAGGCACGAATGTCCGCTATGTCAACAACATCATGCCGGAAGACGATGGCGCGGCGCATTCGCTGCTCGTGGTGGAAGTGATCACACCCGGCGGACACACCTCGTCCTATCCTCCCCACAAGCACGATCAGGACAATCTCCCGAACGAGAGCTTCCTGGAGGAGACCTATTATCACCGCCTCAACCCGCCGCAGGGGTTCGGCTTCCAGCGCGTCTATACGGACGACCGGTCGCTCGATGAAGTCATGGTGCTGGAAGATGGTGACGTGACGCTGGTGCCGAAGGGTTATCACCCTTGCGCCGCGTGCCACGGCTACGATCTCTACTATCTCAACGTTATGGCCGGCCCGAAGCGCATCTGGAAATTCCACAATGCCGTCGAGCACGAGTGGCTGCTCAAATCCTGAATGGCGCCTGATATAGGCTCGCTACAAAAAAGGCCGCGCCTGAAAGCGCGGCCTTTCATTTCATGCCGGCAACAAGCCGTAGCGCCATTTCCGATCCCTGGCATTGCGTGACAGTACCAGCCAGGTCAGCAAGATCATCCCCATTTCTGCAAAGATCGGCGTCATCCAGATCCCGCGTTCGCCAAAGACGAGCGGCAGGAGGAATGTCAGCGGCAGGGTGAAGATGTAGGACCGTGACAGGCCGAAGATCGCGCCGCGTTTCGCATCGCCGATCGACTGGAAATAGGACGACAGGATGATCGCCTGGCCGAAGAGGAAATAGGCGCCGATCGTCCAGGGCAGGATGCGGCCTACTTCCGCGACGATCAGGGGGTCGGCCACGAAGATCGAGCCCAGATGCCGCGCCAACAGTTCGACGACGAGTTCAACCGCCGCGCAATAGACCAGAGCCGAGATCAGGGCGATCAGGACGCTATGACCGACGCGCGCCGGAAGCGCTGCGCCGTGGTTGTGGCCCGATATGGTCTGCAGCGCGATGCTCAAGCCCAGCAGCGGCAGATAGGCGAAGGTCATGACGCGGGTGACGATGCCGTAGGCGCCGACGGTCGCGACATAATCCCCCTGATGCCAGATCGAGACGTTGAAGAGGATCGCCGTCGAGCTTAGCGAAATGCCGATGAAGCCGAGGCTCATCGGCGCGCCGAAGGCAAAGATGCCGCGCCACTCACGAACATGCAGCGCCATGTCGACCCGGAGCCCGTTCGGCCGACGCAAGCGATAGATGACGACGATGGTAAGGCAAATGAATTGCGCCAGGATCGAGCCGCCGGCGGAGCCGACCACGCCCCAATGAAGGACGGCCATCAGCAACCAGTTCGCCAGGATGTTCAGCAGTGTCGAGGCAAGCGTCACCAGTGTCATGAAGCCGAGCTTTCCTTCGCAGCGCAGCCCATCGAGATGCAGTGACAGGAAGAAGCTGATCGGCGCGAAGGCGACCATGACGCCCATGAAGGCCTCGGCGTTGCGGGCGACATCGACATTTCCTGCCGCGGCCACGGCAATGAATTGCCGGCCTGCGAGCCAGTAGATGAGATTGATCGCGACCACGACGGCAAGTGCCAGCGTATGGGCGCCGGCGAATACCGACTTTGCCCCATCGCGATTTCCGCCCCCGAGGCGACGGGCGAGAATGCTCGCCATACCATTGGAAACCAGCGTCTGCAGCGCAATCAGCAGCATGAGCGCGGGAAAGATGAGGCTGACGGCGGACAGCGCGTCGGCGCCGACATAGACGCCGAGAAAATAGGCGTCGACGACGGCGAAGAGGCCGCTGACCGTGGTGATGATGATAATCGGCGCGGCCGTCCTGGCAAAGACGCCAGGCAACCAGCCGGTGAGGAACATGTTGTTTTCGAGTGTGTGTGTCATGGTGGCATCCGGACGGAATCGCTCGCAGGCGGCGAAGATAGCGGTCTGATAATGACGAATGAAGTCAGATATCGAGAACCAGATGCGGCAGACCGTTCGATGTTCTGCGCGGCGAAATGCCGTCAGCATCGACCTGGGCATTGATGCGCTGGCGAAACGCCGAGAAGCTCTCGAACTCCACCACATCGACCGGTTCGTCGAAATGGATCGTTATCCTGTAGAGCCCGCCAGACTTCGCCGACATCGCCAGAACCTTGCCCGTGAAAGGCTTGTTCAGATAGCGTCCGCGCACGGCGGAGCCGACATCAAATGGCGCGTCCGGGCCATCGTTGGGTTTTGGGGCAAGCGCCGACAGCGTGTTCCAATCGCGCAGCCCATGCTGCTTGGCGATCAGCTCCAGTGCGGTGCTGTGGCTCATCTCGTTGCCGCGCTCGGCCATGGCCTGACGCAGACGCCGGGCCTGAGCCTTCAATTCATCTATAGACGGATACGTCGTCATAGGATCAGCCTTTGCTAAGGCACGCACTTACGACCGTGAAACGGGGCTCGCATTACCGCCAGTCAGCATGCCCTGAATGGCTGTGACCTAAAACAGAGAGGACTTCACCTTGGATTTTCATCCGCGAGCGGCAGGCGCCTCGAACCGCTCGTTCGTATGATCGAAGCCGATGCGGCTGTCAAGATGCGTCCAAATCGGCACAAAAGACGAACCCGTTAAAATTCTACCAATGCAATTGACGCTTCCGCAAAATCTCCGTGCAAGGTTCATGGTGTAACCGAGATGAATTCGGTCTGTTCTTCAACAGGGAATGACAATGCTTCGCGCAACCCATCTGGCGAAAGTCAAATCCGAAGTCTATGAGCGTAGCTGGGAACGGTTCTACGTCCAGCGGCCGGCGCGGCTCGTAGCTGTCCGTCCCTGCCTGACAGGCATTTCGGTGCGCAGCGCCGAAATTACCGATATTTCGCGCGGCGGCGCGAGCTTCACCGTCGCCACGACGGTCGGCCTGCCGACCCACTACTATCTGAACATTCTCGGTCTCGCCTACCGCATCGCCTGCGCCGAGGTCAGCCGCATCGACAACCGTGTCCATGTCCGCTTCATCAACCTGATCGAACCGGAGACGCTGCGCCGCGTCGTGCGCGCAGATTTCATGATCGGCAATGTCGAAGCGCTGGCTGCGCGCGGCAGGCGGCGGCCGGTATAAATTCGGCTTCACGTCCTCAATCGCTTCGCACGTCCCCGCGGGCATATCGTGCAGGCGGCATGCCTGCGTATCGAGCAAAGGCGACGCTGAAAGTACTTGCC